>JAPUDO010000022.1 GCA_027493055.1 Niabella sp. | reverse complement strand
AATGCCATCATTATCAATATAATGACCAGATATTTTTTCATGCTATAACTTACCGGTTACCTGTCTGAGTTTTTTAGATTTAGCAACTAATTTGCCATTAGCCCAAACGCTCAACCCTTTGCTTTTACCATATTTCTTTCCCGTTTTATCCCAAATGATGGTAACTACTTTTCCATGATATAAAATATTATCCAGCATAAACCAATCCCACTGCTTTGCCGACAATAAAGGATTTACCTCTATAATATTATCCGCACGTGGCCGCAAGCCTGCAAGCCCCGTGATTACAAGATCATTAAAGGTAGAATGATTATAATAGCGCCCCCGGTCGTCTTTTGTCAGCCACTCACCTGTTTTTTCGTCTGCATACTCTCCAATATAAGGTTTGCCCCCTTTATGCTGTGAAGCTGCGTACTTTTTCAGCTGCAGGAAATAATCGTTCTTTGTAACTTCGGATTGCTTATAATTATTTAAAAGATTAGCCATTGCAGTTAAGGTTTGCGCTGTTGCAAACGGCCATACAGCCCCATCCCATTCGCATTTACAACACCCATGGGTTCTGAAGCCCGGATGGCTACGGTCGGCTGTGGTAATACCTGCCGGCGCATTAAAATGCCTTGGGTTCATTAAATGTTTCCACGCTACATTGTACCTGGCATCAGGCAAATTAAAATACCAGGGAATAAATCCTATCTCCTCCATCACATTAGCCAGTGTATCGCCCTGCTCTTTCCTTACTTCAAAAAAACGGCTTTTGGCATTCCATAATTTTTGTTGTACTTCAGTTTTAATACTGTCTGCTTTACGTGAATACAACTGTCCTGTATTTGCATCGCCCGCCAGCTTAGCGATTGCTGCAAGCGCTTTGGCATTACCATACATATACCCGTTGATAGAAGGCCGGGGATTCTTTTCCTTCCTGCCACCGCTGATCGTTTCTTCCATTGCATCCCTCACATCATACTGCCAGAAAAGCGCGGTAGACGTACGTTTTTCATGCTCCCAGCCACTATAGTCATTAATAAAATCGGGCAGATAATTTTTCAGCGGCTCTTCATTTCCGTTGACAAGGTAGCGGTTATAAACCGCATCTATATTCCAGCTGCTGTAGGCTCTTAAGTGACTTAACGGTTTACCATTATTACCGCGATACCAGATGCGAAGATTATCATCCATGTATTGCTGGTCATGCAACCAGCGCGATTCATAAATATGATGCCCCAACGCACTGCTGATCAGGTTATATTTATCCGCATAAGAGCGGTTTACTAAAAATTCAGTCAGCACATAGCCCTGGTCAGTTTTTTTAATATGCTTACGCAAGGTCCACCAGCGAAAATAATAGATCTCTTCAAATGACTTATCAGGACAATCAAAGAGCGGAATATTATGCCTCATCCATTGCCAGGCCTCACTATTAGGAACAGCCTGCACAATGGGCTCATCTTCCATTGTATTAAAGCGGTCTGCATAATGTTTGTAATCATCAGCTTTTAATACGAAAGGCTGGCTATATCCGTTTGTAATAATAACCAGGGCCCAGATAAATACAATAAGCTTAACTATCCTCATCATTTAATTTTTGTTTTGAATAACATTCAGCCATTGCTGATACCAGCGGTTTGCTTTTTCAGCCTGCTCAGATGGCGCTATCACTGCTTTATCACTTTTTAGATTTCTCAACGCATCTATATTCTTAAAAATGCCTGCGCCCAAACCTGCCATATACGCAGCGCCTAAGGCAGAAACATCGGGCATTGAACTTTTGGATACTTCGCAACTTAAAACATCGGCCAATAGCTGTATGACAAATGCGTTGGCTGTAAGCCCACCGTTAGTCATTAAACGCTTTAAAGATAACCCGGTATCTTTTTCCATTGCACCAATCACGTCTTTTATCTGGTAAGGAACAGACTCTAATGCAGCACGAACAATATGATTTTTATTAGTGCCAAAAGTCATCCCGGTAATAGCAGCTTTCCGGCTCATTTGCCAGTGGGGCGATCCCAGACCACTAAATGCCGGCACCAGGTAAACACCGCCATTATCACTAACAGCAGCTGCCATCTGCACGGTTTCCTGTACATCATTAAAAAGTCCTATTTCATTTTTCAGCCATTCGATAGTAGCTCCGCAGGTTACAATAACTCCTTCCAGCGCATAATCAACACGCCCCGGCACGCTCCAGCAAATAGTGGTAACCATACCGTTTTGAGAAGCCACAGGTTTTGCTCCTATATTCATAATAATGCTGGAGCCTGTGCCCAGCGTGGCTTTTGCTGTTCCCTGATCGAAACAGCCTTCACCAAAGGCAGCCGCATGAGAATCGCCTATCATTCCTGTAACCCGTACCGGGCGTTCTAACAGGCCGCCTATCGTTGTTTCCCCAAAAAAATCAGAAGAAGATTTAACCTGCGGTAATTGAAGATAGTCCAGGCCCAGTAAGCAAATCAATTCCCGGTCCCAGCTTAAAGTATGAATATTAAAAAAAAGCGTACGTGAAGCATTCGTATGATCAGTAGCGAAGCTTTGGCCGTTAGTAAGCCGGTATAGCAACCAGGTATCCACAGTGCCAAATAAAACCTGTCCACCAGCTATGGCCTCTTTAATTTCAGACTTATGCTGAAGCAGCCACACCAGTTTTGTTGCAGAAAAATAAGGATCAATCACTAATCCGGTTTTCTCCCGGATGGTGGCCGACAAACCCTCCTGCTTAAGCTGTTCACAAACAGATACGGAACGCTTACATTGCCAGACTATTGCTGGATGCAGTGGCTTGCCTTGTTTATCCCATATCACAAAGGTTTCCCTTTGATTAGAAATTCCTATTGCCGCAATATGAGCTTTATCAAACCCTTTTTCCTCAAGATCCCGCAAGCAATCCGTTACTGCCGCCAGGACATTGGAAAAAATCTCTTCCGGGTCCTGCTCTACAAATCCATCCCCAAAATAGCTGGTTGACAATATCGCTGTACCACGGGCAACAGCCTGCCCTTCTGCATCAAATACCAACGCCTTGGTAGAGCTGGTTCCCTGATCTATGGAAAGAATGAATGACATGAATGAGGGATATTGAGTGATGAATAATGAGTGAATAATTAATTACTGTGATGATTAATCATTGCTGATAATTGTTTAAAACAGCTTATGATAAGTTCTCCCAATTTGTTTATATCTTTCGTATCACAATAAGACAATCTGTACGCTATACCAATGGCTGCATCTACTTCAATAAGAAAACCTCTTGAAATTTCCAGGTATCGTCTTCTTTCAACCTCAGATTTTCTTGAACAGCCTTCCGCAATATTCAGATGCACTGAAACAGCAGCTCTTCTCAGTTGCTGCACCAATGCAAACTTTTCGTCATTAGGAAAAGCTTTGGTCACATGATAACACTCAACGGCCAGATCTTGTGTGGCATTGAAAATATCCAATTTTGTGTGCGCCAGTTGTAAAAGCATATTTATATACTTTTTTATACACCTATCCACCTCTGCGGATAAGTTGCATTCATGTTAAAAATCTAAATAAGTTCAATAAGTGAACCACTCACTACTCATCACTCATCTATTATCACTAATCCTTCTTATCAAGTTTATCAATAATCACAGCCAGAAGAATCACAGCCCCTTTAACAACCTGCTGCCAGAAAGGAGATACGTTCAGCAAAACCAGCCCGTTATTAAGAACACCTATAATGATCGCTCCCATAACGGTGCCCCATATTGTTCCCCTGCCTCCGCTTAAAGAAGTGCCTCCAATCACTACTGCTGCTATGGCATCTAATTCATAGCTGCTGCCGGCATTAGGCTGCGCAGAATCTAAACGGGAGGTAACAATGATGCCTCCTATAGCAGCCATTGCTCCTGCCAACGCATATACTATCATTTTTACAGCAGAAATATTGATGCCGGAAAAACGCGCTGCCGTTTCATTACCGCCAATAGCATAGATATAACGCCCCAGCCTGGTTTGCCGGGTGATAAATGCGGCAATCAATACTACTGCCAGGGCAATCCAAACCGGTACAGGAATACCTAAAAACGAACCGGCACCGATAAAAGCAAATTTTGCACCCAGATTGCTGATGGGCTGACCTTTTGTGTACAGCATAGTAAATCCTCTTGCAATGGTCAGCATGGCCAGCGTAGCCACAAATGGGGGTACATTAAACTTTGTAATAACAAAACCATTGAACCACCCTAAAACAGCACCAACAATTATAGCAACAAGGATTACGCCTAATATAGTAAAGCCGATATAAGTATCCGTTGCCTGCAACGCAATGCCGTTTTTCAACAACCCGGCTGCAATAGCGCCACAGAGCGCTAACACAGAGCCGACAGACAGATCTATACCAGCTGTTAAAACCACTAGTGTCATACCAGTGGCAATACAAATATTTACTGCGGTTTGCCTTAATACATTAAGGCCGTTATCTGCTGTAAAAAACTTATCAGTAAGAATGGTCAATACAATACATAACAGTAGCAGGGCAATAAGCGATTGCAGACTTTTAATACGTTGTTTATAATGAATAGCGGCCATGCTGAATTAATTTTTATGAATAGCGCTGGTTAACATATTGGCTTCAGTTGCGTCTGCAACAGGCATATCGGCAGTTATTTCGCCCTCACACATGACAAGTACCCGGTTGGCCAAAGCCAATACCTCCGGAATTTCTGATGACACTACTAAAACACCAACCCCTGTTGATGCTAACTCTCTGATAAGCTTATAAATCTCCGATTTAGCGCCTACATCAATCCCCCGTGTAGGTTCATCTAATAGCAATACTTTGGGATTTTTTGCCAGCCATTTGGCAATTACAATTTTTTGCTGGTTACCACCGCTCAGGTTCCTGGACAAAGTATTTTGCGAAGCCGTTTTAATATTCAACAGTTGAATATAATCTTTAGCCAGCGCCGTTTCCTTACGCATATTAAGGAAAAGACCATTCTCCTCTAACTGCTTCAATACCGCTACACTAATATTTTTGCGTACCCCCAACCCCAGGCAAAGTCCCTGCAGTTTTCTATCTTCAGGCACCAGCATGATACCAGAAGCAATTGCACGGGCAGGAGCCGTTATTTTTTTAGGTGCTCCCTCAATAACTATCTCCCCTTTACCCAGCCCGGGATGCAAACCGTAAATCGTTTCAATAAGCTCTGTTCTTCCCGCTCCCATCAGGCCATACAATCCCAGTATTTCTCCTTTGTGTAAAGTAAAAGAAACATCTTTTACAAGGTAACTGCCGGCGTCCTGTGCATTCTTCAGGCTTATATTTTTTACCTGTAGCAAAGGCTCGTTATAAATAGCATCAGATATATTCTTTTCAATGACTACCTTCCTGCCTGCCATTTTTTCTACCAGCTCCTCCTGCGATATCGTGCTCATATCACCCGAAGTAATATCAGCACCATCGCGTAAAACAGTGTACCTGTCTGCCTTTAAAAAAAGCTCTTTTAATTTATGAGAGATATAAACAATAATCTTTCCTTCTGCCTTCAGCTCATCAATAATAGCAAAAAGATGATCCACTTCTTTATCGGTAATAGCTGAAGTAGGTTCATCCATGATAATCACTTCCGCGTTGGCATGTAAGGCCTTCGCTATTTCAACCAATTGCTGCTGCCCTACTTTCAGCTTTGAGATAAGTGTATCCGGCCTGAGATTCAGGTTTACTTTTTCCAGCAGCCTTTTGGTATGGCTGTTCATTTTTGCTTTATCAAGCATTCCCCAGGAGTTCGTCAGCTCTTTACCAAGAAAAATATTTTCAGCAATAGTTAAATGCGGTACCAGGTTCAGCTCCTGGTGAATAATGGCGATGCCTGCATCTTCTGCTTCCCTGGTAGAAGCAAACCGTACCTTATTACCTTTGAAAATAATATCCCCCTCATATTGTGTATATACACCGGATAAAATTTTCATAAGCGTGGATTTACCGGCACCATTCTCACCCACAATTGCGTTTACCTTTCCCGCGTGCAACTCCAGGTTCACATTATTCAGCGCCGTAACGCCTGCAAATTTCTTAGTAATATTCCGGGCTATCAGCATCAGGAAACAGGTTTTATGCTTATAGGAATAATTTCGACATCATCAAAGTGTATATGCTCTTTATTTAATTCAACAGCACCGGTAAATTCTATTTTTGCCCCTGGCTTTAACATGGGCCTGGCAGCCGGTATTATTTTCTGACGTACAATTTTATTCAGTTCCTCGGAAATACTGTTCAGATCGCTGGTGTTCGGAAACTCCTGTAAATTCACCAGCCCTGAAGCATCCCGCAACGCATTACCATATATAAACTCCATCGCAACTGTAGCTTTAAAAGGTGCGGCCGATTGTATAGTGATTTTCAAATCATCTGCTGTAATAGCATCAATAACTGCAATACCTTTTACAAGAGCGTAACGATAGTTACCTATAGCCAGGGCATTGGTATATTTGTCAAAAGCAGCACCGGCATCATCATCTATAGCCCCTTTCAAAACACTGATAGCTACAGCGCTGTCTGACTTTGCCGGTAATTTTTCGTTCCATAGCTGAGCTGCAAAGCCAGCAGCATTGAACTGCGCTCCTTTTGATGCGTTTACATCGCTGAGTTTTTTAATGTAAACTGAGTTATAGCCCAGCAAAGCCACTATAACAACGAGCAATCCATATTTAAGTATCTTTTTCATTGGCATCATCATTTTTTACCGTATGCCACATAATCTTTTACATTCTTCTTCATAACCAGCTCCACTGCTACCGGTATCTTTTGAGGGAAATCTCTTTTACCCCTGATGTATTCATCAGCAAACTGTGCTGCCGTTTCTGCCATTACCAAAGGGAACTGCATGCCCGTAGCATATACTTTACCATCGTTAACCGCATCAATCACATCATCTGCCCCGTCAAAGCCAAACACTTTTACTTTATCTGCCTTACCAGCAGAAAGCAATGCCTGGTATGCGCCCATGGCCATGGCATCATTTCCGCAAAACACACCATCAATATTGGGATGTGCCTGCAAGATGGATTCCATCACTTCCATTGCCTTGTTACGATCAAAATCTGCACTTTGCTGAGCCACCATTTTTAATCCCTTATAGTTATCCGCCACACTGTGAAAACCTTTAGACCTGGCCCAGGTATTGTTATCGCCAACCAAACCCAGCAGCTCTACATAGTTACCCTTTTTATTTAGCTGCTGTACAAAATATTTACCTATAGCCACTGCGCCGGAATAACTGTCTGACAGTATCTGGGAAGTAGCCGCATCCAGAGCATTAATTTCCCTATCCATGCAAAACACAGGAATACCAGCTGTTTTAGCTTTTTGAACATTAGCTACAGAACCATCTGCATCAGTAGGATTAAAAAGAACAGCACTAAATCCTTCTACTATAATATTATCAAAATGATCGCTCTCAAGGGCAGCATTATTCTGCGAATCAAAAAGCCGGGTCTCGTATCCCAGGGACTTTGCTTTTTCTGCAGCTTTCTCTCCAAGAAAAACAAACCACGGGTTATTAAGCGTTGAAATAACAATAGCTATCTTTTTTCTTCCAGGAGCAGATTGCTTTTGTCCACACTGCGTAAAAAGAACAACCGCAAACACTGCTACAATAATATGACAAGTTATATGCTTCATGATCGTTATTGTTTTTGCCAGCAAAAGCTCCGATACATAATCAGGTTAAAAGCTGCCTGGCTGTTTGAGCAATACCTTCCCTGCTGATCCCGTAGTGATTCAATATATCTGACTGCGAACCCGTTACTGTGTACTCATCTGGTATACCGATAATTTTAAACGGTTTGAAAATACCCCGCTGCAACAAATAAGAAGCACAGGCCTCACCCAAACCACCATAAACACTATGCTCTTCAATAGTAATAATAGCCCTGCACTGCCCGGCCAAACGGGCCAGTAATACCGTATCCAGGGGCTTAATGGTATGCATACTTACAACAGTTGCAGCGATACCTTCTTCTTTTAACAGTTGCGCTGCTTCAAACGCAGGATACACTGTTTCACCGCAACCAATAAGTAATACATCATTCCCTTCGGTTATAACACGGCCTTTGCCAAATTCAAACACTTCATCCGCAGCATCTTCTTTTAAAGGAGGCATGGGCTTTTTTCCAAAACGTAAATACACCGGAAGATTGCTATTGGCAGCAGCCTCAATTGCCCTGGCGGTTTCCCAGTTATCAGCTGGCGCCACCACCATAATATTATTAATAGCACGCAAGGCGGCATAGTCGTGCAGGCTGTGATGGGTGCTGCCTAATGCCCCATAACTTACTCCTGCGCTGATACCAATAACATTAACGGGATTATTGCTATAAGCTATGTCATTCTTTATTTGTTCCAAAGCCCGCGCTGTAAGAAAGCAGGCAGGCGAAGTAGCAAATACTTTTTTACCGCAGGAAGCAAGGCCGGCAGCCACGCCCACAAGGTTTTGCTCGGCAATACCTACTTCCACAATCTGTTCAGGATATTTTTTTCCGAAAGGTACTAATTTGCCAGAGCCCCGGCTGTCGCTGGTTACAGCAATTATATTCCTGTCCGTTTCTGCCAAACGCTGTAAGGTTTCTGAATAAACATCCAGGTTTGCCTTATAAGGTAGTGTGTTGATCTGTTCTGCCATAAGCCTCCCTAAATCCCTCCAAAGGAGGGACTTTATAGGGTCTCCTTATTTAAAGTGTTAATAATTGAGTATCTAATTCTTTTACCGCCAATTCATATTCTGCTGCTGAAGGCACACCATGATGCCATTTCAGCACACCTTCCATATAACTTACACCTTTACCTTTGGTGGTATGCGCAATTACTACGCTTGGCTTGCCCTCTTCAAAAGGCAGCTCCTGTAAAATCGCTTTTAAAGCAGCCACATCATTGCCATCCACTTCCCTTACCGCCCATCCAAAGCTTTTCCATTTTTCATCCAGCGGATCGGTATTACAAACATCGGCGGTAGGGGCCGTTATCTGCAATGTGTTCTTGTCTACAATAGCACAAAGATTGTCCAGCTTATAATGAGCTGCCGTTAATGCTGCTTCCCAATTGCTTCCTTCGGGCATTTCACCATCGCCCATCAATGTGTACACTTTATAATTCTTCTTATCGAGCTTACCTGCAATAGCTGTACCTACAGCAATGGGCAGGCCATGACCTAACGCACCGGTATTTTGTTCAACTCCGTTGACTTTACGTGTGGGGTGGCCGATATAATGAGATTGATACTGACACAATGTGTTAAGGTCTTCTTCTGGGAAAAAACCCTTATCTGCCAGCACTACAAACAAGGCCTCTACAGTATGTCCTTTACTCTGAATGTACCGGTCCCTGTCCGGCGATGAAAAATTTTGTGGAGATACATTCATAATCTCATTGTACAATACATTTAAAATATCGGTACAGGAAAGACTGCCACCGGTATGACCCGCTTTTGCCTTTACAATATATTTGAGTAACTTTTTTCTATACTCAATGGATTTTTGTTTCAGTTCTTTTGTTGTCATAACCCAAGCCTGTTTAAAGAAAAAGTTTATTCATGTACATAGGTTTCCCAGCCCAGGTAGTTTTCCATGGCTTCTTTGAGGATACCAGCCGTTTTGCTGGCGTTCATTACCACGTGATGCTCAAAGCCATTACGGCATACATGCTTCATCAGCCCCTGTAAGTTGCTGATCTGCGCTACAGCCCTGTTCCCAAAGGTTTTCAGCTCATCATTTGTCAGCTCGCCTTCACCTACATAAGCTTTAATAATGCCTTTGCAATCATCTGTACTGATACGCCCGTAAGTCAGCGGCATAGCAGGCGTACGGCCATCTAAGGCTCCGTAAGTATTTTCTGTGCCTACTGTTGTACCCAAAATAGGTGCTGTGCTGATGCTGATATCGGGCAGGAAGGATTTCGCCCAGTTACCACAGTGAAACAATACGCACTTGGTATCATCATCGGCATAATTATTATTCCAGTCTACCAATGCACTCGGCGAGCCGCTTGCCAGCTGCATGGCATACATGCTCAAAGTGCCTGTTACATCTACCTCGCAGGCGCTGGGAAGCATATTTTCGCTCATCATGCTCATGCTGGTACAAACATTGCACCCATAGTTTTGCTGCAGGGATGTCCAGCATTGAATAGCTGTACAATCCAGCGCATTGGCCTGCATAAATTCTTCCAGTACTACATCCAGCTTAGCAATCTGCACCAGCTTTTCATCAGGCGTTTTACCTACAGAAGTATAAGCATGAATTTTCTCCAGCTTATCTTTTACTGATGCATCACTACCAGTGAGCTTATTGGCATTGCCCAATATTTCAGACAAATCAACTGTAGTAACTGAAATACCATGGCGCTGCAAAATCTTTTCACTGTAACGCACTGTATTAAATGCTGTAGGCCTTGCACCCACCGCACCAATACGTACTTTACGCAGGCCCTTTACCACCCTGCAAACAGCTGTAAAATCAAGCAGGTCCTTTTTAAATGTATCATCGTTCAGGCGGCTTACATGCTTTGTAGTAAGCGTATATTTTATACCGTACTGGTAAAGATTATTACAAACGGAGATCTTTCCGCACCACGCATCCCTCCTGTTCACTACATCCAGCTTATTCAAATCATCGGGATAAGCCTGTATTAAGACCGGCACGTCCAGACCGGCCAGCTTCAGGGTTTCGGCAATACCTTTTTCATCTCCGAAATTAGGCAGCACCACTAATATTCCATCTATTACATCACGGTGCTTACGAAACAGCTCAGCACATTTCTGCACTTCAGCAAAAGTTTCAACCCCTCCTAATTTAGAGTCGGTATCGCTCAGCATAACGGGTGTTATATTCAGCCCCTTTAAAAAATCAATCAGTTCAATTCTTGCTTCTGCAACTAATTTATCGGGAAAAAAGTCCCTGTTGCCAATGATAATTCCGAGAGTAGCATTTGATGACATCTTTACAATAGTTTCGAGTATTTAAAATAGCTTATATTATAAACGGCTTCCTTATCTTTTTCCCCTGCATGGGGCAGATCATAATTCTGATCAGTAGGCGTATCGGCATCGGGGAAACGCCTTACACCACCTGTTCTGAAAGATATATGATGCACTTTATGAATGGGTGCAAAAATGATGTTATTGTTAGGCCTGCTTCCGTTAATGGACACAGTGTATAACCTTGTTTCCGTATTCAGCTCTATTACAAAATCGTATTTTTTGCCAGCTTCATACTTGCTGAGCGTTTTATTACGATAGCCTGCCTTTGTAAGTATATTTCCTTCCGCATCAAATGAGATACGCAAACAGGGAGTATTTTTTGCATCCTGCATTTCAATATCCAGCCGGCCATTAGCAGCCTGTTTGGGAGTAATGCTAAATTCAATTTTTACTTTGCCGGCCTCAGGTACTATCCTTTCTGCCTTTGCATAATCAAAAGGATCAAAATCTTTTAAAGAAAGATATTTCTGCCCGTTCTCCTTTACTATGGAAACCGGCGCCCATAGCGGGCTATAGATATTCCAGCTATTTAACGCTTCACCATCTTTTAATAAACTGAACTGGTCATCGGCTTCTTTATCAACAGTACTTTTCACCGGCACAGGGATCTTTGCCACCCACATATCTTCCTTATTAACGCTGTAAGAAACCCAGGCAGTATTACCCGGGGGATTACCATTCATTTCCTGGATACCGCGTACATATTGAGGTCCGTAAGATTTATAGTTACCTCCATAACGCATGGAAGTAATTTCTCCATTAACCAGTAACAGGTTCTTATATTTCAAACCGTCATCACTTACCGAAAGGGCCAGCGGCCACCTGAACTCCGAAGGATTGTAAACAGTGATATACTTCCCGTCAGCAGTTTTCTGTCCCCATATTTTAGCATTGGAATTTACAAAGCCAGGCGCTCGCAAAAGACTATACAGCCAGGTTTTACCGCCATCTGCAGACATGCTGGTTAACGCATTCTTCCAGAAGCCAATAACATTACCGTTAGACAAATGGTAGTAGCTGAACGCTTTTAATTCCTTTTTTAAAGGTATCAGCGGATCATTTTTGTCGGCCTCTTCCACCCATTGCTGCATTTGCAGGGGCTGAGACAGCAGCTCATCGCAGGCTGCAACAAACACTTTGTCTTTTGATTTTTTATAAAACGGGTAGCTGGTATTTTTTTCATTAAAATCATGATTATAGCGAATAAAATAAATGGGGCCCAGGCTGCCATCGGGCTTTATCTCCCGCACCACACGCCCGATTCCGTTACCATCGTTGGGATCATCTTTCGGATACAGAGCAATACCGTAATATCCCAAAGCCAGTAATTTATTATTCTTTGCCACATAAAAGCCCATACGCTGGTGCATTACAGCATCTATATTGCGGGCAACAGCCGTATCCTCTTTCTTTTTAAACCCGTCAGGTATCCTGTATGCAGGAAAAAGGCTTACAGGCTCAGACCAGTTATACCCGTCTTTTGAAGAAAGCAGCCAGGTAGCGCCCGGTGCAATATGCTCACCTACCGGGTTGCTGAGAAAATGCAGGTAGAAAGTATTATTCCAGTAACAAAGCATAGGTTGATGATTATAGGTCCAGTTCATACCGCCAACCCATTCAGGATGCTCCCTGTTAGCCCTGAACACCTGGATATTATGCACCCCTGCCACCGGCGTCAGTTGCCCATGATGATAATCTATATTAGACAAGGTCTTTCCTATGTAACGGGCCGTATCCTGCTGCGCGAAAGCGGCCATTAATACACTGCATAAAATATATGTAAACAAATACTTCATTGATTCTTATTTTTTATAAACCTGGCCGGTCCGATAGGCGCCTCCAGACTTTTTCCCGGTTATTTGTAAACCCAAAAGGCTGATATTATTTGCCCAGATGAATTACTTTAAACTTAAATTTAAGATGCGCTTGCCCTACCCACTAACTATTAACTATTGACTATTCACTTTTTTCAACAATTGCTTTACTACTTTCTTCTTCACCGGCACTATAGTTCCATGCTTATGCCCTTTGGGAATACTGATCTTATTATTGATATCCTCAAAATGGATAAAATCTTTTGTAGTCACTGCATCGTAAGACTCCTTTCTATAGGCATCAAAATAGATCAGCCATTTATCTTTTATCTTAACTACTGATGGCCCTTCGGTAAAATTTTCCGTAAACGGAGCTGAAACGTCCCTCCACGGCCCGGAAGGGGAATCGCTGAAAGCTACTTTAAGATTGCGTTCAGGACGCGTATTATCTTTCAGCACTAAAACATAATCCTTTGCTGCACGCTTTACAATAACCGCATCAATAACACTAAACTTAGGATCAATAAAAAGCTTTGTTGGGCTAAAGGTCTCAAAGTCTTTAGTAGCGGTAATATACATCCTGTGGTTATTGCTGTCTTCTTCTGCTCCCCGCTCAAAACGACCCGGGAGCGTACTTGCCCATATTATTTTATAATCTTCAGCTACATCATCATAAAACAACTCAGGCGCCCATACATTTACGGTTGATGGCTCATGCTCCATAACCGGTATCAGCTTTTGTTCACTCCAATGCAGCAGGTCTTTTGAAGAAGCATAGCCAAAGCCCTTATCTCCGCGCCAGCTGGTAGTCCATACCAAATGAAAAGTTCCATCCGGCCCCTGAACCATAGAGGGATCGCGCATCACTTTCTGGTTGCCGATTTCAGGCTTTAAAAAAATTTTGTTGAAATCGTTCCATTTATACCCGTCATAGCTATACAACATGCGTAAACCCGCATCGGCCGGTTCATGGAAGGAAGTAAATAAATAAGCCTTGCCGGAGCAGGAGGCCATCGTTAAAACTGTCAACAGTATGATGATGCTATTTTTCAAAAATCAATTTTTAAATTAATATTTTCGAATTTCAATAATCTATTTAGTTGTCTTACAAAAAATTTTATTTCTTCCACTTTTTTCTTGACAAAAAAGTGGAGCAAAAAGTCATCCCGATAAAGATCGGGAGTGATGCCTTCGCTAAAAATGAATTGCGCTCCTCTAAAATGCCTGAACTCGCTCCGTAGTTTAGAAAAGTTATACAGACCCTGCGGGCTCGGACAGCAGGCATTTTTTAACGCTTCACTTCATTCATTTTTTTAACGCTCATGCATCAAGGCCATTTTTCGGAATCCTGTTTTGTACATCTATTCTAAAATCAAGACCCAATCATTTCCATTGGCCGGCTCGCCCGGCGGATCAAAGCGCACTATACCTCTTTTTACTTTCAGAGAGATCTCCTGCTCGCGCCCGTCAATGGGACTGTACCATGCTGCCTTTGATAATTTAAATCCTAACCTGGAAGTATTTACCGAGAAATTTCTCCCTGTATAAGTATATGCCATAGCATAATCGTTACCTTTTGTTGCCAGTATATAATTATAGCGTTTTTGCGTATTATCCGCAATAATTTCCTGGGCTGGTTTCCTGTAAAAATATCCGTAGGAAAGCATTAAAGATTTGAGGTATTGCATCTGCAAAGCCCCCGGTGACTGTATGGTTTCTTTCCAGTTATTATATACGCCAAAATTAGCATCGGCATCGCCCATAGTATTAAACTGCATCACGGCATTCTCGCCATAGGTAAAACCAGCGGCTCCGGCAAATACGCTCCAGTAGGCGTAACGGCGCACTTCTGCTGCGTTCCATCTTGGCTGCAGGCTATCGTGCAGGCCATAAGGAATGTTTTCGTAAGATGGTTCGCCATCTAATACAGGTTTTGCAGGCTTCAGGTTATAATCGGTAACCACATATTTCCAGTTATCCTCGCCATGACGATGCTTCTCCTTCATGCTTGTATCCTGCGCATACGTTCTATGCCCGCTTTGGAACATATTAAAATCCAGCCATTTTTCATAATGAAACCAATCTGTTGAAGAATAGCGGCCGCGCGGATGATAGGTCATCAGATGTGCTGTATCATATTTTTTAATGGTAGCGCCAATAGTCTGCCATACATCCATACGGGTTGCCCCTTCAATATCCCCGCCATTGAGCCAGATAATATTACTATGACCTTTATACCGTTCTGCCAGGAATTTTGCATAAACAGCTGCTCTTTCCTTCGTTACCCTGTCATCCTTTGCAGCAGAGCCCCATACGGGTACCAGCGCCATATAGATACCACGCTTTGCGGCTTCATCAATTACAAAGTCCACATGATCCCAGAAATCATAAGCAGCTTTATCATTAAAATCACTACCTGGCGTGGTAAGAGGCTTACTTATATCGCCATCCTGCAATGCATAATGTCCGTACACATTTTTAGCGGCCAGTGTATGTAATACCATTACCTGAATTACATTAAAACCCTGTTGCTGCCGGGTATCGAGATATTTCAACACATCTTCCCTGCTGCATTTTACAAACAGCAGCCAACCTGTATCGCCCAGCCAGAAAAAGGGTTTACCATCGGCAGTCTGGAAAAACCGTTTATTTCCCGATACCCCGAGTGGCTGCACCTGCTGTGCCCCGGCGCTATTCCATAAAAAACACCATAAAAAAAGCAATACAAATAACCGTTTCATAATACAATAAAATAAGCAGGCAAATACCTGTCTCTGAATTTTAAAATCAACCTGTGAAATCCTTAGCCGCAATCTCCAGCACCCGGGAAGGATTTGGTGTTTCTAAGGTAAAGCAGAAAGAGGGAGAAAGCGTATATCCGGTAATTATTTCCATCAACTTGGAAAATTCTTCCATCCCCTTCTTCTGCAACCTCATTCCCTGCTGTTTCTTTCCCGGTCAGTATCCCGGATTTTGTGTGATCGCGCTATTCTGTAACCGTACTATATCCGGAACCGGCAGTAATAATTTATCCTGTGTAACCTGCTTCCCTTTAGCGGTGAGTACCGGAATAGCACGGTTCAGGCGTTTTAGTAAAAACCAGCGCTTATACTCCCCTGCCAGCTCCATACGTGCTTCGTGCTCTAATGCCAGCTCCAGCGTTCCATAGCGGCTGGTTGGGTAACCGGCCGTACCCCATAAAGGCAGCCCTGCCCTGCCTCTTACCTTGTTCAGATACTGCGCATCGCCGGTAGCTTCCGTTAACATCAATAGTACCTCGGCAAAACGATACACCATAAAATCATTATTGGCCAATAACGTAGTGCCGTTAATAGTAGCATTGGGATGTATCCATTTTTTATAGAACTTCTGCTCCTGGAAAGTAGCACCATTCTGGTACCCAAGCGAAATAGCAATATCCCTCCTGGGATCACCGGTTTCAAATTCATTATACAGGTCATCGGTTACCTGGTTCATGCCCACACCGGAAAATCCTAATACATTCACGTTTGGAAAGAAAAACTGGTAAAAGGGACTATGGGTTCCGGTACTTGCATTGGCCGATGAATACTGAATTTCAAAAACAGACTCTTTCGTATTTTTTACATTAGGCCCCCATACTGCTGCATAACTAGACTGTAAAGCATATTCCTGGCTATTATACACCTCAAGCAGCTCTTTTGCTGCATTGGCTTTGTCTCCAAGGGTAAGATATACTTCGCCCAATACAGTTTGAGCAGCGCCTTTGGCAGGACGGCCTACCAGCTTAACGTTAGATGAAAGAGGCAGGTTGTCTGCTGCATACCGCAGGTCTGATTTGATCTGGTTATACACTTCGGCCTCTGACGACCTTAAAATACTATAGCTTTCCTGGGCGGAAACTGCTTTCGTTACCAAAGGAACACCTCCCCAAAGCCTTACCATCTGGAAGTAATATAAGCCCCTCAAAAAACGCATTTCGGCTTCGGCCACTTTTTTATACTCCACATCAACCTGTGAGGCAACCTGAAGTTTGTCCAGCACTGTATTAACAGCAAACAGCGCGCTGTAAAACTGTCGCCAGAAACTATACACCATCGTATTAGGTGTTTGAATGGTATAATCGCGGAAGGCATGCTTATCGGCCTGGGCCCCTGCAATGATGTACAAAGTTGCATTATCGCCCATCAGCTCTCCCGTGTACGATACAGGACCTTCAGGCGCATAAACGGAGTACAGGGTATTCATGGCCGCTGTAATGGCAGACTCGAAATCAGATTCACTATTATAAAAATTATTGGTATTGGCATTAGAAATCGGTGCCAGATCAGTAAATGATTTGCCACAGCTCACAAGCAGCAGCAGCAATATTGAAGTAATAATTGTATTCAGATTTATTATCCTGTTCATATTTTAAATTTTAATATCGGTTAGAAATTATCATGTCTTTAAAATGAGGTTTTCAAACCAAATGTTACCACCATAGGCAAAGGATAAGAACCATAATCTACGCCCAGCATTGACCCCGAAGGAAGCGAGGAGACGGATACCCCGGTATTGGCAGCAACAGTGCCAGCACTATAATTGGTGGCTTTGTAAGTAGTATTTTCAGGATCGTACCCAGTGTATTTACTAAAGAGCTTTACATTATCTGCGTTCAGATATATCCTAAGATTATGGAAAGGCGTTTTGTGTAATACCTGCTGGGGAATATTGTAAGACAATGTTATATTTTTCACCCGCAGAAAGGAAGCATCTTCTACCCAAAGAGTGGAAAACCCCTGCTGAAAAGACCGCCTGTTTGCCGAAGGCCGCGGATTCTTACCGTCACCAGGGTTTTGCTCGGACTCCCAGAAATTAGCAGCGCCGGCATATAGGTTTCGCCCGCTGTTCCAAAAGCCCAGGAACCTGTAATTCTGGTTCACCACTTCTCCGCCGTATCTTCCCTGTAATAGTACAGACAGCTCTATCCCTTTATAGCCAAACCTGTTGGTAATACCGCCAATAAATTTTGCCTGGTTGTTACCAATAACGGTTCTGTCGTCAGTTGTAATTTTTCCATCGCCGCTTATATCTGCAATAACCGGATCGCCAGGCCTTGTGGATGCCTCATGAGGAGTATTCTGAATTTCGGTCATATTATTATACACGCCGGTAAACACATAACCAAAGAAATCCGAAACAGGGGAACCTACTGCAGTACGCACTGTTGTTTCCCAGTCAGTATAAAAGATAGGTGCATTGCCCGGACCCAGCTGCAATACCTTGTTCCTGTTCATACTGAAATTAATATCGGTAGCCCAGGTAAATTCGCGCTGTATATTTTTAGAGGACAGCAGAATCTCTATACCACTGTTACGCATTTTCCCAATATTGGTAAGCTGGCTTGAAAAGCCGGTAATATCAGGAATAGGCACATTCAATAGCATATCTTTTGTTATGGAACGATATACTTCTATTGTTGCAGACAACCTGTTTTTCAAAACAGCAATATCTAAGCCCAGGTTCAGCTGGTTGGTTTTTTCCCAGCGCAGGGCAGCATTATCTAAAGTAATAGGTTTTAAACCTGCTATTATATTACCATTTGAAACATAATTCACACCACCCAAAAGTCCTACTGCACCATAGTTAGGTATCTGGTTGTTCCCGACACTGCCGTAGCTGGCTTTCAGCTTTAAAAGACTTAATCCTTCAGCACCTTTCAGAAACTGCTCATCAGAAATTACCCAGCCTGCAGAAACCGAAGGAAAATATCCCCATTGATTATCCCTGCTGAACCTTGAGCTGCCATCCCGGCGAATACTCGCAGACAGGAAATATTTATTCCTGAAGTTATAGTTCATTCTTGCCAGGTAACTTTGAATAGCCCATTCAGAGGCGGTAGAAGTTCCCCCGGTAACTGTTCCGGCATTAATGGTTTGTACCAGGTCGTTAGGAAAATTGGACGCGGTAACGGACTGAAACTCGGTACGTTCATTTTGTGAAGTATAGCCCGCCAGCAAATTGAAATCATGCTCGTTTACTGAAAAATCATAAGTGGCAGTGTTTTCCCAAAGCCAGTTGAGTTTGTTACCTGTACTGGCTGTGGCCGTTGATGTAGCCAGATCCTGGTTATAACCATATCCCTGGTTTTTAAACCTGTAAAAATTATAGGAGTTATTTGACACATTGGCGCTCAGGGCCGACCTGAATTTCAGGCCCTGGAGTATGTCATACTCTAAAAAACCGAGGGCAAAAGTATTATAGGCCTTATTCTTTCTATTGGTAAACCTTGTGGTAGCATAAGGATGCCACAGGTTCACAGGATTATACTGAAGATACCTGTTCCAGATAGAATTAGGATCTACAATACCCAGGTTCCCATTTTCATTATATAAAGGAAAGATAGGATCGCTCTGCAATGCAAGACTTATTACATCGCTTTTTCCGTCAACGCCTTCGGTACGATCATGAATACCGGTCAGGCTCAGGTTAAGACCTACTGATATCTTATCTGACAGCCTTTGTTTTATATTAGAACGCAAGGCCAGCCGTTTGTAATAATTCTGGTCCAGCACAGCTTCCTGGTTAAGCAAACCGGCTGAAAACATATACTGTGTTTTATCAGTACCTCCCGAAACCGACAACTGAGCGTTAGCCAGAGGGGCTGTTCTGTACATTACATCCTGCCAATCTGTGCCACTGCCAAATTGCTCAGGACTATTCATAAATTCTTCAGGAATCTTATATAAGGTAGAAGTACCCCTTGCGCTGTTAGGATCAGTAGCACGGTTAACAGATGGATTCAAATCTACCCAGGCGTTATTTTTTGCTGCTATATAGTAACGTATCCATTGCTGGGCATCCATCATCTCAATCTTACGGGTCACTTTCTGAAAGCCATACTCAAAACCTGCTGTTACTACAGGTTTACCGGGTTTGCCCAGCTTGGTGGTGATCATTACCACTCCATTGGCGCCGCGCGATCCGTAAATGGCCGCTGAAGAAGCATCTTTTAATATTTCAACGGATTGAATATCCTGGGGGTTGATCATGTTCATATTAAAATCTTCCAGAGGCACACCATCAATAACAAATAAGGGATTGGTACCTGCCGTTATAGAGCTGATACCCCTTATCTGTATAACCGGCGCCATACCGGGCGCTCCCTGGGATTGAGTAATATTAACACCCGGCACAGTGCCTGTAAGCGATTGGACCACGTTACTGAACGACCGGTCTTTGAACTGGTCATAATTAACTGATGCAACAGAGCCTGTGACCGATCTTTTCTTTTGTGTACCGTACCCTATTACCACTACTTCATTGAGGTTTCCTGCAGTACTGGTTAGCATTATATTTAATGTTGTTTGGTTACCCACATTTATTTGCCTGGTTATATATCCTGCATAGCTAACGATAAGGGCAGTAGTGGTATCTGATATACGGACGGAAAATCTGCCATCAGCCGATACAGGGATGTTTTCACTGCTGCCTGAGATAACCATATTAGCGCCACCCAGTGGCTGGCCACTTGTTTCATCCAGTACCTGGCCGGTAACCGATCGTACCTGGGCAATAGCTGCAAAGCTGCCCAGACATAGCGTCAGGAGTAATACCTTCCTGAAAGGTTGAAGAGATTTCATACGCTTTATTATTATGTGTTAGAGATATATTTAAAATGTGTAAACGTTTACATAAAGAATTAAAAAATTTAACTTTCCCCGCATGATTTCCGGATCATCAATTCCGGCTTAATTATAAGGCTGGCTGGCGGCGCCTGGGGATGGGATAGCCTTTTATATAAAAGCTCGGCTGCCTGCTGCCCCATTTCATAACCAAACTGTTTTACTGCTGTTAACGCAGGGTTCAGAGAGTTGGCCCAGTAAACATCATCAAACCCAATGATGGCAATTTCTTCAGGTATCTTCATCTTATGACGGTGCAGCACTTCATAGCTCCCCAGGGTAAGCAGGTTATTGGCGGTAAAAATAGCTGTGGGCCTGCATTTCAGGGCTAAAATTTCTTCAGTGAGCTGTACACCGCTTTCATAATCCGACTTCCTGCTGAAGATCAGTCCCTCCTCTGTTTTTAAATGATACTTTTTAAAAGCGGCCCTGTAGCCTGCAATCCGTTCATGAGTAGTGGGTATTTCTTTATCCCCTGCTATATGGGCAATTCGCTTATGACCTAACCTGATCAGGTGCTCCGTTGCCATAAAAGCGCCAGCCTCGTTATCAGTTTTTACCACATCAGCCTTCAGGCTCCTCAATCCCCTGTCTATACAAACCACAGGTATTCCTTCCTCAATCAACAGTTCTACTTTTTTTTCCGTGCGGGGTGTGGTTGCCACAATAAATCCGTCAACCGACTCGCTTCTTAAAATGTCTATATAAAGCTCTTCCTTTTTGGGATCCTGCGAAAAGTTACCAATAATGACCGTGGCATTCTGATTATAAGCGTAATGCTCTACTCCCCGGATAATATCTACATAATAAGGATTTTGTATATCGGGAATTAAAAGCCCTACCAGCCTGCGTCGCGCTGTAGTGGCGCGCAGGCGCTGGGCTACCCTGTTAGGTCTGTATCCCAGTGTTTTTATTGCTTTTTGAACAGCCAGGGCCGTTTCTGCCTTCACTTTGGGATCGGCGTTAATAACGCGCGATACGGTAGCTATAGAGACGCCTGAATAACGCGCCACTTCCTTTAAACCGGATGATGTATTTTTGGGCTTCAAAATGCAATCGTTAAAATGTAAACGTTATCAAATATACAAAAACCCTATAACGTAACCAACATTTTTCCGGCCGAACGTATAAAATCCCAACATATCACCATGCCTGAACGCAATGTCATCGCTTATCGCACAGGAGCAGGGAAATGTTATTCGCATATTAAAAAACAAATTGAGGCGTTCAACCTGCCTATCAACTTTCAACTAATAAACTTATAAATTTTTCTCCCTACCTTTGCAACGCTTTTAAAAAAGCATATTGAGGCTGTTTCAAAAGAATGGTCAGCTTGAGCCTGTCGAAGGCAAATGATTTTGTTATCAATATTTCGTCAAGCTCAATATGACAAACTAATCAACATTTGAAATAGCCTCCGGTTTCCCGGGGTGCCAATCCGCCAAATGGCGTGAAAAGCTGAGATAATACCCGTAAAACCTGATCAGGGTAATGCCTGCGCAGGGAAGGATGAATACAAACGCCTTTCTTTTCAGCATTTCCCTCTCATTTTTTAATTGTTAAAACAAAAAACAAATGAAGAGGATTTTTCTTTGGAGCTGCCTGCTCCTGGCAACGTATGGCGCAAACGCGCAAACAGATTCCACACACAACAAAGACAGTTTCTACCTGATGTCACCCATCGAGGTAAGGGCCTTACGGCTTAGTACCAAAGCGCCGTTTGCAGTAAGCAACATTGGCAAAAACGACATCCAGAAAAAAAACCTGGGGCAAAACCTCCCCTACCTGCTGGACCAGGTACCATCGTTAGTAACCAGTTCTGATGATGGCCTCGGTGTTGGCTACTCGTCCATGCGCCTGCGCGGCACAGACATCACCCGTATCAATGTTACCATTAACGGTATTCCGGTAAACGATCCTGAATCCCAAGGTGTATTTTTTGTAAATACACCCGATCTGGGTTCCTCTACCAGCTCTATACAAATTCAACGCGGAGTGGGTTCCTCCACAAACGGTGCAGGCGCATTTGGCGGTTCGTTGAATCTTTCCAACAACGAACAGAGCCGTGAAGCTACCGCCTATGCCTCCAACGCTTATGGCTCGTACAACACGTGGAAGCATACCATAGGCGCTTCCACCGGGATTTTAAAAGGAGGCTTCCTGTTTGACATGCGGGCATCCAAACTCAGCTCAGACGGGTACATTCAACGGGCCTCGTCCGATCTCAAATCACTTCATTTTATCGGTGGCTGGACATCGCTCAACGAAATGACCAACATAAAATTCAACTTTCTTACCGGTAAACAAACAACCGGGCAGGCATGGAACGGGATCGGTACTTATTTTACTGATAAAGACAATCCCGCTACTGTTGATTACAGCAAGCAGTTAGACGCTACAGGCAGGCGCACGAACACATTGGGTGAGATGTATGAGGACAAAAACCGTAACCCGGTATATTATAATGACCAGACAGACAATTACCAACAAGACTATTACCAGCTTTTCCTGAATCATAAGTTCAACAGTAAATGGTCGTCCAATATAGGCCTGTTCATGACAAGAGGCCGTGGTTATTACAATGAATATAAAAGGAGTGAATCTTTCTCCTCCTATTTTTTGCCAGGCAGCATCACCATTGGCGATAGTGTAATTAAAAAAACTAACCTCACCCGGCAGCTTTGGTTAGACAACCATTATTATGGAGGCATTTTGTCTGCATCATACAATTATAAGAACACAAACCTTGCATTTGGTGGCGGATATGCGCAATACGATGCCAAACATTACGGCTTTGTAAAATGGGCGGAGATAGGCATACCGGTTGATTATAAATGGTACGACCTTACAGCTTATAAAACAGATGTCAATATTTACGGAAAACTACAACAGCAAATCATTGATAACCTGTACGGTTTTGCCGACCTGCAATACCGCTACGTTTCCCACGAAATGAACGGTTTCAGGAAGAACCCGGAAATTAAGTCTTCCGGTTCCTTCCATTTCTTTAACCCCAAACTGGGTTTAAGCTATTTCATCAATCATCTGCAAAACAGGCTCAGCAAGGTTTACGCTTCGTTTGCTGTGGCTAACAAAGAGCCCAATCGCGATGACTTTGAAACAAATGACAATGCTTCAGTAGTCAGCCCAGAAAGATTGTATGATTTTGAGATCGGCTACGGGTTTGAAAGTCCGATACTGCAAGCAGGTATTAACGGATACTATATGAACTACAAAAACCAGCTCATTAACACCGGGAAAATAAACGATGTGGGCGCTTCTGTGCGTGCAAACGTACCCAAAAGCTACCGCGCAGGCATAGAACTGACAGCAGCCTCCAAACTGCTGGATTGGCTGCAAATAAGCGCCAATGCCACTTTCAGTAAAAACAAGATCAAAGAGATCACCGAATATCACACCATTTATAACAACGATGAAGACTGGGAAGAAACCGGCCAGGGCGTACAGACCTTCAGGAATACTGATATTTCCTTTTCACCAAATGCAATAGCCGGTGGCAGTGCAACTGTTGAGCCTTTTTACGGCAAAACCGGTGGGCACCGGCTGTTCCTTGACTTAACGGAAAAATATGTAGGACGGCAATATCTCGACAATTCTTCCAACAAACTAAAGAGCATTAACCCTTATGCTTTAACGAATATCAGCATAAGGTACTTTGTCCCTTCAAATATCTTTAAAGAACTGGGAATAATATTAACAGCAAATAATATATTTAATAAAAAATACGAGAACAACGGGTACACCTATTCTTATTATTTCAACAACAGTGCTACCCTTGCCACGGAAAACTATTATTTTCCACAGGCCGGCACTAACTGGAACGTTGGGATAAACTTTACTTTTTAATAATAAACCGCTATCAAAAATATTAAAATGATTATTTCCTATCTTTGTGTTC
>JAPUDO010000021.1 GCA_027493055.1 Niabella sp. | reverse complement strand
GGATTGGTTAAACCTCGGGTCAAGATTTTTATAGGGAGATGTAGGATCATTGGGTGGCGTAGTGATCACGTTATCCCAGTTTACATAAGAACCGTCTTTGTTCTGGTATTTTTCCACAAGATTGAGGCTGGCGAGGTTGGATGAGAACCCTCCTGAAAATGGCGTTCCCCTGGGAATCCAGTATGCCATGCTGGGATTGGTAACCTTCAGCGTTGCCCACATCACTTCTGTATTGCCCTCGCGCGGGCGGTATTGATAAGAAATAGTGTAGTTGACATTTTTATCAGCAGTATTTACAATAGCATACCCATTGGCTTCACAAAAATCAATGGCTTCTTTCGCATAGGCAGCTGCAGTAGTCCACCTGCCTGCATCATAATCGCCCAGGCAGATCAGGTTATTGTGTTCGCCAAGGTTCATATAAGGCGTGGCCGTATTAAATAATGGGCTGGCAATATACAAGGCAGCTCTTGCTTTCAGACCGTAGGCAAATGCTTTATTCATACGCCCGAAGTCGTTGCCATCGTACCTGGCAGCAAATTGCGGAACAGCAATGGCTTCATTCAGCAGCTCAATTATATAATTATAAATATCAATAAGCGGAGAACGGGGAATATTTACATCATCAACACTTGGCACAAGCCGTTTCTTTATAAGAGGAACGCCGCCATATCTTTTCATCAGCTCAAAGTAATTGTAGGCGATCATGGTTTTTGCTTCTGCTTTTATGCGTTCCTTCTCTCCCGAAGGCGCATCAGGAACTTCGTCTATTCTGTCTAACAGTACAAAGGCCTTCCGGATGGTTTTATAATGATCAGGATAAGAATCTTCTCCCTCTACACGGTTGGTAAGGTTTTCGGCCTGCACTGTACCAAAATTGAAGCGATGGGTAAAATAATTGGCATTGAGGCGGAAGCTGCATCCCAGGTCTGTAGCGCATTCCAGCAAAGACCCGTTTAATCTTTTTGTAGGAGTAGTACCTACCTGGAGGTCGAGATAATACGGCTTCAAGGCATACATATCGAATACCAGCTTTTGGGCATTCTCATATTTAGCGAAAACCGAATCCTCGTTAAACGTGAGAGAAAAAGGCTGCTCAAGGAAACTTTTTTTACATGAACCCGCAAATATTAAGATCCCTGCAGACAGCGCAACCATTGCTGTGGCAAAAGAATATTTTTTAGTTTTCATCATAACTTTAAAACTGAATGTTAATACCTACATTAAAAATCTGCAACTGGGGATACGTAAAGCTGTTTGAAGCCTGTTGCTCGGGATCCACAATCCTGAGCTTATCCCATGTAACCAGGTTTTGACCACTTACATAAAGCCTTGCACTTTGCGCTCCTGCCTTTTTAACGAACCTGTTTTCCAGGCGATACCCTAATTCAACATTTTTTAATCGCAGGTAAGAGGCATCCCTGATCCAGACAGTAGAGTTTACATAGTTATTGGCATTGGCATAAGTGGCTGTTAATTTAGGTCTTGTGGCATTGGCAGTGTTTTCAGGAGTCCATCGCTCATTCTTCACCGCTTCTAATATAGAACCATACTGGTTTCCCGGCCGTTGCATAAAGCCGCTCAATACCCTGCTAACCCTGTCTGCCCCCTGAAACAATACGCTCATATCAAATCCCTTCCAGGAAAGGCCAAAATCGAACCCATAATTCACTTCAGGGAAAGTGGGGCTTCCGATAGGAACAAAATCGTTCTGATCCACCTTACCATCACCGTTGGTATCCTGATACTTTACATCTCCGGGAGTAGGGACTGAAGCATATTGCAAGGGCCAGGCATCGGCTTCACCCTGTGTATTAAAAAATCCTAAAGCAATTAACCCGTATGTCTGGTTGAGAGAATTGCCTAACTGGTTTTGCGGCGATTCGGGCGTACCGTTTTCAATTACCTTGTTGCGGGCAAAAGTATAATTGCCCCCCATGTTCATGTTCACCGAACCAATTTTAAAGCGGTAGCTAAGCTCTGTTTCAAAACCTTTGTTTTTGATCCTGGCAATATTATAAGCATCCTGTATGGCTGCTGCCACATGGGCAATAGTTGCTTTCTGGTAAAGAATATTATTCCTGTCGTCTGTGAAATAATCGAATTTCATATTCAGCTGGTCATTCAGCAATCCAAGTTCCACACCTATATTCTTTTTAACGGCTCTTTCCCAGGTGATGTCCGGGTTTCCTAACCGGCCTTCAATAATTCCCTGGTAGTTCGTAAGATCTTCTCCTAATTGAGCCCGGTTGTTTTCAAAAGTATATTCTGAAGGAAAATACATAAACCGCAGATATTCTCCCTGTTGGGAAATAAGCCGGTCATTACCGGTTTCGCCATAGGATGCTGTAAACTTAAGCAGGGACAGCGTTTTACTATCTCCCATTAACCGCGCAATGAAGGGCTCCCTGGTTACATTCCAGCCGGCAGAAACAGCGGGAAACGTACCGTAACGTTTTCCTTCAGGAAAGTTTTCAGAACCATTGCGCCCTACCGATGCTTCCAAAAGATACCTGTTATCATAGTTATAAGTAAACCGCCCTACTGCACCCAGGTACCCCAGGGGAATGTCGGGATATTGCACCGTGTAGGAAGAGCTGGAAAGCCAGTGCTGCTTGGTGAGATTAAAGAGCAATAAGCCCCCGAAAGAATGCCTGGAAAAGGTTCTGTTGTATTGCAAAGCGCTTTCAAAATAGATTCTCTTGGATCGATTGTCGAAAGTTTGCCTGGTAACGCCTCCTATCACCTGGTCGCGGGCCTGCTGAAACACTACTGTTTCCTCACCATCCACTACCATCTTCAAAGGAAAGTAGGTAGCCCTGGTAACATCTTTACCAAGCAGCGTACGGTAGTCTGAATCATAGGCCAGCTTTGACCGGAAAAGAAGGCCTTTCACCAGTTTGTACAGTTTTTGATTAAAATCTACTGTGATGTTAAACTGGTTTACAAAGCGCTCATCATACCCGTTAGTAAGACCTATCACAGGATTCCGCCCTACAACAAAGCTGTTCAATATCAGCTTATCGTCAATAATTCCCGGCGAACCTCCCGGCGGAGAATTTTGGATCTCTCCAAAGGGGTTGCTCCCCGTGTGGTACTTATCTGAAAAGCCACCTAATGATAAGCCCAGCACGGTTGAATTAGTGAGGTTAAAATCAATATTAGACCTGAAATTATATCGCTGGTAAGTAGTGTTGTTGC
>JAPUDO010000020.1 GCA_027493055.1 Niabella sp. | reverse complement strand
CCTTATCCAGTAATAAAAAAGCTTTGAGATTATTCTACATAATCCTATATTGAACGTTCTTTGATTCATCAATCTAAACTGATTTGATTTTTATATTGCAGGATTTTAAATAACACGGCTTTTTTCGCTTAAAAATTTGACTGCTTTATTATATAATTCTGTATCTATTTTTAACATAAGTGTTTATTTTACAGATAATTTGTAATTTTGATGGTTCAACATGAAATTTTTAATTGCAGGGTTGGGAAATATTGGAAATGAATATGCGCACACAAGGCATAATATAGGGTTCGATGTAGTAGCTTCGTTTGTCCAGAAGCATGGTGGAGTGTTTAAACAGGAGCGTCTTGCTTTTGTTGCTGAAATAAAATGGAAAGGCAGGATTTTTGTGTGCATTTGTCCTACAACGTATATGAATCTGAGTGGAAAAGCTTTTAAGTATTGGGTTGATAAAGAGAAAATTGAGTTGGATAATACATTAACCGTTTTAGATGAGCTGGCATTACCGCTTACCAAATTAAGAATACGGGGCAGCGGGAGTGATGGAGGTCATAATGGTTTAAAAAGTATCCAGGAGTCTGTAGGTTCTGTTGCTTATCCCAGGCTGAGATTTGGCATCGGTAATAATTTCCCTAAAGGCATGCAATCCGATTTTGTATTAGGAAAATGGACAAAAGAAGAAGAGCCGGTAGTAAAACTGAAAATTGAAAAGTCGGTGGAAGCTATTGAGATATTCGCAACCCGGGGATTGAATGCCGCTATGAATACTGTTAATAACTATGTATGTGGTTGATCAGATGGTATTGATCTGTAGAAAACTCTTGAATCATGAAAATTTTTTGTATTGGCAGAAATTATGTGGCTCACGCTAAAGAGTTGGGAAATGAGGTTTCTGAAGAACCTGTTGTTTTTCTGAAACCCAAAACTGCTCTGTTGAAGCCTCATTTACCTTTTTACTATCCTGAGTTCACAAACGAACTTCATTATGAGTGTGAACTTGTTTTACGGGTTTGTAAAAATGGACGGTATATCAACAAAAGATATGCGCATCAATATTATGATGCTATTACCCTGGGAATAGATTTTACTGCAAGGGACATACAAAATGAGCTCAAGCAGAAAGGGCTTCCCTGGGAAAAAGCAAAGGCCTGGGATAACTCAGCAGTATTGGGAAAATGGCGTCCCATAAGTGACTTCCCTAACCCGAAGAATATCAATTTTGGCTTTTATAAAAATAACGAGCTGGTGCAGCAAGGTAATTCCGGTAAAATGATTCATGGCTTTAATACTTTGCTGGCCGATATTTCTAAATATTTTTCTCTTAATATAGGCGATATTATTTTTACAGGAACACCTGAAGGTGTGGGTGAAACCTTACCCGGAGACGAGTTGGAAGGTATCCTGGAAGATGAAATTGTGCTTAATCTGAAAGTGGAATAAGAAACCGTTTATATTGCTATTTTGGAAAGCTGTGATTATTTGCAGCTTTTTATTTTGTTTGACTATCTTTGCAACTCTGTTTCATAAATTGAAAAGGACTGAAAATATAAAAAAGTTTTGGGCAGCAATACTTCTGCTGGTATTTACCATTAGCGTTACACCCAAAAAGTATTTTCACGATCTTTTTTCGACTCATACTGATTATGCTTTTCAGCATACCACTTCAGGAAAAAAGGAATTTAATGCGTATAAGTTTAATTGTGGCCTTGTAAATACAATAGCTGTTCCTCCTTTTATAGCAGAGGAACCTGTTACTGCCACTTCACTATTATTTTTTGCAGTCCAAGGCCCGGATAAAATTGAAAGCCCTCTATTCCAATCTGCATTTGATGTATGTCTTCGGAGAGGACCTCCGGCAGGTTAACGGGAAGATAATTCCATTCATTCAAGTTACTTTTTATTCTTTTCGGATATTTTCCACAATATCCAAGAACTATACTGTTACGGACTGTGTAATAGCAGGGCCTTTGTAATGGTGTATCCAAATTCACATACTTATGCATTTAAAATATATTTTTTCTTTTATACTGTTATTCATAATAAATGTGCTTCATGCCAATGAAGATAAACCTGGTCTGTCAGGAGTTGTAAAAGATGCTGCTACACAGGCCCCGCTGGCTGGTGCAACAGTTGCTGTTCCTGATCTTAAGCTTTCTACAACAACTGACGCAAATGGTATTTACAGGTTTAATGCACTATCTAACGGAAGATTAACGGTACAGGTTTCATATATAGGTTATAGATCTAAAGTAGAGACTGTTGTAGTGGCAGGTATTTCAACGCACGATTTTTTATTGTCTCAATCCGTAGTGGAAAATGAGAATGTAACCGTAACAGGTGTTTCATCGGCTACACGGTTAAAACGTACCCCGGTTCAGGTTTCTATTATTTCCAGAAAAGATATTCAGCAATCGGTTGGTACCAATTTGCTGGATATTGCGGCCAGGGAGCCAGGCATTTCTATAGTAACTACGGGCCCGGCAATAACCAAACCTTTTATACGGGGGTTAGGTTATAATCGCGTAGTAACCATAAATGATGGCATGAGGCAGGAAGGGCAGCAATGGGGAGATGAGCATGGACTGGAAGTAGATGAGTACAGTGCGCAGAAAATTGAAATACTGCGCGGGCCTGCATCGTTAATGTATGGCAGCGATGCGATCGGGGGCGTTATCAATATTCTTACCAATACACCGGTAGCTAATAATACAGTGCAGGCTAATCTGCAAACCTCCTTTAGTGGTAATAACAGGATGTTTGGACAGTATGCTAATGTGGGAGGCAACATCAATGGTTTTAACTGGAATGCCTATGGAAGTATTAAAAGCGCCGGCGATTATAAAAATAAATATGATGGTAACGTGCTTAACAGCAGGTTTGGCGAAATAAATTTTGGGGGCTACGTGGGCTTAAATAAAAGTTGGGGATATTCGCACCTGTTGTTTTCACATTTCAACCAGAAACTAGGAATGGTTGAAGGAGAAAGAGATGAAGAAGGCAACCTGGTACTGGAAGGTTATACCTTAACCCCGTCTCTGGAAAAAGGCAGAACGCCATTAGTGCCCTGGCAGGGTATTCAGCATACTAAAATAGCGTTGGACAATTCTTTTATGCTGAATGATGGGGGCAGGATAGCGGCTCTTATTGGGTTTCAGCAAAACCAGCGGAAGGAATTTGCAGATCCTGATGCACCCGATGAGCCCGAAGCTTTTTTTGATTTGAAAACTATTAATTATAACCTTGCTTATCACCTGGCAGAAAATAATAACTGGAAGGTTAGCCTGGGTATTAATGGTATGCAGCAACAGAATAAAAACAGGGCATCAGAAGCTATTATTCCTGATTATGGCCTCTTTGATTTTGGTGCTTATGGTGTTGCTTCAAAAACCTGGGGCCCCACTACTTTAAGCGGAGGATTTCGTTATGATACAAGAAGTATTAGCAGTAAAGCTATGGAAGATGAGGGCGAAGAAAAATTCAATGCCTTTACTAAAAACTTCGGTAACTTTTCGGCAAGCCTTGGAGCAACACATGAAATTAGCGATCATATATCTTTAAAAGCGAATATCAGCAGGGGGTTCAGGGCACCTAACTTATCTGAGCTGGCGGCCAATGGAGAACATGAAGGCACCAACCGCTATGAAATAGGTTACCTGGGTCTGAAGAGTGAAGTATCAACTTCTATAGATGCAGGTATCGAAGTGACTACCAATCATGTAGATATTAGTGTGTCGCCTTTCTTTAACAGCATTAGTAATTATATTTTTTATAATAAATCGATTGGTAGCAATGGTGTGCCTGATTCAATTGATAATACACCTGTGTTCAGATTCAATCAGCAGAGTGCAAGATTAACGGGTATTGAAGCGCGCATTGACCTACACCCGCATCCATTGGATTGGCTGCATTTTGAGAATACCTTTTCTTTTGTAAGAGGTAAGTTTACCAAAGCCGTTGATGGTTCTTCAAATTTACCCCTTATAGCCCCGGCAACTTTATTAACCGAGCTGAGAGCTGAGTTTCCTGCAGTTTCGAAAGCCTTATCGAATTTTTATGGTAAAATTGAGATGAATACCGTCGCTGCTCAAAATAATTTCTTTGCAGGCTATGAAACAGAAACGGCTACAAAAGGCTATGTGCTTTTCAATGCAGGTATTGGTTCCGATATAAATATAGCCGGTAAAAAGATATGCTCCGTGAGCGTTGGAATTCAGAACATAGGCGATGTGGCTTATCAAAGTCATTTAAACAGATTAAAATATGCTGATGAAAATCCGGTAACAGGAAGGGTAGGTGTATTTAATATGGGACGCAATTTCAATGCGCGATTAATTATCCCCCTTGAGTGGAAGCTGTAAAAGGCAACAAGCAGTGTTATACTCAAGGCGTCATAAAACTTATGGCGCCTTTATTATTTATTGCTATAACTTTAGGAATACATTATCGATATAAGAGCATGGAAAACCATAATGACTTTATAAAGCTTGCCCGTTCGTTCAGGTTTAATTTGTTTATGCTCCGGAAGCTGCCATCGGCTTACTTTAGCGGTGTACGCATCAAAAGTATATCGGACAGGTCCTGCAGTGTAGCGGTACCCTATATGTGGTTTAGTAAAAATCCTTTTCGCTCCACTTATTTTGCCTGTCTTGCTATGGCAGCAGAGCTGAGCACCGGCGCTTTGGCTATGGCAAATGTTTACAAGAAAAGGCCCGTGGTATCTATGTTAGTAGTAAAGGTGAATGCTGAATATTTTAAGAAAGCTACCGGTATCACTCTGTTTACCTGCTCAGATGGAGAAACCTTCAAAAGTGCTGTAATAGCTGCTGTTGAAACAGGTGAGCCTCAAATAGTAGCTGCTGCTTCTGAAGGAAAAAACGAAGCCGGTGAGCTGGTGGCAAAGTTCAGCATTACCTGGTCTTTTAAAGTCAGGTCCATGTAGCATAAATTATGGATCAAAGCGTTTTTAATAGTATGGCTACCTGCTCTTTAAACACGGCAAGCTCTTCATTTTGCTGTATAATGAAGCTATTATCTTCAAAGCTGCCTAATACACTTTCCAGCTCGTCTTTAGAATCATACACCATATTTTTAAAAGTGTTTTTATAGTCTTTTGCTTTAGAATGGTAAACACTTTTAGTGATCCATTCTTTTATTTCAAGAGTTTGCTGGAAAAGGTCCCTGAGAAAGCTGTTGTCAATATTCGTGCTGTTAATATTGTCAATATGTAAAAGTATGGAAACAGCATGTCGCATCTTTTGTAAGGGGTATTCTTCGGCACATGTTTTATAAAAGTTATGAACACCTTCCCAGCCGTTGATCTTATTTTCCCTGGCTTCGGACAGCAGTTGATTCAGCCTGTCTTTGGTAATCAGCAGTCCTCCTGCATTGACCCATTCCTGGATGCTGCTGTTGGTTTCAATAACCTGTAACAGCTGTTGGGCATCAGTAATAGAATGCTCAGTAATGTAACGGATCATTTCGTTACCTGCATAAAAGCGCAGCATTTTTTTATAAACTATATAACTTTCTTCAACCTTTATGATCTGTACCGGCCTTTTTGAATTTTCAAAACCATCGGCCCGTATATCCAGCCCGCTTATGACAGGCGAATGATGCTCCAGGAGTGATTTTCCTTTAGACATATAGTCTGCATCGCTGCCAATCATTTTATTGGCTTTATAGAAGGCTTTTCCTGTAAAAAGCTCCAGCAGGCCAAGCGATTGATATATTTCATTGATGGTATCAGGTGCAAGGCAATTAAATTCTATAAGAGGAAATTTGTCAATTCTCTTATCTCTTTCTGCAAACTTGCGTTCATTTCTTTGTATGGCATACATATTATACATGAACCAATAAGCCGGCATTACTACCAGTTTGTTGGAATGCTCTTCATTGCTGATAAGAGAAAAGGGGAAGGGAATATCCAGCTCAGCAGGATAATTACCTTTTGCGATCATGGTAAACGATGCAAAACGGGAATTGTGTTTGAGGCTTACGCATAATCCAGGCCAAAAGCCGCGTCCTGCCTGTATTTCACCATCTGCTCCTCGTGAATTATGATTAGAGCCAATAGTAGCGCCCGCGGCCATATTGCTTTGGCCTTTTACCAATGCCGCACATAAAAAAGAGTTGTTATGGTGCTGCTCATGAGCAGGAAAAATTAAGGAGTTCAACACCTCGCAGCAGGAAACTGTAGCATTTTCACCTAAGTAAGAGTTGATCAGCCGGGCACCATATTTTAATTGGGAAAAGGGAGAAAGAATAAAGCGCACCGCTTTAACGCCATAGAAAGCGCGACTACCAACACCCATGATGCCATTTACCATTTCGCAGCCTTCACCAATTTGCGATTTCGCTTTTTCGTTAGAGTTGATGGTAAGATTCTTTAATTTATTGGCACCTTTAATATAAGCATCTGTACCAATTTTTACATCTTTGAGTATATGCGTATTTTTTATAACCGTTCTTTTGCCAACAGTCCCATAATAGCCATGCAGTGTATCAAATTTTTCTTCAGTGAAACGCTGAAAAGCGTCCATCAGCTTTTTATCACCGCGATATTTTGACCAAAGCCAGGCATCACCGGCTAACATGCCATCGAACGGCAAAACTTTTCTGCCGCCATTTTCGTTACAGAGCTCTACCCATATACGTACATTTTCTTTTTCGCCCTCCTTTATAATACCATTGCCAAATTTGGAGTGAGACGTGCACGTCATTTCATTTACATTAGCAATGATCACATCCTCTTCAATAATGTAATGGCTCAGATACTTTACGTTACTGATAGATACATTATCCCCTATATCGCAGCTGACTATCTGGCTGTTATAAAGACCTACCGGGAACCTTACTTCACTAAATTCAAGGAAATATTGTTCCAGCTTACCTATCCTTACCAGTCCGTAAAACGTACATTCTTCTATAAGATGTATATCAATGCCATCACGGACCAGTATATCATCCCAATTGCCCGATCGGTTACGATTAGACTGGAGGATGGTGATCTCCTGTTTGGTTAAAGGCCGGTAATCGGTAGCCGGGTTTTGCTGAAAGCGCAGGTAATATTCATCTTTCCCTTCAGGTAAAAAAGAAGCGGGAATGAAATTATAACCGAGCTGGTCTGCTTTATGTTTTCTTATCTGGTTCATTTCATTGATCATTGATAGGAATAGAGGGTGATATATAACCCGAACGATGAACAGTGCGACGCAACGAAGCTGATAGTAGCAATGGTGCCAGGTACATAAAACAACATTACTCTACTGTAACGCTTTTGGCCAGATTGCGCGGCATATCAACATTACACCCTCTTGCAACACCAATATAATAGGAGAGCAGCTGTAATGGAATAACGTTTAAGAGCGGGGCTATTACTTCATCGGCTTCTGGAACGATCATTATATCATCACATAAAGCTGCAGACTGCTCATCGCCTTCTGTTATTACTGCTATCAGTTTTCCTTTACGAGCTTTTATCTCCTGCATATTGCTCACCACCTTTTCATGATAAGCATCCTTTGTAGCTACAAATACTACCGGCAGGTATTCGTCAACCAATGCAATAGGCCCGTGTTTCATTTCTGCCGCAGGATAGCCTTCTGCGTGTATATAAGAGATTTCTTTGAGTTTTAATGCACCTTCTAATGCGATGGCAAAATTGTAGCCGCGCCCCAGGTAAAGAAAATCACGGGCATCTTTATATTTTTCGGCAATTGATTGAATATGCTCATGCTGGTTCAGTACCCACGCTGCTTTTTCGGGAACCATGTCCAGCTCATTTAACAGTTGCCTGTAGCGGTTGCCGGATAAAGTGCCTTTTAAGTAACCCAGTTTTAAAGCGATCATCATAAGAACGGTCAGCTGTGCTGTAAATGCTTTGGTAGAGGCTACGCCAATCTCGGGACCTGCATGTGTATAGGCGCCTGCATGGGATGCCCTGGCTATGGAAGAGCCTACAACATTTACCACGCCAATAATAATAGCACCTTTTTCCTTAGCGCTTTCTATAGCTACTAAAGTATCGGCTGTTTCGCCGCTTTGGCTGACGGCAATGATCACATCCCCCTTATTAATAACCGGGTTCCGGTAACGAAACTCCGAGGCATATTCTACTTCTACATTGATGCGGCATAATTCTTCTATAATATATTCAGCTACCAAACCTGCGTGCCAGCTGGTTCCGCAGGCTATAATAATGATCCTGTTGGCATTGATGATTTGTTCGGCATACTGCTGAATGCCAGCCATTGTTATAGTTCCTGCTGAAGCATCTAAGCGGCCGCGAAGGCAATCATACATGGTAGTGGGCTGCTCAAAAATTTCTTTAAGCATGAAATGATCATAGCCTCCTTTTTCTATAGCTGCCAGTTCAAGATCCAGCTTTTGTACATAAGGCGTTATTTTTTCATTGCCCAGGTTTTTTAAGATCAGTTCATCAGGCTTTACTACAGCCAGTTCGTAATCGTTCACATATACCACCTCTTTAGTGTATTCAAGCATAGGCGATGCGTCTGATCCCAGGAAATGCTCATTCTTGCCTACACCAATCACCAGCGGGCTGCCTTTACGGGCGGCAATAATTGTATCAGGATTTTCATCATCAATTAATAGAATAACATAAGCACCCGTAACACGCTTTAAGGCAATACGGATGGCTTCTTCTAAAGAACAATCGTTGTTGATTTTGATTTCTTCGATAAAATTTAATAAAACCTCAGTATCTGTATCGCTCTTAAAAGTATAGCCTTTATTGGTAAGCTCTGCTTTTAGTTGTGCATAGTTCTCAATAATGCCATTATGTATCATAGCTATTTTTCCGCTTGCAGCATAGTGGGGGTGAGCATTCCGATCGTTGGGCTCGCCGTGGGTAGCCCAGCGGGTGTGTCCGATGCCTGTAGTGGCAGCCACGTTGCTGGTTCCGATACTGTCTTCAAGGTCGGCTACTTTACCCTTTTTTTTATAAATAGTAACCTTTTCATCTTGCTGAAGTGCAACACCAGCGCTGTCATAGCCCCTGTATTCTAATCTTTTCAGCCCTTTTATGACAATCGGATATGCCTGTCTTTTTCCTGTATAACCTACAATTCCACACATGATTTAATATTTTTAACGTCAGCGAAAATAAGGTTTTTAATTATGTGCGCAACCGTTTGCGCAAATATCATGCCCGTTAAACTACCTATATAGCAACAGTACAAGCAGTAACAATTGTATCTTTCCCGGCAGGTAGCAATTTTTACCAGGCAACCTGGTAAGGTAGGTCTTAAAGAGGTTTTAAAGCAAACTGCCGCTTAATAACATAAAAGCTACAGAAAAATAGATAATTAACCCGGTAACATCTACCAGTGTAGCAACAAACGGGGCCGAGCTAACCGCAGGGTCAGCGCCCATTTTTTTAATCAGGATCGGAAGCATGCTACCTGATAAGGTGCCCCAAAGCACTACTCCCAGAAGGGTAAGGCTTATTGTGAACCCCAGCATCAACCAGTGCTCACCGTATAAAGCGGGAGAAAAGAGATGATAAACGAATATGCGCAAAAAACCTATAATGCCTAATACGGCGCCTAACAAAAGGCCCGAAATGATCTCTCTGCGCATTACCCGCCACCAGTCTTTAATATGCACTTCGCCTACAGCCATGGCCTGGATGATAAGAGTCGAAGCCTGAGAACCGCTGTTACCCCCACTGCTTATGATCAACGGAATAAAAAGTGCGAGCACTACGGCCCGGGCGATCTCATCTTCGAAAAAAGCCATAGCTGTTGCTGTAAGCATTTCTCCTAAGAACAGAACAACCAGCCAGGGAATTCTTTTTTTAAACAGCCGTAAAAGGGGTATGTCTAGATAAGGTTCTTCAAAGGCCTGGGTACCCCCCATCTTTTGCATGTCCTCACTATACTCTTCTGTGGCCACCCAAAGTATATCATCAATGGTAACTATACCTAACAATTTGTTGCTCTCACTAACCACGGGCAAGGCCACACGATTATTCATTTTAAATATTTCGCTGGCGGTTTCCTGGTCATCGTAGGCTTTTAAAGAAATAACCCTTTCGTCCATCAGCTCCGAAACTTTGGTTCCCGGCTCGCTCAGTATAAATTCTCCTATACGTATATCATCTAAAAGCTCGCCGGCCTTATTGATCACATAAATAACGTTTATGGCCTCGCTGTTCTTACCATACTTCCTGATGGTGTCAAAAACCTCTTCTACCGTATTATGTGAATAAACATATACGTAGTCCGGGTTCATCAGGCGGCCTATACTGTTTTCAGGATATCCCAGAAGCGAAAGTGTAACCCTGCGTTCCTCGGGATCTAAAAGCTTTATAAGCTCGCGTACCGTATTGGCGGGAAGCTCTTCCAAAAAGTCAGTACGGTCATCTGCCGGGAGCTCATTCAAAAGAGCGGCAGTATAACTGGGGGGTAATTCCTGTATAATACTTCTTTGTTCCGTTACTTCAAGCAGCTTAAATACGTTTACAGCACGGTGTACAGACATATTGGCAATGATCAGCGCAGCCTGTTCAGGAAACTCATATACCAGATCTACCACATCGCTTATATTCTGGTTGTCAAGAAATTCTTTAATTTCCGACCTGTTACCAGAATCAAGGATGACCTCAAACTGTTCCGCCAGGGAGATATTGCCTTTTTCCACTTGCATTGGCCAAATTTACGAACTTCACTTATCTGCATAGCTTTTCAAAATTATTTTTTGAATAATTATTTTTGTTCCAAATCATTTATTGTGATAGCACATTGTTTATATATAGCCGATACAGACCAGATGGGCAGGGGAGTGTTTACCTCAGAAGATATATCAAAAGGATCGGTAGTAGAAATAGCGCCGGTATTGGTTATGTCTGCTACAGAGCGGAAGCTGTTAGATAAAACGCTGTTGCACGACTATATATTTGAATGGGGAAATGGTAGTAAAGAATGCTGCATGGCTTTGGGATGGATATCTGTATATAATCATTCCTATAAAAGCAATTGTGAATACGAAATGGATTATGCCCGGAAAACTATTACTATTAAAACAGTAAGAAAAGTAAAGGCAGGCGAAGAGCTGTTTATAAATTACAGCGGCAGCTGGAATGCAACAAAAAAAGTATGGTTCGATGCAAAATAAGCTAAAGAAGCCTGTTATCTAAACCGTATTCCCTGCTGTTTTCAATGCTGATCTTTTTAAAATCGGGATGCATAGGGTTTAACAGGAAGTTACTTTCTTCGGGTATTACAACCGATGGTATTTTTAGTGCGAGCTCTGATTTGGACTGTAAGAACTGGTCTCCTATATACTGAGTATAATCCATATCAGTGCTCCAGTTTTGCTTAAGGGCCAGCTGCTCTATCTCAATGATATTATGATCCGGTACGTATATCTCTGCCAAATAAAAAGATGGTAAGAGCCGGGTTTGTGTTCTGTCATAGTTCACCGCAATTTCCAGCACCGCAAGCGATATATATTCGGCGGCATAAACCGCATATTGGCCTTTGCTGTTCCAGCGGCCCCCATATAAAAAAGCCCCTTGCCCTGTAAGGTCATCCTTGTATTCAGAACGAACGATCCTGTAGATTTTCATTATGCAGAAATACCGTGTTGAATTCTTCCTAAAGTATCTATGATCTCCTGTATTCCCTGGTATGTAGTAAGCTTGCTTTTGGCAACTTCGCCCCCTAAGGAAAAAGGCCTGCTTTGCAACCATATTTTAAAACCCTCGCGGCCAAACATTTCGTTGCCTGTATCAATTAATGTTTCCAGCAGTAATATGCGTTCTATTTGTAAGCCATTAAAGCCCCCGTCATCTTTTGCATAGCGGTGTAAGGTGCGCTCACTCATGAAAAGCATATCAGCCCATTCTGCTAAAGTAAAAGCTCCTTTGTTCAGGATTTTTTTAAAATCTTTATAGGTAAAATCTTTTACAAGGGTTTCTGTTTTACTGTTTTTTGGGGTAATGCGATAAACAACTTCCGGCTCAGAAACTATTGTTGATGATATATTGGGATTGTATTTTTTTAGTGCCTTTTTCATAATTTGTCATTTGTCACAAATGTACATGTTTTTTGTCGTATTGTAAACACCTCCTAACTTTTTCTTATAAAAAGAATTTTTGACCTGCTTATATTTGTTAGATTGGAAAAAGAAATCATTATTTATACGGATGGGGCATCGCGTGGTAATCCGGGGCCGGGAGGGTATGGTGTCATCTTAATGTACAAAGGTCACGCTAAAGAATTGTCGGGGGGATTTAAAAGAACCACAAATAACCGGATGGAGCTCATGGCTGTTATAGAAAGCCTGAAAGCCCTGAAAACAAACACTTTGCCTGTTGTAATTTATTCTGACAGCCAGTATGTAGTAAATGCGGTTACAAAAGGATGGCTTAACAATTGGGTAAGGACAGATTTTAAGGGCGGGAAAAAAAATAAAGATCTGTGGATGCAGTATTATAATCTTGCAAAAAAACTTAACATAACCCTTAGATGGGTGCGGGGCCATGCTGACAACCCCTATAATAACCGGTGTGATCAGCTGGCAACGGCCGCTGCTGATGGGAAAGACCTGAAAACAGATACAGGATTTGAGCAGGAAGTGCGGTAACCCTTGCCAGATAGCTTAATGCCACTAAACAACAAAATATATACGGATGAAAAAATATTGTCTGACCGTAGATTTAAAAAATGACCCTGCATTAATTGCAGAGTATGAACAATACCATCAGAAAATATGGCCCGAGATAGAGCAAAGCATCCGCGATGCAGGCATTGAGAATATGGAAATATACCGGGTAGAGAACAGGTTATTTATGATAATGGAGGTAGGGGATGCTTTTTCTTTTGAAAAGAAAGCTATTGCAGACCAGGCTAATCCTAAGGTACAGGAGTGGGAAGCACTGATGTGGAAGTATCAGCAGGCTTTGCCTTTTACTAAACCCGGGGAGAAGTGGGTATTGATGAAAAATATATTCCGGTTATAATACTGTTCCTGATGCCTGTGAAAAACTTAAGGATCATTTACTTATTGGTGGTTGCTGTATTATTCTCTTCCTGTTATGCAGTACGGGCATATAAATTCCGGCGGTTTGAATTAAAGGATTTAGATAAATTCAGGGTACAGCAGGTCCGGAAAAGCAATGCTCCCTTTAGGTTCCTTTATGCCCATAGCACAAATGCCGTTTTGGATGCTTATTTAGATACAAGTCTGAAAAACAGCGGTACTTATGGATTTCTTATAGTAAAAAATGACAGTATTCTATATGAAAGATATTTTAACGGGTTAAATGCTGAAAATGTTTTTCCTTCCTTTTCCGTAGCAAAATCTTTTGTGGGCACTTTGGCTCAGATTGCCCTACAGGAAGGGTACATCAGCTCTTTTGATGATCCGGTAACCCGGTATTTGCCCTGGCTTTCAAAAAGCGATAAGGCTTGGAATCATATAACGGTACAGCAGGTGCTGGATATGCGTACTGGTGTTAAAAGTGATGAAACCTATAACAGCCCGTTTAGCGATGTAATAAAGTTTGGCTTTACAAGAAATATGAAAGCCCGTCTCAAAAAGACGAAAATAGGGCCGGGCTCCAAAAACTTTGAATATAAAAGTATAAACACACAGATATTGGGCGCCGTTATTGAGGCTGCAACTAAAAAGCCGTTGCCCGTTTATTTGCAGGAAAAACTGTGGGATCCGCTGGGAATGGAAAGTGATGCTACCTGGCAAACTGATGCAAAAGGTGTTGCCAGGGCCTTCTGTTGCCTGAATGCCACGCTCAGGGATTTTGCCAGGCTGGGCCGTTTATATTTGAACAAGGGGAACTGGAACGGTAATCAGGTATTATCAGAAAAGTGGGTGAGCACAATTTTAAACCCCGATACAATGCTGGCTTACCAGGGATATAAAAATCATTGGTGGAGTAGCAGGGTGATAAGAAGGTTTAATGATTCCGTACAGGCCGCAGATTTTGCGGCATCACAAAACAGCAATTGGTACATTGGTAAGGGCAGCAGAAATGGGAATACTTTTTATAGTGCCTATAACAATTTGCCTGCTGTTTTTGCCCAGGGCATGTTAGGTCAGTTCGTATATATACATCCCCAAAAGAACCTGATTATTGTACGTATGGGTCATGGCTGGAAGCGTTCCGGATCTTATGCGCAGAGATTTATTGAAAACCTGGCCGAAATGATTGATTAACAAAAAAAGCCACTTTTTTGCAAAGTGGCTTCACTAAATATTTTATTACAGTTTAATATTCATCTTCATTGAAAAGAAAATCTTCCTGGGTAGGATAATCAGGCCAGATATCTTCAATCGTTTCGTAAACATCACCCTCATCCTCCAGTTCCTGAAGGTTCTCCACTACTTCCAATGGCGCACCACTGCGTATAGCGTAGTCAATCAGTTCGTCTTTTGTTGCCGGCCAGGGCGCATCTTCAAGATAAGAGGCCAATTCAAGTGTCCAAAACATAGTATATCGGTTTTCTATATTAACGTTAATGTGCAACAAAGGGTTGCAGCTATCCAAAAAAATTTGTGCAAAAGTAATTGTATTGTGGAATTTACCAAATTGCTTTTTTTGAACCTTTTTTAAACATTTTTGATATTATTTAAAAAGCAAACTTTTACATTTGAAAATTCATATTTTTTGATCTTACAACCATATAAATGATATACGGAAAAAACATCCATAAATCCTACGGAAATATACAGGTGCTGAAAGGGGTTGATATTGAGATCAAAAAGGGAGAAGTGGTATCAATTGTAGGGCCATCAGGCAGTGGTAAAAGCACTTTATTGCATATTTTAGGCACGCTGGACAAGGCAGACAGGGGTGAAATTGTGATGAACGATACCGTAATAAACGGACTTGGGTCCAAAAAGCTGGCGGTATTCCGTAACCGGAATATTGGTTTTGTTTTCCAGTTCCATCATTTATTGCCCGAATTTTCGGCCTTGGAAAATGTGTGTATTCCTGGCTGGATTGCCGGAAGAAAAAAGAAAGAGGTAGAAAATGCTGCAAAAGATTTATTGCAGGTATTGGGTGTTTCGCACAGGCTGGGAAATAAACCTAATGAATTGAGTGGCGGAGAACAGCAGCGTGTGGCAGTAGCCAGGGCGCTTATCAATCAGCCCTCTGTTGTATTTGCCGATGAGCCCACCGGAAACCTTGATACGGCAAATGCCCGTGAGCTGCATGACCTGATTTTTGATTTAAGAACCAGGTTGGCGCAAACGTTCCTGATCGTTACCCATAATGATGATCTTGCGCAGCTTAGTGACAGGGTATTACAAATGAAAGATGGGCTGATAGTATGAAACTAAGCAAAGTTCCCCTATATTTATAGGCTGAATTTATGCTGGTGTTTTGCGCCGTTAATCGGCGCTGGCCCGGAAGCACAGCAGTCATTGATGCCATAAAAATATACATAACGATTGTATGAGTAAAAAAAGCGAAAGAAATATTGTAACCAGGGTAATTGCCGCTTCATCTCTTGGTACTATGATAGAGTGGTACGATTTTTACATTTTTGGGATGCTGGCCAAAACTATTTCCACTGAGTTTTTCCCCGAAGGAAATGCTACAGCCGCCTTGCTGAGCACGCTGGCCATTTTTGCAGCCGGATTTATTGTACGCCCGTTTGGAGCCTTGGTATTTGGCAGGCTGGGAGATATTTTCGGAAGGAAGTCTACTTTTTTGCTCACACTTGTACTAATGGGTGGTTCCACTTTTTTAATTGGTTTGGTACCAGGATACAAAACCATAGGTATGGCGGCGCCTTTGATTGTACTTTTTTTGCGGTTGGTGCAGGGACTTGCCCTGGGAGGTGAATACGGTGGCGCAGCCACTTATGTTGCGGAACATGCTCCTGTTCACAGACGCGGTTATTTCACCAGCTGGATCCAGACCACAGCCACCCTGGGATTATTCCTTGCACTAGGTGTTATTATGCTGGTAAAGCTCAATATGAGTGAAACGGCTTTCAACTCAGAATGGGGTGGCTGGCGTTATCCTTTCTGGTTTTCCATCTTATTGGTGGGTGTATCGGTGTACATAAGAATGAAGATGGAAGAATCTCCATTATTTTCCAAACTAAAATCCGAAGGTAAAACGGCTAAAAATCCGCTTAAAGAAAGTTTCAGCCATAAGGCCAATTTCAAAATGGTATTGCTGGCGCTTTTTGGGGCAGTAATGGGACAGGGCGTGGTTTGGTACACCGGCCAGTTTTATGCTCAAAGCTTTTTAGAGACCAAAGCCCTGCTCAATTTTGAGCAAAGCAGAACCATCATGCTTTGGGCGATACTTTTTGCTACGCCGTTTTTTATATTTTTTGGGTGGCTCAGCGATAAGATCGGGCGTAAATGGATCATGTTGCTTGGCATGCTGATAGCTATTATAACCTATCGTCCCATATTCAGCTATTTCCTGGAAGAATCAGACGTATCTGCCTGGCAGCAGGAAGCAATTGTCTCTGATAAGGTTGAAACCCCTGTAAAGCAGGTATTGCCAGGCTCTGGTGATACGTTAGTCACTTCGGTACAAACCATAAAATTTACTTCAGGTGCAGGATATACTCAACAACAGGTTGATACCATCCGCACAGCATCACAGGAAGTAATAAATGGGAAATCTGTGATTAAAGATAAGGTATTATCACTTGGCAGGTACTGGAAATTTGTAGCGCTTGTATTTTGCCTTATTTTATATGTAACCATGGTGTATGGGCCTATTGCGGCATTTTTAGTAGAGCTGTTCCCTGTAAGGATTCGCTACACGTCAATGTCTTTACCCTATCATATTGGCAATGGGGTATTCGGAGGTTTGGTGCCTTTTATCGGGGTGCTGTTACAAACTACTTTTATAAGTGATCCGTTGGTAGGACTTTGGTACCCGATTGCTGTGGCAGCGCTTTGTTTTGTAATAGGAGCAGTGTATCTTGATAACAAAATTGATGAAAACGTGAACGATTAATTCAATAATTAAAAAAGATATATGAACCTCATAAAAAAAATGCTGGGAATAGTATGGCTTTTACTTGGCCCTGCAGTTATTTATTTTTTAACAGCCGGAGCGGTACAGAATATTGATCCTTCCGGAACTAAAGACATTAACAACCCTGTTATATGGATCATTATTATAGCCATTTTTGTTCCTATTGCTATTGGATTAATGATCTTTGGATGGTACGCTTTAAAAGATGAGTATAAAAAACTGCCGCATACTTCAGAAGACTTGAGGTCATAATGATTTTCGGGTAAACAATAATTTCGAAGGAGTATAGTGAATTTGCCCTGAGCAGCATTTTTTATTTTCTTTTTGAAGGATTTTGATTCTTCACTTCACTCTATTTTAGGGATAGCTGTTTCTTTTGGTGTTAAGGTTATACCTTCTCACCTCTTCATCTGTGTAAACAGGAATTTTTATTTTCTTCACCATCACATAGCAAAATCGGCTCCCTCTTATATCTTTTTCTAAATAAAAGACGGTCTATCTGTTGAAAAGTATACTGCTCCTTTATTACTTTATAGGTTCAATACTAAGTATGATAAAATTATAGGAGACGAAAAGACAAAATAGGGTATGTATTTATCCGCATAGGGTAAAAAAACAGAAACTTTGTACTGTACATTTACAATGTCATTCTTTATGTTTTAGAATGTCAGCAGTAAAAGAGGTAAGGCATGTTGATTAAGCTGAAACTTGGGCTTATTGTTTTAAACTTACATGATGATTGTAGATATTCACACCCATGTTTTTAATCCGGTATCTGATTTTGGGCCACAGCTCCGGGCAGATATGCAACGTTGTGGTATTGACCCTTCTGTTTGGGGAGATGTAAATGCCCGACATTTGGATGCTACGAAGGATGCTGATGTAGCAGTGGTATTTGGGTTACAGGCATCCGCCACCGGCTGGAACATTCCTAATGAGGCTGTGGCAGCGCATGTATCCTGTGCGGCAAACCGTTTACTATTTTTCGCTTCCATAGATCCTTTAAAGCCGGATTTTATGGAAGAGCTGGAAAAATGCCATCAGCAGTTAGGCGCTGTTGGTGTAAAACTGGCCCCGCTTTATCAAAATATACATCCTGCGGATCCACGATATTACGAGATTTACAGGTACTGCACCAAACATGGCCTGCCCGTACTTTTCCATGCAGGTACTTCCTTTGTTGGCGGTACGCTGTTAGATTATTCGCGTCCCGTTCATTTTGATGCAATCGCGGTTGATTTTCCGGATTTGCGCATGGTACTGGCCCATTTGGGCCACCCGTGGGAAGGGGAAACCATTGCTGTTATCCGGCGCCACGCGAATGTTTATGCAGATATCTCTGCATTATATTATCGTCCCTGGCAATTCTATAATTCCATGCGTTTGCTGGTAGAATACCGGGCAACAGAAAAAGTGCTTTTCGGGTCTGACTTCCCGTTTACCACCACGCAGGATTCCCTGAAAGGAGTACGTGGGATCAATGAGATACTTGGTAAAAGCGGCCTGCCTGCCGTACCCGGAGAGGTTATTGAAAGTATTATTCACCGGAATTCATTAGAACTGTTGGGCTTGCCCAACCCCGTATTATCAATAAAGCAATGAGTCAGCCAGCAATAATGAAAGCATTACAATTACAGGGGCCGGATCAACTGGTGCTTACCGAACTTCCCGTTCCTTTCCCCAAACCGGATGAAGTGCTGATTCAGACCCGGGCAGCTACTATTTGTACATCAGATCTGCACGATATTAAAATGAACCCTTTTGGTATTGAACTGCCGAAAGTACCGGGTCATGAAGGCGCCGGGATTGTGGTGCAGTGCGGATCGGCAGTAAAAGATATTTTGCCTGGTATGCGGGTGGCAGTGCATCCGGTAGTTTCCTGTGGCACCTGCGTGGAATGTGAGCGCGGCTTTGGTCATCTTTGCCTGAATATGGGACACCTGGGAATAGACAGGAACGGCACTTTTTCGGAATACTTTACGCATAGGGCGGACAGGGTGCGCCGGATACCGGATGAGATGTCCTTTTCATTGGGCGCTTTGCTGGAGCCGGTGGCCAATTGCCTGCAGGCCATAGCGCGTGCAGGAGATATAAACAACCGGGTAGTATTAGTAGTAGGAGACGGCCCTTTCGGGAATATAATCGCCCGGCTGGCAGTAAGGGAAGGAGCAAAGGTTTTGGTTGCCGGCAGGGAACCGTTCCGGCTTGGGATGATACCGGGAGTGGAAATTGCCGGTACATTACCGGTGCAATCTGTAGATGTAGCCATATTGGCCGTAAGCTCCGCAGACGCGGTAACCACCTGCATGCGATCGCTCCGTAAGCGGGGCCGGATGGTGGTTTTTAGCTTGTTAAAAGATCCGGTGCCTGTTGATCTGTTCAACCTGCATATTTCGGAACAGGAAATAGTAGGCTGCTGTAATGATGAGGACAGGATGGATATGGCGCTGCAATGTTTGCAGGATCCTTCTTTAAACCTGTCAGAACTGGTAACGCATGAGGTTCCGTTCGATAATTGGGAGGAAGGATTTTACCTGGCGCGCGACCGGCATGACAAAGCGCTGAAAGTGGCGCTGGTATTTGATTCACATTAAACCTAAATGAATATTTCGTATGAAGATTACAGATGTTGAGGCTTTTATTCTCGAATCACCCTATGAAAATACAGCCCCGGAAGGCAGTGAGGAGGCAAGAGGGGTGAAGCATTGTCTTTTATTAAAGGTTAGCACCGATGAAGGCATTACAGGATGGTCGGATATAGAAACTTCTTCTCATGTTGCTGTAGCTGCTGTTAATGCACCTGATAGCGGTTCGGGGGTCTTTGAAGGATTGCGGACACTGGTTATCGGGGAAGATCCTTTCGATGTGGAACGGCTATGGGATAAAGTGTACCGGGGCTCTATTTATTACGGAAGAAGGGGAGTAGCCATGCAGATGTTGTCGGGTTTTGATATTGCCTGTCATGATATTATGGGTAAAGCAATTGGCCGTCCGGTTCACAAAATTCTTGGCGGCGGAAGGCGGGAGCGGATTCGCGCGTATGCTTCCACACTTTTCCGGTCTACACCGGAAGCTATAAAGGACGCCTGCGCTTTTTACCTGGAGCGTGGATTCACTGCGGTGAAATTTGGCTGGGGCGTATTCGGACAGGATTTTAAACGCGATATTGAATTAGTGGCAGCCGCCCGTGAGGCATTGGGACCTGATAAGGAATTAATGGTGGACCCCGGCTGGATGGCACCGCGCAGCCCTTATGATATGATTGAATTATGCAGGGCGCTGGAACCCTATAATATTTACTGGCTGGAGGATTTTATGCCCCCCGAGAACTATGAGGGGTATGCCCGGGTTAAAGCGGCAGGCGTAAAAACAAGACTGGCCGCAGGCGAGCAGGAAGCAACCGGTTGGGGTTTCCGGCAACTGATCCAGAGCGGCGGTATTGATGTAGCCCAGCCGGATCTTACCCGTTGCGGTGGTTTTACCGAGGCGCGCAAAATTATGTGGGAGGCCGAATATGCAGGTGTGGATGTATGTCCGCATGCCTGGCTAACGGATCTCAATACGGCTGCCAGCCTTCATGTAAATGCTGTGTTGCCCAGGTCGCTTTTTCTTGAATACAATGTTTGTGATAGCCCAATGCTGAGAGAGGTTATAAGGAATCCGGTTCAGATGGATGCCGATGGTTATATCCCGGTGCCCCAGGGACCGGGGTTGGGTATTGAGATCAATGAGAAAGCCGTGAAAAAGTTCTGTGTGAATCTTTAATTATTTTAAAATGAAACAGGTTCTTGACTATAAATTGGAAGCGTCAGAAGCTGCCTTATGGTGGCTGGGTCAGGCAGGCTATATAGTGCGGGCGGCAGATATTACCATAGTAATTGATCCTTATCTTTCCGATGCTGCTGCTAAAGATGCGCCCGAGCTTTCGCGTCGCTATCCAGTGCCTGTTGATCCTGCAGTACTCAGCGCGGATATCTTTGTTGTTACGCACGATCATTTAGACCATCTTGATCCTGCTACCATTTCGCTTTACAAGGATAAGGAAAAAACCTGGTTTGTGGCGCCGCGGCAGGCTGCCAAAAAGCTGGTCGCCCTGGGCATCCCGGAGGAGCGGGTTGTTATCCTGCATGCGGGGGAAAGCAGACAGTTTGGTTTTGTGGAGATTACCGGTGCCTTTGCCTTGCCAACAGGCGCTGATGTGCTGGATACAACGGGGTATTTTATACAATTTGCCAACGGAAGAAGCGTCTATCACACCAGCGATACCGAATTTCATCCGCTCGTCCTGAAGGCGGCGCCTGCAAATCCGGAAGTGATGCTGGTTCCCATTAACGGAAAATGGGGCAACCCTGGGCCGGAGCAGGCCGCGCTGTTTGCACAGGTATTACAGCCCCGGTATGTACTGCCCAACCATTATGATTTGATGGAGCTAAATGCGGAAAATCCCGAAACTTTTAAATGGTTTTGCTCGCAATACGGGATAGCTGACCGATGTATACTGCCTCGCCGGATGCAACCTTTTGCCTGGAAGGAATGCTGATTCAAAAACGTGATTATAACCTTAAGTAACAGTTCTTAAATATACAACCATGAACTCTAAAACGATTCTTTTTATTAACGACACTGAAAAATTCAGATGGATCCGGGAAAAACTATATGTTCCTATCGTCTGCGATGTGCTGGACACATTAGGGCACAGGAACTGCGCTATGCATCAGCGTTTAAGGCCCCTTGATCCCAATAACTGTGTAATTGTCGGCAGAGCCCGAACATTTCGCTGGATGGAAACCGACTATGTTGAAGATGATGCGTATGACCTGGAAATAGAGGCCGTAGACTCTTTGAAACCCAATGATGTGGTGATCCATTCTACGGATCATGCCTGTACGAACGCACCTTGGGGTGAGCTGATGAGTACCATTGCCCAAAGGAATGGTTCGGTTGGTACGATTTGCGATAGCATGATAAGAGATTGTACAAAGATCATCGAACTGGGCTATCCGTTATTTTATAAAGGGATTCGCCCGGTTGACAGCCTGGGAAGAGGCCGGGTGATGGCTTATGATGTGCCGGTGAAATGCGGGGAGGTGCTGGTGCATCCGGGAGAGCTTGTTTTTGCCGATTTTGATGGGGTGGTAATAGTACCCCGTTCTGTTGAAGACCAGGTGCTGGAACTGGCTTATGAAAAAGTATGTAAGGAAAACCAATCACGAACCGACCTGCTGAACGGGGATTCTTTAAGAACTGTTTACAACCGGTACGGGGTACTATAAAAGATATTATTAAAAATAAAAAAATTATGAATATTCTTTGTGTTGCTGCGCATCCTGATGATACCGAATTGCTTTGTGCCGGAACGCTTACCCGTTATGCGCAGGAAGGACATAGGGTAAGCATTGCTATTTTTACGGATGGCAGTATCGGTGATGCCGTGGTAAAACCTGATATACTGAGCGCTACCCGGGAAAAGGAAGCGCAGGCGGCGGCAAATATTATTGGGGCGGATCTGATCTGGGTGGGTGTTACGGACGAACTGGTATTTCCGGACAGGGCGCAACGACACCTTATGATCGATGTGCTGAGAAAAGCAGATCCGGATGTTATTTTTACGCATTCACCAAATGATTATCACCCCGATCATCGTTATGTAAGTCAGCTCGTGTTTGATTCCTATTTCCAAAAAGGGTTGCCGCACATGCCAGGTCAGTCTTTGCCTGCTTGTCGGTTTGCAGGTGCACAGCTGTATTACATGGACAACATCGGAGGGATTGGTTTTCAACCTACCGAATATGTAGATATAACAAATGTCTTTGACACTAAAAAAGCCATGCTGGCATGTCATGAAAGTCAGTTTGTTGCTATGGAAGATCTGGCAAGTATTGATATGAATTGGATGATTCAGATGCAGGCCGGATTCAGGGGCCTTGCAGCGGGTTGTCGGTATGCTGAGGCTTTCACAAGACTGGATGCTTCCCAGCGCGGGCTCACACGTCGGGTATTACCTTAATAGCAACTTATAATTTAATTTAATGAATAGTTTTAGCCTTTCCGTGCTTGATCTTATTATCATTGGAGGGATTACCCTGGTTGTCGTTGTGATCGGGCTCATAGCGGCCAGGCGGACTGACCGGACTGTAAAGGGGTACTTTTTGGCCTCGGGCAAGATGCCCTGGTACCTGGTTGGGGCTGCTTTTGTTGCCACCACAGTTTCAAGCGAGCAAATAGTGGGAACAATGGGCGCAACTTATAAAGATGGGATGGGTATTGCCAACTGGACCTGGTGGGCCTTGCCTACGTATTTGCTGACAATGATCTTTTTCATCCCGATGTATTTACGCAATAAGATCATGACGGTACCCGAATTTTTGAAGCGCCGTTTCGGACCTGCCTGTGCCAGTATATATAGCGTGGTCATGATCATCGGTTATGTATTTGTCTTTCTTCCTCCCGTTCTTTACGGGGGCAGTATTACTGTGAGTGAACTAACCGGATGGAACCAGTATTATGTAATGGCCGGTATTGTGGTGGCTACGGGAAGTTATACCTTGCTTGGCGGGTTGAATTCAGTGATGTGGACAGATGCCATACAATGTGTACTCTTTATGATCGGGGGAGTTCTCTTTTTCTGGCTGGCTCTGGATCATATTCCCGGTGGTTGGAATGCCATGGTAGAAGCAGCTCCTGATCGCTTCCACTTATATCACCCGCCTTCCGATCCTGAAGCTCCTTTTTTAGGGCTTATTGTAGCCTCTTTTGGTGTGTTCTTATTTTACCAATCATCTAACCAGGTAATGATACAGCGTATTCTGTCTGCCAAAAATACATGGCACGGCATGATGGGAATCATTTTTGCTGGTTTTATTGGTATCATACTGCCGATTGTTACCTGTTTGATGGGGTTGGTAATGTATCATTGGTTGGATGTGATGCACCAGGGGGCCAGCTTATTACCTGACAATTACGATAAAGCTTTTCCGCTTGCATTGCAAACATTTGCGCCTTCCGGGGTCAAGGGTATTGTACTGGCTGGCTTTTTTGCGGCGATTATGTCTTCTGTAAGCGCGCTTTCCAATTCCATATCCACCATTTTTTCACTGGATATTTACCGCAGTTTCCTACGGAAAAATGCCGGTGATAAGGAAATGATCATTTCGGGACAGATCTCAGGAGCAGCAGCGCTGTTAATTGCCTCCTGGGTGGCGCCATTGGTAGGAACGGTGGGGCTTTTCAAGTATTTCCAGATGGGCGTTACGTATATAGCAACTCCTTTTATTTCGGTGATAATACTGGGTGTTATTTGGAAAAGAACGAGTTATGCAGGCGCTGTGGCAGGGCTTTTGGGCGGTGTTGTCATTCAGTTAGTGCTTGCCTGGGTTTTAAACCTGTTGGAGATCAGGCTTCACTGGTTGTATGCCGGCGGTATTTCACAGGTATTGACGATGTTGCTCGTTATGGTTGTTTCTTTATATTCTACTCCGCCTACTACTGATCAGGTAAAATCGTTTATCTGGAAACCTTCATGGCTTGTTATGCTTGATGATGGCGTAAAACGACCGTGGTGGAAACAGGTTAAGTTCTGGGCGGTGTTATATGCCGTGGCCTGGTGTTATATTTACTGGCGTTACTGGTAGGTGACTTTAGAACAAAAAAACAGAAAAAATGTATTTTTAGTTTATGAAACCGAATTATAAGCCGATCCCGCCTGATGAATCTGATTTATTCAATGTGGTTTTGCAAAAAGGTAAAAAAGAATTTGATTACCCCTGGCATTATCACTATGAATATGAATTAACTTATATCCCCAAAGGCCAGGGGCTTAGATACGTAGGAAATAGTGTTGAAAATTTCTTTAATGATGATCTTGTACTGTTAGGTTCAAATTTGCCACATTGCTGGATCAATGAATCGGGTTATCATAAACAATCTCCCAATGCAATAGTGATATATTTGAAAGAAGAGTTCTTCAACAAAACATGGCTTCGGAGCTGCGAGTTTAAAGCTATAAGAAACCTTCTTGAACTATCAGAGAAAGGGGTTAAGTTTGATCAGGTAGTAGCATCACGATTAAAAGAGAGATGCCTTGAATTGCCGATGCTTCCTCCCTTACAAAAGTTCATCTTATTAATGCAGATATTACAGGAATTGAGCGAAACTTCCAGGTTTCGTTTACTATGCGAGCAAAAGTTTTCCTGCGATCTTGACCGCTGTAACAGCGATCGTATCAATATAGTGTATAAATATATTGATGATCATTATCAGGAGAAGATATCTCTTGCAGATGTTGCAGAACAGCTATACATGAGCCCTGAATATTTTTCAAGATTTTTCAGCAAGACAATGAAGAAGACTTTTTTCGAGTTTTTGAATGAATATAAAATCAGCAAATCATGTAAACTGCTTATAGAAACGGATAAGCCTATAAGCGAAATTTGCTACGATTCTGGTTTTGAAAGTATTCCTTTCTTCTACAGGCAATTTAAAAAATTCAAAAATTGCCAGCCGAGACAATATCGGTTAAATTATTTCAAAGCATTTTCACAGGAGCTCGCTTGAAATAGAGCTTTCCTGTTTTTAAAATTTGTAATGCAGATTTATAGCGTCTGCCAGCCAAGACCTGTTTTTATTCGTATATACCATCCCTTGTATTGATAGTGTTGGGGCTTCTCCTCTTTTAGTCTCCTGGCTATATTGTTTTTGTAATAGTTTTTCTGCTTAGTTGAGCACATAGAAAAGAAAGACAAAATAAGATAGATATTTATCTATATAGGGTAAAAAGTCTAAAATATTGCTTAATAAATTTGATAAGTGATTTGATGTTTTGTTCAGTACAGGTTGGAATTATGTTTTCAGTAAACGCTTGCCGGAATATTGCGATATTGAATTTATTCTAAAATTTAATTTACTTATCATGAGTTCATATTCACAACCGATACATAAAGATCTGAACGGAAGTATAGAAGTTGGCCTTGCAGAAGCAGATATTACGCCACGCACTCCTATACGACTTTCGGGGTTTGGTGCCCGCAGTAAAACAGAGTCAGACAAGGTATTACAAAAATTATATGCTAAGGCTATAGCTTTTGGAAGTGATGCGCAACGGCCTTCTATTTTTATTACTGTTGAGCTGTTGGGGATCCAATGGCGTGTAACAAGCCGGTTAATAGAGCAGCTTTCAAAAAGGATGGGAATGAGCCAGGCGCAAGTTGCTATTTGTGCCACTCATACACATGGTGGGCCTGAGATCGGCTGTCTTATAAACCACCTGCAATGCAGGGGTGAGTATCCTTTAAAATATAGTTTCAGTGATTCTCTTTTAGAGCTTGACCAACTGATACATATTGCAGCGTTCAACGAAATGTTGAGTGAAAAGCTTGAAGAGGTAGCATTGGCGGCATTGCGGGATAGAAGGCCTGCATTCGTAGACTGGGGGCAGGGAGAAGCTTCATTTTCTGAAAACCGTAGAGCTGAAGGAGGTCCGGTTGATCATGCGTTACCTGTTTTACGTATTACAAGTCCGGAAGGCGCAATTAGAGCTGTTTTGGTAAATTATGCTTGCCATGGGATCAGCCTTGGGCCGGATGTAAATGAAATACATAGTGACTGGATGGGTGAAGCGCAAAAAATAATTGAAGCCAGGTATCACGGGGCTATGGCGCTGATTGCTATCGGCTGTGCGGGAGATCTGCATCCCAGACTAAGAGATAAAATGGAACACATGCAGGCTTATGGTAGAGAGATTGCTGATAATGTGGATCATCTGCTAAAATCAGCCCATCTTCAACCCTTAACTGAGCCGCCGGCATGTAATATGAAATGGATCAGGTTACCTTTTTCCAGTGTGCCCTCTGTGCCTGAATTGATTGAATTAGCAAAAGAAGATACTACTATAAAAGGATATTATGCGCGGTTGGCATTGGATCGTATTCAAAGAGGGGAGAATCTTCCCGAAGATCTCAAATACCCTATTCAAACCTGGAGCTTCGGAGATAAAATGATAATGATCAATTTAGGTGGTGAAGTTGTAGTGGACTATGCCGTACGGCTTAAAAACGAATGGGACGCCTCACGCCTTTGGATCAATTCGTATGCAAATGATGTATCCTGCTATATCGCTTCTTGCCGGGTAATAAAAGAAGGCGGATACGAAGCAGATGCCAGTATGTACTGGTATAACAAGCCGTCTCCATTATCAGAAGAAGCAGAAGACCTTGTTGTACATGCGGTAAATGAAATGATACCCCTTTCGGTTAATAAAGAAAGGCGTAGTTAGATATTAATGGAATATCTGAGATACACTCCGGACAATATATTCAATTTTTTATACGGCTGATAGTGAAGTTGTTTGAATATACTATATGTATTGAAGGGGAATTATTAAATATCATTTAATAACTATTAATTATGAGTAAAACAAGAATCGATAATCCAAACCGGGACCCAGGTTTTGTAACAGGTATTTTTTCTGATGGTGTTTTGGCAGGCGGTTTTTTATTTGTTAGCGGACAGGCCTCGGTTGACTTTAAAACCTCTCAGTTTGTGCTGGGAACAATAGAAGAAGAAACACATCGAACGTTGGAAAATATAAAGGCCATTGTAGAAGCTGCCGGTGCCACTATGGATCATGTAGTAAAGTGCACAGCGCATTTAAGCAACTGGGATGATTTTGACAGGTATAATAAAGTATATGAACAATACTTCCCGGGAGTAAAGCCGGCAAGGACAACAGTTCAATCTGTATTAGGAAAAGGTATTAAGGTTGAAATTGATTGTATTGTAAAAATGCCATCTTAAGCTAAACCGAAAATTCATTTAAACAGATCTGCCTGTTTTCAGGAAAGAGATCGAATAACTGGCTTAAATAAGTAAAAAATATTTTATAAAAACTATAAATAAATGCTATGATGAGAAAAAGTGCTTATTCCGTTAGTCCATTTTTACCGTACCGCCCGGTAAAGAGGGTATGGCTGATATACTTTGTTCTAACCGTTTTATTAACAACTTCTTTTCGTGCTGTAGCCTTTACAGGGTTGCCGGTAAAAAGACCGGATGACGGGAATACTTTGACCGGTTATACAATAGCCGGTATTATTGATGTGTACGGGAGGTATCAGAAGGTCAGCAGAGGAACTGTTCTTATATTACCTGTACAGGGAAAGGTTACCAACGAAAAAGGAGAGCCTTTGGCTGGGGTGACTATAGTTGAAAAAGGTACTGATAATGGCACTACAACAACTGCCGATGGTGAGTTTTCTATAAATGTAACAGATGAAAATGCAGTTCTTGTTATATCCAGTGTAGGGTATATTAAGGCAGAAATTTCTGTAAAAAATAATGATTATTCAAATATCGTTCTGACGCCTTTACCAAATGATATGGATGAAGTGGTAGTAGTTGGATATGGCCAGCAAAAGAAGCTAAGTGTCACAGGGGCTGTAGCTTCCATACAAACAAAGGAGCTTAAACAAAGTCCGGCAGCTAACCTGGCTGTTTCACTTGCAGGAAGATTACCGGGATTAACTGTAATTCAGAAAAGTGGAGAGCCGGGGCGTGATGTAACACAATTGTTTATAAGAGGGCAGGGAACCATTAATACACAAAGCCCGATTGTTTTGGTTGACGGTATTGAACGAAGTCTTACTGCTGTTGACCCGAATGAAGTTGAATCCATTACAATATTAAAAGATGCCTCCTCAACGGCTGTATTTGGCGTGCGGGGCGCCAACGGTGTTATTTTAGTTACAACCAGGAGAGGAAAGTCTGAGATACCGGAAGTGAACTATTCATTTGAAACCGGGACGCAGGATTTTCCGCGGCTGATCAAACCTGTTAACGCTTACGAATATGCTACATTAAGAAACCAGGCTTTTAGAAACGATGGATTGAATGAGCCCTATTCGGAGTATGCGCTGGAACGGTACAGGTTACAGGACGACCCAACGAGGTATCCTGACAATGACTGGAATAAAATCAATTTAAAAAAATACGCGTTAATGCAGCGTCATAATCTGAATATTTCCGGTGCAGGAAAAATTGCAAATTATTTTGTGAATGCAGGTTATTTAAGGCAGGGGGGGCAATTTAAAACTGAACCGGATCAGCCAATGGGCTATGATCCGAGCTTCCGCTTAGACCGTTATACTTTCAGATCAAATATTGACTTCCGCTTAAATAAAGGCCTGGATGCATTTCTTAATGTTGCAGGTTATGTGGAAAATATTAATTCACCATGGGGCGCTACAGGAAGCGATCCTTCTTTATATATTATTGCATTTGGAAACGACATGCCGGCAAACGTTGCGGGTCCTTTAACTAAAGATGGTGAGATATTGGTAGGCAGCGCCGGGCAATGGTCGCAGTATGCATTAATCAATCGCTCCGGCTATATAAAAACTACCAGCGGAAGGATCACTGCATCCTACGGAATGAATCAAAAGCTTGATTTTATTACTAAGGGTCTTTCTGCTAAAGCGATGGTCTCTTTTGATTTAACCCCGGTTAATACCCTAAGCGCCTCAAGAGGCTATGAAAGCTGGATGCAGGTAGTGGACCCCAACCTGAAAGGTGCTGATGGAATGGACAGTGTGTATTATGTGCCTTCCAATGCCGGGGTTAATACACCGCTCAGTATTTCCGGCTCCAGGAGCTTTACCTCTATGTCCAATCTTCAGGCTTCTTTAAATTATGCCCGCTCGTTTAAAAAACATTCGTTAACGTCTTTGCTCCTGTTTCAGCAACAGAGCCTGATTGTTAATGCCGAATTACCGTATAACCTCAGAGGTCTTGCTACAAGATGGTCTTATGGTTATGATGGAAAGTACTTTTTTGAACTCAATGCAGGGTATAACGGGTCAGAGCAATTTGCTAAGAAGAGACGCTATGGTTTTTTCCCCGCGGTTTCGGGCGCCTGGGTGGTATCCAGGGAAAAGTTTTTGGAAAACTCCGAAACGGTTAATTTGCTAAAACTGAGGGCTTCTTATGGTTTGGTAGGAAATGACAGGATTGGAGGGCAGCGTTTTCTGTATTTAGATAATGTTCAGGTAACCGGTGGCGGGTATAGCTCCAGCCTCGGCCTGGGACAAACTGTTGCCATTAACCTTTTAAAAAATGAAGGCCTGCAGTGGGAAGTTTCAAGAAAAACGAATATAGGAATTGAATTGGGATTGCTTAATTCACTAACATTAATTGCAGATATTTTCACTGAAAAAAGAGATAATATTCTCAGGTACAGGGGTACCGTACCTGCTTTGAACGGGCTTCCTATTAGTGTATTGGCGCCTGTAAATATAGGGATTGTTCAAAATAGGGGATACGAAGTTGAGCTGGGATACAACAAAAGAATAAAGCCTGATTTCTCTTTGATTGCCAAGCTGAATATGAGCTATGCAAGAAATAAACAGTTAAATGCCGATGAACCGTTACTTCCCGAAGATTATGCCTATCGATACAGGGAAACCGGATACAGGATAGGCCAGCAGTTTGGTTATATTGTTGATAAATATTTTGAAAGCTCAGAGGAAATCAGGCTCTCCCCGGTACAAAATGTTGGTGGACATGCTTCCCGCGCAGGTGATTTTAAATATCGTGACATAAACGGAGACGGGCTGATTGATTTCAGAGACAGGGCGCCCATATTATTTTCATCAGTACCTGAATATACATTTGGAGCAGCTATACAAACTACTTTTAAGAGAATAGATTTTAGTTTACTGGTTCAGGGAGTAACAAATGTTTCAAACTATTACATGTACAGGGGAACCAATTCTGTGAGCAATTATGTTGCAAGACATTTAGGAAGCTGGACAGAAGAAAGAGTGGCTAATGGGCTGCCAATCGAATACCCGAGATTAACAACACAGGCAAATCCCAATGAGATTGAAAATAGTTTTTTTATAAATGATGCAAGTTATATAAGGTTGAAAAATGTTGAGATCGGGTATAATTTTTCCCCGGCACTATTTGAAAGGTTACGTATAAAAGGAGCCAGGGTGTATATAAATGGTCTTAACTTAATCACCTTTGACCGGCTACCCACTAAAAACTTCGATCCGGAGCTTACGGGAGATTTATCCTATCCCTTAGTGAGGATATATAATCTTGGCCTTAATATTAATTTTTAAAAATCAATACCTGATATAATGAGAAAAGTAGCATTTTACTTCATCTTTATTGCCATCTGTTTTTGCGGATGTAAAAAGAAATTTTTAGATATCACCCCGGATGGGCGCATGTCTTTAGATGAAATATTCAGTGACGAAAACCGGACAGGGGCGTATTTAAACAGGGTGTATGGTCATATACCAAGCTATTACTGGTTTTATCATTTTTATGCATTTTTAGCGGGTATTACCGATGAAGCGCACGATAGTGATGTAGGCAACGAAAATTCTGGCATGGCTAATCAATGGCTAAGTGGTGCGCTTACACCGGCTTTCGACCCTACAGGCGATACTTACACTGCACTTTGGGGAGGGATATACGATGCTAATGTGTTTTTGGAAAATATAGACAATGCCAATGTAACAACGGGAAATTTGAAAATGCGATTTAAAGCCGAAGCACAATTGTTGCGCGCATTCTACTATTCTGAATTAATAAAAAAATACGGGCCATTACCCTATGTAGATAAACCGTTTGATAGTAAGTTCGATTACTCCCAATTATCAAGACCTACATTTCAGGAGGTGACAAATATGATTGTTAAGGATTGTGATGAAGTGATCAGCAATACGGCACTTCCAATGAGAATTACATCTGCCAACGAGCGGGGAAGAATGACGCGGGCTATAGCCTATGCGCTTAAGTCCCAGGTTTTACTGCAAAATGCCAGTCCGTTGTGGAATCCGGCAAATGACCTGGCTAAATGGAATGCAGCGGCTGTAGCCTCAAAAGAAGCGCTGACCGCTCTTACAGCAAATGGCAATTTCGCTCTTTTTGATAATTACAGCGAGTATTTTTTAAATAACGCGGATGTAGCGGAGTCACCGAGGGATAGGGAAACCATTTTTGAACGTCCTTTGGGGTGTAATTCGGCACTCATAAATAGTATTCCCAGTAAGCCTGGAATGATGAAAGCAGGCTCCTGTCCGTCACAGGAACTAGTGGATAGTTATGATATGAAAACAACAGGCGAGCCGCCTATCCTGGGTTACCTGGATGATGATCATCTGCAGCCTGTCATCAATTCCGGATCTGGGTATGATCCTTCCAAACCATACGAGAACAGAGATCCGCGCTTTTATGCAACTGTATGGTATAATAATGCAGTTTATGACATGGGAAGCGGTGTTTTACATACTATGGAAATGTTTGCCGGGGGTGCTGACCAGTTATTAAAATCACCGCCTAACAGAAGAAACACACATACCGGGTATTATTTAAGAAAGTTTATTGATCCAAAAATTCCCGACCAGAGTACACAAAATTCATGCAATTGGAAAAAAATAAGACTGGCAGAACTGTATTTAAATTATGCAGAAGCAGAGAACGAAGCACGGGGACCAGGTACCGAAGTTTTTACTGCTGTGAATACAGTGCGGAACCGTTCCAATATGCCATCACTTCCAGCAACATTAAACCAGGCACAATTGCGGGAGCGTATTCGTAAGGAGAGAAGAGTAGAATTTGCTTTTGAAGAGCTCCGTTTTTGGGATGTAAGAAGATGGAAGATACTTGAAAAAACGGATAAGCTGGTAACAGGAATGGAGCCTGTAAAAAACAGCAATGGCTCATTTTCTTACGAAAGGTTTGTTGTACGAAGAACAAACGTTGCTGAAAATAAGTATCTGTTATTCCCGATCCCAACCAAGGACGCTTCTATAATCCCTGATTTTGGCAGGAACCAAAATCCCGGATGGTAATAAGATTGAAACGTAAGTTAGTAACATTAAAGAGAAATAATATGAAGCTTAAATTTATATACCTGCTATTGTGCTTTATGCTTTCATTCTCATGCAATAAAAAGGCAATTGAAGTGGAAGACCTGAGCCGGTTTAAAAAAATTTATATAACCCAGGCAAGCGGCACAGGAGTGTTTGCCAGGGTATTAGCTATAACCGATTCTGTTCAGAAGATCCAGATAAACGCTGGCCTGGGAGGTACCTCGCCGGCTCCATCAGATATCAACCTGTCGTTTGAGGTTTATTCCGATTCGGTTCAGGCGTACAATGCAAAGAATTATACAAACTATCAGATAGTTCCTGAAGGCAGCTATGTTTTAATAAACAAAAGTGCTACTATTAAAGGAAACGATTATTTTTCATCACCTATAGATATCGAAATTAAAACGGAGGGTTTTATAGAGCCGGGTGTGTCCTATTTATTGCCGGTTGGTATATCGTCTGCAAGTTCTGGTTTTGAAATCAATCAAAAGCTAAAAACAGTTTATTTGCTGATTACCGGAAGCTATCCTCCTGGTAAAGAGCCGCCTGCTAAGGTTTTTGACTTGCTTGGAAGAAGTTTGATCTCACTTGTTGCTTATCAGAACGCGCTTATTTTGGTAGAAACAAACGGGCTTTTTTCAACCTATGAATGGAGCAATGAAAACCAGGCTTATGGTACTAATAATATAGTTCCAAATGGTGGCTGGAATATTTTTGACAAGGTAATTGGAGCAGATAACAGGCTTATAACCCGATGGGCGGGCACCGGCATATTATGGGAATACCCTTTTGATGTGAAAAGCAGGGCAATATCTTTTGAAGGAGTTGTAAGAGGAAACAACTTCAATGCTTATGATATTGTCAGTTATTCAAAGGCACATAACGCTCTTATATGCAGAAAACCAGGTGGAGAGCTTTATCTGGTTAAAAAGAGTGACATTCTTTGGGATCAGACAACACTGCTTGGAGATAGCTTCAGCGGGTTTACAAAAATTGAAGCCTATCAGGATGGTTTTTTAGCAGTCGATTCGCAGGGCGAAATGTTTTATTATGCTGTTAATGCAACGGGACTTACTTTAGGAACGCCGCAGCATGTAGGCAGTGGATGGAATAAATACAGAAATATACTTTCTAAAGAGTCTGCGCTTCTGGCAGTAGATAATGGTGGTTTGGTATGGCAGTTCAACTTTAACCTGGTTGGGTTTTGGGATGTTCGTTAGTTTTTATAAAAATTATTTTTTGAAAATTTAAAACGCTGAAATTGAAAAGAAGATCTGTAATTAAAAACGCGGTAGCAGCGGGTGCATTAACAATTTTTGGAAAGCCTGCTTTTGCAAATACGCTTTCATCTGTAGGGGATACTGCTGGTACGGTAGAAAAAAATGGATTAAAATTCTGGCTGGAAACTTCGTTAAGAAGGGTTTACCCTAATTCCCCTGTAGGTACAAAGCAGAAATTAGCGTTTACGGTAGCCCGGAATGAGCAGATTTCTTTTCAGGCCTGTTTTAGAAATTTAACAACAGATTCTGCAGAAGTGAAATGCGAGGTCTTGGGAGCTGATGGGGTGCAGATACGGGTTCGGCGAGTAGGGTTTGTGCCAATGAAACAATTGAATACCTACACACCCAAAAAAGATATGGAAGGTATAGGCTTTATTCCCGGCTTGTGTCCCGACCCTCTTTTTGAAGAGCAGAGCACTCATGTAGGTCCTGAATCGAATGGAGTATTTTGGATTACCATGAGAGTCCCCAAAGACGCTAATGTAGGAATGGTCAGATGCGAGGTTAAATTAACGCTTATAAATCGATACGGCTATGTAGGATTAACGAATCCCGAAAGTTTTTCCATAGTTTTTCCGGTAGAGATTGATGTCAGGAAACTGGTGCTGCAACAGAGAGAAAATTTCCCTGTGACCAATTGGGTATCTGCCGACTCTATCTGGGAATTTTACAAAATAGAGCCTTGTGGTGTTCGGTTTTGGGAATTAGCGGATCAGTTTATCAAGAACCTTGTAGCGCATCATAATGATGTTATTTATGTGCCCATTTTTAATGCTCGCCACGAGTTATTAAAGCGCCCGGCACAATTGCTGAAGGTTAGAAGGGTGGCCGATGATAAGTATGAGTTTGATTTTGGTGATGTACGAAAATGGGTACGGTTAGCATTGAAGCACGGAGCTAATTATGTTGAATGGACACATTTTTTCACTCCAGCACCTACCAGTGGTAAATATCCCCAACGCATATACGAGCGTGCCGGAAGTGTAGTGGAACAAATGCTGTGGCCGCCGGAGATAAGCGGAACTTCTGATACATATAGGAAGTTCCTGGAGCAGTTCCTTCCACAGTTCAAGCGCTTTTTAGAGGAGGAAGGGATACTGGAACGGTCGTTTTTCCATTGTGCTGACGAACCGGATGGGGAAGCCCAGATAGCTGATTATAAAAGAGCGCGGGCCTTGTTAAAGGAAATAGCGCCCTGGATGAAAGTTATGGATGCACTGAGTGATCCGGCCTTTGCAAAAGAAAAGATCACAGATATGCCGGTTCCAAGTATTACTACAGCATTAGCATTTAAAGCAGTCGGGATCGATACCTGGGTTTATTATTGCTGTGGTCCGCGGGACGGTTATTTGCAGCGCTTATTTGATACACCTTTGTCTAAAATAAGAATGACAGGCCTGGTTCTTTACAAATTAGAGGCATCGGGATTTCTTCACTGGGGCTATAATTACTGGTATAAATTCTGTACCAGCGAAATAACAGATCCGTTTAGTAATGGTGACGTAACTGCATGGCCCGGGCTTCCATTTGGTGATCCTTTTGTGGTTTACCCGGGTCCTAACGGGCCTCTTGATTCGGTAAGGTGGGAGATGTTTGCAGAAGGATTGCAGGACTACGCTTTACTGCAATCAGCAGGTTTAAAACCATCTGATCCATTGCTTGCATCTATTAAAGACTATGCAAATTTTCCTAAAACGGAGCAATGGTACCAGGATTTCAGGAAGAAGCTCTTTGAGCGGGTTGGTTAATTTGAGGGTGGTGATAAATTGTTGAATGGGCCATACCGGGCTGATCTTACATGTGATTACGTACAAATGGCACATCATGGGCAGAATGGGGTCTGTAATGATTTTTATCGAAGCATTAGATTTAAAGCCTGTTTATGGCCAACCCTGCACTGGTTGCACGGCAACGATGCAGGAAAAGGGTACAATACGCACGATTGAGGAACGATAGAAGTCAGAAACCTGATGGATGAGATCGGGATTAAAAAGCACTACTGGATATTTGAAGGGCTTCAGAAAATACAATAAAATATATGGGGATATGGCACTTATAATTTTATTAGGAAAACTAAAAATGTAAATGATTTTAATGACTATTATGAAAGGAAAGATTTTTTGTTTATATATAGCTGTATTGTTTTCTGTAAACAGTTTGGCTCAAAAAGCCGGGAACACCTCAGGTGAAAATTCATTTTTTCCTATACTTGCCTGGGATGATGTACGTGATGCTGCCACTATTAAAAAAATGGCTGATTGCGGTATCAATTTAATTGCATTTGTACCGCCAGCGTTTTTAGATGTCTGTCAGGCCAATAAAGTAAAGGCAATATTGTTTGACGATAAAGTTACGCCAAGATGGGATAGCGCCTTTAATGCTGTCAAAGGAACCCCCGCTATAAGGGAACTGGTAAAAAAATATAACCGGCACCCGGCTGTATTTGGCTACCATCTTAAGGATGAACCAGATGGTAACCAGTTGTCAGAGCTTGGAAAAACAGCAAGGTTAGTAAATGAGATCGCTCCGGGTAAATGGGCCTATATTAATTTGCCTCCTGGCATGGGAGGATGGTATGATTCTACATACGTACAGCTTTTTGTAGATCAATGCAAGCCCATGTTTATTTCCTATGATAATTATCCTATTGGTGAAAGCGACAGGCATGGCTTTTCCTGGGGTTACTGGGCTAATATGTGGGATATACGCTCAGCATCGCTTAGAAACAATATACCCTTTCATACTATCTTACTGACAGCGGCTCATTTTGGGTATCGTTCGCCTACCTTTAACGATCTGATGTTACAGGTATATGGCGCGTTAGCCTATGGCGCAAAGGGACTGGGTTACTATAAGTTTGTAGGTGAAACATTACATCTTATGGAAGCGCCGGAGCTGGGCAACTGGAACGGGGCACCGCTTGATGAGTTTCATGATATTAATCCCGTACCCTATTACAACATGAAAAGAATGAACAAAAGAGTGCAGGCCCTGGCGCCTGTATTACTTAACTTAAAAAGCACAGATGTGTATCATATGGGCGGGGATAGTATTCCCCAAAGGAATCATAGTATTACCGATTCAAGCCTGATTCAGGGAATGGAAGCGGGAACTGCATTTATTATTGGTGAATTTACGCATACGAAGGATAACAGCAAGTGGATAATGATTGTAAATAAAGATCTTAAAGCCTCTACTTTTGTACGCCCTAAGTTTTCATCAAAAATTAATCCGGCATCTATAAAAATTCTATCACATGTAACCGGCAGGCTGATTGATTGGCCTGGAATCTGGTATTCACTGGAACCCGGCCAGGGAGTTTTGCTGAAAGTAGAAGTAATTCCTGGTAGTTAACAAATAATATTAGCATAAGTAGTATTAGCCAATCAGAGTATGTTGAATATAAATGAAATTGTGCCTTGGGGAAGGAATTTAGAGGAGTATTGTAGCATGTTCAGCCTTTCTGCAGGTGATTTAAGTAAAAGCATATTGTGTTTTGCTGATGGAACCGGTAGCTTTAATTTCGAAATGTATCAGCAAGGCCGTAAAGCCATTTCCCTGGATCCTGTTTACAGCCAGGAAACAGAAGTACTTGAAGAGAAATTTAATGAGGCACTTGAATATTCCTATGTCTATGTATCCCAGTTGCCAGGTAATGAGCAGAAAATATTTTTGGAGACAGAACAAATACGGGAAAAAGCTACAAATTTATTTCTGGCTGATTTTGAAACAGGAAAGCAGGAAGGGCGTTATGTGCCATATGAATTTCCTCATCGTACTCCATTTGCTTCCCAATCATTTGAGCTAGGATTATGTGCTCATTTTTTGTTTTTATATGATCGCCTGGGGGCTGACTTTCATTATGCATCTGTTTCAGAAATGTTGCGTGTTTGTAAAGAGGTACGCATCTTTCCGCTTACAAATCAAATGGGAGAAGAGTCGGAAATGGTTCTTCATATCACCAAACGTTGGGAACAAACACATAATGTAGAACGGGTTGATGTAGCATACGGATTTCATTCTTTAGGACATCAGATGTTAAGGATAACGCCTATTGCTGAAACAGGGTATTTACGAGGTTAGGATAAAACGTCCGGGAAAATATTCCATATACGTGAGTTCCATTTGATAAAAATTAAAAATACAAGAATGAAAAAGTTGTTTATTGGAATGACTATTTTCCTGGCTATAGTCTTGAGCTGCAAGCGGGAACAGGATATGCAAATCCCTGAAGTGCTAACTGATATTAGTATAGCACAACCGGCAATTACCTTAAATGTGGGAACATCCATGTTGCTGGTTGCTGAGCCGGTACCTGTTAATGCGCATAATGCTTCTTTTTCCTGGGAGTCGGAAGATAAAAACGTTGCCACAGTATCATCATCTGGCTGGGTATGGGCAAAAAAGCGGGGAACAACACATATAGTGGTCCGTTCTAACGGGATTGAAAAGAAAATACCTGTTACCGTTCGCCAGGATCTTGAAATTCCAATGGGTGCGGTTACGTACGCAGCCGACACGCTGGATTATGAAGAGGTTGCGCCGGGTATTAAATGGTTAAAGTTTAAGATACCCGAATTTGTAAATGATTTAGGTACATTAGGAAAAGGACTTGTAGTAAACGTTCTGGAAGTAGATGTTACGATTCCTGGTAATAAGATTGAAGTATGGGCCGCCCTGCCATCAAAGCAGGTGAACAGGGAACGACCTTCTGCAGTGCATAGCCGGAAAATAGCGGAATATAATGCCCAGGGAAGAAAGCCGGTTGCTGTAATAAATGGTGATTATTATTTGCTGCCTGCAACAAATACTACGGGGTATGCCTATATTGATAACCGGCCGCATGGCATGGAAGCTGTTAATGGAATGCTGACACAAACCCCTAACTTCTGGTCGAATGGCCTGGTTATAGAAAATAATGGAAAGGCGGCTCATGGAAATGTATCTTTTTCCGGGCAGGTGGATGCGGGCAGCAGCACTTTTCCTCTTAAAGAGGTGAATGGGTATGCCGGGTCAGGGGAATTAGTGCTTTTTAATAATTTAGCGAGTGCCTATGCAACGAATGCGCCTTTCGCATGGTCGCCTTATACCAGTATAATGGTTTCTCTTTCCCAGCCCGCAGGAGGATGGCGGATAAATGAGCGCATGGAGTTTACGGTAACAGCTGTAGAACATGATATTGAAACAACCATCCCCGCACAAACTCCCTATAAAGGGAAAGATTTCACAGATCAGGGAGCTATTCTTGTCGGGAATGGATCTGCTTCGGGTAACAGTTCGCGGGCATTTCTTAGTAATTTTAAGCCTGGTGATAAAATAGGTATTAAAACAGATATTAAGTTAAATGACAAAATGATCACAGATCCACGTTCTAACATCATTGGCTATCAGGCTGCTATATTGGAACAGGGCGTGCCTGTAAATCCCTTTAACGATATTCATCCCCGTACTGCTGCAGGATACTCAGAAGATGGAACAAAAATTTATCTTATGGTAATTGACGGGCGGCAGGCAAATTATTCTGTAGGAGTAACAACCGGGCAGGTTGGGTATATTTTGAAGGCACTGGGTGCATATTCTGGTGTAAACCTTGATGGGGGAGGGTCGGCATGTATGACAGTGAATGGCCAGATCACGAACCGTCCCTCTGATGGTTCAGAACGGGCTGTAGCCAACGGAATTCTTGTAACAACGAATAAATAATACCACATAGATTTTTAAAATATCGATATGAAGAGAATTAACCATCCGGAAAGAAAACCGGAGTTTGTAACGGGGATTTTTTCAGACGGAATTGTAGCCAACGGGTTTTTGTTTGTCAGTGGCCAGGCATCAGTTGATTTCAAGACCTCACAATTTGTTTTAGGAACTATTGAGGAAGAAACAGAACGTACCCTTGAAAATATCAAAGCTATTGTGGAAGCCGCCGGAGCAACTATGAACGATGTAGTTAAATGTACTGCACATTTAAGCGACTGGAACGACTTTGACAGGTATAACGTGATTTATGAGCGCTATTTTTCGGGAATAAAACCTGCGCGTACAACTGTCCAGTCTGTTTTGGGAAAAGGTATTAAGGTCGAAATTGATTGCATTGCGATAGTGCCAGATCAGGTATGATACAAATAATGAAATACATACTACCTGTAGTAATATTGCAGGTAATAATAAAGGATATCATAGCCCAGCCTTTATTTGGCACTGATGAGCTGGGTAGAACATTATTACAGAGCGATGCAGTGGGTGACCTGAAGCCTGACCGGCATATTGCCTTATTTTATTTTCTATGGCAGGGAGATAAGCATTCACCCACCTCTCCGGGAAATTGGGACCTGGGCGCTATAGTTAAAAAACATCCGGAAGTGCTTGAGGATAGCGAAAATAAGAACTGGGGCGGAGGTACGGGGCATTATTACTTTTGGGGGAAACCCGTTTATGGTTATTACCGTGGTGATGATTATTGGGTACATTTGAAAAATATGCAGCTATTTACAGACGCAGGTGTGGATCTGCTGGTGCTGGACGCAACCAATACCATTATATACCCGTTACAATCTGAATTGCTGATGAAAGCTGCTGATGCTCTAAGGGCACAGGGGAAAACACCGCCGTCGATTGTTTTTTATACAAATACTGAATCGGGAAAAACGATGCAGGCGATATACAACACGTTTTATAAGGAAGGTGCGCAGTACCGCCATCCCGGATGCTGGTTTTACCTGGATGGAAAACCACTGATCATTGGCGTTACAAAAGAAGCGGAAGGAAAAGATTTTAAGTCCTTCTTCACTTTCAGGGAATCGCAGTGGCCGACTGTGCCTCAGGTAATCAATGGCTGGCCCTGGATCAGTTTTCAAAGAAAACCCCAAGTACATTATAACCACCGTGGTGAGCGTGAAATTGCCAATGTTTCCGTTGCCCAGCATCCGAACCCGCTTGCGGGTATGGGTGGGTCTGCTTTTTATGGCAACCGGGACAATTGGGGAAGAAGCTATCATAATAATAATCACGGTAACCCCGCTACAGATATCCGGTACGGATATAATTTCCAGGAGCAATGGGATCATGTTCTCAAAGAAGACCTGCCTTTTATCTTCGTTACGGGATGGAATGAATGGATAGCAGGGCGATGGAAGAGTACGGATGAGAACCCGGAACATTCCTATTTTTGTGACCAGGCCAGTCCTGAATACAGTCGTGATATAGAACCAACGCTTACAGCAGGATTAAAGGATAATTATTTTATGCAGCTGGTCAATAATATCCGGTGTTATAAAGGAATTGAAAAAAACTATATTGCACCGCCGGTAAAACAGGTACGTGATATTAACGATTGGCAGAAGATATCTTTCGTATATAGCGATTACACAGGAGATACACAGCACCGTAGTCATCCCGGTGCGCAGTCAAAGCCTGCGGTTGTATACACCAATACTACAGGTAGAAATGATTTTCGGCTGGTTAAAGTGACACACAATAGTAAAAATTTATTTTTTTATGCTGAAACTGTAAATGAAATAACGGCTTCCTCCGGAGATAACTGGATGCGGCTGTATATTGATTGGGACAGGAACGCTGAAACAGGTTGGAATGGTTATGATTACCGCATTATCCACGGCAATATACTTCAACAATACAAAAGTGATGGCTGGAAAACGATCAATAAAGCGGCGCTTAAAAAAACGGTTGATAAAAATAAGCTAATGATCACTCTTCCGGTAACCCTTCTTGAGGGAAGCCGCCTGAACGCTTTTGAATTTAAATGGAGCGACAATATGCAGCAGGAAGATCCTATGGATTGGTATGTGAACGGGGATGCAGTGCCGGGAGGTCGCTTTAATTATTGTTATATGCCTCAGCCGTCCAAAAATGCTGGTAAAGCGGTTAATAAATAATTGTATGATAAGACTTTTTATAACGCAATGCTTGTTATTGATGCTGTTACCTGGTGTCGCCGGGGCGCAGCTTCCCCCGGTTTTTGACAAAGCCACTGTAGGTAAAGCCCGGTCAGTAGAGACTGTAAGACGTTACCTCTCTCCTGAACGAATTATGTGGCAGACAGAAAATGCTGCGGATAATATTAAAAATGCATCAAGGTTGTTAAAGAACGGTAATGGCCAGGCCGATCTCTCCAACAGCGATATGTGCATATTAAAAAGTACTGGGGCTATTAAACCCGCACTGCTGTTTGATTTTGGCCATGAGCTGCATGGCGGTCTGCAGATTGTAACGGGCATGTATCCCGGCAATAAGCCGGTAAAGCTGCGTATACGTTTTGGTGAATCTGCCAGTGAAGCTATGAGTGAGATAGAGCCAAAACAGAATGCTACGAACGACCATGCGATGCGCGACATGATCGTAGAAGTGCCCTGGCTGGGAAAACTGGAGGTAGGTAATACCGGCTTCAGGTTTGTACGTATTGATCTGATTGATGCGAATATAGAATTGCAGTTGAAGGAAGTGAACGCTATCTTTACTTTCAGGGATATCCCTTATCTCGGATCTTTTAATTGCAGCGATACTTTGCTTAATAAGATATGGATGACAGGTGCCTATACGGTGCACCTTAATATGCAGGATTATTTATGGGATGGTATTAAGCGCGACCGGCTGGTATGGGTAGGCGATATGCATCCTGAAACTGCTGCTATTGCCGCTGTATTTGGTAACAATGAAGTGGTACCTAAAAGCCTTGATCTTTCAAGAGACATCACACCACTACCCGGCTGGATGAACGGTATCAGCACTTACTCAATGTGGTGGATCATTATTCACAGGGATTGGTATATGCATCATGGCGATCTCAATTATCTTAAGGAACAGAAAAATTACCTGGTAAAATTATTAGATCAGATCATAACCAAAATAGATAGTAGCGGAAAAGAAACTTTGGATGGAACACGTTTTCTTGACTGGCCATCGAGCGAAAATGTAAAAGGAGTGAATGCAGGTTTGCAGGCGATGATGATTTTATCATTAGATGCAGGTGCACAGTTATGTAAGACCTTAAATGAGCCGGATGCAGTACAAAAATGCGAAGCAGCTATAGCAAAGCTGAAAACCCATGTACCGGATCCCAATCATTCCAAGCAGGCCGCCGCGCTGATGGCGCTTGCAGATCTGTTGCCTGCTGAAAAGGCTGATAAAGAAATTATCAGTGTTGACGGCGCACGTAATTTCTCTACCTTTTATGGATATTATATGCTGCAGGCTATGGCAAAGGCAGGCAACTATCAGGAAGCTATGGATGCTATCCGCACTTACTGGGGTGCTATGCTAAAGCTGGGAGCTACTACATTCTGGGAAGACTTTAACCTTGACTGGCTGCCGGGCGCTTCCCGTATAGATGCATTGCCTTTGCCGGGTCAGAAAGATATTCATGGTGATTATGGCGCCTACTGCTACATAGGCTTCAGGCATAGCCTCTGTCATGGCTGGGCATCCGGTCCCACACCCTGGTTAAGCGAATATGTGCTGGGAGTTAAAGTAATGGCGCCCGGTTGCAGGGTGGTAAAGATAGAACCGCATCTTGGCGACCTGAATTTTGCCGAGGGAACGTTCCCCACACCTTATGGCGTAATCAAAATAAAACATGTAAAACAACAGGATGGAAAAGTCCATACAACCGTACAGGCACCTAAAAAAGTAAGAGTTATACGATAAAGACAAATTGATACACTTATTTTGCGCTCTATAAACGATATTAACATTTATGCGATTTTTAAAATATGCAATAACTGCGGTAACGATAATGTTGTTTTTCGGTATTCCTTTGGAAGTAATCGCCCAATCCGATCTGCAGGGTACCAATCTTCGTGTAGAATATAAAATGAACGATTTTACCGATGTAGTAAAACCCCGGCTTAGCTGGGAATTACGTTCTGCTGTGCGCAATCAATTTCAAACGGCATACCAGGTAATAGTAGCTTCTTCGGAAGCGCGGCTTACCCCCGGGAGCGCAGATATATGGAATTCAGAAAAAGTTCTCTCGGAGGAGACTATACAGGTAGAATATAATGGTAGTGCGCTGCAATCGAATAAGACGTATTATTGGAAAGTAAGAAGCTGGGATGCGAAGGGAAATCCGGGGCCATGGAGCCGGCCGGCAACCTTGCATACTGCGTTTATGCAGCAAAGCGATTGGAAGGCGCAATGGATAGGATGTGATGTAAATACCTTATCAACCAATAAAGAATATCATCTGCCTCCTGCACCTTACTTACGCAGGGAGTCTGTTTTGAAACCGGATATCAAAAAAGCAAATTTATTTGTCAGTGCTCTGGGATTATATGAGTTTTATATCAACGGTAAAAGAATTGGCAATGATTATTTTGCTCCGGGATGGACGGATTACAATAAAAGAGTGTACTATAATGCCTATGATGTAACTACAGAGCTGAAAACTGGCAGCAATACATTTGGTGCGATACTGTCTACCGGATGGTACGCAGGGTATTTAGGATATGCCTTACTGATTGGCAGTCCTGTTACCCATAGTTTTTATGGTAAGGTTCCCTTGTTAAAGGCGCAGCTTGAAATAGAATACACTGACGGAAGCCGAGAAACTATTGTAACAGATCATTCATGGAAAGCTTCTGTGGGAGCCATACTTGAAGCCGATATACTGAATGGTGAAACGGTGGATGCTAACCTGGAACAGACAGGATGGAACATGTCAGGCTTTAATGACAGCAGATGGGATAAAGTACAGTTGTTTCCTGGAAAAGATTCTCTTTCATTACAGTTGTATCCCGGTAATCCTGTTCGCATAATAGAAGAGCTTAGTCCCGTATCCATACAGCAGCAGACCGGGAAAAAATATATAGTAGATCTGGGGCAAAACTTTGCGGGTGTTATCAGGCTTAACATAAAGGGTAATAAAGGTGATACTGTAGTGATCAGGTATGGGGAAATGCTTTTTCCGGATGGAAGGCTTATGACAGAAAATTTACGCAGGGCCCGCAGTACGGATACCTATATAGCAAGAGGAGATGCTGGCGGAGAAACCTGGATGCCCAAATTTACTTACCATGGATTTCAATACGTGGAGATCAGCGGGCTTCGCCGTAAGCCCTCCCTTTCTGATATCAGGGGAATAGTAATGAGCGCAGCTACGCCGGTTACTGGCAGCTTCAAAACAAGCGATCCAATGTTGAACAAGCTATATGAAAATATTACATGGACGCAGCGATCAAATTATTTTGATATTCCCACCGATTGCCCTCAGCGGGATGAGCGGCTGGGATGGACAGGAGATGCACAGGTATATATGCGCTCTGCATCATATAATAATGATATTGCGGCCTTTCATACCAAGTGGATCACCGATCTTAACGATGCGCAATGGCCGGATGGCAGTTACCCGGTATATGTACCAATGCCGGTAGGCGCTGATGGCAAAGCTGCTATCAGGTCAAATGATACCTATTCACCCGGATGGGCCGAAGCAGGGATCATTTGCCCCTATGATATTTTTAAGATGTATGGTGATATCCGTATCGTAAAAAAGTCATGGCCTTATATGCAGCGGTATATGGATTTTCTTGAAAAGAAGAGTCGTGGAAAATATTATTTTCCTGAAGCTTCTTTTGAAGATATTGTACCCAAAGGAGGATTTGGTGACTGGCTTTCGGTTGGTAAGAAAACACCGCCGGATATGCTGGCTACCATTTATTATTATTATTGCGCCCGGCTGATGGCAGAGATGGCAAATGGAATACAGGAAGAGGCCGCAGCAAAAAAATACAGCAATATTGCAGAAAAAATTAAAACAGCTTTTGCTGCGCATTATATTGGCGCCGGTGGAAAATTTAAAACCGATACGGCAGCTTATAGTAACGGTGAAGGGTATGTAGATGGCTCGCTGGGCTTTTCGGGTCATACCCAAACCGCTTATGGTAATGCTATCTATATGGATATATTATCATCGGAGCATCTTATATCAGCCGGAAAATACCTGCGTGAGCTTATAATGGAAAACAATGGTCAACTGGCAACAGGCTTCCTGGGTTTTAAACCATTGCTTCCTGCGTTATCATCCGCAGGAAGCAGTGATCTTGCTTATAAGCTTATAAAAGACACGGCATACCCTTCCCTGGGATTTGAGGTGATGAATGGTGCTACTACGATATGGGAGCGCTGGAACAGCTATATCAAAGGAAAGGGATTTGAAAATAATGCAGGCATGAATTCCTTTAACCACTATGCATTTGGTGCAGTATGCGAATGGATGTTCCAGCATATAGGTGGTATCAGACCATTGGAGCCAGGGTTTAAAACGTTTGTGATAAAGCCAGAGATAATCCCAACCGGAGTAGATTCTGCAGAAGTATCTTATCACTCTGTACATGGAAATATTTATTCATCCTGGAAAAAGACAAAAACGGGCTTTATTCAATATGTAACCATTCCTGTTAATACAAAAGCGGAAGTATATATACCTGCGGGAGAAGATCGCATTACAATGTCCGGTAAAAAACTTGCAAAAGTAAATGATATTCTTGTGAAGGGGAAAGCGGATACTTACACACAGTTTGAGCTTGGGTCTGGCAGCTATAAATTTGTGGTGCACAGTCAATGATAGGTAGTTACTTGCAGAGTGTTCGTACCTTCAGAGTTCTGATAAGTTAAGAAAATGTAATGTTTTTGCTTTTGAAGCATTTCAAAAAAATATTTTCATATATCTTCGCGGCAATTGAATGAATAAGTTAGTAAGCGGCATATCGTCCATTGTTTTAGCAGGTCTTTTGATGCTGTTAACTGTAGGCTTACCCATAACTTACAATTCATTGAATAAGATCAAAAATGATGTTTCGCAGGGAAATACCTGTGATAACAATCCTTATTCTAATTCTACAGAAGAAAAAACACCTTCTAATAGCTTAACCCTTACGGAAGAATATGTTCATGAAACGCACTATGATGTGCATGTGTCTCCTTTCCAGGTGAGCGTAGCCTATATTCATGCGCATGAAGCTACTTATGTGGCCTATCATGGTGAGCTGCATTGTCCCCCGCCCAATAATGCATGGGCATAATATCCCGTTTCTTTTATTGAATGCTTTATTTCTTTATGTCTGCCCTTTTATTGGGGAAGGACCCGATTTTAATTATTAAAATTTTATGACAAATCAAACCAGATCGACAGGTTATATCAGGTCGCTGGCAAGTGACCTGCCTGCGTCTATAGTAGTTTTTCTAGTAGCGCTTCCCCTGTGTTTAGGTGTTGCGTTGGCGTCTAATGCGCCTTTATTCAGTGGCATTATTGCCGGTGTGTGCGGGGGTATTGTAGTGGGTATTTTCAGTGGTTCTCAGTTAAGTGTCAGCGGCCCCGCAGCGGGTTTAACAGCTATTGTTGCTGCAGCCGTCACTTCTTTAGCTTCGTTTGAAGCATTTTTACTGGTGGTGGTTCTTGCCGGCGCTATGCAGCTGGTATTGGGATTTCTTAAAGCCGGTGTGATAGGCGATTACATACCCAACAGTGTTATTAAAGGTATGCTGGCGGCAATAGGTCTTATACTGATCCTGAACCAGTTTCCCCATTTACTGGGCGATAGCAGTTCTCCTGATATTGATGAAAATACGCCCAGCCCTGATAAAGGCAATATATTTGTTAACTTTTTCAGGGCCTTTACTAAAATTAACAGCGGGGCTTTTATAATAGGAGTTGTATGCCTTGCTTTTTATTTTATTTGGGAAGGCCTTGTAGCCGGCAAAAAAGGAATTATTAAATTAATACCTACTCCGCTGATTATAGTATTTGTTGGAGTAGGGCTTAATGCCTTATTTGCAGGCGCTCAGTTTGTGGCACCATTGTCGGGGGATCATTTGGTGAACATACCTATCGCAGGTTCTGCAGAGGAGTTCTTGTCCTTCTTTTCAACACCGGATTGGAGCATGATCACTAATACGCAGGTGTGGGGACTTGCCCTGACAGTTGCACTGGTGGCAAGCCTTGAGAGTTTGTTAAGTATTGAGGCCGTTGATGACCTGGATCCTTACCAGCGGGTAACACCTACCAACAGGGAGTTGAAAGCCCAGGGTTTAGGTAACCTGCTTTCGGGACTGATAGGCGGTATTCCGGTAACAAGCGTAATTGTAAGATCATCGGCAAATGTTAATTCAGGAGCAAAAACAAAAATGTCAACCATTTATCATGGTATTTTTCTATTGCTTTCAGTAGCGTTTATACCGGCTTTACTAAACCTGATACCTAAAGCTGCGCTTGCTGCTATCCTGGTCTTTACGGGCTATAAGCTCGCAAAGCCCTCTCTTTTCAAGGCATTTTACAGGAAAGGATGGGATGTATTTCTGCCATTTGTGATAACTATAGCAGCCATACTGGCCACAGACCTTCTGAAAGGAGTGATTGTAGGTATTGTTGTGGGGCTTTTCTTCTCCATAAGGTCCAACTTCAGGAAAGCGGTTTTTGTAGTACATGATGATAAAAGGTACCTGTTCCGGCTGCGTAAAGACGTTTCTTTCCTTAATAAAGCAATTATTAAGAACAAGCTGGAAGCAGTGCCCGATAATGCGCATGTGATCATAGACGCAAAAAGAGCCGATTATATTGACAGGGATGTAGTAGAAACTATTGAGGACTTTACACTGCATGCTCCGTTAAAAAATATCAAAGTGGAGCTATATACCAGCGGATTTATAGATCATGGTTTTTCTTATAAAGTACTGGCTAATAATAATGACAATGCCGTGCTCAGGAGAAATTATGAAGAAGTGATAGAATCTGTAATCAATGGAAACGGTAATAACAGTAAAAATAAATAACTTTAAACATTAAATAAAACATGAAATCATATAACGAACTATTGATAGCTAATAAAGAATGGGCATCCAGAACATTATCATTAGACCCTTCTTTTTTTGATAGCCTGGCGCAAACGCAAACACCTGAATTTTTATGGATCGGGTGCAGCGACAGTCGCGTGCCCGCCAACGAAATTACAGGTACCTTACCGGGTGAGATCTTTGTGCACCGGAACATCGCCAACCTGGTTATACATACTGATGTAAACCTGTTTAGTGTGCTGGAATATGCGGTTAAGCACCTTAAAGTAAAACATGTGATTGTTTGCGGCCACTATGGATGTGGTGGGGTAAAAGCGGCCATGGGCAATAATGATTTTGACCAGGTGCTGAATATGTGGCTGAGAGTGATTAAAGATGTGTACAGGCATAACAGGGAAGAGCTGGACGCTATTGAAAATATAGAAGAACGAGCCGAAAGGTTAGTAGAGTTGAACGTTAAAGAGCAGGCAGAAAAACTTTGCAAAACCTCGGTTATCCAAAAAGCCTGGAAAGACCACCAGGGTCCCGAAATTCATGGCTGGGTGTATGGGATAAAAGATGGTATCATTAAAGAGGTGGTTAACATCAAACCGGGAGATACAGTAATTGATCCTATTTATGTATATGATAATATATAGTGCTTAATGCCATTGTCTAATGTAAAGCATGGTTTATACAGCCATGCTTTTTTTGCTTTCAGCATTTATTTTTGATCCATATTCCCCGCCGGGAAGCTGATGAAAATCATGATATTTCATGATTATGATGTTTATCCACACCTGTGATATACTTTTTCAAATATTTGTGTACCAGATACGCATAGGATTAAGTAAATTGCGCCTCAAATTTAAAAAAGTACATTTTAAACCAGATATGTCATGAGTTACATCTCCGAAGTCTTTGCAAGACAAATTTTAGACAGCCGTGGTAATCCAACCGTAGAAGTGGACGTTATTACCGATGAAGGCGTTTTAGGCCGTGCTGCTGTACCAAGCGGCGCAAGCACCGGTATCCACGAAGCAGTTGAGCTGCGCGATGGCGATAAAAAGAAGTACCTGGGTAAGGGAACTTTGAAAGCCGTTAAAAATGTAAATACTATTATTGCCCCGGCTTTATTGGGTTATGATGTAGCTGATCAGACAGGAATTGACCAGTTAATGATCCAGCTGGACGCAACCCCAAATAAAGGGAAACTGGGTGCCAATGCCTTGCTGGCGGTAAGTATGGCTGCCGCTAAAGCTGCTGCTGAAGAAGCCGGCCTGCCTTTATACCGTTACATTGGGGGTACTAATGCCAAAACATTGCCTATTCCCATGATGAACATTTTAAATGGTGGTGCGCATGCGGATAATAAAATAGATTTCCAGGAATTTATGATCCAGCCGGTAGGGGCTTCTACCTTTAGTGAAGGTCTTCGCTGGGGTGTTGAAATATTCCACGCATTAAAAACAGTTCTGAAGAAAAAAGGCTTCAGCACCAATGTGGGCGATGAAGGTGGTTTCGCTCCTAATATTCAAAGCAATGAGGAGGCTATCGAAACTGTACTGGAAGCTATAACAGCTGCCGGTTATAAGCCTGGATCCCAAATTACCATTGCTATGGATGCTGCTAACAGCGAGCTTTGGGACAATAAAAAGAAAAAATATGTATTCCATAAAAGCTCCGGCAAGCAAATGAGCAGCGATGAGCTGGTAAAATACTGGGAAAGTTGGGTAAAACAATATCCTATTGTAAGTATTGAAGATGGTATGGCAGAAGACGACTGGAAAGGCTGGGCAGCATTAACCCAGGCTATCGGAAGCAAGTGTCAGCTGGTAGGTGACGATTTGTTTGTAACAAATGTTGAGCGCCTGCAACAGGGTATTGATAAAAATATTGCAAATGCTCTTTTGGTAAAAGTAAACCAGATTGGCACCATAACTGAAACCATCAATGCGGTTACATTAGCGCAGCATAACGGTTACAATACCATTATGAGCCACCGCAGTGGTGAAACTGAAGATACAACAATTGCCGACCTGGCTGTTGCGTTAAACTGCGGTCAGATAAAAACTGGTTCTGCAAGCCGCACCGACAGGATTGCTAAATACAATCAGCTGATCAGGATTGAGGAGCAATTAGGGGATAGTGCAATTTATCCAAAAGGGAAAATTAAGTTTGGTAAATAAGCCAATAGTTACATTACTTTTGTAACCGGTAACAGTGCAAATGACATGCTGCTTTGCGGCCTTTTACAGGCAACGGCAGACTGTACATTTGCACTGTAATAAACAGCCAGTATCTTTGCAGAGGTTAACAGTAAAAAATTTTTCTTATGGAGCAATTTGTAGACTTTGTTACTGAAAAGGAACCCGTAATGGAACAGGCGCCTAAAAAAAGGAAGGCTTTGGGCCGGGTCTCCCGTTTTCTTACCAACAAATATTTAATTGCCTCTGTAGGTTTTTTGGCAGTGATGTTGTTTTTAGATAAAAATGATCTGATCACAACTATGGAAAGGAGAGAAGAGCTGAATAACCTCAATCAAAGCAAAGAACATTATACCCGTGAGTTATCTGAGCTGCGGAAAGTTAAGGCTGAGCTGGAAACTGACCCCGTGGTGATTGAAAAGCTGGCCCGCGAAAAATATCTTATGAAGCGTGATAATGAGGATATTTTTGTAACAGAAGATAAAACAAAAACGGTTCCAGGTTCAGAAAATTAATAGTTTACGGGGGCTGCAACAAAATTAAATGCCAGGTGTAAGCCTGGCATTGTTATTAATATGGGTACTGCTGCGTCTTGCAAATATCATTATTCTTTCATCATTTCTGTTAACACAGCAGCCACTTCTTCTGCATTAGGTTTGCTGAAATAATCGCCGTCACTGCCATAAGCAGGCCTGTGGTCTTTGGCCGTAACTGTTCTGGGCGCTACGTCTAAATACCGGTAGCCGCCCTGCTCTTCCATTACTTTATTGAACATGTAGCCTGCGGCACCGCCCGGCACATCTTCATCTACAAAAACAATACGGTTGGTTTTTTTGAGGGATTCGAGGATCATATGGTTCCTGTCAAAGGGCAGCAGGGTTTGCACATCAATCAGCTCACAGCTGATATTTAGCGGTTCCACCAGCTTCATGGCCTGTTGTACGATCCTGATGGTAGAGCCGTAGCTTACAATAGTAATATCTGTCCCTTCCTGCAAAATTTCAGGAATGCCTAATGGAACGGTTATGTCATTTAAGTTAGCGGGAAGCTTTTCTTTTAAACGGTAGCCATTAAGGCTTTCTATCACAAGCCCGGGATTATTACTTTTTAAAAGTGTATTATACATACCCGCTGCCTGTACAAAGTTCCTGGGAACACATATATACATACCCCGAAGAGCATTGATGATCATACCCATAGGTGATCCGCTATGCCATATACCTTCCAGGCGGTGCCCTCTTGTTCTTACAATGATAGGGCAGCTTTGTTTACCGCCGCTCCTGTAATAAAGCGATGCTACATCATCAGTTAAGGGCTGAAGGCCATACACTACATAATCAAGATATTGTATCTCTGCAATGGGGCGTAGTCCTCTTAAGGCAAGCCCGATGCCTTCGCCTATAATGGATAGTTCTCTAATCCCGGTATCAAAGATCCTTTGACTGCCATACTTTTTTTGTAACCCCGCAAAGCCCTGGTTTACATCACCAATCTTTCCAAGGTCTTCGCCAAAAGCAAACACTTTCGGATTGGATGCAAACAGCCCGTCAAAATACCTGTTAATGATCTGGTAGCCGTTGAGCAGGGGCGAATCATCAGTAATTACAGGGGGCACTACTTCCACGTTTAGAGCGCCTTTAGGCCCTTCCTCGTATAAATAAGTATTATAAAGCTGCTTGTTTTCCTCCTGGAGCTCTTTATAATAATCCCTTGCTTCGCTGGTTGCTTTCTCGCCACAGAGCAGCAATGCCTTATACACGCTTTGCATACTGTTTTTGCGTAAAGGTTCCCTGAGTGAGCCCAGGTCCTTCGATATTTTTCTTAGTTCATCCTCATGCTCCAGGTTATCAGGGATCAATGCCTCAATTACTTCGCGGCTTTTCTGTACCTGTTCTTTAATAGGTGCAAGATATTCTTTCCAGGCCCTGTCCCTGGCTTCTCTTACATTTTGGCGGGCATCAGTTTCTATCCTGGCAAGTGTGGCTTCATCGCCCAAAGCATTTTCCAGTATCCATGCTTTCATTTTCTTTAAGCAGTCCCATTCTTTTTCCCATGCAAGCCTTTCGGGGCTTTTATATCTTTCGTGGCTGCCCGATGTGCTGTGGCCCTGGGGTTGCGTAAGCTCTTCCACATGAAAAATTACCGGTGTATGGGTATCTCTTGCCAGCTGAATGCCTTCATCAAACACTTCTACCATGCCCATGTAATCCCAGCCCTTTAAAGTGGCTATATAAAACCCGTTGGTTCCTTCTTCTTTTTCAAAGCCTTTCAATGCCTTGGATACAGAACCTTTGGTGGTTTGATATTCTCTGGGTACCGAAATGCCATAACCATCATCCCAAACAAAAATCGCAACTGGAACCTGCAACACTCCGGCAGCGTTTACAGCTTCCCAGAAATGGCCTTCGCTGGTAGAAGCATCGCCAATAGTACAAAAACACACTTCGTTACCGTTGTCGGATAAATGTTTGAACTGTTTTAATTCCTCTACTTCCCTGAAAAGCTTCGAAGCCAGGCCAATGCCAACAGCCCTTGGCATCTGGGAGGCTGTGGAAGACATGTCGGTACAGGTATTCTTTATGCTTACCAGGTCGGCCCATTCCCCGTCTTCCCGCGTATTACGGCTGGTATAATGACAGTTCATTTGCCTGCCCTGGCTGAATGGTTCAAGCTCTGGATTGGGATCGGCATAAAGCTGGGCAAAATACTGGCGGGGAGTAGATTTATCCAGGGCAAGCATCATGGTTTGATCGCGATAATATCCGCTTCTCCAGTCTCCCGGTTTAAAAAATTTGGCAAGGGCTACCTGTGCTACTTCTTTACCATCTCCAAATATGCCGAATTTGGCCTTACCGGTAAGCACTTCCTTGCGGGCAAGCAGGCTGATCTCCCTGCTTAAGCATGCGATATAGTAATCATGTAAAACTCCGTCTTTAAATTTCTCAAAAGACAGCATTTCATTTTGTCCTGCAATTTCGGAGTGTGACATATCCATTCGACAAAAATAAGTGAGAAGTGTTAAATATGAATATAACGTATTAATAAGCATTTTAGTGTAGTGATTATATCAATAAAAGATAAAAGGAACCTGCCAATGTAGCAGCTTACCCGTACGGTTGTTTAATAACAGGTGGCAGGGCATTGTTTTAATGCAACTTTCCCCATGCTTATTGCGTCTTTTTAAATACTTTTGTAATCCAATTTGTAAACTAAGAAAATCTTAATGATGAAGAAGGTCAGTTTTATTTTCTCCTTGTTATTCCTGTTGTCTGTAAATATTATTAGTGCGCAATCGGCAGATGCGGCTATTAAAATGGCAAAGGAAAAGTATGATATTGGTAAAGTATCGCCCGGAGATGCAGTTACTTTTGATATGGAATTTGTAAACCAAACCAAAAAACCTGTGGTGGTGAAAACGGTTCAGGCCGGCTGCGGATGCACCGTTCCCGAAAAGCCTGCAGAGCCCATACTGCCCGGTAAAACGGGGAAAGTGAAAGTGTCTTATAAGCCATCAGCTTTGGGGCCTGTGAACAGGGATGTGGAAATTTATTTAGCCGGATATACCGAGCCCAAGATTGTTTATTTCACCGGGGAGGTAGTAGCCAAAAAATAAAAAGCTTTATACCGAATGATTTCGGATCCCTTCCCTGAGAAGGGATTTTTTTATGATGTTACACCATGAAGACTGTAATTTTGTTGTATGCTTAATATATCGAAGAGGGGGGAGCAAATGCCTGCATCTCCCATCAGGAAGCTGGTTCCTTACGCAGAAGCCGCTAAGAAAAAAAATATAAAAGTGTATCATTTAAATATCGGCCAGCCCGATATTGAAACGCCCGCGGCCATGATGGAGGCAGTGAAACATGCTGATATGCCTATACTTGAATACAGTCATAGTGCGGGTAACGAAAGCTACAGGAAAAAACTGGCCACTTATTATACTAAAACAGGGATCTCTGTAAACTACAATGAAATATTGATCACCACAGGAGGCAGTGAAGCCATACTGTTTGCTTTTTTTGCCTGTTTGGATGAGGGGGATGAAGTTATTATTTCAGAACCTTTATATGCTAATTATATCGGTTTTGCATGTGAGGCAGGCGTTAATGTGGTACCGGTAAGATCTACTATAGAAACAGGATTTAAGCTGCCACCTGTCAGTGAATTTGAAAAAGCTATTACCCCTAAAACCAGGGCTATCCTTGTTTGTAATCCTAATAATCCAACCGGATATCTGTATAGCAACGAAGAGATGCTGGAAATAGGTGCTATCTGCAAAAAACATGGTCTGTATTTTCTTAGTGATGAGGCTTACAGGGAATTTTGTTACAGTGATAGCGAGTACACCAGTGTAATGCATTTGCCGGGCCTGGAGGAGAATGCCATACTTTTAGATACGATCAGCAAGCGATATAGCGCCTGTGGTGCGCGTATAGGGGCACTGGTTACCAAAAACAGGAACGTTTATAATGCTGCATTAAAATTTGGACAGGCAAGACTTAGCCCTCCCGGGCTGGCCCAGATACTGGCTGAAGCTGCTATTGACCTGCCCGATGATTTTTTTGATGCATCGAAAGCCGAGTACATGGGCAGGAGAGATTTGCTGGTAAGTCGTTTGAACCAGATGGGCGGGGTGTATTGCCCCAATCCCGGAGGTGCTTTTTATGCTATGGCAAAATTGCCGATTGATGATTCTGATAAATTTTGTCAGTGGATGCTGGAGGAATTCTCTTATAACAATCAAACCGCTATGTTTGCCCCCGGTACAGGTTTTTATATAACCCCCGGCCTGGGCCTTAACGAGGTAAGGATGGCTTATGTTATCAATAAAGAGTCTATCAGCAATGCTATGGATTGCCTGCAGGAAGCATTAAAGGTATATCCTGGAAGGGTTTCACGCTAATCCCTGTAAAATTTTTTCTACCATTTCCGGATCTAAATCAGGAAAAAAAAGCGGCGGGACCGGGATGTTTTCGTCAGGCTCCTTTAGTGTAAGCTGCCACCAGCCTACATGGCACCAATGGCCTGATTTATAACCTACGTTTTCGTAAGTGGCAAACCACCGGAAGCCCATTTTTTCATGGAACCCCACACTTTCAGGATTAGGTACCGTAATAACAGCATACACTTTATATATACCCTGCCGCTGCAGCAATTTAAACAGGGCTGCATACAGGCGCCCGGCAATGCCTTTTTTCTTATGATCCGGGTGGATGTACACAGAACATTCGGCTACCCACTGATAAGCCACCCGCTCCCTGTATGCTGATGCGTACGTATATCCTAAAACAGTAGTTTCTTCAACCATCACTAACCAGGGGTATTTTTGGGAGTATTGGGCAATCCTGTTTTCAAATTCTTCAATACCAGGTATTTGGGTCTCAAAAGTTACCAATCCGTCAGTAACAAAAGGAGCATAAATAGCGCTTATTTGTTCTGCATGGGAGGAGTTTGCTATTTGTATTTTCATATTATATAAAAATATATATATTTATAATTGACGTTTTTACAATTTTTATTGAAATAAAATTTATAATTTTGTAAATATAATCGTCATAATTGTTTTATTTATTAATTATGATTTAATTTAATCACATTAAAAAAATTAACTATGCACATGACCAAAAAACTGGCTATTGTTCCTTTCCTACTGCTTGTGTTGGTAACCCTTCTTTGTGTTTTTATGGGGCACAATCCTGTTGCAAGCCCTACTGATCCCGCTATTGATACCGGGGATACTGCCTGGTTACTTACTTCAACAGCGCTGGTGTTAATTATGACACCCGGACTCGCTTTTTTCTATGGAGGCATGGTTAAAAAGAAAAATGTGATTTCCACAATGTTACAAAGTTTTATTTGTATGGCCTTTGTTTCTATTATTTGGGTGGTTTTTGGATTCAGCCTGGCTTTTGGAGATGATATTGGCGGATTTATAGGGAATCCGTCCACCTTTTTTCTTTTAAACGGCATTGCAGATGGAAAGCCCTGGGCTGCCGCACCAACAGTTCCCCTGGCGGTTTTTGTATTTTTCCAGTTGAAATTTGCTATTATCACACCGGCGCTGGTTACCGGGGCATTTTCTGAGCGCGTACGCTTTACTTCTTATATTTTATTTATTTTAATGTTTTTCGTATTCATTTATGCCCCGCTGGCGCACATGACCTGGCACCCTGATGGATTTTTAGCAAAACTGGGTGTTTTGGATTTTGCAGGCGGAACAGTAGTGCACATGAGCGCAGGTGTGGCGGCTTTGGCAAGTGCTATCTATTTAAGAAAAAGAACTGACCAGGAAATGAAGCCTGCCCGAATTACCTATGTGTTATTAGGTACCGGTTTACTTTGGTTTGGCTGGTTTGGCTTTAACGGTGGCTCTGCAATGGGTGCCAACAACCTGGCTGCTATAGCTTTGGGTACTACTGCTGTTGCATCTGGCGCCGCTGCGTTTGCATGGATCATGTTTGATGCATTAAGAGGTAAAAAACCTTCGGCTATGGGTACCAGCATTGGCGCTGTTGTAGGGTTGGTGGCTATAACTCCTGCTGCCGGTTTTGTAAGCATTCCGCACGCTTTGGTAATTGGTGTGGTTGCTGCATTTGTTAGTAACCTGATGGTTGAATGGAGAACAAGAACAAGTATTGATGATACGCTGGATGTGTTCCCCTGTCATGGTGTAGGTGGTTTGGTGGGTATGATACTTACAGGTGTTTTTGCCAGCCCCGGTATCAACTCTGTAGTTGCAGACAAAGGATTATTTTTTGGAGAAACAAAACTGTTCACTACACATGTGCTGGTTGCCATTGGTGTATTAGTAGCCGTATTTATTATGTCGATGATCATTTTAAAAATAACAGACCTGATTACTCCTTTACGTGTTAGCGAAGAAGAAGAGGCCCAGGGCCTGGATGTGAGCCAGCTGGGAGAAACTTTATAATCATAGTTTTACATGAGACAGGAAAGTGCAATACCGCAAGGGTTGCACTTTTTTCATGAGTATGCATATTTGTGAATCAGTCTGTTATTCCGTTCTGTCAATACGCCATTACTTTCTAAAAAAAAATATTAAACAAATGTTTGATTAAATTAAACAATTGTTTAATTTTGCATCCGGAATGACAAAAAAGGAGTTTATATTAGAAAAGGCCGAGGAGCTGTTTGCAGACAAAGGTTTTGATGCAACTTCTGTACGGGATATAGCTAAAGCGGCTAAGATTAATATAGCTATGATTTCCTACTATTTCGGATCCAAGGAGAAGCTGATGGGGGAGATGTTCAGGATGCGTATGTCTGTGGGACTGAATTCGGTTAAAGAAATAATAGAGGATGAGTCTCTTGGTCCCATAGGAAAGATTGAGAAAGCTATTGCGGGTTATGTGGACAGGGTAAAAAATAACCGGTCATTTTATAAAGTGATACTCGCAGAGCAGGCCACTAATAAGAATAAAAGTGTGCTCAGGTTCTTAAGTAAGTCTAAAGAAATATATGCCAGGTTTTTTGACCAGGTTATAACAGAAGGAGAAAGATCGGGGGTTTTTAAAAATAAGGTAGACCCGGTTTTATTTCATACTACCATTACAGGGACCATAATGCAATCCCTTATCAACAAGCATTTATATGCTGAGCATTATGGAGCTAAGGTTACAAGGGAGTGGATACAGGATGTTTATTTCGAAAAAGTAAAAGAGCATTTAAAATTTATTACTAAAAGTATTTTAGGGTATGAGTCTAAAAACTAAGGCGCTATGGTTTTTATCCGCAGCGTTCTTCTCCTGTGTTAATGTAACAGCGCAGGAGGTTAGAAAAATAACGCTTGAAGAGGCGTTGCAGTTAGGTATTGCTAACAGCAATAACCTGAAAATTGATGATGCAAAAATTGCAGAAGCGGAAGCTGCTATTGCAGAAGCCAAAAACAGGCAATTGCCGGACCTGAAGATCAGTGGCAGTTACCTAAGGCTTACCAATGCCAATATTGACCTGAAAACGGCCCGGCAATCTTCAGAAGGAGAAGGCACATCGCAGGCGTCAAAATCACCAAAAGTGAATCAGGCTGTTTATGGTATGGCCAATTTTTCTTTACCCCTGTTTGCCGGCGGCCGTATAAAATATGGCATTGAATCATCACGATATTTATTGGAAGCCGCAAATCTGAATGCCGGAAAAGACAGGAATGCTATCGCTTATAATATAAGCCAGGCTTATGTAAACCTGTTCAAGGCCGTCCAGGCAGTGAAAGTTATAAAAGAGAATCTGTTAGCCTCCCAGCAAAGAGACGCAGATTTTTTAAACAAGGAAAATAACGGCATCATTGCCCGTAATGATCGGTTGAAGGCCCAATTGCAAACTTCAGATATTGAGCTGCAGTTGCTGGAAACAGAAAATGCCCTTAATATAGCTAATGTAAATATGAACCTGCTGCTAGGGTTACCCGAAACCACTGTTTTGGAAGTGGATGCAGCTTTTGCCGGGCAGCAGATGGAAGACCGATCTTATGCCGATTATGAGCAGCTGGCCCTGCAGAACCGCAAGGATGTGCAGGCAATAGACTTTCAGCAGAAGGCGGCCGTACTAAGCACCAAAGCGGCAAAGGCCGAAAATTACCCTACGTTAGCTTTAACCGGTGGTTATGTAGCAGCAGATATTCCCAAGGTATTAACGGTTACTAATGCTGTTAATGCCGGTATAGGGGTACAATATAACCTGGCTAATTTATGGAAAAGCAATGCTGTTCTAAAGCAGTCTAAAGCAAGGGAAACGCAGTTATCTGCTACACAGGCTATGTTGGTGGATGAGATCAGGCTCAATCTGAATAAAGATTATCAGAATGCCTTCGTAGCAAAGAAAAAAATTGAAGTATATGAGAAAGTGCAGGATCAGGCCACAGAAAATTATCGTATTACCAAAAATAAGTTCGACAATAACCTGGTAACCATTACTGATCTGCTGGAGGCCAATGTAACGTTGTTGTCTGCTAAAATAAATGTTTTAAATGCCAGGGCCGATGCAGCGCTGGCTTACAGGAAATTATTAGAAACAACCGGTGTGCTTTATCAATAAAATCTAATTCTACAAAAATGGCAAATAATACAATTACTGAAACAAAAGAACCTGCAGGAGAAAATGTACCTGCTAAAAAAAGAAGCCCGATATTCTTTATTATACTTGCTGTGATGATAGTAGGGAGCTTGTACCTGGGAATAACAAGATATATTCATAGTCAGAAGCATGAAGAAACCGATGATGCACAGGTGGAAGCTAACCTGAGCCCTGTTATTTCAAAGATCTCAGGATATATCAGCGAAGTGAGAGTGAAAGATAACCAGGTGGTGCAAAAAGGAGATACCTTAATTGTTCTTGATAAAAGAGATCTTGCTATGGCGCTTGAGCAGGCAGAAGCAGCCCTGTCCACAGCCCGCAGTAACCTGGCTTCTGCCCGGGCAAATACTGAAGCTACTCATAAAAATATAGGCACGGCTGCGGCAGCTGTTGAAACGGTGAACGCACAAATTGAAGCAGCTAAGGTGAACGTGTGGAGAGCCTCGGAGGATTTAAAGAGATATGAAAATCTTATTAAAGATCATTCTATTACACAACAGCAGTATGAGCAGGCTTTAGCTGCCAAACAATCTGCTGATAAGCAGTTACAGATCTTAATAGCACAACGCAACCAGGCGGCAGCACAAACGGGCGTGGTTCAGGGGCAGGTAACAGCAAGTAAAGAGCAGTCAGATATAGCAAGATCAGGCATCAGGCAGCGGGAGGTTGAGGTAGAGAATGCAAAATTAAACTTAGGTTATACTGTAATCACTGCTGCTGAAAGCGGAGTGGTATCAAAAGTACCGGTACAGGCCGGGCAATTCATACAGGCCGGCGCACAATTGTTCAGCGTGGTATTGAATGATGATAAATGGGTGGTGGCCAATTTTAAAGAAACCCAGGTAAATAAAATGGTGGAAGGGCAAAAAGTGGTTATAAAAGCAGATGCCTTTCCCGGTAAGGAATTTGAAGCAAAACTGGCTTCTTTGTCGCCTGCTACAGGCGCCCGTTTTGCATTGCTGCCCCCGGACAATGCAAGTGGCAACTTTGTAAAAGTAGTACAGCGCCTGCCGGTTAAAATTGAATTTGAGCACCCTGATGATCCGCTCATCAAAAAGCTCAGGGCAGGCATGAATGTAGTAGTGGATGTGCATCTGAATTAGTTCATAGTACATGGTTCATAGTTCAGTCTATCGTCTATGATCAAGTAACACATAAGAGGACGGATGACAGGTTGAACAGTTTAAAGTTCCAGGTTTCAGGTTCCAAGTTCCCGCTGACCAGCATCAGGTTAATGTAGGATATATGAGACGAAAGTGAAAAGCGGAAGACAAAAGCTCAAAGGTGAATGTGATCCAGTAACCAGAAACCAGTATCTGGTATTCAGCATCTACGTCCCGTGAACTTAATAAATAAAAAATGGAAGATCAAAATTCGTTGGTTGAATATGGCTTTCGCCGCTTTATTGTAACACTGACGGCGATCGTGTGCGCGTTGCTGGAGATTGTAGATACCACCATTGTGAATGTGGCGTTGAATGATATGAAGGGGAATATGGGTGCAACGCTTTCAGAAGTGGGTTGGGTTATTACAGCGTACGCTATCGGTAATGTAATTATAGTGCCAATGACCAGCTGGTTGTCGCAGCAATTTGGAAGGCGGAATTATTTTGCTTTTTCTATTGTGCTTTTCACGGTATGTTCTTTCCTGTGCGGGAATGCTACCGGTATCTGGGAGCTGGTTGCTTTCAGGTTCTTACAGGGCGTAGGCGGAGGGGCGTTGCTGGTTACTTCCCAAACGATCATTACAGAGTCTTATCCTGCCGAAAAACGTGGCATGGCACAGGCTATTTATGGTTTGGGTGTGATTGTTGGTCCCACATTAGGTCCGCCCCTGGGAGGCTATATTGTAGATAATTTCAGCTGGCCTTATATTTTTTATATTAATATTCCTTTAGGTATTATTGCGGTGCTGTTAACGCTGCAATTTATAAAAAGCCCTAAGTATGCGGAGAAAAAGTCCAAAAGCGAAATTGACTGGCTGGGTATATTCCTGCTTGCTGTTACCGTAGGATCGCTGCAGTTTATTTTGGAACGCGGGCATGAGGAAGATTGGTTCCAGAGCTCAATGATAGTAGTTTTTACCGCATTGGCAGTGTTTGGCCTGTTCTTTTTTATATGGCGGGAGCTTACCTGTAAAAACCCTATTGTAGAGCTGCGGGTATTAAAGAACGGTAATCTCCGGATCGGAACGGTAATGTCATTTATACTTGGGTTTGGACTGTATGGATCTACCTTTATTATACCGCTGTACACGCAAAGCCTGCTAGGGTGGACAGCTTTTCAATCGGGCATGTTAATGATACCCGCTACCCTTGCAACAGCATTTATGATGCCTGTAGTAGGGCGGCTTATCTCTAAAGGGGTACCACAGCCGTATATGGTAGCGGTTGGATTATTGTTATTTTTTGTGTATAGTTTATGGGGATATAAAATTATTACACCCAATACAGGTGCGGATAATTTTTTCTGGATGCTGATTGTCAGGGGGCTGGGATTAAGCCTGCTGTTTATACCCATCACTACCATGGCGCTCTCTACTTTAAAAGGCCAGCAGATAGGGCAGGGGGCTGCTTTTACCGGAATGATGCGGCAACTGGGAGGGTCATTTGGTGTAGCGGCTATCACTACTTTTATCAGTAACAGGAATATGTTGTACAGGAACGACCTCATATCCAAACTGGATGTAAACGACCTCAATGTGCAGCAAAGGGTAATGGCAATAAAGCAGGGATTTGTAGCCAAAGGGATGACGCCCGATGTTGCGCTGGGTTCGGCATATAAAACCCTTGATCTTTCAATCACCAAACAGGCTGCGGTGTTATCCTATATGGATGTGTTTTTATATCTCGGGATACTGTTCTTGGTTTGTATTCCTTTTATTTTGTTTATACGGAGACGGAAAACCCGGGAAGCCATTGATTTAAGCGAGGCTATGCATTAGCCGTTTTGCTTTATTTGCTTGGGTGGCCGCGAATGATAGCTATCTATAGGTCCCGAAAAACGCTGTTAAACGATGCTTTGCGAAACATCGATGCTCTGTGAAACATTTTGTTTCGCAGGACTATGTTGCAGCCTTTGGCTACATTCAATAAGTAGCCGAAGGCCATTAGGATTTAACCCTTGCGCAGATCGTGTCTTTTTATATTCTTTCTATTTGATATACAGTGTTTTGTGAAAAAATTAGAGACATATTTGACAGACAGATCAATTGTTAAAATTTTCCTATTATAGAATTCCGGTACAATATTCTTCTTTAGGAGGCGTTTTTATTATTCGCCTTTCCAGAGCTTACATACACTTATAGAAAAACATCCCTGTAGTTTAAAAAATGAAAAATCTGAAGAAGATATGCAATTGAAAAACTATTTAAGGTTACTCGGTGTCTGTGTATTGTCAGTAGCTTTTATGTCGTGGACTATTAATAAGATTGAATCAGCTAAGGAAGAAAAAACAACTTCCGAACAGAATACATTGAATAAAAAACATGTCCTATCCATTAAATATGTGTATGACAGCCTTCGTTTAAATGTTCAGGGCCTTTCGCAGGAAGCTTTTGATTATGCTGTTCAGGGCTTTCAGAAGCTGGACGAGGACGGTTTGCTGAATAATGATTCCGTTCTCACAATCATTGATTTTGATCAGCCCAGCTACCGGAAAAGATTGTATGTGATAGATGTAAAGAATTTTAAGGTGCTTTTTAATACTTTGGTTGCACATGGGAGAAATACCGGTAAGGAAATAGCACAGTTCTTCAGCAATACCAATGAATCGCATAAAAGCAGCCTTGGCTTTTATATTACAGAAGATACCTATAATGGCAGTAAAGGCTTCTCCTTAAAGCTAAAGGGACTTGAAAAGGGCATTAATAATAATGCTTACGACAGGGCTATTGTAATGCACGGCGCTAACTATGTAAGTGAGTCTTTTATTAATGCCCAGGGGTATATAGGCCGCAGCCACGGGTGCCCTGCAGTTCCGGTAGAATTGAACAAGCCTATCATTCAAACAATAAAGAACGGCTCCTGCCTTTTCATCTACAATAAGACATACAGGCCCTCCCAGGATTTTCACATAGGTTAGCTGTATATTTTTGCCGTTTAAAGAGCTTGCGCAGAAAAAAAATTTGCATTCCATCTATTTCCCTTTTATATTTGCCGTCATGAATCGGCAAACAGCTTTCTTTTGGTGGTGGCATACAAACTCTTCCGGGGTATTGTAACGCCTTGCATCTAAAGGATGAATGATATACAAGAACCCCGGTAAGCCCGGGGTTTTTTGTTGACTTTTTGAAAGAAAATCTTTTGAATATAGCTTGATAACACACATGCAAAACGTAAAAATTAAAACAACCGTTACCTCAATGCTGGCTGATATATTTACGCCGGTAGGGATCTATTTACGCTTACGCGACAGGTTTCGTGATACTATCTTACTGGAAAGTACGGATAACCATGTTGCAGAAAACAGCTGGTCCCTTATAGGGGTAAATGCTATTGCAGGTATTGAAATTTCTTCTGATGAAAAAATGGAGATCAAATTACCCGGCCATACAGCGGAAGAAGTAAGCATGGGTAACGATGGACTGCTTCCCGGACAAACGGGCATAGCAGCAGCGTTGCACCGCTTTATGCAGCGTTTTGATGTAGAAACCTCACAAAGCAAAGCCGCTTCCTTTGCCCAGGGCCTTTATGGTTATACTTCGTATGATGCTGTCCGCTTTTTTGAGACCATCCCCGGCACTGTGTTTAGGAAAGACAGGGATGCAATTCCTTTAATGCGTTATCGCCTGTATCAATATGTGATTGCTATTAATCACTTTAAGGATGAATTGTTTATTTGCGAAAATGAAATAGAAGGTATTAAGAGCGACAGGCATTTGCTTGAATCTCTGATACGCGGGAAAGATGTGCCTGTTTACCCGTTCAGTATTAAAGATGATGAAAGCTCTAATATGACGGATGATGATTACCGTACGATGGTACAACAGGGCATTACGCATTGTTTCAGGGGCGACGTGTTCCAGATCGTACTAAGTCGCAGGTTTCAGCAGTATTTTACAGGCGATGAGTTCAATGTGTACCGGGCGCTCAGGAATATCAATCCCTCTCCCTACCTGTTTTTCTTTGATTATGGCGATTATAAAATCATGGGCTCTTCTCCCGAATCTCAGTTAATTATTAATGAAGGAAAAGCTATTGTGCATCCTATTGCCGGAACTGTAAAAAGAACTGGTGATGATAAATTAGATGCAGCAGAAACAGTGCGGTTAGAGAATGATCCCAAAGAAAATGCCGAGCATGTGATGCTGGTTGATCTGGCGCGTAATGATTTAAGCCGGGGCTGTGATAATGTGAAAGTGGATCATTTTCGCGAAACACATTTTTATTCGCATGTAATTCACCTGGTGAGTGAAGTTTCGGGACAGCTGGGTGATGCGTCCGGTTCTTTTGAGCTTTTAGCCAAAACTTTTCCTGCCGGTACGCTCAGCGGCGCACCTAAAATTAAAGCAATGCAGCTGATCAATGAGCTGGAACCTACGTCAAGAGGCTATTATGGTGGCGCTGTGGGCTTTATGGGTTTCAACGGAAGTTGCAACCAGGCTATTATGATCCGTACTTTTCTGAGCCGGGGCAATACTTTGTATTACCAGGCAGGTGCGGGTGTGGTAGCCGCCAGCATACCCGAAAATGAGCTGCAGGAAGTAAACAATAAGCTCGGCGCTCTTAAAAAAGCCGTTGAAGTAGCGCAGCAAATTAGTTAATAGTTCATGGTTTATCGCAGGCTGAAAGCAGGAGGCAGAAAGCCCGAGGCCGGTTTCACAACGTTCACAGGTATTTTACATTTAATATTTAACATTCAATATTCTACATTCTACATGAAGCTGCTCGTTTTTGATAATTACGATTCTTTTACTTATAACCTGGTTCACCTGGTTGAAAAAATATTACATCAGAAAGTAGATGTGTACCGCAACGACCAGATACTGCTTGAAAAAGTGAAGGACTACGATAAGATCATTCTTTCCCCCGGTCCCGGCATTCCTGTAGAAGCAGGTTTGCTATTACCTCTTATAAAAGAATATGCTGCTACAAAATCCATATTGGGCGTGTGTTTGGGGCAACAGGCTATAGGTGAGGCATTTGGTGGAAAACTGACCAACCTGTCAAAAGTATATCATGGGGTAGCAACATCGTGCAAAATAATTAAAGAGGATGCAAGGCTGTTTGCAGGCTTGCCAACCGATATTGAAGTGGGTCGTTATCATTCCTGGGTGGTGTCAAAAGACGGCTTTCCTGATGAACTGGAAGTAACTGCTGTTGATGAGAATGATATGATCATGGCGTTGAGGCATAAAACTTATGATGTGCGTGGGGTACAGTTTCATCCTGAAAGTGTGCTGACGCCAATGGGGGAAACGATCATTCGCAACTGGTTAGCTGTATAAAAAATGATCTGATTGTATTACTATGGCTTTTGAGTTGGAAAAGGTGGTTCCCTGGGGACGTAATATGGACGAATACAGGAAGATGTTTAGCTTAACTGATGATGATTTGGATAGGCGGATTGTCAGTTTTGGAGATGGCCCGGCCAGCTTCAATGTTGAAATGACACAAAAAGGAAAGCAGGTTATTTCTGTTGATCCCATATACCGGTTCTCAGCTGAAGAAATAGTACAACGGATTGAAGAGACAAAGAGCGTGATCATGAAACAGGTGAAGGCAAATGCAGCTGATTTTATTTGGAAACAAATTAGAAGTCCGGAAGAGCTGGAAGCTATTCGCATAAATGCTATGGGCTCTTTTATTAGCGACTTTGAGAAAGGAAAAGCAGAAGGGCGGTATGTAGATCATGCTCTGCCAGGTAAAACCGGTTTTGATGAAAATGAGTTTGAGGTTGGGATTAGCTCTCATTTTTTACTGTTGTACGCGCAGCTTGGGTTGGCATTTCATATTTCGGCCATAAAGGAAATGTTAAGAGTGGCAAATGAAGTAAGGATATTTCCTGTCCTGGATTTAGACGCCAGAGAGTCGGTGCTGCTGAAGCCTGTGATGGATTATTTTGGAGCTGATTTTAATGTTCAGCTACAGGAGGTGATATATGAATTTCAACAGGGAGGAAACAAAATGCTGACCATAAAGAAAGCAATCTAGGAGAGATATTAAGTAATTGGCTGAATAAATGGCGTTTAAGATATGGGACAAATAAAAATTTTTGGTTTGAAAAAGTCGCTGCATCCGGTTCGTGAAAAATTGTCATTAGTTTTACATGAATGCTATGTTGCAGCATTTCAGTATCCGGAGGAGAAAAAATCCCACAGGTTTATATACGTGGAGGAGGATGGTTTTTATTATTTTTCTGGCAGAACCGAAAAGCATACAATTATTGAAGTACATATGTTCGAGGGACGGAGTGCTGAGGCAAAAAAGCAGTTTTACAAATTACTTTTTGAGCGGTTTGAAAGAGAGCTGGATATTCAAAATATCGATCTTGAAATTACGCTTATGGAAACGCCCAAACATAACTGGGGAATACGTGGCAAGAGCGGTGACGAACTAAATCTGAATTACAAAATCAATGTTTAATGAAAAAGATATTAAACCATTTATTTGAGCACAAAACACTAAACAGGGCTGAGGCAAAAGAAGTGTTGGTGAATATTGGTAAAGGTGTTTACAACGAACATGAAGTGACTTCTTTCATGACCGTTTTTTTAATGCGTAGTATTACCTTGCAGGAGCTTCAGGGATTTCAGGATGCACTGCTGGAGCTTTGCCTGCCTATGGATTTCAGCGGAATAGATACGATTGATATTGTAGGTACTGGCGGCGATGGGAAGAATACTTTTAATATATCAACGCTGTCCTGCTTTATTGTGGCGGGTGCGGGGCATAAAGTGAGTAAGCATGGTAACTATGGCGCTTCGGCTATCAGTGGCTCTTCTAACGTAATTGAATCATTAGGATACAGGTTTAAGAATGATAATGCAGCTTTGAGAAAAGAGCTGGAAGAAGCCAATATTTGTTTTTTGCATGCACCGATGTTTCACCCGGCGTTAAAGAACGTGGGGCCTATTCGTAAAAACCTGGGCATGCGTACTTTTTTCAATATGCTGGGCCCTCTGGTGAATCCGGCTTTTCCTAAATTTAGTATTATTGGTGTATATAATTTAGAGATGGCAAGGTTGTATAATTATTTGTTACAGCAGCAAAAGGAGAACTTCGCCATTGTACACGGATTGGATGGATATGACGAAGTTTCACTGACAGGGGATAGCAAGCTGTTTACGCACGAAGGAGAAAAAGTATTCTCGGCGGTGCAGCTGGCTGGCATGGAAGTGAAGCCGGAGTCCATCTCGGGAGGAAACACTATTGAAGAAGCTGCACACATTTTTAAAACCATTATTGAGGGGAAAGGAAGTCCGGAGCAGGAAGCAGTGGTTTTGGCAAATGCTGCAATAGCTTTGCAGGTTACAGGCTTGTTTAAAAGCTATGACGATGCTTTTGAAGCAGCAAAGGAGAGCTTGAGATCGGGCAAAGCAAACACATGTTTAAAAAAATTGATTTCTTTACAATAAAATGTATGTCATAGCTATACGGGATGCCGAAGCCCACATTTCGATAAGCTATTAATGACAAAAGACAGCTATGAATATTTTAGATACAATTGTAGCGCATAAAAAAGGAGAGGTTGCGGCGCGTAAGGCAAAAACATCTTTAAAAGACCTGGAAGCAAGGACCGCTTTTTCTATTCCCGCCCGCCCGCTTTCGGCAGCCTTGTTAAAAGAAGGCAGCACTGGCATTATTGCCGAGTTTAAAAGGAAATCGCCCTCCAAAGGGTTTATAAAAGAAAATGCAGATGTGAATGAAATTACATCTGCTTATACAAGGTTTGGCGCGGCTTGTTTGTCTGTGTTAACAGATATAAATTTTTTCGGTGGTTCGGATGAAGACCTGGCACAGGCTCGCAAAAATGATATTCCCATTCTTCGCAAAGATTTTATTGTAGATGAATACCAGGTTGCAGAAGCAAAATCCATTGGAGCTGATGTGATCCTTTTGATTGCGGCTTGCTTAACCCCGGCTGAGGTGAAACATCTGGCTGAATTTGCAGGATCTTTAGGCCTGCAAACGATCCTGGAACTTCATGCAGAAGAAGAACTGGAGCATATTTGCGATGCTACAAAGATTGTTGGTATCAATAACCGTGACTTGAAAACCTTTAGTGTAGATATTGAGCGCAGCCTGCGTATGGCGGAAAAGTTGCCTGCTGATAAAATAAAAATTGCAGAAAGTGGTATTGATAAAATAGAAGATGTTCTGCTTTTTAAAGAAAACGGGTTTAAGGGATTCCTGATAGGAGAGTACTTTATGAAGCAGCCGGATACACCAGCGGCTTTTGAAGCTTTTGTGCAAAAATTAAGAGCAGGTAACCTATAGGTTTTAACACAGATGTTCTGCGAAACATTTTGTTTCGCAGGACTATTGTACAGCCTTTGGCTATTTTTAAAAGTAGCTAAAGGCTACAATATAAAGCTTCGGGACTGCAAGTCCCGAAGAACAAGGTTTTCAAAACCTTACAGGTCTATAAGTTTGTTATGGGGCATTTAAAAATTAAAGTATGTGGTATGACCGATATGCAGCAAGTAGAGCAACTGGCTGCTATGGGCGTGGATTATGCGGGGTTTATTTTTTATGAAAAATCCCCGCGCTTTGCCGCTAATAAGCTGGCAGCGGCTGATCTGAAAGCCTTTGCCTCTATACAAAAAGTGGGAGTTTTTGTGAATGAATCAATAGAGATGATTTTACAAACTGTTGATGAATATGGACTGAATGCCATTCAGTTGCACGGAGATGAAACCGCAGATTTTTGCGATGTCATAAAAGAAAAAGTTACTGTTATAAAAGCGTTCCGGGTAAAAGGCGATGAACACCTTTCTGAAATATTAAAACCTTATGAAAAAGCTGCTGATTATTTTCTTTTCGATACCAAAGCACAGGAATATGGTGGTACCGGTAAAAAGTTCGACTGGTCTGTTTTATCAAAAGCAAATATAACCAAACCTTATTTTTTAAGTGGGGGCATTGGTCTGGATGATGTAGAACAGGTAAAACAATTTACATTAACTAATAATGTTTTTGCCCTGGATGTAAACAGTAAGTTTGAAATAGCACCTGGAATAAAGGATATAGAAAGCGTAAAAGAGTTTTTGGGGAGCATAAAATAAACGCCTGCTTCTTTTTATACCAGGCAGGCGTTTATTTTATTGTATATGGTTACTATAACCGGCCTTCTTTAATTTCTTCCACTACAGCCGGATCTAAAAGGGTAGAGGTATCTCCCAAGTTTTCCAGCTCGCCCTCGGCTACTTTACGAAGTATGCGGCGCATGATCTTACCGCTCCTGGTTTTAGGCAGGCCACTCACAAACTGGATCTTATCCGGTTTGGCAATAGGGCCAATAATACGCGAAACAGTGGCCAGCAGATCCTGCTTGGTCAGATGGTCGTCTTCCTCATGTCTGTGCTTGCCATCTAAAACTACATAAGCATAAATGCCCTGTCCTTTCAGCTCGTGCGGGTAGCCCACCACAGCGCTTTCCACCACGCCGGCCATCATATTGATAGCGTTCTCTACTTCTGCCGTACCCAATCTGTGACCGCTAACGTTCAATACGTCATCCACGCGTCCTGTAATACGGAAATTGCCTTCTTCATCTTTAAACGCGCCATCGCCTGTAAAGTATTTATTTTCATAAGTGCCGAAATAGGTTTGACGGCAGCGCTCATGGTCGCCCCAGGTAGTACGCAAAATTCCCGGCCAGGGCATGGTAAGGCAAAGGTTGCCGCTGTAATGTATATCAGTAAGCTCTGTTACTTCTTCTCCTTTTTCATCTACCAGTACCGGTTTTACGCCAGGCAGCGGAAGCGTTGCCCAGCTTGGTCTTGCCGGTGTTACGCCTGCCAGGTTTGAAATCAATATGCCGCCGGTTTCTGTTTGCCACCAGGTGTCCACAATCGGGCATTTTTTCTTGCCGATATGTTCATCATACCAATGCCAGGCTTCTTCATTAATAGGTTCGCCTACTGTTCCCAACACTTTCAGGGAAGAAAGGTCTTTGCCTGCTAATGGTTCCAGGCCATGACTCATTAAAGAGCGGATAGCTGTAGGTGCTGTATATAAGGTATTCACCTTATGCTTATCAACAATATCCCAGAATCTGCCGGCATCGGGCCATGTAGGAATACCTTCAAACATCAGGCAGGTAGCCCCGGCCAGTAACGGACCGTAAACAATATAGCTGTGGCCTGTGATCCATCCTATATCTGCGGTGCAGAAAAAGACATCACCGGGGTTATATTGAAATACATTAACAAAAGTATAGGCTGTCCATAGCATATAACCTGCCGTGGTATGTACCACACCTTTTGGCTTGCCCGTGCTGCCTGATGTGTAAAGTATAAACAATGGGTCCTCGGCATCTGTTTCTTCTGCAGGAACTTTAACCACATCTTCGTGCATGGATTCAATAACATCTTCTACCTCATCTCTCCACCACACATCGCGGCCTTTTATCATACTCATAGGGGTACGGGTACGGGTAAAAACAATTACTCTTTTTACAGTACGGTTACCTATCAGGGCGTCATCAATAGTAGATTTCAAAGAAATGTCCTTTGCGCCGCGATAAGCGCCATCACAGGTAATAATATATTCTGCTTCTGCATCATACAGCCTGTCCGCAATGCTTTGTGCCGAAAAGCCTCCAAAGATCACAGAGTGTATAGCGCCTACTCTGGCGCAGGCCAAAACTGCAATGACCAGCTCTGGTATCATGCCCATATAAATACATACACGGTCCCCTTTTTTAACCCCGTTATTACGCAGCACCTGCGCAAACTCGCATACTTTCTTGTGAAGTACTTTGTAAGTGAGCGTTCTTGTTTTTTCGTTAGGGTCGTTAGGCTCCCAGATAATGGCTGGACGGTCGCCAATACTTTCCAAATGCCGGTCCAGGCAGTTTTCAGTAATGTTCAGCTTGGCACCTTCAAACCATTTTACTTTAGGCTCGGTAAAATTCCAGTCCAGTGTTTTCTTACTGAAAGGCTGTTTCTTTCTCCATTCAAAACTGTCTGCAACCTCGCTCCAGAAACCTTCGGGATCCTCCAGGCTCTGTTTGTAGTCTTCGTGATATTGCTCAATGGATTTGATCTGAAATGGGTATGACATCGCAATTAAATTTTTTTGTAGTTGAAATTCGAGGCACTAATATAACAAACAATTTACTATCTGCGCGTTAAAAGCGCAATCGTTTGCGTTAAGATATAACAAATCAAGTTGAGGGATGACAGTTGACAGGCAGGGCAGGCCCATAAATTAAACATGTCGCCGCACCTATGTGGCTCGGAGGGCTGTTTGCTTTTCTTTCTTATTAATATATTCGCGGTGACGCGGCTGAAATGGAATTTTATCTTACCGCGGAGCGGTAACCATTTATAGAAGACGTTAATTCCCTTGTTAGAAGCGCTGCATAGCTGCGCAACATTGTTCGGGTAGTTAAAGAAATAAAATTTATGCATTAGCCCTGAGATGACAGGAGTGCAGGATAACCCCCTTTTGGCTATTTTTCTGGGTATCCATCCCCCGCTAACTTTAATCCTTTCCCGGCCTCCACGGAGTATCCGGCACTTTTAGCAGATGCCCTGTGTATCTTGCCAGCACAAATAAATAATCGCTGAGGCGATTAAGGTATTGTATGATGAGAGGAGCAACGGGGGAGGTTTCTTCCAGCCTCACACAACATCTTTCTGCACGGCGGCAAATACAGCGTGCAATATGTAGCTGCGAAATAGTTATATCTCCACCCGGTAAAATGAAATATTTCATTGGCTCCAATACTGCGTCCATCTGGTCTATTTCTTTTTCCAGCAGCCCGCAGTCGCTTTCTTGCAAATGGGGAACAGTTAATTTGGCCGGTTTATCAGGATCACAGGCCAGTGCTGCACCAATAATAAAAAGCTTGTTCTGTATATCCTGTAAAACAGGAACAGCAGTAGCATCTTTCAGCAGGTCTTTACAGAGGCCGATATGTGCATTAAGCTCATCCACTGTTCCATAGCTTTCAATACGAAGATGAGATTTGGAAACCTTTGTGCCGCCAATTAATGCGGTTTTTCCCTTATCGCCTGTTTTTGTATAAATTTTAAAGGACATTTTAGTATCTGGATATTAGTATTTAGACGTTAGACTTTGGATTTTTTTCAACTGTCAACTGTCTTCGGTCATCTGTCCTCTGTCATTTCAACGTACATGCGCAATTGTAGGGTTCTCCACTTTTTCATCCGTTTCAATCAAACCGTCTCTCAGCCTTACAATACGATGGGAGTGGCGGGCAATATCCTCTTCATGGGTAACCAAAACAACGGTATTGCCACTGGCATGTATCTGCCCGAAAATATCCATGATCTCATAGGAAGTTTTAGTGTCAAGGTTACCGGTTGGCTCATCTGCTAAAATAATGGAAGGATCATTGACCAAAGCCCTTGCAATTGCTACGCGCTGGCACTGGCCACCGCTCAGTTCATTAGGCTTATGATGGCTTCGATCAGTAAGATTCACTTTTTCCAGTACCTGCATGGCCTTTTCATTACGGATGTTTTTAGACAGGCCCGCATAAATTAAAGGCAGCGCCACATTTTCTAACGCGGTGAGCCTGGGCAATAAATTGAACTGCTGAAACACAAAACCAATTTCTTTATTGCGTACTTCGGCCAGCGCATTGTCTTCCATTTTGCTCACATCATGATCATTTAGGATATATGTGCCTGCCGTAGGACTGTCGAGGCAGCCTAATATATTCATGAGCGTACTTTTACCGCTGCCTGAAGGACCCATTAATGAAATGTATTCGTTTTTATAGATATCTAACGAAATACCTTTGAGTACAGGCAGCTCCTGCTGACCCATAAAGTAGCTTTTGCGTAACTGATCAATATGTATAATGCCGGGCATTGGAAAATGTGATAATGTGATAATTTGAAAATGTGCTAATGTAAATCCGCGATTCTGAATAATTGCTCGCCCTTCCCTTTGGGGAGGGGCTACTTTTTAATCACTTTAGGTACCAGGAAAAACTGCCCATCGGTTTCGGGGGCATTTTTCAGCGCTTCTTCACGGCTTACAGAGCCTTTGATCTCATCTTCCCGCAGCACGTTTATTTCATTGCTCATGTGCATTAAGGGTTCTACGTCTTTGAGGTCCAGCTCATTGAGCTTTTCTACAAAACCGATCATATTCTGAAGGTCTTTAGAAATATCTTTCTTTTCCTGCTCGGTAAAAGTAAGCTTGGATAAATGTGCCAGCTTGTCTACCAATACTTCGTTTACTTCCATCTGTCAAAAATAGTTGAAAAGTCTGAACCTGTATTTATTTGATGGGGGACGTAACATTTTTATATAGTAGCCGGTATTTCGTGGCGGGTGATAACACCCTGCCACGGCAGACGCCGCTGTAGTGTGTTACCACCTGCAGCAAAAATGTTAGGTACCCCTGGGTTGGGATATTATGCCTGTAAAAATAATTCAGCTGGTAAGTTAAAATAATCTCTAAGTCGCTGAGCCATTTTTAAAGTAATTTCTCTTCTTCCTGATAAAATAGAAGATACATGCCCTTTGCTGCCAATAATAGGTTCTATATCTTTGTTTTTAAGCCCTTGTTCCTGCATTTTATCTTTAATGACTTCCAATACATCAACCTGCGGCATTTTTATGGTTCTGTCTTCATAATCTTTTATTAAGACAAGCAATACGCCCAGTTCATCGTCTTCGGGTGTGCCGGGTTCAGCATGGAAAATTTCCATAGCCCGTTTAATTGCTTTGCGATGTTCATTTGCTGTTTTGATAACTTTCCAAACCATCTTATATAAAATTTACAAATTCAAATTATAAGGAATAGTTGCCACATCTATTTTGTCATACTCATTGTGTGTGCCAAACCAGATGGTATAACATGCTTTCTTGAAAAAATTCATTGAAACTACCAGCCTGTAATCATTGCCTTTGATGTTAAATACTATCCTTTGATTATTTACAATACTTGCATTTCCGTAAACCTCCTTTAACTGATTAAAATTATCAAATTCATACTTCAGCATTTCAGAGTACCATGTAAGCAATTGGTTTTTTGCTTTTGGGTACAGCCTGGTGTAATAGATAATTGTTTTTCGGTTAATGATATTCACAATACAAAAATATTAAATAGTTTTCAAAATGAAAACTATTTTTTAGAATATATACAACGGTAGAAAAAATTGTAGATTAATAGGTTTGCAGAATATCTGTAAAATAGATTTGTATTTGTAGCTTTTTACAACACTTTCAAACTCTCAACTTTATCATCATCTATCTTTTTGATCAGCGTTTCCAGGCTGTCAAATTTTTCTTCGCTGCGTAAAAATTGCTTTACATATACCCTTAATGTCTTGCCGTAAATTTCATCGTGAAAGTCAAAAAGATTAACTTCTATCACCCTTTTTTTACCGTCAACAGTAGGGCGAAAGCCAACGCTCATCATGCCTTTCATAAGTGGGCCATAACTGCCCTCTTCATTTTTCAGCGATGCGTAAACTGCGTATATCCCATCTCCCGGTATGATCTTTTCCTCGTTCTGTACTTTTAAATTAGCGGTGGGATAGCCCAATTCCCTTCCCAGCTTATCGCCATGCACTACTGCTCCTTCAAAAAAGAAGTTGTAGCCCAAAAGGTGGTTGGTGGTAGTAGTATCTCCGTTTAGGATGGCCTCCCGTATTTTGGTAGAGCTGATGCCTATATGGTCCAGGATGTGCTTGGGAATTTCCGTTAATTGATAGTTATACCTGGCCTGCCAGGCTTCGAGGAGTTTGTAATTGCCTTTGCGGTTTTTACCAAAACGGTGATCATAGCCAATAATAATAGTGTGCGGATGGAACTTTTCTACCAGGAAATTTTTTAAATAATCTTCCGGCTCCTGGTGGGCAAACACCTCTGTAAAAGGTGTTACAATGAGATGGTCAACACCCAGCTTTTCCAGCAGCTCCGTTTTCTCGCTCAATGTATTGATAAGGCGGATACCTAAAATAGAGGAAGAAACAACTTTGCGGGGATGGGGATGAAAAGTAATGATGACGGATTCTCCACCTGCATCACGGGCAGTTTGGGTGAGCTGGCTGATGATCTTTTTATGTCCTTCATGTACACCGTCAAAAGTGCCGATGGTGATTACTGTATTTTTGAAGAGAGGCAGATTGTTGATATCGTAATGAATTTTCATTGCACGCAAAAGTAAGTTGGTAAGTTGACAAGTTAAAATGTTGAAATGTGATAGGCTAAAATGTTGGTTGTTGAATCTTTTTTTTACACACTATGAACTATGAGCTATGAACCATGAACTATCGCTCCGATTGTTTTATCTTCGCAACCTTGAAATAATTTGTTGATACATGCATAGGTGTGCCAGTGTGCGACGCCCGCCTGAACGGACGGGCAGGCAAGATCGCCGGGAATTGCACAGGTGCTGATAACATAAAAATAAAATGTCGTTATACTCCAAGAGGGGCGTATCTGCCCAGAAAGAAGAAGTGCATGAAGCCGTGAAAAACCTGGATAAGGGCTTGTTTGCAAATGCGTTTTGCAAAATATACCCCGATGTGCTGGTAGGTGATGCCAATAGCCCTCAGGATTGGGTAAATGTGATGCACGCAGATGGTGCAGGTACTAAAAGTATCCTGGCTTACCTGTACTGGAAAGAAACCGGGGATGCCAGTGTGTGGCGCGGTATTGCACAGGATGCAATTGTCATGAACCTTGACGATCTGCTTTGTGTGGGCATTTACGATAAGCTGGCTTTTTCTTCTACCATTGACAGGAATAAAGCCCTGATACCGGCCGAAGTGCTGAGCGAAGTGATCAATGGCAGCCAGCAGTTTTTTGATACCATGAGAAACTATGGTGTGAACATTACTTTTATGGGCGGTGAAACTGCTGATGTAGGTGATGTGGTGCGCACTATAGCGGTAAACGGTACCATGGTGGCCCGATGGCCTAAAAATAAAGTAATTACCAACGAAAAAATTGCGCCTGGCAACGTGATCGTAGGGCTGGCTTCTTTTGGTAAGAGTAATTATGAAACAGAATATAACAGCGGGCTTGCCAGTAACGGTTTGACCAGTGCCAGGCATGATGTGCTGAACAAATATTACGCAGAAAACTTTCCGGAAACCTATGAGCCTTCTTTAAACGATGAGGTAGTGTACATTGGCAAGTACAGGATGACGGATAAAATTACTGTTGATGGCACCGAAACATCGGTAGGCAAACTGATTTTAAGCCCTACCCGAACTTTTGCACCCGTTATGAAGACTTTGCTGGAAACGCATTTTGATGCTATTAACGGTTTGATCCATTGCAGCGGCGGCGGACAGACCAAATGCCTGAAATATGTGCCGGATAACGTAAAGATCATTAAGGATAACCTGTTTACTCCCCCGGTAGTTTTTGATATTATTAAAAGCGCCAGCGGGGCCGATGACAAAGAAATGTACCAGGTATTTAATATGGGCACCCGTTTGGAAATATATACCAACGAAGCGGATGCAGCAGCTATGATTGCTGTTGCGCAGTCTTTTGGTATAGAGGCTCAGATAATAGGCAGGGTAGAGGCATCGGATAAAAAAAGGCTTGACCTGATCCGGAACGGAGAGCTTATTGCTGCTTACTGATACTATTGATTAAAAAATTAATTTGAATATAAAATGAGCACACCTACAGATAGAGCTACTGTTTTTGCACCGAACGATGAGATCAGCTATGTAAAAAACAGTGTTGTCAGCCAGCAGATCATTAAAAACAAAGCGGGGAATATTACTTTATTTGCTTTTGCCGAAGGACAGCAGCTCAGTGAGCATTCTGCTCCGTTTGATGCTGTGGTACAGGTATTGGATGGTACCGCTGAAATCCATATTGCCGGGGAACCCCACGGGGTAAAAGCCGGAGAGATGATTGTTTTGCCTGCTAATATTCCGCATGCGGTGTATGCCACCACAGCATTTAAAATGCTGCTGACAATGATAAAGGGATAAAACTAACAGATGGATACTGCAGGGAGATTATTTTTAGCATTCCTGTTTAAAAGCGGGACTAACCATCAGACGATTTTCTTACGATCAGCTGCCCTTTGCAGATATTCATTTCAGAGTGGAAATGCGTGTATTTATCATTAAGCAATTCGAGCATATATTTACCTGCTATAGTTCCTAATTCATAGGGCTTTTGTGCAAACGAAGTTAATCCGGGTTCTATGATAGCTGCAGCAGGATCATCGCCAAACCCTACAACAGCAATGTCCTGCGGGATTCTCAATCCCTTCGCCTTTATAAGCTGCATGAGCTTAATGGCTCCTGCATCGTAAACCGTACATATACCATCAGGAGGAGCGCTGAGCCCTAACCATTTATCAAGTGCAGAAGCCACATCTGTGGTTCTGAACCGGGTATTAGCCACAAGGTCTTTATCATAGGGGATCCCATGTTGCTGGAGGGCCACTTTATAGCCGTTTAGCCGTAGCTTACTTGCCAGTAGCTGTTTGGGGCCCGCAAGTAATGCTATTCTTTTTCTGCCTTTTCCTATCAGATGATTGGTAGTAGTATATAGCCCGTTGAAATCATCTTCCACTACTTTAGGAATGGGCAGCTCCTGGCAAATCCGCGCGAAGGAAACAATAGGATATCCTTTCCTGTGGAGGATTTTTACGTGTTCAAAATCTTTGGTATCGCGTGTATGACAAATAAAGAAGCCATCCACACGGCTCAGCATCAGCGCGTTTATATTTTCTTTTTCAATTTTTGGAGATTCATCTGATTGCGCAATGACTACGCGGTAGCCTATCTGGCTTACAGTATGTTGAATGCCGCTTACAATAGCCGCAAAAAAGGGCTTTTGAATGTCGGGTATTACTACGCCTAATGTATTGGTTTTATTTTTTATGAGCCCCAGTGCCAGCAGGTTGGGTTGGTATTCCATTTCACGTGCAGCTTTTAATACCAGTGATTTTGTTTCCTTGCTGATGTTGGGATTATTGGTAAGAGCCCGGGAAACAGTGGATTTGGAAATACCCAGTTTCCGGGCTATATCCAGGATGGTTACCTGATGGCCTCGCATAATGTATTTTATATTAGACATCTAAGATAAATGATTATTGGGATCGGTTGCGGGAAAGTTCCCAAAAAAATATCACTTAAAATTTTTGAAAACAACATAGGTGGGTATAGCTTAGCTCTGAAAAATTGCTATATGAATTTTATTGAAGAGGAAAAAAAAGTCCTTCCTGTTTTTGCTTCTCCCGAAGTTTTAGTAGTAGGTGCCGGTCCGGCAGGAATTGGAGCTGCCATAGCGGCCGCCAGGAGTGGTGCCAAAGTGATGCTTATTGAACGGTATGGTTTTCTGGGGGGAAACCTCACCATTGCAATGGTTAACCCCATGTTTACCTTTCATGATATAAACGGGAAACAGGTGATCAGGGGTATTGCAGGGGAATTGGTTGACCGGTTGGTGGCATTAAAAGCCTCTCACGGGCATGTGAGCGATTTAACCTTTGATAACGCTTCCATGACACCCTTTGATCCGGAAGGAATGAAATACTTACTGTTTCAAATGGTTACGGAAGCTAAGGTGGAATTATTATTACATACCTGGGCGGTGAATGTTCAAAGAGATCATAATAATGTTTTGTCCGTGATCATTGAAAATAAATCCGGGCGGCAGGCCATTTGCCCCAAAGTAGTGATTGATTGTTCTGCAGATGCCGATATAATAGCCCTTTCGGGCGCCCGGTTTGTAAAGGGACGTGAAGAAGATGGTGCTATGCAGCCGGTATCATTGTTTTACAGGATTGGCGGAATTAATATGGCTGGTTTAAGGCACTGGATGAAGAATAACCGCGATCTTTTGAAAGATGCTCCTACCGATGAAGAAATTGATTCGAGTGAAGCAATAGCTTTCCTGGGATTAAAGGCATTGGTTAAAAAAGGGATGGAGTTGGGAGAATTTCCAAAAGAAGCCGCGCCAAGAATACTTTTTTATCAACTGCCCATAGAAGGCCAGGTGGCAGTAAACGCTACCAGGCTGCAGGGGATAGATGGTACCAATGCTGCGGATCTTACTTATGCAGAAATTGAAACGCGGTCGCAGGCATGGCATATTACTAATTTCCTGAAAAAATATGTTGGCGGTTTTGAAAATGCATATATTGTTGATACTGGTGTTCAGGTGGGCGTACGGGAAACCCGCCATATTGTAGGCGATTATACATTAACTGAGCAGGACGTGCTGACCAGTAAATCTTTTCCCGATGGGATAGCCTGTGGAACTTTTGCAATTGATATTCACCCGCTCGTGGGAGAACAGCAGGTATTTACAGGGTCGGGTAAGGCAGTATATGAGATCCCTTACAGATGTTTGTTACCGGAAGGTTTGGATAATGTATTAGTGGCAGGACGCAGTATCTCTGCTACACACACGGCTTTTGGTTCTGCCAGGGTAATGGCCACATGCATGGGCATTGGCCAGGGTGCGGGAGTTGCAGCCGCTCAAATGATACAAAATAATTTAAAGTCCCGGGAAGTGGATGTGGCTGTTGTACGGGCACAATTGGTAAAGGACGGACAGTATCTTACAGATATGAACAATGCTGGTGAAAAAGTTGACGAAAAGCTTGTGCTGAACAGGGGAGACGGATCAGGTGAAACTGCCAGCCACTATAATCCTTTCAAAGATATACACCATGGTTAGCCCTGGGGGAAACATAAGGTGGAGGATAGGTGCATTGCTTTTTTTTGTGTCGGCTTTGAACTACCTGGACCGGCAGGTCTTGTCTGTGATAGCTCCAACTATACAAAAAGAATTAGACCTGTCCGATATTGATTATTCTTATATTACTTCTTCCTTTTTATTGAGCTATACCATTATGTATGCTGTCAGCGGGCATTTGGTGGATAAATGGGGCACACGTAAGAGCTTCCTGTTATTTGCCGGGGGATGGTCTTTTGCCAATGTGCTGCACGGATTTGCAAAAACTGTGGTACAGTTTTGTGGTTTCAGGTTTTTATTGGGAGCTACAGAATCGGGCAACTTTCCTGCCGGTGTGAAAGCGGCGGCAGAATGGTTCCCTATGAAGGAACGGGCATTAGCTATAGGTTTGCTGAATGCAGGATCTTCTGCTGGTGCTGCAATAGCCGCTCCATTGGTGAGCTTTATTACTATTATCTGGAACTGGCAGGCGGCATTTGTGGCAACAGGCCTTATTGGTTTTGTTTGGGTGTATTTCTGGTGGAAGTACTATTATGCTCCGGCTGAGCATCCCCGCATCAGCAAACAGGAGCTGGCATATATTGAAAGCAATCCTGAACCGCAACAGGAGTTGGGCAGGAAAATCTCTGTATGGAAACTGCTGAGGATGAAGAAAGCCTGGGGATGTTTCATCGCCCGTATTCTTATTGATCCCTGCACTTACTTTTTAATTTTCTGGATACCTAAGTATTTGCAGGAAGAGCAGGGAATGTCCTTAGCCCATGTAGGTTATTTTGCATGGATACCTTATTTAGCGTTAGCTATAGGAACCGTTGTTGGCGGAATAATACCAGCCAGGCTAATTGGTAAAGGCTGGACACTTAATAATGCCCGCAAAACAACCATGCTTACAGCATCCTTATTAATACCTCTTTGCTGCATTCTTTTATTCAATTCTACTAACTGGGCTATTGTTATTATAGCAATAGCAGGGGTTATGTTTGGACATGGCCTTTGGGGTAATATAACTATACCGGCCGAGGTATTTCCCAAACGGGTACACGGCACACTAACAGGCCTGGGAGGTACTTTGGGAGGCGTGGCTTCCATTCTTACTCAGATTGCTATTGGCTGGGTCATCTCCAATGTTTCCTATACACCCGTGTTTATTGCCGTGGGCGTTATTTACCTGGTAACGCTTATTGGTGTGCAATTGTTAGTGGGTGAGTTGGGCAAGGTTGTTTCTCTTTAGTTTTCTATCGATTGCTATTTATAAACCATCACATTTAAAGTTTTATGTATTATGGAACAACGAAAAATGTCATTGAAAACGTATTGCTGCTTACTGCTTCTGCTATTTGGGGTTTTTAGCTTCTATACATCCCGGGCTCAGGAAAATATGCAGGTGTCCGGAGTAGTGGCCAATTCCCAGGGAACCCCGATAGAAGGAGCTTCCATTGGGGTAGTGGGGAACAGCCTGTTGGGGACGATAAGCGGGGCTGATGGAAAATTTATGATCTCGGTATCTGGGAATGCTACATTAACCATTTCAAGTATCGGATATGTAACCAGGAGCATTGCCGTTAATAACCAACGTCAAATTACAATGACCCTGGAAGCAACGGTTTCAGGAATGGATGAAGTAGTGGTGATTGGCTATGGTACTGTAAAGAAAGTAAATCTTACCGGGGCTGTTTCATCCGTTTCCGGGGAAGACCTGGCTAAACGCCAGGTTGGCCAAACCTCTATGGCGTTGCAAGGTGTAGCGCCGGGTGTTACGGTTACACAGAGTACAGGTCAGCCTGGCTATGATGGAGGCTCTATCAGGATCAGGGGTATAGGTACGCTTAATAATTCTGATCCGCTGGTATTGGTAGATGGAATTGCTATGTCTATGAATAATGTGGATCCGTCATCTATCGAAAGCATTTCTGTTTTAAAAGATGCTGCCTCTTCTGCCATTTATGGTTCACGGGCCGCCAACGGCGTTATTTTAATTACTACCAAACGTGGCAAAAGCGGGAAGTTCAGTGTTGTATATGACGCTTATGTGGGGAAACAAGATGTAACCAGGTCGGCAAAAAAAGTGAATGGCTTAGATCATATCACCATGCTGAATGAGGCTTATACCAATGCGGGGCTAAGCCCGCTTTTCCCGGCTACTTATGTTGAGGAGTATAAGGCCAAAAAAGCAACAGACCCCGATCATTATCCTGATGCGGATTGGGAGAAAGCTGTTTTAACAGGCAATGGGCTGCAAAACAGCCATGTGGTTTCACTTTCAGGAGGAAATGAGCACGTAAAATTCTATGGTAGCTTAGGTTATCTTAATCAAAACGGGTTAATAGAAGGCGTAAGCTTTAAACGCATGTTTGCCCGCCTGAATACATCAGTGCAGATATCACCTAAATTTTCAGGAACCTTTGATGTTTTCCTTGTCAATGATGAGCGTAAATCAGTTGCTGATTTTCCCGGTGCCACCGGCGGTGCTATTACTGCTGCCGGAACAGGGCTCATTTTTGGTATGATGGATAAATTACCCGCCATCCAGGCCATTCAATATTCAAACGGTTTGTGGGCAGAAGGGCAAAATGGCGTAAACCCCGTAGCTATTGTAAAAGATGGTGGATTCTGGAAGCAGACCAGGGTTCCGCTGACTGCTAATTTCTCTTTAAGCTATAAACCATTTGATTTTTTAACCGGTAAGTTAAGCTTCGCGCCCACTTATTCCCAGCCTAATGTAACTTCTTTTGTTAACGTGATAAAAACCTATGATGCCAATGGGAGATTGAGGTTTATGCTTCCTGCATTGAATACGATGGACCAAAGCACATCTATAGACAGGACCAATCAGCTGGAAGGAACACTTACCTTTTCAAAGGATTATTCCAAACATCATGTAGGTGCTTTGGCCGGATATCAATATCTCACTGGCTCTAACGAAGGATTCAACGCGTTCAGAGATGCTTTTTTGTTTGAAGATTATCCTGTTCTATCGGGCGGTTCTGCTGCCAACATGAAGAACAACGGCTATGCTTCTGAATGGGCGCTTATTTCTTACTTTGGAAGAATCAATTATGCTTTTGATAATAAGTATTTATTTGAAGCCAACCTGCGTTATGATGGGTCGTCAAGGTTTGCTGCAGGGAACAAGTGGGGCACTTTTCCTTCTTTTTCAGCAGGGTGGAGAATATCTGAGGAAGATTTCATGTCGGGAACTAAAGATGTGATCAATGAATTAAAGTTAAGGGCATCGTGGGGCCGGTTGGGTAACCAGGAGATTGGCAGCAACTATCCCTTTGCGCCTACAGTTTCCACTGCCCCGAAATATATTTCTAACGATATTATTCAAAACGGTGCAGCTATATTGAACCTGGCCAATACCGATATTAGCTGGGAAACCACTACTATGAGCAATATAGGTTTGGATGCCCGGTTAATGAGGCACCTGTCTTTTTCATTTGATTATTACTATAAAAAAACACAAGGGATCCTGTTGCAGTTAAGTATTCCTAAAACAATGGGTGTGGCTGCTCCCTTTCAAAATGCAGGCGTAGTTGAAAACAAAGGATGGGATTTTCAGCTTGGCTATGATAACTATGATCATGCCTTTAAATACGGCGCTACTTTCACCTTGTCTGATGTAAGAAATAAAGTGCTTGATCTTAAAGGCATTCAGCAAACCGGTACCGTAGTGGCACGGGAAGGATATGCCTTAAATTCCCTGTACCTGTACAGGTCTATGGGTTTATTATCGGCCGATGATTTTAATACTGACGGCACTTATAAACATGCACGCCAGTTTGGTAAAATAGCTCCGGGAGATATCAGGTATGTAAACGTAATAGAAGATGATGTGATCAACGGTGATGACAGGGAAGTAGTAGGAAATACAATACCAAGGTTTACTTACAGCCTCAACTTAAATGCGGCCTGGAAAGGATTTGATTTCCTGGCTTTTTTACAGGGTGTAGGCAAGCGCGATGGATATCTTACCGGCAGCGCTATACAGCCCTTCCTGCTGGGCGGTACGGCTTATGAGTATCAGAAAGACAGGTGGACAAAAGAAAATCCTGATCCCAATGCATTATTTCCCCGCCTGGCATTTGGCGAATCCAACAATACGCAGCTATCAGATTATTGGATGAAAAGTGCGGCTTATTTAAGAGTTAAAAATATCCAGCTTGGATATACCATACCCAGGCAGGTATTGCAAAGCCTGGGTGTGTCCAGCTTCAGGGTGTATGTTTCCGGTGAGAACCTGTTCACGGCTACTAAGTTCTGGGAAGGGTGGGACCCCGAGATAAATGCTGCCAGCAATGGCGCTTACTATCCGCAAGTTAAAACTTTAAACATTGGCGTTAACCTTAAATTCTAAGAAAATGAAAAGAATATTATATAGCCTCATATTTATAACCACGCTGTTCTCCTGCTCAAAGCAATTAGTGAAATATCCGCTGGATGCACCTTCTACGGCTACTTTTCCCAAAACGGATGCAGAAATGCGTGCGGCTTTGATAGGTTGCTTTGAACCTCTTAATTTTCGCTTTTTAGAAAATCCTTATATCATTTGGCTTGATATGTATTCTGACATTGCGGCCAACAGGGATAACACTCCTAATTCATTCTGGGGTATGCCAACAGCAGGTAATGTAAACACGATCTGGAATAATTTTTACACTGTTATTTCAAGGTGTAATTATTTGCTGGACAATATTGGCCGGGTAGAAGGCGCATCACAGCAGGCCGTAACCGAAACAGAAGCTACTGCGCGTTTTTTAAGGGCATATGCTTATTCCATATTAACCCAATTGTATGGCGATGTACCCCTTGTAACAAAAACACTGTCTTTGTCGGAGGCTTTTGTAGGCAGGGATCCTAAATCGAAAGTTGTTGACTTTATCCTTGATGAGCTGGATAAAGCGGCTGCCGGCCTGCCCGCAAATAACCAGCCCAATACCATGATAGTAGCTAAAGTGGCTGCCTGGGGGTTAGCTTCAAGGGTATCTCTTTACAACGAGCGTTGGGCAAAAGCTATTGAAACGGCCAGTAAAGTAATAAGCGAAGAAGGTAAGCAGGTGGTGCTGAACAATGAGTATGGCAATATTTGCATGCGTGCGGGAAAAACTTCCAAAGAAGTAATTTGGGCGATCCAGTTTAATTACAATGATATTTTTCATGAAACACCTTTGGCTTTCCGCTCCAGGATGGCAGGAGGGTTCAGCAATCGTATGCCGGTACAGGCTTTGGTAGATGCTTACGAGTGTACGGATGGGTTGTCTATTGATAAATCTCCCTTATACAATCCGCAAAAGCCTTTCGAGAACAGGGACCCCCGGTTAGGAAAAACTATTGCCTTGCCCGGATCAGTTTATTATGGATACCAGTTTGAAACACATAAGGACAGTCTTCTATGCTGGAATTATAATGTTTCGCCGGCAGTGCGTGTGAACAATCTTGACGCCACTCACACGTTTGCAAGCTTCTCCGGATACTGCTGGCGGAAATATGCTGATCCAACCGAGCAGCATGCCAGCCGTTCTGATATCAATCCTATTGTATTGCGATATGCTGAAGTGCTGCTGAATTTTGCTGAAGCCAGGATTGAATCGGACCAGTTAGATGACCAGGTATATACCGCAATCAATAAAATAAGAACCCGGGCCGGAATGCCGGTTATTCTGCAGGGAAAAACCAAGGCCCAGTTAAGGTCTGTTGTAAGGAAAGAACGAAAAGTGGAACTGGCTGGCGAAGGTGTCAGGTATTTTGATATCATAAGATGGAAGATTGCTGATAAGCTTTTGGATGGTCCCTGCTATGGCAGAAATCCAAGGGGCTTTTTGTCGAAAGCTCCTGCAATTGATGAGAACGGAACGCCTGACTATTCTGCAGTGCCGGACCGAAACCTGATGCGCGTTATACAAACCCGCACATTTGTTGCCAGCGCTAATTATCTTTGGCCTATACCGGATATTGAAATTCAGACCAATAAAAACCTGACACAAAACCCCGGATATTAAATAGTTTAAGTTATAAGACGGTTGCCTATATGAAGTTATATTTTATGAATACAGAAAGATTAGGAATAAAGAACAGGAACCTTGACCTGAAAATCATAGCCTGTTTTTTTTTGATGGTAGTAAATACTTATGTATATGCCCAAAAGAAAACAAAAGTGAGCATTTCTGTTCCGGCAAACCCTGTTCAGATAGATACGATGATTTATGGCCAGATGCTGGAAAATGTGAATGACAGTGTAATCTACCGGGGTGTGGTGAGTGAAGATGGCACCGTAAGGGCAAATCTTATTCCTGTACTTAAAGATCTGGATATACCGGTGATGCGGTGGCCCGGCGGCACTGTTATACATGAATATCATTGGCGGGAAGGCATAGGCCCCAAACACCTGCGGCCTGTGGTTGAAACACATGCCTGGAAGGGAAAAGAAACATACCAGTTCGGCACAGATGAATTTTTGAAGTGGTGTAAAGAAGTGGGAACAACACCTTATATCAATTTCAATATGGCCAATAACGCAGAATATGGAGGTACTTTAGGTGAAGCAATGAACTGGATAGAATATGTGAACGGAAGCCCTGATACTACAAATTTTGGAAAGCTAAGAGCAGCTTACGGGCATACCGATCCTTATAATGTTTTGTATTGGGGTATCGGGAATGAAAACTATGGTCCCTGGGGTAAGCATTCAGCCGAAACTGCATTCGGATATGGAGAACGGTTAAAGCTTTGGGCAAACGCCATCAATCAAAAATTTTCAGGACTGAAGCTGCTGGGAATAGGTCATACTGCGGAGTGGAACAAGGTAGTGCTGGAAAAGGCAGGAACTGAAATAGATTATTTGACCCAGCATTATTATGTAGCGAGCAAATTTAAAGAAGATAAGGTAGAGGATCCTTATAACTCGTTATTTGCACCGGTAAAGATGGAAAAGCATCTTCGGTTGCTGGGAGATCATTTGAAGTATTATAACAGCCAGAACAGGCAGGGAAAGGATCCTGTGCGATTAAGTATAGATGAATGGAACAACCGTCATTCTGTATTTGACGGCAAAGCGTATAAATTTAGCCGGCAGGATCCCAGGCGCTTGCTGGATGCAGCAGTTGCTGCCGGAATGTTGAATGTTTTTATACGCAATGCTGATATTGTAGGTATGGCCAATTACATTTTTCCTGTCAACGGGCATGGGCTGATAAGAACCAATGGAAACAATGATGCATTCAAAACTCCGTTGTATTACCTGTTTCAGAAATACCGGGAAGCAATGGTAGGGCAAAGGCTGAATATAACAGTTGAGGGCAGTGGTATGGCAGCAGCCGGAGTGCATCCTTCCATAGAAGGAGATTGTGCAGAAGTGATCTGGGGCAATGAGCACTTATCTTTTATTGACGCAGCGGCCAGCCGTACTAGTGGGTCCATCGTGAATGTAGCATTGGTGAACCGGTCTTATGATCTAAGGCAGTTAGTTGCTGTAACGGTTCCCGAAGGTTATACGTTAAATAACAGATGGGAACTTTCCGGCAAAAATATTAATGAATATAACAGTTTGGAAAACAGGAATACTATTGTTCCCGGAATAATTAAAGAGAATAAAAGAGAAAAAGGTACCCTGGATATAATGATGGATCCTTGCGCTGTTGTGATACTAAGTTTTGCCCCTAATACAAAATAATTTATTCTTGTGGTATAAATAACGATAGATGTTAATGAACAAGGCTGATTTTAAATTGAAGTACACGAGGGGAAGAAGCTTAAGGTATTTCTTTTTACTGCTCTTATGTATGCAGAGCTTTGCTTTGGACCTGGCTGCTCAGAAAAAACCGAATATTGTTTTGTTCATAGCAGATGATCTCAACCAGGAGGATCTTGGATGTTATGGTAATAATGAAGTAAGAACGCCTAATATTGATCGTTTGGCGGCGGAAGGGATGCGTTTTACCAAAGCTTATGCGGCTTCTCCCATGTGCTCTCCTTCGCGTGGTACATTATTCACGGGTTTATATCCACACCGCAATGGTATCCAAATGAACCACTTTACCACAAAGGTCAATACCCGTAGCCTTCCGCACTATTTACAGCAACAGGGTTATAGGGTAGTGATATCGGGGAAGATACATGTGGGACCGGAAGAATGTTTTCCTTTTGAACATATAGGTAAGGAGTTCGGACAATATGAACCCATTGAAAACAGGCTGGATAAAAAGAAAGAGACTGTGGGCCTCATCAGGCAGCATTTCAAAGAAAGACCCGATCAGCCGCTTTGCCTGATTGTGGCTCCCTGGGTACCTCATGTGCCCTGGTTTCCTAATAGGGATTTTGACCCTGACCGGTTAACGCTTCCTGCCTATCTTGCTGATACCAAAGAAACAAGGCACGCATTGGCATCTTATTACCAGAGTATTGGAGAGGCCGATCAGTTTTTTGGAGAAGTAATGCAAACCTTAAAGGAAGTGGGAAAAGAATCCCAGACCGTATCTATGTTTATTTCGGACCAGGGAGCCCAGTTCCCTTCAGCCAAGTGGACTGTTTATGATAAGGGGATCAGGGTGCCTTTAATTATAAAATGGCCCGGAAACGTAAAGAATGGGGCTGTGTCCGATGCGTTAGTGTCATTGGTGGATATGCTGCCAACCATGGTTGATATATCGGGAGCAGAGGAGGTAAAAGGCTTAGATGGAAGGTCTTTTAAAGCGGTTTTATCAGGTAAAAGCAAAACACATCATGATTATGTTTTTGCAGAAACCTCGGTAGAGCCTCATTACTGGTATAATTATACGCCGGCCAGATCTGTAATTACGAAAGAAGGATTCCACTATATCAAAAATTACTATCCCGGTTTGAGATTTGTTACCCATATAGATAAGGTAGAGCGGAATGAGTTTTATTTTGATTCATGGGTTGAAAAATCAAAGACTGATGAAAAAGCCGCGTTTTTACTGGATCGCTACAGCTACCATCCTCCTGAAGAACTGTTCAATCTTAATGGAGATGCTGATGAATTTGTGAACCTTGTAAAAGATGGTTCCCAAAAGCAAAAGTTGCAGCAGATGCGACAGTTACTGAACGCGGAGCTGCAACGGCAGGGCGAAACAGAAGAAATGATCCTGCTGGGTCCTTTGCCCAAATGGGGCGACAGGAATTATAGTATCAGGCAAAACAGCAGCGTTTCAAACCTGTCTTTCAAAAGAAGTGAATGGAATCCTGACACATTATACATTACTGCCTATTTGGATGGTGTGCATAATGGGGGAGTAGTGTGTGATTATTTTAATAATTTTAAGCTCTTTGCTTACCAGGGCCGGATAGGTATTATTACTGCTTCCGGAGCTCTGTTTCAAACGCAGGAATTAAAGGAAAATACCGGTCAGTTGATATTAAAATTATCTTCATCCGGAAAACTGGATATCGTATTCAATGGGCAGCCCGTTTTAAACACGCAGGTAGATGGTGATCTGACAAAGATCAAAGGAGGCTATGTTACCTGTGGGCAGTTGCAGGGTATAGAAGCTGAAGGCAGGCTGCAAAGTTTTAAAGGACAGATCAGGGATTTGCAGTTCTCAATGAATCAACTGTTGCGAAATCCTTGATGGCATTTTTCTTTTAAAAAGATTTTCGAAAAAATATAAAAATCCAAAAGCCTGCCTGGGTGTAGGACAAATATCCCTGAAATGAAATATTGCGGTGCGCTGCACCTTTGGGATGCTGTTTATTTCGTTACCGCTCCTGCGGCTACAAAGATTGGTGCTGCTCTGTGCAGCGTTTACTTCTTATATTAAAAGGTGCAGTGCACCGAAATCTTTGTAATAATCCAACCTCATACTTGCTCAAGCCGCAGCGCCTGCCCGACTCGCCATTCAGGCGGGCGGCGAAATATTATTGACCGATAGTGTGTGTAGCCGTATTAGTATAAAAGGGGACTTTGGTCCTACACCCGCCTGCTTCTTATTTTTTTAGAAAGGGTGTTCCTGGCTATTTGGTAGCTCACGCTTGTTGGTTGCGATTCTGGCGTCTCTTGTATTTTTTTGAACAGCGATGGCAGCAAAAACGCTCAGTACAAAAGACATGGCGTAGAAGCCTTTTTCGCTGCGTTCCAGGTCTGCATTCCACAAGCCAATAGTTAGAAGCAGGATAGAAAGAATGGTGGAGAACCATGCCAGTCCATAATAAATGCTGGTAACGGGGATGCCTTCAAGCTGGTCCCGTACTGCTTTTTGCACAGAGATGGCAGCAAACAGGCCAAACATCAGCACTGTAAAATAATATCCCTTTTCATTGAGCATCATGTTTGCATTCCATAAACCTATAATGAATGCAGAAACGCCAATGAGCAACGCCATCCAGGAGGCACCAATAAATGCGTTAGACGGTTTTTGATACTGTTTTGATTCCATAGTTATTTTGTTTTGTGATAACAAAGCTAATGGCAGCCCAGGCCGGGCCGATTTGACAATTATCAAAAACAGGAACCGGAATTGTTAACGTTGTTTCCGGATGCGGCTGAGCGTTTCGGGGGTTATGCCGAGGTAGGAGGAAATGTATCCCAGCGGAACCCGTTCCAGAATATGAGGTGATTGTTCTAGCAGGTTGTTGTATAATTCTGCTGCCGTTTTAAACTGGGCATTTACATAGCGTTCTTCCAGGCGTACATAGTATCGCTCGTAAATAATACGTACCAGGCGTTCTATTTCATGAAACTGATCAAACAGCCCGGTTAACTGTTTCCTGGAGATAGCCCATAAAATGCTTCCCTCCAGGAACTGGATATTTTCAATAGAGGGTTGCCCGGTTGTAAAACTATGAAAGGAGGAAACAAAAGTATTCTCAAACGCGAACCAGTGCGTGATCTCTTTATCGTTTATATTATAAAAGCCTCTTAATGCTCCGTGCTGGAGAAAGTAAAAATGGTCGCAAACACGGCCCTGTTTCAGCAGAAAATCACTTTTTGCATAGGTTTTTTCCTGCAGGCAATCTGCCAATGCGCCAATCGCTTCCCTGCTGATGGGGTAGTAAGTTTTCAGATGATTTAAAAGAGACTCCATTTTGGAATGATGGTATGACTATTGTCTTTTCTTGTATGCTTCAATAGCTTTCTGCAACCAGTCTTTAAAACCTTTAACGCCCTTTGATGGCTGGTAACCATATCCTTCCTGCAATAAGCGGTCTTCTTTACCGTCTAAAAAGAAATAGTTAGGCTGCGAATTGCTTTCAAAGCGGCTCACCTGCAGGTGCGTGTTATAATCTCCCAGGGTTTCTACCTGTTTACCCAGGTCTTTTGAGTAAAACTGCTCACTTACCGGAAGCGATACGCTGGCATCCTGCACATCTACAAATAAAGACGCAATCACAAATTCTTCTTTCAGCAGCTTCATCACCTCCGGATCGCTCCATACCTGCGTTTCCATTAGCCTGCAGTTAATACAGTTGATCCCTGTAAAATCAAGCATCAGCGGCTTTTTCAGTTTACGGGCTACCTCCAATGCTTCGTTATAATCAAAATAGGTGATCATTCCATTATTCACTACCACGTCCGGCTCATTCTTTTTCATGGCATCGGCATATTTTACAGGGTGCGGCAGCGTTTCCCCGTTATTTTCAATACCTGCAGTTTTACTATGAGTGAGCCTGGATACATCAAATCCTTTGGGCAGATCATCTGCATTAAAATCCTGCGTGCCCATAGGCGGTAAGAAAGCACCCAGACCTTTAAGCGGCGCCCCCCATAAACCCGGTGTCAAATACACTACCATAGAGAATGCCGCTATAGCAAAGAACAAACGGGTAACGGATAGGTAGGGAATACCGAAATCATTTTTAGGCAACTCATCATCGTGCCTGAATTTCAGCTTCCCTAATAAATATAATCCCAATAAAAAAAAGATCACGATCCATAGCACAATGAACACTTCCCGGTCCAGTATACGCCAGTTTTTTACAAGATCCGCATTGGACAGGAACTTTAATGCTAATGCCAGCTCCAGGAAGCCCAGTGTAACTTTAATAGCATTCAGCCATCCGCCGGCTTTTCCTAAAACATTTAATTTGCTTGGAAAGAAAGCAAACAGGGCAAATGGCAAGGCAAGCGCCAGCGAAAAGCCAAACATACCTAATAACGGCCCCCAGTAGCTGCCCCTGGACGCCAGTACCAGCAGGTTCCCTATGATAGGACCCGTGCAGGAAAAAGATACGATCACCAGCGTTAAAGCCATAAAGAAAATACCCCAGAAGCTGCCCGTACCGGCTTTGCTATCGGCTTTGGTGGACCATGAACTGGGCAGCTGGATCTCGAAGGCACCCAAAAATGAAATACCGAAGATCACAAAAATGGCAAAGAATACCAGGTTGGCGATCCAGTTAGTGGAAAGGTTATTTAAAGCTGCCGGGCCAAATATCAATGTAATTAAAAAGCCGAGAAAGGTAAATATGGTAATAATGGAAAGGGAGTATATGAGCGCGTTCCTGATCCCTTCCTGTTTGGTGGTACTTCTTTTTGTAAAGAAGCTAACAGTTACAGGTATCATGGAATACACGCAGGGTGTAAGCAATGCCAGTAAGCCTCCCCCAAATGCACCGAGGAATATCCACCACAAAGATTCGCTTTTACCACCGGATTGAGTGGCTGTCCCTGTACGCTCTGCAACTGTTACGGCATTATTTTCCGGTTCAATCACCACCCTGAAATCTTTCTCAAAAGAAGGGTATTGGTCACCTTCATGATACATATAGGTAACCTTACCTTTAATTAAAGCGGTATCCGTTTCTGCAATATCCAGGTTTTGCACCCATTGAACGGAATCATTAATATAGGCTACATCAAGGGAAAGTACAGGATCGGCCTTGGTTTGTACATTCCCTTTTTCAACAATAGCCCCTTTCAGGTAGGGCACTGCAGAGCTGTCAAAGCTAACCTGGGAAAAAACCACATCTTCAGGTGATTTTTGAAGGGCAAATAAGTTTATCCCTGGCTTTACCCGTGCTGTAATAGTTAATGCTACTTCATTTTGGCTGATCCTTTTATGGTTGAAGGAAAACTGAATAGCTGTAGAATCCTGCGCCATTACAAGTAAAGCAGCAGGCATCAAAAGAACGGACAGCAATAAACACTTCATTGTAGAATATATCATCTGCAAACATTATACGTAAAAGATATAATATAAAACAACAAAGCTAAGGCTTTGTTGACTCTATGAGATGTTGCTGATACATGCTTCGAGGCTTTCTCTCCAGCCAGGAATTACTATCGAATATACTTCCCTGATCTTCGATTTATCAAGAACGCTCCATGCCGGTCTTTTGGCAGGGGTAGGATATTCGCTTGTGGGTATGGCTTTTACTTCACAGGCCGCGCCCGTAATTTCTTTTATGGCTAAAGCAAATTCGTACCAGCTGATTTGCCCTTCGTTGGTGTAATGATATACACCCGGATACCATTTGTCCGAAGCTATGATCTGCATAATAACAGCGGCCAGGTCAGCAGCATAAGTTGGGGTGCCGTACTGGTCGCTCACCACGCTTATTTGTGGTTTGTTGTGCAGGAGATGCAGCATCGTTTTTACAAAATTTTTCCCGTAGGGAGAATACACCCATGCAGTGCGTATAATAATGCTGTCAGTATAGGCCATTGCCTGCTGCTCTCCGCCAAGCTTCGTTATCCCGTACACACTGGTAGGTTCTGTAGTATCCGTTTCCTTATAGGGAACTGTGTTATTACCATCAAAAACATAATCTGTAGAAACATGAATGAATTTTGTATTGTGCTGCGCACAGGCTTTAGCAAGGTAGCCTGCTGCATCTGCATTGAGTGCTTCCACAAGGGGCCGCTCGGCAGCATCTTCTGCTTTGTCAACAGCGGTATAAGCCGCACAGTTGATACAAAATGCAGGCTGATGCTCGTCAAAAAATGCATTAACAGCATTTTCATCAATAATGGAAAGCTCTTCCTTATCTGTAAACAGGAATATATACGCTGGATAGTTGTTTGATAATTCCCTGATCTCAGAACCCAGCTGCCCGTTACCCCCTGTAACTAATATTTTTTTTGCTGACATAAACTTCCCTAAAAATTGTTTTTACAAGCTGCTAATACAGGCAGCGCCAGGTCTTTTTCCGATACTATAGCAGACTCATCTGGGATCTGCCAGTCAATAGCTAAAGCAGGGTCATTGTAAATAATACCACCTTCGCTTTCTTTGTTATAAAGCGCATCGCATTTATACATGACCATTGCAGTTTCGCTTAAAACAGAAAAACCGTGGGCAAACCCCGCGGATATCAATAGCTGCTTTTTGTTTTCGGAGCTCAGCTCAATAGAAAAAACCTTCCCGTAAGTAGGAGAGGTTTTCCTGATATCCACTGCCACATCCAGGATATTCCCTTCTAAGACCCGTACCAGCTTACATTGGGCGTAAGGGTTTTGCTGGTAGTGCAGGCCTCGTATAGTTCCGTATTTTGAAAAGGACTGATTGTCCTGAACGAAATTATAATGCAATCCCTCAGCCTCAAAAACTGATTGATTATAAGCCTCGAAGAAATACCCCCGGTCGTCTTCAAATACGCGTGGCTCAAAAACCAGTAAACCCTCTATTCCTGTAGATGTAAATGGCATACTATTAAACTATACTATTTTCTATTGATAAATTTATTCTGATAGATCCCGGATCTGCTATAAGCGCTGTTACTTTTGTAAAAGCAAAAGTAGGGATGATTCCTCTCTTTACAAGAATCTGTTTCTTTGCAGTTACCGGTTTACAAAGTCTGAAACGGAAGAAGCAATATATTCCAGTTGTTCCCTGGTCATTTCTGTATGAACAGGTAATGAAATAACCCTTTCGGTCAGCCAATCGGTTACCGGCAACTCCTGTGCTTCTGTATCAAACTGCCCAAACATTTGTTGCCTGTGGCCCGGAACAGGATAATAGATCATAGACGGTATCTTTTGCTCCGCAAGGAAAGCAGATAGCCCATCCCTGTCCACGCCATTCAATACAAGTGTGTACTGGTGATATACATGCGTAGCATAAGAAGCAATAGCCGGCGTTATTATTTTCTCATTATGGCTGAACGCCTCATTATAAAAAGCCGCTACTTCCTGTCTGGCAGCATTGTATGCATCCAGGTGCTTTAGCTTAACGTTTAGGATAGCTGCCTGGATGCTGTCGAGCCTGCTGTTACATCCTACCACATCGTGATAATATCTTTTGCTTTGGCCGTGGTTAGCGATCATCTGCATTTTGGAGGCCAGCTCAGCATCATCGGTACAAATAGCGCCGCCGTCGCCAAAAGCGCCTAAGTTTTTGCTTGGATAAAAAGAAGTGCAGCCAATATGCCCTATGGTTCCGGTTTTTTTCACTGTGCCGTTGGAAAAAGTAAAAGAAGCTCCTATTGCCTGGGCGTTATCCTCTATTACAAACAGATTATGCTTTTGGGCTATGGACATGATCGTTTCCATATCAGCAGCCTGGCCGTAAAGATGCACAGGCACGATTGCTTTTGTTTTGGGGGTAATCTTCCTTTCCAGGTCCTGCACGTCTATACAAAAAGTAGCCTTGTCTACTTCCACAAAAACTGGTTTCAGTTTCAGCAAAGCCACCACTTCGGTAGTAGCAATATAAGTAAACGAAGGAGTGATGACCTCGTCTCCCGGCTGAAGCCCTAAAGCCATCAGGGCAATCTGCAGGGCATCGGTTCCATTGGCGCAGGGTATTACATGCGCTGTGCCAAGATAAGCTGCCAGATTTTGGGCAAATTCTTTTACAGCAGGCCCGTTAATAAAAGCGCTGCTGTCCATTACTTCCAGCACCGCTTTATCTACCTCCTCTTTAATATTAAGGTATTGGGTGTGGGTATCAACCATTTGTATAGGGTGCAGGGACATTCTTTTGCATTTTGAAGTGAGCAAAAGTAGTAAAATAAAAAGCAATACTCTTTACTTTTGCTAAAACCATTTTATCGTGGATGTTATTATCTATAATATATTTTTAAGAGTGTATCAATGTGCGCTGTTTGTGGCATCGCTATTTAATAAAAAAGCGCAGCTATGGGTTAAGGGCAGAAGGGATATTTTCGCCAGGCTGGAGAGCGCTATGATTGGTAACAGCCAGCCTGTTATCTGGATGCATTGTGCTTCTCTGGGTGAATTTGAGCAGGGCCGGCCGGTTTTAGAAAAGTTGAAAGAAGCATATCCTGGCCATAAAATACTGCTAACGTTTTTTTCTCCTTCGGGATATGAAATAAGAAAAAATTATCCAGGCGCCGATTGGATTTTTTACCTGCCGCTGGATACAAAGTCCAATGTGAAAAGATTCCTGGAAATCGTGAACCCCGGCCTGGTCATTTTTGTGAAATATGAATACTGGTATAATTACCTATCACAGTTACATAAAAGACAGGTGCCAGTTATACTGGTATCCGCAATTTTCAGGGAAAATGCTGTTTTCTTTAAATGGTATGGCAGCCTGCACCGGAAAATGCTGCATTTTTTCAGCCATCTTTTTGTGCAGAATGAAGAGAGCCGGCTACGCCTTCAATCTATGCTTCCTGCCCATGCGGTTACCCTGGCAGGTGATACCCGGTTCGACAGGGTGGCCACCATAGCTAACGCTTTTGAGCCAATACCCGTTATTGAAAAATTTACGGCTGGCAAAAAAGTTTTGGTAGCAGGAAGTACCTGGCCGGATGATGAAAAGAACCTGAAAAAACTAATAGAGTATGTAAATAATATTTCATTAATAATTGCTCCTCATGAAATTAACGAAAGTCATCTTCAATTTTTAAAGAGTATATTTCCTGATGCTGTTCTTTACTCTGAACTGAGCAAGGAATCGGCGTCTCACCAAAATTTACCGATAAGCAATATATTGATCATTGATAATATCGGGATGTTGTCAAAATTATATAACTATAGCATAATTAGCTATATAGGTGGTGGTTTCAACAAATCTGGTATACATAACACACTGGAAGCGGCCGTGTATGGCAGGCCGGTTATTTTTGGCCCTAATTATGGAAAATTTGCCGAAGCTGTTGAATTAATTAAAAAAAGAGGTGCGTGTTCTTATAATACTGATATTGAATTAATTGAAATATTTAAAAAAATAATATCTTCAGAGAATATGCTACAGGAATACAGCTTTAATGCAGGAGCATTTGTAGCTGAAAGTACCGGGGCTACCAATAAAATTTTGAGCTGGCTTAAGCAAATCTCTTTCTGATCAGCTGTTCAAATTGCTGTACTACCGGGTTACCCGCCAGCCAGCCGTTCTTTGTTTTCAGCTCGCGTTGTATCCAATACTCGGCTTCATGCAGCGTATGAAAATTATTGATAGTGCTGATGCTTCGTTCAAACATCACTTCATCACCCCTGAAAAGCGCTCTTACATACGCTATCCTGTCCTGGGCGTTAATTGCCTTTTTTAAGTCTTTGACAGCGTTTTTGCTGGCCCGCGGTAATGCTGATTGTTTCGCGGCTTTAGCTACGGGTTTATTTTGTCTGGATAAGGTAGGCATGTCATCGGTATGCTTAAAGTCGAGGGTAGCCTGCGGCACCCCCGGCTTATCCAGCTCGTTTTTTAATTTCATCAGCTCCTCATAACTTGGAATATCGTTTGCGGAATTTACTTCCTGGTCTTCTTCATCTGTAAGATCCACTACCAGTTCAAAATATTCTTTTCCTTCTTCTCCGGCTTCCTTATTTTCATTTGGAGCAATATCTCCCAAAACGGGCTTGGCATTGGGCACTATTACTGAAATCCGGCTTGCACCTAATACTTCAACCTCTCTTATTGTACCGGCAATTTCATTCTGAAGCATCTGAACTGTAGTTAGCAACTGGCTGAGAGGCGCATTCTGTTCAGCCTGGATGTTTAGCTTTTCAATCAAACTCTTTATTCTGTCCATTATCTTTTTTTATAAATACCGTTACCCCAACCAGGTACATCAGGATTCTTATGCAAAAACAATACCTATCCGCCTTATTCAAATGTTATAATTATAAAAATACCTTTGTACAGTTGATACGCCTTACTTTTGGGAAATTTTTGTTTCTAAACAAATACCAGGCATTAAGCATGTTTATTGAACCTAATTTAAGCGGAGAAAAGCGCGGTTGGATAGAAGTGATTTGCGGCTCTATGTTCAGCGGTAAAACGGAGGAGCTGATACGCCGTCTTAAAAGGGTGAAGTTTGCCAATTTAAAAGTGGAGATCTTTAAGCCTGTTATTGATACCCGGTATGATGAGCTGAACATTGTATCGCACGATACCAACATTATCCATTCAACACCGGTAGATAATTCCCGGAAAATATTATTAATGGCCCAGGATGCAGATGTAATTGGTATAGATGAAGCCCAGTTTTTTGACGATGGTTTACCTGAAGTTTGTGATCAGCTGGCCTACAGGGGCTTAAGGGTAATTGTAGCGGGGCTGGATATGGACTTTACCGGCCAGCCATTTGGACAAATGCCTTCCATTTTGGCTAAAGCAGACTATGTTACCAAATTGCACGCTATATGTGTAAAATGTGGTAACATAGCTAACTACTCTTACCGGAAAATTCCTGATGAAGACCAGGTGATGCTGGGCGCAATGGACGCTTATGAGCCAAGATGCAGGAAGTGCTATAACGATAAACCATTACCGAAACTTTAGTTAACTTTGAGTATTATGAATGCAGTAAGAAAAATAATTGAAAATTCATCTAACCCACTCTGCATTTCCTTACCGAAAGAGTACGAAAATAAAAAACTGGAGGTGATAGTTATGACAATAGAAGAAGATCAGAATTTGGATACTAATGCTTTAATTGACTTATTATATGTCAATTATTTGATAGCCAACATGTTGAAGAACTCCTGCAGATAGCAGTTTCAACCTTCAAATACTAACTTTTTAACTTCTTTTGAAATCAGTAATTACCTTATTTAAAAAAGATCTGTTGCTGGAAATACGACAGCAATACAGTTTTTATGGCATCCTGCTTTACATGGGTGCTACCATTTTTGTGCTGTTCCTGGCTATTGCAGAGCCGGAAAAAGAAATATGGAACGGGCTGTTTTGGGTAATACAATTATTCATTTGTATTAATGCCGTGGCTAAGAGTTTTATGCAGGAAAGCCGCGCCCGCATGTTATATTTTTATACCGTTGCTTCTCCGGTTCATTTTATGATCGCAAAGCTGCTGTTCAACAGTTTGCTGATGCTGCTCATGACACTCATCAGTCTTTTACTGTTTTTGGCTTTTATAGGCAACCCGGCTGAAAAACTGCTGCCCTTTACTGGTCTGGCACTTTTAGGCGGGTTTAGCTTAAGCATGGTTTTTACCTTTTTAGCGGCCATTGCTGCCAAGGCCAGGCAAAACGCCGCGATCATGGCAGTGCTGGGGTTTCCTTTGATTGTACCACAATTAATGCTGCTTATGAAGCTGTCCAACGCAGCTTTCTTTGCCGGCCAAAGTTTTCAGTGGAGTGATATATTGCTATTAATAGCCCTTGATTTCCTGGTAGGATTACTCTCCGTTATTCTTTTTCCTTTCCTTTGGAAGGATTGAGGAAAAGTCGGAAAGTCCGAGGTCCGAAGTCGAAGAAGAAGCTGGCCTTCGGCTTTTGCTTTTAGCCTTTAGCTCATAGTTATTCATATGTCTTGTTGGAATGGTCAGGAAGTCGGGAAAGTCAAGAAGTCTGAGGTCCGATGTCCGAAGAAGAAGCTGGCCTTCAGCTTTTTGCTTTTAGCTTTTAGCCTTTAGGATGATAATGTAATAAGTTTAGACAAGCTTTTCCATAAACTATGAACTTTCGGCTTACTTTTGTGTTTATCAACTTAAACTGATGTTTTTAGTATGAAGAAGGCATGGTGGAAAATTCTCTGTGTAGTTTTATTGGTATATGCCATTATTGGCGGCTTGCTGGTTAAAATTCCTGATCTGCCTGTACTTGGGGAAACTATCCGGAATGTTTTTTACCACGTGGGTATGTGGGCTGCCATGTTTGTGCTGTTTACCTGCTCTTTGGTACATGCTATTCGCTATTTAAGCAAGGGTAATCTAAAGAACGATATTGCCGCCAGCAACTATGCTTCTGTAGGAATTGTTTTTGGTTTGTTAGGATATGCCACCGGCGCTGTATGGGCCAGCTATACCTGGGCCGATCCCAATAACCCCGCGTTTGATTCATTCAGCGCTGTGGCCAGGGAGCCCAAGCTGATAGGAACAGCTGTTGCGCTCCTTATTTATTTCGCTTATTTCATTCTAAGAAGTTCTATACAGGACATGGACCAGAAAGCACGGATCAGCGCCGTTTATAATATTTTTGCCTTTGCCATGCTGTTCCCTACCATTATGGTAGTTCCCAGACTTTTACCCAGCCTGCACCCTGGACAGGATGGTAATCCTGCTCTTAACTTCAGGGATTCCAGTCCTGCTATGCGTATGATTCAATATCCCGCATTTATTGGCTGGGCCTTACTGGGCGTTTGGATTGCAACGGTCAGTATAAGATTGAACTATATTAAAGAAAAACATTTTATTAAATAGAAGTGCAATGAGATTTTTGTTAGTGTTCTTATTATTGCTCCCGGCAATGGCTTTTGCACAGGCTAAAGAAAGCCTAATGTACAGCAGCGGGAGGATTTATGTGGTGGTAGCAGTAATGCTGATCATCCTGCTGGGATTAATTCTTTATTTAGTAAGAATTGAGAAAAAAGTAAAAAAGCTGGAAGACACCGAAACAAAGGCTTAGCTTTTTGATCGATAAAACAGGATTGCCTGTTTTTCTTATATACTATTGCTTCTGCTACCCGCTTGCCGCTGGTGTAATATTAACCTTTTGTAATAACGATTTATTTCAACTTTGCCAAACATTTAAAAAATCCGAACTATGTCTGATAATAATTACAGTTTTTTTGGAGCGGTTAAAAAAAGCTTCAACAGGGCAGCCGAGTTTACCAAATGGGATAGAGGGCTGCTGGAACAGATCAGTGCCTGCAACTCTGTTTACCGTATGCGTTTTCCCATTAAAAAAGAAGATGGCTCCATTGAAGTTATTGAAGCGTATCGTGCCCAGCATTCGCATCACAAAACACCATGTAAGGGCGGTATCCGCTTTTCGATGTCGGTAAATATGGACGAGGTAATGGCACTTGCCGCTTTAATGACGTACAAGTGTGCTATTGTTAATGTGCCTTTTGGCGGCGGGAAAGGAGGTATAAAGATAGACCCCAAAAAATATACGCCTTATGAGCTTGAAAAAATTACAAGACGCTACACCTCCGAGCTGATCAAAAAAAGCTTTATAGGACCTGCCGTTGATGTGCCTGCACCTGACTATGGTACCGGTGAAAGAGAAATGGCCTGGATACTGGATACCTATGCCGCTATGCATCCGCAGGATATTGATGCCGCAGGATGTGTAACTGGAAAACCTGTTTCGCAGGGTGGTGTTCGCGGCCGAAGAGAGGCTACCGGTTTAGGTGTTTTTTATGGCCTGAAGGAAGTGTGCTCTCTGGAGGAAGAAATGCTGAAACGCGGGCTTACTACAGGTGTGGAAGGAAAACGTATTGTAGTTCAGGGACTGGGAAATGTAGGTTTCCATACGGCCAAATACTTTATGGAAAACGGCGCTGTTATTGTTGGTATTGCTGAATATGAAGGTGCTATTTCAAAACCCGATGGTATTAATGTACATGAGCTGGTGGAACATAGAAAACGAACCGGTTCTATCCTCAATTTCCCGGGCGCCATTAATCTGGAAAGTAATAAAGCAGGATTGGAGCTGGATTGTGATATCCTCATCCCCGCAGCATTGGAAAACGTGATCGATGGGGAAAATGCCCCGCGTATAAAAGCTAAAATTATAGGTGAAGCAGCCAACGGACCTTTAACGCCAGAAGCGGATGAAATATTCATTCAGAAAGGAGTATTGGTGGTGCCGGATATGTACCTGAATGCAGGCGGTGTTACTGTATCTTATTTTGAGTGGCTGAAAAACCTGAGCCATGTTCGTTATGGCAGAATGGAGAAACGATTCAACGAAAACATGAACGCACGCATACTGGAGGAAATAGAAGAATTGACAGGTAAACGTGTAGACGAAAAGAACCGGTCGTTTATCAAGCATGGGGCTGATGAGGTAGACCTTGTGTACAGCGGCCTGGAAGAAACCATGATCGGGGCTACCAGGGATATCATGGAAGAATGGAAGAATAATGAACAAATACCTGATATGCGTACTGCCGCTTATGTAGTGGCCATTAATAAAGTAGCTACTTCCTATGCTGAGCTGGGTATATTCCCATAGAGGTAGAGATGACAGTTGACGGATGACAGAAGGGCGGTTGAAAAGTAGTTGAAGATAGTTTAACAGTGGTTGAAAATGGTTTAAAGGTTAATAAGAAGGAAGAAAAAGGTGCATCAATCAGGTGGTATAGAATTTCTATGCTTTTATGTACGATGTAAGGTGTACGAGGGAAAGTTCGAAAAATCCGGAAGACCGAGGTCAGAAGACGGGGGATTACAGCTCTGCACAACTTGAAACATGTAACCAGCAAAATGTACGATATGAAAGCGGACGGATGAGCGTTGGATTTTTTTTGTTTAATTAAGATAAATTTGTCTTAATTAAACAAACAGTGTACCTTTATCCTAATTACGGGAGAAATTTATCATTTATGCTGTCAAAAACATGCGAATATGCTTTGCGGGCAATGATCTACATTGCTCAGCACTCAAAAAGCAGGAATATGATAAATATCAAAGAGATCTCGGAAAATATTGGCTCCCCGGAGCTTTTTATAGGAAAGATTTTACAGGGCTTAAGCAGGCAGGGTTTTCTTCAATCATCTAAAGGCCGGTATGGCGGCTTTTTTATTGATGGGAAAAATGCCAAACGTTCTTTGGCAGATATTGTAATTGCAATAGATGGTGATAAAGTGTTCAAAGGCTGCGGTGTGGGGCTGGATTATTGCTCAGAGAAAAATCCCTGTCCTATCCATGACCAGTATAAAAAAGCCAGGACTGCTATTTACAGTATTTATAAGTCCGCTACTTTGGAGCAATTTCAGACATGGGAGGAAAGCTCCCCGTTGCTTTTAAAAAGAAGATAGTTTTTTTTATTATAAATTAAGATAAAAAGGTCTTAATATATTAAATGTAAATTGAAGTATGTTCCCTCCGTCAACTTTATTGATATTATTTCTGCTGATAGCTTTAGCAGCACTGCTTATTGCAATTGTTTTACAGCAAAAAGTGAAAAATATTTTGAAGGTCATAAGAAGGAACAGCAGCAATTTTGATGAAGGGCAATTCCAGAAACAGCTGACAACTATGAACAGCCGGCAAATAGACAAGCTGCTGCATATTATCAAAACCTGGAAAGCCGGTTCAAAAACAATTTCGGCGCTTACAGGCATGGTGCTTCTCCCGGGGATGCTGTACAGCCAGGGTATAGGGAATGGTAAACCTCTTTTATCTGAAGGCGGTATCATTATCACTATTCTTTTGTTATTGATCCCTGTGGTGGCCGCGCTGGTATTAATGATTGTGCGGATAAAAAGGGCGGCAGGTAAATACATCTCAGAAAATAACATAGCCAAAGCAAAAAAGCTGGCCTCGTTTATCAATGATTATGACAGGGAAACGCTGGAAAAAGCGGTCACGACCCGTAAGGCTGCTGCTGATTATCAGCTCACGCACCAGGAGTTGTCGGGAGCGCTTCCTGCCGTGGATGGAAGGGGGCTATTATTTGTTAAAGATGATGAAGGGCTTCCTTTTGTAGCACAAAAGCAAAAAGCGCCTCCCCGCGCTTCGGTAGATCCGCAATTAAGCAGGCTGGTGTTAGCTTACCTGGTGTCTGCTACTATCTGGCTGCTGTTTGGCACTACAGTTGGCGAGTATGTCGGTATTAAGTTTGTAGCCCCTGATGCAGACCATGTCAGCTGGCTCGGCTTTGGCCGTTTGCGACCCGTACACACCAACGCCGTATTCTGGGGCTGGGCTTCGCTGGCAATGCTGGGCCTGGCTTACTATGTTGTTCCCAGGGTAGGTAACGAAAAGTTATATAGCTATAAATTGGGCTGGTATTCTCTGCATCTTACTAATACAACGGTATTAACAGGCACTGTCTTATTAATGGCAGGGATCAATAATGGTGGCGGCGAATACCGGGAGTATATATGGCCGGTCATGTCTTTGTTCGCAATAGCTTTAGTGCTTACGTTATATAATTTTTTTAAAACAGTAGCAGTAAGAAAAACTAAAGAGATCTACATTTCCAACTGGTATATTATTTCAGCCATAATATATGCCCTGGTAATAGTTTTTGTCGCCTACTGGCCCACGTGGCAGAACGGTTTGGGGGAAACTATTATCCAGGGTTATTACATGCACCAGGGCGTGGGTATGTGGTTTATGTTTTTTACGCTGGGGCTTGTGTATTATTACCTGCCGCAGCAATTGAATCGCCCTATTTATTCCTATAGTCTCGGTATTCTTGCTTTTTGGACGCAGATACTTTTTTACACGCTTATAGGCACACACCATTTTGTGTTTAGCCCTATACCGTGGTGGCTGCAAACAGTGGCTATCTTCGGTAGTATGGGTATGGTAATACCTGTAGTTGCAGGCACTACCAATTTTTTAATGACTTTCAAAAACGGATGGTATAAGCTGGCAGACAGCTATACGCTCCCGTTCTTTTTGGTGGGCACCATATTTTATTTTACCGGTTCCCTGCAGGGAACGGCAGAAGCATTCCGTTCCACTAATCTCATCTGGCATTTTACCGATTTCACGGTGGCGCACTCTCATCTTACCATGTATGGGATCATCAGTTTTTTCCTGTGGGCCTGCATTTACACCATTGTGCCCCGTTTCACACAAAACGAAGCACCTCAATGGGCCGTGGGCGCCCATTTCTGGCTGGCATTGATCGGCCTGTTGTTCTATACCGTGCCGCTGATGTATGGCAGCACTTTAAAAGGGCAGATGTGGATAGAAGGGAAACCTTTTATAGAAAGTGTAGTGCAGATGGCTCCACATTGGCTGTGGCGTGCCATAGGTGGTTCTTTAATGTGGATCTCACATATCTTTTTTGCTTATAATTTATATAAAATGATGCCTGCGGTAAGGGTAGTAGATGTAAATGATAAAACTTTAGAGATACTGCAGGCCCAGGTAGATATTTCTGCTCAAACTAAGTCTGTATAAAGATGGAATGGTTCAACGATCACAGGAAATTATTTGTAGCTGCATTTTTGTTTTTTGCAGGGCTTACGATATTAGTGGCTATACTGCCGGCTCTCAGTAACGAAAAGATCAGCCGGCCCCTGCCCGGGGCAAAGCCAATGAGTGAGGATGCCATTGCAGGTAAGCATGTTTTTATTGCTAACGGTTGTGTAGCATGTCATACCCAGCAGGTGCGGAATGTGGACATGGACAAAGTATGGGGTAAAAGACCCGGTATTGCAGCGGACTACGCATTGATCAGGAGAACAGATCTGTGGCGCAATACCGCAACTTTAATGGGGAGTGAACGTACGGGCCCCGACCTTACCGATGTGGGTAACCGGCAGGGAAGCCTGGAATGGAACCTTACGCATTTGTATAATCCCCGCATACTGGTGAAAGAGTCGGTAATGCCTGCTTATCCCTGGATGTTTGAAATGAAAAAGGAACCTGCTAAAGGAGATGTAATTGTAAATATCCCTCCTGAATTTTTAAACGATGCAGAGAAAAAGGTCGTTGCTAAAAAAGAAGCGTTACAACTGGTGGCTTATTTGCAGTCCTTAAAGCAAACGCCGTTGCCCGATGGCACCGCGACTCCCGAATTCCTGTATAAAAGAAAAGTGCAGGAAGCCGCTGCAGATGGTGCTGCCGCTGAATTAGATGGAAGCGCTTTATACGCAACCCATTGCCAGGCTTGCCACCAGGAAAACGGTGAAGGCCTTGCTGGTGCTTTTCCTCCTTTAAAAGGCAGCTCCATAGTGTTGGCAGATAATGTGGATTTGTTTGTTGAGATTGTTATGAAAGGCTACTCCGGACGTGAGAGCGAAGGTTTTGGAGTAATGCCTGCTGTAGGTGATAACGCCGGCCTTACGGCCGAGGAAGTGACAGCCATCATGAATCATGAAAGAACAAGCTGGGGTAACAGTGCAAAAAAGATTACAACAGAGGAAGTGAGGAAAGTCATAGAATTTTTACAATCAAACCCTTAAAACCTGGTAGTATGTACAGGAAATACTTAATGCTTTTATTGTTTGGGTTTGCTGGCTTAAGCGCTTTTGCCTGTTCTGTATGCGAGAAGCAGCAGCCTAAAATGTTGCAGGGTATTACTCATGGTACCGGCCCCCAAAGTGATTGGGATTATGTGATCATCTGGGCGGTGGCAATCATTGTTGTGGCAACACTTTTCTTTTCAGTAAAATGGCTGGTTTGGCCGGGCGAAAAATCACCCGCTCATATTAAAAGGCTGGTTTTAAAAAACAATTAATATGGACTCAAGTGAAGTGCTGATATTTCTTGATGATGAAAGAGCGCCGGTAGCGCATCTGACAACTCCCGCGCACTTTGAGCTGGATACCCGCAAGCTGGTGGACGGCAAACACACGCTCCGTATTGTAAGCAAAGATGCTGCCGGGAAAGAAGGTCTGCGACTGATTCCCTTTGAAGTACGCAACGGCCCCTCAATAAATGTAGAGGGTATAAAGGAAAACGCTGTACTGGATGGAGTAGTGCCCATTATGGTAAATGCTTACAGCAAGGGTAATACAGAAAAATTTCATATAACAGGCAGCGAAACGCCGCAGAGCATCCCTACCTGGATATGGGTGCTCATTATCCTGTTTTCAGGGTGGGGGATCTTTTACCTCATCCGGTATTTTAACATTGTAGCAAATTAAAATGATAGCAGGAGAAAAAATAGGGTTTACGGTAGTGGAATATGGAAACAGCAGGAAAATAGAAGCCTGCGAAAATGAATACCGGAATTTAATGGTGCTGATCAATGACCAGGTATATCCTGAAGGTTTTGGTGAATGTGGCGGGCAGGGAAGATGTGCCACCTGTATGGTACGGATAGAGGGAGGCGATGTTTCCCTGTTATCTGAACGCCACAGGAATGAGGAAAGCACGTTGGGTAAAAAGGGCGCCTGCAGTGCTAATGTCAGACTATCCTGCCAGATATTAATCAATTCTTTACTCAACGGTGCTACCGTGTACATTGAAGAATAATTGTTTTGGTTGATAAAATTTTCAGGAAATGAAAAAAGAAAATTTTGATAAAGAACATGGCCATTGGATCCTGGCAAAGATGGGCAAAAAAGTTTTAAGGCCGGGTGGCAGGGAACTGACTAAAAAGCTGGTCAGCGCGCTTCACGTATCGGGCAGTGATCATGTTGTAGAATTTGCTCCGGGCATTGGTTTTACCGCGTCAATAGTATTATCGCAATCACCGGCACAATATACCGGTATCGACTCCAATGAAGAGGCTATAAGATCACTTCGCAGTAAGTTCAGGAAAAGTAATGCCGGTTTCATCAGTGGGAATGCGGCCCATTCAGGTTTGGCAGATAACAGCCAGGATAAAGTGTACGGGGAGGCTATGCTTACCATGCATGCTGATCACCGGAAGGAAGAGATTGTCAGGGAGGCACACCGGATCTTAAAGCCCGGCGGACTATATGCCATTCACGAGTTAGGGATTACTCCCGATGATATAGGAACGGAAGAGAAAGCAGTTATTCAAAGAGACCTTGCGCAGAGTATTAGGGTAAATGCGCGCCCGCTTACAAAAACAGAATGGACCGCGCTCCTGGAAAAGCAGGGATTTGAAGTAAAGCATATCTATACCAATAAAATGCACCTGCTTCATATAGGACGAATGATACAGGACGAAGGTTTTATCCGCACGCTGAAAATCGGTTACAATATTTTGGCTAATCCTTCTGCCAGGCGGCGGATCAGCGAAATGAGGCAAACATTTAAAAAACATGAAAAAGATATGAACGCCATCGTAGTAATAGCGCAAAAGAAATAGCAACGGTCTGTGCAAACTTTTGATCAGAGCTATCAGGTCCTGAATAATTTTTATTTATTAAATATTAAAACAATGATAACAGCAGCAACACTTGATGTAACGAAGATTGAGCCCAGGCGTAAGCATCCCACTATTTTTGAGCATTTTGATGAGTTGGAGCCGGGCGAGGGTTTTGTGATAGAGAACGATCATGATCCCAAACCGCTTTACTACCAGCTTCTGGGCGAAAGAGGAAATATATTCACCTGGGAGTATTTAAAAAGTGGGCCGCAATGGTGGGAAGTACGTATTGCAAAAAGGCCTGAAACCGCTGCCGGTGAAACGGTGGGAGAGATAGCGGCAAAAGATATCCGCAAAGCGGAGATATTTAAACAAAAAGGAATTGATTTTTGCTGTGGCGGAAATAAAACGCTTAAGGAGGCGAGCGAAGAAGCTGGTATTACCGAAGATGAATTAAAGTCGGCGCTAAGCTCGGCAGAAGCCAGGCCTCTGTCGCCTTCGCAGGATTATAACAAATGGGAACTGGATTTCCTTATTGATTATATCGTAAATACACATCACCGCTATGTAAAAGAAAATGTGGAAGTTATTTCAGGCCTGGCCGTAAAAGTAGCGAAGCGTCACGGTGATGTTCACCCCGAGCTGAATAAGCTGGCGCAAAGCGTACAACATTTTTTACAGGATCAGCAGAACCACGCAGAGAAGGAAGAAAGGACACTTTTCCCGGCTATTAAAGAAACGGTGGAAAGAAAGAGAGAGCCTTCATATAGAACTTCTACGTCCCCGGGCTTTATTAAGCAGCCGATCCTTATGATGCAGAAAGAGCACGGCATTTCGGGCGAAGATCTTACTTATTTCCGTAAGCTGACGAACGATTATACTTTACCTGAGGATGCATGCAACTCATATACTTATTTATTTGAAAAGATGAAAGCGTTTGAAGAAGACCTGCATCAGCATATTCATCTCGAGAATAATATTCTTTTCCCCAAAGCGCTGGAACTGGATAAAGAGTTGGAAGAGCTATAGCTGTTTCGGGTGAGGGATAAACTTACCTGTTTACCGAAAGCTGTGTGAGGCGTCCTCGCCTCACACGCCTATGTTGTCGCCTCCTGGCGATAGGTAAGCACGCAAAAAGGGAGATTTGTTCTACACCCGCTGTTTCACACCTGTAAATCTTCAAAAGAATTTACAGATTTTTGTAAACGATTCAGTTGAAAGTGATCATGGGAAAAACAAAACCTATCAAAAGAAACGTATATATAATTCCTTTTTCCAGGGAGCATCACGGCGCATTACTGTTCTGCTGGAAGATCAGGTGGGGGATTCATTTGAATATTTCCCCGCAAAGGATTAGGAGGTATGTTCAATGGTTTTGGGAGAACTGTCTCAGGCCTCATCAGGAAGAGGAAGGTACATTGTTGTTTTTTGATCATACGGATAGCCTGGTACAAAAAGCACTGGATGAGCACGCTATGCTTTCCATGACTTTTGAAGATATTATTGCCGGGCATAAACAGGAAAACAGGCATTTTCTTGATCTGGCCGACCTTTTGGAAGAACATACCCGGTATGAAGAAAGGACATTGTTTCCGTATCTGGAAAATGAATTGTCCGGCCCGCAACTGGTACAAATAGGAAAGGTGTTGTATAAAGAGGAGCTCAGCCACACCGCCTGTGAAGATTACGATGACGAATTCTGGAAAAGATAAACTAAATAGAACATTGAAAAGAAATCAATATGGACTTTAATTCTAAAACAAAAATTTCCGATATCATTCAGCACAATAAAGCCAGTATAGATGCTATCGCTTCCATTGCTCCTCCGTTGAAGCGGTTAAAAAATCCTATCCTGCGAAAAGTAATGGCATCAAGAGTTACAGTGGCCGAAGCGGCAAAAATGGGCGGCTGCAAAGTGGAAGATTTTGAACGGGTGCTGCAACCTTTAGGATATCGCTTTACGGGAAATGAACCGCAAACCGTTGATGCTGTTCTGCCAAATGCTGCAGGTAATGAAAAGCCACACTGGCTGAAGGCCGCTCCCCAAGAGGATATTATAAAGTTTGATGTTCGCCCGGTTATTGAGCATGGTACCGATCCGCTTAAAGAAATTATGCGAAAATTTAAAGAAGTACCTGAAGGGAAGATACTTTGTATTATCAACACATTTGTACCAACTCCACTGATCCACCTGCTGGGAAAAGATAAGGCTGAAGCTAGTTTTGTGGATACGATCAGCGCTACGGAATTTCATACTTATTTTTTAAAGAAGCAGAAAAATACTTCGGGAGGAGACATTGCGGAAGCAAAAATGGTAATGCACGATGCTGCTTCTTTTGAAAAGATTTGCAGCCTTTTCAGCGGGGAAAAGAAAAAGACAATTGATGTACGAAAGCTTGAAATGCCTTTGCCTATGCAAACCATTCTTGCAGAGCTGGGAACGCTACAGGCAGGTCATGGTTTATATGTGCATCACAAAAGAGTGCCTGTTTATTTATTGGAAGAACTGGCTTCAAAAGATTTTGCGGTGCACATATATAATATTGATGAAGGTGATGTGAAGATGCTTATATTTAAAGATTAAGACTAGTGTCATGTAAATCATACTCTTTCGGAACCAATGTCATGTTGAGTCCCAAATAATAAAAAAAGTAAGTTCATTGAAATGACAAGAAGCGTTGTCAGGCTGAGCTTGACGAAGCCTTGAGCGATGGATTACGAATGTCCTTCGTCAGGCTCAGGACGACATTGATTTTCATTTATTTAAAATTCTTGTCATTAACGGCTTGTCGAAGTCTTTTCTTATATACCCTTCGTCAAGCTCAGCATGACAATTAAAACGACGTTTTTCGGTTGACATGACACTCGTAAAATTAACAGACCGGTTTATAAGGTATGGCAGATATTAATATTGGAAAAGCGCCTCCCAACAATGCGGTGCTCCCGTTTTATGCAACAGGGGCTGTTGCTTTTTTCGTTCTATGTATTTTAATGCTTGTTAGCGCAGAAAGTTTTACGCGCCATTATTTCAGTCCGCACTTGCTGACCATTGTACATATAGCTGCCTTAGGGTGGGGCACTATGATCATTTTTGGTGCTGCTTACGAGTTACTTCCTGTAATTTGTGAAAGAGATCTGTACAGCCCGTTATTAGCTTCCCTCAGCTGGTACATACTAACAGCGGGTGTAGCGTTGCTCACATTTTCCTTCTGGGATTTCAGAACAGGATGGCTGATGATTGGCGGCGGCTCCCTGGTGGTCATCTCAACGGTACTTTACTTTTTAAATGTTATATTAACAAGCAGGCACCGCATTCGTCATTCTGTCCCAAAATTATTCATTGTGGTGTCTTCATTGTGGTTGCTGTTTACAACACTGGTTGGGTTATTGCTGGCTGTCAACCTGGCTTTTCCTTTTTTTGAAAAGAATCATCTTGATATCCTGAAATTCCATGCTCATGCGGGTTTGGGAGGATGGTTCCTGCAGCTTATTACAGGAGTGAGCGCAAAGCTGGTACCGATGTTCCTTTTAGGAAAATCAAAAAAAGGGTATCTGCTGAAGTATGCCTTTATCTTGCAAAATGCAGGATTGATATTGTTTTTGGTTGACGGCTACTTCATCGGGGTTAGTACAAGGTTTTTGATATATGCGCTGTTGGTTCTTGCAGGAATCATTTGCTGGCTATTGTATTTGTATGATGCCTTCAAAGGCAGGGTAAGAAAAAAAATAGAGTTGCTGATGAAGCATACCTTTATTTCTTTTCTCTGCCTTTTGATGGCTGTATTGCTGATTCCTGTCGTTTACTACATGAAAGGTACCCAATGGACAATATTGTATGGCACTTTTCTTTTTATGGGTTGGATAACGGGTATTATCCTCGGCAAAACTTTCAAAACGCTACCGTTCATTGTCTGGAACGGGCACTACAAGCATTTGTCGGGAAAAGTGAAAGTACCGCTGCCCAAACATTTGTACGATGAGGGGCTGATCGTATGGCAGTTCTGGTTTTTTAATGCAGCGCTTGTATTGCTGGCTGTAGCTATTATATTGCAGCATCTTTTACTAATACGAGTTGCTTTAGGCGCATGGGTGATTGTATCGGCGCTATATGGTTATAATGTGGCAAAAACATTGCTGCATAAAACAAAGCAGTCAGCGTAGTTTTTATGTACGGTATTAGTTGTACGCTGTACGGCATGAAAGCCAGAAGCTAAAAGCATTAAGCATAACGCCTTCGGCCTTTAGTTTATCTAGTA
>JAPUDO010000019.1 GCA_027493055.1 Niabella sp. | reverse complement strand
CCAGCCTTCATTTAAGATAGATAAACCGGATTATAAACTAAGCCCTAAAACCGGTATTACCCGCGAGCACTGGAAGCAAATGGGCCTGTACCTGCTGCGGGGCGCATTCAGCTATATTGACAATATAGATGACCCAATGCAGTTCCCCAAAGAGCCAGGCAAAAGCTATCCCAGGTCGGTAGCACAGGTGCCAACAGAAAAGCTGGAAGGCTTAAGCCGTACTTTATTTATTGCCGCCCCATTGCTGAAAGAAGACTCGAACCTGGTATTAAATAATATCCGTGTGGCTGATTATTACCGTCACCAGATCTTGAACCTGCTGAACGCCAAAAGCAAATCATATATAAAGCCGCAGGAAAAAGGAGGCGGCCCCAGCCAGGTATTGGTTGAGTTTGGCGCTTTGGCGGTTTCCCTGTTTTATGTTCCTGAAGTGCTGTTTGATCCATTGACCAAAGAACAAAAAGATCTTTTGGCACATACCATGCTGAGCTATGGCGATGGCAAAACAGTAGGCTCCAACTGGAAGTTCTTTAACATTTTTGTATTGAGCTTCTTTAAAATGAAAGGCTATGCTGTTAACGAAAAGCTGCTGGTTGAATACCTGGATAAATCATTAGAGCATTACCGCGGCAGCGGATGGTATAACGATGCGCCGGCTTATGATTATTACAGCATGTGGGCTTTCCAGATGTATGGTCCGCTATGGGCAGCATATTTTGGAAAGAAATATTATCCTGTATATGCTGAAAAGTTCCTCAAAAACTTTGATGATCTGAAAGTCTCCTATCCCTGTATGTTCAGCAAAGACGGAGAAATGATTGTATGGGGAAGAAGCATGACCTACAGGATCGGTTCGGTAGTGCCCTTTGCTTTGATGGGACTGCAAAATGATCCCAAAGTAAATTATGGTTGGATGCGAAGAATTGCATCAGGCGTAATGAAGCAGTTTTTAACCCATCCTGGTTTTTTAAAAGATAATGTTCCCACACTTGGTGTGTATGGTTCTTTTGAGCCGGCAGTGCAGCCTTATAGTTGCAGGGGAAGTGTGTACTGGATGGGCAAGGCTTTTTTTGCGCTAATGTTACCCAAAGACAGTCCATTCTGGACAGCAACAGAGAATGACGGCGCCTGGGATACGGAAATGAAGAAAGGCCGGGTGTATAACCATTTTGCAGATACGGCTAATATATTGATTACTGATTATCCCAATATCGGTGCCTCGGAAATACGCGCCTGGTGTAAAGTAAAACTGATTGGGGCCTGGGAAACCTTCCGCGCCAGCGAAAATTACAACAGGCTCTCTTATAACAGTGCTTTCCCCTGGCAGGCAGATAGTGTGGAAGGGGTGGTCTCTATGAATTATATTATTAAGAATGCAAAGAATGAATGGGAGCCTTTGCGTTTGTACGATTTCAAAAAATTTGATAATGGCATTTATTACAGGGATGCGGTATTGGAAACAAATCCCCATATAAAACTGAAGCTGGCAGATATGCCTCTTCCCAACGGGATATTAAGGATAGATAAAATAAGCGCTGATGTGCCAACGGAATTAAGACTGGGCCATTATGCCTTGCCTGAGTTAAAAGGAGCTATTAAAACAATAAAGAAAAAAGTGAAAGGGAGGGAAGTTGTTATCATTGATAACGGGATATATCAATTAGCCATGATCAATTATGAAGGCTGGGATAAGATATATGATGTTGATACCAGGGATGTACATCCGCAAAGCGAGCATAGCCGCGTAGTAAATGTTTCGGGTAAACTGGATGCAAAGCAGGAGCATACTTATATAACATTAATGCTTTGGAAACGGTCAGGGCAAAAATGGAAAAAGGATGAGCTGGTGCCCGTTAATAAAATAATAGACAATGAGGGATCTTTGAAGGTTTTTTTCAAAAAGGATGGAATAAGAGAGATTGTTTATTAAGCCAGTGGTTGGATATGTTCTTAGAGACTTGCAATCCCGAAGCACCAGTTTAGGAATTTAATATGTTTGTAAATATACTTTGCTGTATTTTTAAATCATAAAGTTGTTAAATGAAAAAAATAGTTTTGTTCGCCCTGGCTTACTGCGGCCTTATTAGTGTTTATGCCCAGCACCGCCCCGACTGGGAAAACCCCGAAGTATTTGCCATTAATAAAGAAGATACGCGGGCCACGGCCTTGCCTTATGCAGCGGAGGCGCAGGCCGCTGTCAACAATTATGAAGCCTCGCCTTACTTTAAGTCATTGAATGGTAACTGGCAGTTTTACTGGACGGATAAAATAGCTGATGTGCCTGCCGGTTTTTTTGAAGAAGGTTACACTGTTACCAGTGGTGCATCATCGAAGAAAGGAGCACCTAACCAAATTTCCGGTCAATCGGGCTGGACCCTGATGCCCGTGCCTGGCAATTGGGAATTTAATGGCTACGGTATTCCTATGTATGTTAATATCGGCTTTGGCTTCCCTAAAAATCCGCCATTCATTAACAGGGACGACTCTCCAACCGGCGCTTACCGGCATGAGTTTGATATTCCTCAGAGCTGGGACGGCAGAAAAGTGTTTCTGCATTTTGAAGGGGGCACCAACTCCATGTATGTATGGGTGAATGGTAAAAAAGCGGGTTATACAGAAAATGCCAAAAGCCCTGCCGAATTTGATATCACACCCTATATCCGCCCCGGAAAAAATTTATTGGCCTGCGAGGTACATAAATTCAGCGACGGCACTTACCTGGAAGACCAGGATATGTGGCGCCTGGGAGGCATCAACAGGAATGTATATCTGTACAGTACGGCACAAACGCGCATCCTGGATTTTTTCTCTCACGCCGATCTGGATGCAAAATATAAAAACGGGTTGTTCAGTACTGATGTAAAAATTAAAAACTATAGCAATAATGCAGCTGCACAAACGGTTGAAGTAAGCATCCTGGATAAAGCGGGCAAAAAAATATTTACACAAACAAAAAAAATCAATGTTGCTCCAAACAGTACAGACTCTTTATGGTTTGAAGGCGTGGTAAAATCGCCATTGCAATGGACCGCTGAAACCCCTAACCTGTACAACATGCTGATTACTCTAAAGGATGGTAAAAACAACATCGTTGAAGCTACTTCGCACCGTATTGGTTTCAGAAAAGTGGAGATCAAAGACGGGCAGGTATTCATCAACGGGAAGAAAGTGTATTTTAAAGGAGTGAACCTGCATGAGTTCAATACCAATACCGGGCAGGTAGTAGATGAAACTGTTATGCTGCGGAACATACAGCTGTTCAAGGAGCTGAACATTAATGCCGTTCGTACTTCTCACTATCCGCAGCAGCCTTTATGGTATAAATTATGCGATGAATACGGCATTTACCTGGTTGATGAAACCAACCTCGAATCGCATGGCCTGGGTTACGGCCCTGATAATGTTTCCAATTTTCCTGAGTGGCAGGCGGCCCACCTGGATCGTATAAAAAGATTAATTGAGAGGGACAAAAATCATGCATCCGTCATCTTCTGGTCTTTAGGTAATGAAGCCAGCAACGGAAAGGCTTTCTTTACCATGTATGACTGGGCAAAGGCGCGTGATAAGAGCCGCCCGGTACAATACGAGCAGGCTTACCAAAGAGACAGGAACACCGATATTATCTGCCACATGTATCCCTCCTGGGGTGATATGCAGCGCGATGCAAAGAAGGATCTCGGTCGCCCTTATATTATGTGCGAGTACGCCCACGCCATGGGCAACAGCATGGGCAACTTCCAGGAATATTGGGATTTGATGCGCACCAGCAAAAACATGCAGGGCGGCTTTATCTGGGAGTGGTATAACCACGGTTATAAAACCAAAGACGAGCAGGGCAGGGAGTATTGGGCTTATGGCGGTGATCTGTACGGTTACAATAAGCCTAACGATGGTAACTTCTGTATGGATGGTATTATATCACCCGATCAGCAATACCTGCCTCATACGCATATTGTCAAAAAAGTATATCAGAACATTTTATTTGAAGCAAAAGATGTAAATAATGGCATTATAACCGTTATCAATGACTTCAAGTTTATTCCTGTAACACCTAAAGATTATACATTTAAATGGGTGTTGCTGAAAAATGGAGAAATGGCCGCTACCGACAACTTTGATGTTACCATTGCTGCCGATTCAAGGAAGGATGTAAAACTGAACCTTCCTGTAATAAGCGCCGCGCCAGGTACAGAATACTATTTGCAGGTACATGCTTATACTAAAAACGCTACACAGTTTTTACCGGCAGGATTTGAAGCAGCTAAAGGTGAAGTTGCATTCAATAATAACAGCTACTTTGCTGCGGCAAAGGACAATGGAAGCAACGTAGAAAAGAAAGAAGAAGGTGATAAGCTGACGCTTTCTGCTAACGGTGTCTCTTACGAGTTCTATAAGAATGGGCGCGGACTTGCTTCCATCAACAGTTCTATCGGTTGGTTATTTGGAAAACTTCCCAAAGTCAATTTCTGGCGTGCCCCAACCGATAATGATTTTGGCTCCGGGGAGCAATATCATCTTCGCTTATGGGATGCCGCTTCTCATGCGCAGAGAACCACTTTTAAAAGTGTGAATGATAAGGAAGGCACTGTTACTATCAATTATGAGATCAAGCCTGCCGGGGTAGATGCGGCGGTAAACGTAGCTTATATGGTTAATAAAGACGGCAGCCTTACCATTGCTTCTCATTATAAGGCGTTAGCCGATGATCTGCCTGAAATGATGCGATTTGGTATGAATATGGAGCTGTCTAAGCGCTTCAATAACTTTACCTGGTACGGCCGCGGCCCCTGGGAAAATTACGTGGACAGGAAAGAAGATGCGTTCATGGGCATCTGGAAGGGTAACGTGGAAGACCAGGCATTCCCGTATTTCCGCCCGCAGGAAGCTGGTAACAAAACAGATGTGCGCTGGTTTACCCTTACCGATAAAGATGGAAAAGGCATACGTGTAACAGGTGCACAGCCACTCCATGTAAGCGCTACCAATTACCGCACCGAAGACTGGGATCCCGGTACAACTAAAAAGCAGCAACATGCCTCTGATATCTTGCCTGCTGACAGAGTGATACTGAATGTTGATTTATTCCAGCGTGGCGTAGCCGGGTTAAACTCCTGGGGTGCCAGGCCTTTGGACCAATATCGTTTCCGTGAAAAGGAATATAGCTATACCTATACGATCAGCATTATTAAATAAGAAAAGTTCCATGCAGATATCAAAAGAGGTCGTTAAGGCCTCTTTTTTTATGAGTGCTATATGTGGCGTCCTCGCTGCACATGCTTATGTTGTCGCTTCGGGGCAACAATGAAACGAAGCACTTTTGGCTCAGGCAAGAAGTGCGCATAACATATTTGCTTTTAATTCGTCCAGATAAAATCCATTTTAGGAACGCTCATGGATTTGTCAATAACATTTATTTCTAATTCAAGGATAGATTTTAAGGCCGTAAAGTCTATTTTATGAGTATCATCTCCTGTTTTGTGATAATCGGGGTGTCCGCCGGTATGGAAAAATAAAACGGGAATATTCTTTTTGTAAAACGATGTCTGGTCAGAGCCTCCGTTGCCGTCCTTGCCAGTATAGAATTTTATATCCGGGGTAATCCCCTTAAAAATTTCAGGGAAATAAGAGCTGGTACCAAACCCAATCACAGCTACGCCGTTGTCAGGATTATATCTGCCAATCATATCCATATTCAGCATCCAATGGATCTTGTCCAGAGGTACAGTGGGATTTTCTACAAAATATTTTGATCCTATCAGCCCTAACTCTTCTGCACAGAAAGCTATAAAAAGCAAATTAAAAGGTTCCCTGGTCTTATTTGTAGCATAATGTTTGGCAAGCTCCAGCAGCCCGGCAGTTCCCGAGGCATTATCATCTGCACCGTTATGGATTTTTCCAATATTCAGGGAGTCCTTGCTATTGCCCAGGTCTCCGTACCCGATATGGTCATAATGAGCCCCGATAACAATAGTATATGCAGCCCCGTTATCTAAAAACCCGATGATATTCTCTGCTTTCCTGATGCTGTCAGCAACCACCACTCTTTTTACTTTGGCTTCAAAGCTTTGGCGAAACCCATTATCTCCCATAGGAGTGAGCCCGTATTTTTTGAATTGCTTTTCAATATAGGTTGCCGCCATTCCCACTTCCTTGCTTCCCGTCTGACGCCCTTTCATTTTGTCAGAAGCTAAAAAACTGATGTGCTTTTTCAGGCTCTTCTCAGAGATCTGGGCATGTACAATAGAGAAGGAAAGTAAAAAAATGAGTAAGAAGTATTTATTCATGACACAAAGTAGATGATTTATCACCTAAAAACAAACCTTTTTAACTGCCATAAACTCTTTCCTCTAATTTTGGCACATTAAACTTCTAAGCATGGCTATGACCTGGAATAATTGCTTCTCTTCCAAACGGTATGGGATGGAGAGCACTACAACAGATATACGAAGCGATTTTGAAAGAGATTGGGACCGCATCATCTTCTCAAGTCCTTTCAGGCGGCTGCAAAATAAAACGCAGGTGTTCCCTTTGCCTGAAGAGATTTTTGTACATAATCGCCTTACCCATTCCCTGGAAGTAGCCAGTGTAGGGCGCTCCCTGGGAGGCCTGATAGGAGAGCGGATGGGTGAGCTGGATGAAGTAAAGAAAGATCAAAAGGCCGTCACGTTTTATACCAGCGACCTGAAATATGTGATAGCCGCAGCCTGCCTCGCGCATGATTTGGGTAACCCGGCTTTCGGACATTCAGGAGAAGATGCTATTTCAAAATATTTCAGGAGAAGAGATACGTCAAACCCCGAAGACATAGCGTTTAAGCAGCTTTTCAGTAAGGCCCAATGGAAAGACCTCACTACTTTTGAAGGTAATGCCAATGCGCTGCGTATTTTAACCATGCACCAGAATGGCAGGGCCGAAGGCGGGTTCCGGCTTACTTACAGTACCCTGGGATCTGTTATTAAATATCCCTGCGAATCGCTTGCCGCTGCCAAAGGATTTGTTCACCGGAAAAAGTACGGATATTTTAATATGGATGAACCGGTATTCCGGAGCATAGCAAAAGAGCTGCATATGATTCCCGATGATACTGATGGGGTAGTGGTGTTCCGGCGCCATCCTTTTGTATTTATTGTAGAGGCGGCAGATGATATATGCTATAATATTATTGATTTTGAAGATGCCCACCGGCTGGGCCTTTTAAGCTATGAAGAAGTGCATGACATCCTGCTCTCTGTTATTCAGCATCACCCGGATAGTATAGAACGGGTAAAAAAAATGGCAGCCAGCCTGCGTGGCGATGCCAATGAGTCAATAGCTTATCTGAGGGCCAAAGCTATTAATACCTTAACGTATAAATGCAGTGATGTGTTCTGGCAAAACCGCGATGCTATACTTTCAGGCATCTTCAATAAAAGCCTGATGAATGCAATACCCGGCATGCAGGATGTTTTGGATAAGATCAGTAAAATATCGGTAAATAAGATCTATAATGCCAAAAAGGTAATAGAACTGGAAATAGCAGGCTACCGCATTATGTCGGGGCTGGTAGAAGACTTTGTTACTGCTGCTTTAACCCCAAAAGAGAGAAGGGACAAAGAACATCAGAAAATACTGGCGCTGCTTCCCAGCCAGTTTATATTTGATGAAGCCGGAACCCCTTATGAAAAAACAATGCACATACTTGATTTTATATCGGGCATGACAGATGTATATGCACTGAAGTTATACAGGAAGCTTAGGGGTATTGATATGTAAACGCTATATCATAAAAATAAAAAGGGAGAAGATAAGACTATCCTCTCCGATTGTTTTACATGAGAAAAAAATTTGTCAGGCTGTAGCTATTGCCGCCGGTATGCCCCAGCCTATTTATCTGCTCTTTTATATCTTGATACCACCTCGGTTTCACCCATATTGTTGATATTGATATGTGTGTAGTGTTTTGCGTCTTTTAATACAATCCTGTAGCCTACACCATATTGGTTTGATACTTCTGTTACACCAAACACCTCTTTTCCTTTGTATGCTTTCTTCACACTATAAAGAACATTCTCAGGTAGCTGTTCTTCACCGTAATAACGGATAGTTTGCAACAGGTTTCCCTTTGCGTCAAATATAGCACGGGTTTTAATATTACCGGCAACAAAGAAAGCATTGTATTGCCGGCCTGTATTGCTCCAGCTTACATTACCAGCATCTTTAAATATTGTGTAGAAAGTTTTTTGTGCTTTTTCGCTTGCTGGTTCCTTAGGGGCTGCCGAGGCATTAAAGCTAAGAGAGAACATAACGGCTGCGGAAAGAATTAAATTTTTCATTTTGAATAAATTTTTAAATATTAAGTTGTGTTATTGTATTTGTTTCACAAACATACGCCCGGTGCATGTTGTAAGGCAAGAAGATAATGGTGAACCGTATTAAAATAGCCGGTGAACTGCTATTTTTAACGGGTGAAAAGCACAGCGGTAATGCAACCTTTTCACACATTGTTTACTTTCTTGCTTACATACATTAGTCGTACAGGAAAGCAAAATGTTACACCCAATAAAAAATAAACAGGGAAAGGCTGAGAGTATAGATAGCTATGTAAACGGGAGGGTATTTATATTAACGATGTTGCGGTGCTGTCCCTGTAATATTCTATTTTATACAGGAACATGGCGGCCATTTTTTCGCCGCGCCATTGGGCTTCATCAGCTTTTGGTCCGGTAAAATGCTCATGAAGGGTAGCACGCCAGGTTTCAAGCCATGCATCAAAATGTTCTTTTGCTACAGGCAGTTTGGCGTGGGGCGGGAAAGGGCTGCCAAAATAAGTATGATCTTCCAGTAAAACGGTTTGCCAAAAGCGATACATCTTTTCCAGGTGTTCGGGCCATCGGTTTTGTATTACGCCGTTAAAGATAGGGCCCAGCAATTCATGCTCCCTTATCCTGCCATAGAAGCTGTTCACTAATAATGTAATGTCTTCTATATTTTCAATATCCTTATGAACACCCATAAAAACGCGCTTTCAGCGCAAAAGTAGATCAATTTCTTAAAATAAAAGATAAAAACATCTTTTATTTCAGGTCCTCACTGTTGCCAACTTCAAGTCTACGTTTGCTTTTCATGTATTTATTATATACAATCTCCTGCATAGGCTTTCCGGCAACCTTACTTTCCAGCCACGAAATAATATCAAGATAAGCCAGTGAGCGGGTTTCAAAACGGTTGCCCTCCAGGTGCTTTACTTTTTGCAGTACCTGTTCAAATTCAGGCTTCAGCTGCCTGCCCGTAAACTTGAAGGAATTACGTAAAAACCGGAACATTTCCTGCTCAATGATAGTGAGGTTTTTCATGCGCGACATATACCGGAAAACAGAGCGCGTCAGCGATTCCATTAATTCCAGGTTGCCCAGCTCGTAATGGGCCAGCAGGTGCATCAGCCTGGCATAACATTGCAGATCCGTACGCAACTCGGAAGAGTCGTTAATGATCCTTTGCAGGTAGTCAATGCAAGTACTGTAATCCCCTGACAGGTAATACAACAGGGCTATTTTATAGTTCAGCACCATTACCCGGTGCCTGTCCAGGAACAGGTCATATTCCTGTATCTTTTCCTCAATCTTCGGAATCTCTTTAATACCCTCTTCGCATAAACCGGTTATATTATAAAAGTTGATCTTGGCGCCCGCTATATAAACAAAGGACTGAACCGTGAAGTTCTCATTATCCTGCACGCGCTTGGTTTGTGAAAATGCCTCAAATTCTTTCAGCACTCTTTTAAGCTCAGCATAGTTACGCAGGTCAAAATGGGCATTCAGCAGGTTGTGATATCCTTTAATGAAGTGCCCGGTTTCAACCCTTTTCATATTGGGTTTCTCTTCAAAAAGATCCACCCATTTACGGGAGTACCGGTAGTACATTAAAAAATCCTGCCGGATAAAAGCATACCAGGTATAACTTTGGTAATAATACAACCTTTCATAAAAACCTTCCTGCTGTGCTGATCCCGATGGCAGGGACTGCCGGAAGAACTTTTTCACCTTATCTTCCTCATCTTCATTACGGGCATGGCCATTAGCAATAAAAAAGCCATACATCTGCAATGAAAGATTGGACAACCTGGTGATCATATCCAGCTTCAGGTTCGCTTCATTGGCTTCTTCAGAAAGCTCGTCAATACGCGTCTTAAAAGTATCGGTTACGTTAAGGGCCTCAATCCTTTTCTCCAGGGAGAGCAGTAAAGGCAAAAAGAAGAATTTCTGGTTAAGCGTTGCTACTTCCTTGGCTTTGTCAATAGCCCTGAGACTTTGAAAAAAGAGCCCTTTTTTATAAAGTATATGAGCCGAGTCAAAAAGCTCGTTCAGCTGCAGGTCCAGGCTGTCATTACTTTTCAGCAGCCGCAAACTGGCTAAAAGCTCTTTGTACAGATGCGACTTTAAATTAGATAGCTGTGGCTTGGTAACGTCTTTTAGTTTTTTCTGAAGCACTTTCTCATCGTAAGCGTCCATTTTATCCAATACATCAAACAGTTTGATGATTTTAAGGTCTGCGTTGCCCGAACTGCGGGTTATATAAAGCTTAAAGTGCCTTTTTTCTGCTTTTTCTAATGAGCGGATCAGTTGAAATAATATGTCGCTTGGTTTTTTCGGCATTAAAACAAAAATAAACTTAATAATAAAAAAAACAAGGAATATCCTTAGATATAACTTAAAAATAACAGGTAAGTTACTGTAAAATAAAGGTTTTTGATAACAAAAACTGTATTTGGCATCCTATAAACAGGGGAAATCGGTATATATAAACAAAAAAGTATGTATTATATTTGTATTGTGATTGAGGGAATTGAAGTGGCTGGTGACAAAAAAGCGTTTTTTAAGATTTTTCATATGGCAAGCAATCGTTAGAGGTCAGTCCGTTTCTACGGAAGGGCCTTTTTTTTAGGTTTTACCTGTAAGAAAGAGCCGTGACTGGATGCTTGATACTGGTTACCGGATGCTTCATACTTGTTTAAATTGACAGATGATAGATGACGGTTGATAGTTTACACATTTAATATTTTACATTTTCCCTTAATGCATATCCGGTAGAACATCCTTTCGGCGATGCCTTCCCTAACAATAATAAACACGTAAAAAAGCGATGGAATGCCCACCGCTTTGGAAGTATCACTTTAATTTAAGAATTGTTGTATTTAACATGAGTAGTGAATGGTCAATAGTGAGTATGTATCCACGATTATTGACTATTCACTATTGACAACTCACACTTAACACTATCTGTTATTGTTATTTTGGATCAAGCGCCATTTTGATCCTGTCCTGTAAATCCAGTAAATGATTTTTAGAGGCTGCATCGCTGTAGCTGTTAGCTGCGCTGCGAATCTCCCCGGCAAGGATGCGCAGCTGGCCTTTCACTACTGATACCACATCAATGGTGGCTGGGTTAACATAGCTGCTGCCCGCTTTGTTTGCAGCTTCCTGGTTGGATTTTGGAGGAACAGACAGCGTTATCAGTTTTTCCACCAGGGATTTTTGCAATTGCCTGCGGTATAAGTCAATTGCCTTTCGGGAAGCCAGTTCAGAAAACACTGATTTTCTTAAGTCTCCCAGCATTTCATTGGGGCTATAGGCTTTGGAACCCTCTTCAGCCTCAAACCTGCTTAACCTGTATAGAGTACCTGCATCAACCAGGCCCGATAAGGCCCTGTCCTGAACCCAGGCCAGGATAGACAACGGGTTTTGACCGGTTAGTGCGGCGTAATTTTGTTTAAGAAGCCAGGTGGGTGTAGCAAAAACATTGGTTTGCAGCCAGCTCATTGCTTCCTTCTGCTTTGATTTGGGCGTGAACTGGTATACGGGTCCCTTTTGCTCAATGCGTTTAGGAGTACGCTCCAATCCCCCTATATTTCCGGTTACGTGTCCGGTATATCTCCTGAACTGGCCCGCAATTTCGCCATAAATCGTCCCCAGGCTGGTAAAATCCTTATTGCTTTGATGCGTATATTGGGGAATATTTTCAATAATCCTTTTCAGGTTTTTGATACCGTAGTTGCCGGCCTTCATTGCATTATCGCCCAGGTCTTCGGTCTGGCTTCTGGGGTCATCGCGGTAGCCCTCGCCATCGCCCCACCAGAGGCGTGGGTTTTGTAACTTATTCATGGTGATCTTATTCAGCAGCGGCACTTCCTGGTCGGCGTTTTTAGCTTCGGGATACCAGCGGTAACCCCACTCAATGGCCCAGGTATCATAATCGCCGATACGGGGAAACAGTCCCTTTTCCGAAATATTGTCTTCAGGCTGCGCCACGTAATTAAAGCGTGCATAGTCCATGATAGAAGGTGTATGCCCGTTGGCTTCCACCCAGGCCTTGTCCCTTAATTTTTCTACAGGAACGGTAGAAGAAGAGCCGAAATTGTGCCTCAGCCCCAGTGTATGCCCCACTTCGTGGCTGCTTACAAAGCGGATCAGCTGCCCCATGAGCTCATCATCAAACTCCAGTTTTCGTGCTTTGGGATCAACGGCTGCCGTTTGGATCATATACCAGTTACGTACCAGGCTCATAACATTATGGTACCAGTTGATATGGCTTTCCATGATCTCACCGCTGCGGGGATCATGTATATTAGGGCCGCTGGCATTAGGAATATCAGAGGGCTTATAAATAACGGCGCTGTGGCGGGCATCTTCCAGGCTGAAAGTGCTGTCTTCTTCATAGGAGGGAGCTGTTTTTCCTACAATGGCATTTTTAAAGCCTGCTTTTTCAAAAGCAACCTGCCAGTCGTTTATACCCTGTATCAGGTAAGGCACCCATTTTTTGGGCGTAGTAGGATCAATATAGTAAACGATCTGTTTTTTAGGTTCTACCAGCTCACCACGTTTATATTTTTCAATATCCTCGTCTTTAGGTTCCAGCCTGTAACGGGCAATGTAGCGGTACTGGTCAATGCCCTGTGGGTTTACGTCAAAATCGGTGATCGTTTGCGTAGTAAAATAACCCACCCTGTCATCAAAATAACGGGGCTGCATAGGCACTTTTGGCAGCAGTACCATAGAGGTGTTCAGCTCAAATGTAAGTGGGGTGCTCACGGTGTAGGGATTAGGAGGCGTGCCGGGAGGAGTTACCGGCGTGTACATATATGTTTTAACTGTTCTTATTTCCATGTTGGCCGGAAATGCCTTAGCCTGCAAAATGTATGATTTATCAGATTGGATGGCGCCTATTCCCAGCATCTTTTTAATAACCGGCGAAAAGAAAAAGTAATCGTTATCTCCATTCATGTAGTCCGTTACTTCAATGACAGCACCGTTATTGCCGGGCGCCCAGGCTTTTACTTCAAAGGAAGCGCCAATAGGCTGAATATTGCTGTTCATCACATTATGGTACATGCCATCTGTACTGTCTCGGCCAATTTCCCGGAACGAAGTGCGCTTTAAATAGATCCTGTTATTAGGGCCTTTTTCAAAACGGATCGTATTGGAGTTGATCTGGTCTCCTGCGTAGCTGGCGCCGGTCCTGAAGCCGGCAGCAGCTTTTGAAAGGCGTGCTACCACTAATATATCACGCTCAAACAGGTTGTCAGGTATCTCAAAAAAATATTTGTCATCAATTTTGTGCAATGTAAACATGCCTTTTGTTGTAACGGCCTTACCGGTAATCACGTCCTTGTACGGTTTAGGCTGGCCGGGAGGACCAACAACCGCTTTTTTAGTAGTATCAGTTATGGCGGCAGGCACCGGTGCCGGCTGATTTTTTTTACTCTTTCTTTGGGCTGTAGATACGGAAACCTGGAATGCCATCAGCACCAGGAAAAAAACAGTCAAAATTCTTTGCATACGTTTAATTTGGGGGTGTTTTGTTATGTGAAACCACGAATTTAATGATTTGGTTAAATAGTGCATATCGTTTTTGGATGAGCGGTAAATAATAAAGTCAGGGGTCGGAAGGTCGGAAAGTCGGAGGTCAGAAGACCAAAGTTGATGCCCGATGTTGGAAGACCGGAGATATGTGGACGGTTACAGGTTTCTGGCTATGCATGTACGATATTAGGTGTACGATGTACGACAAACCAGCAATCCGGTAACTAGCATCGCTGCAACGACTTCGGACCCCGGACTTTCCCGACTTTCAGACTTTCCGTCTTGCTTACTTCTCTCTATCTTTGCAGCCCTTAAAATAATACAATGACCAGCAGTGAAATAAGACAGCAGTTTCTTGATTTTTTTAAAAGCAAAGGCCACCATATAGTTCCTTCCGCACCTATTGTTATAAAGAACGACCCTACGCTTATGTTCACCAATGCGGGCATGAACCAGTTCAAGGACTATTTCCTGGGCAATAAGCAAAGTCCGTACTCCCGTGTAGCCGATACCCAAAAGTGCCTGCGCGTAAGCGGTAAACATAACGACCTGGAAGAAGTAGGCGTGGATACTTATCACCATACCATGTTTGAAATGCTGGGTAACTGGAGCTTTGGGGATTACTTTAAAAAAGAAGCCATTGAGTGGAGCTGGGAATTGCTTACATCAGTTTACAAAATTGATAAAGACCGCCTGTATGTAACTGTTTTTGAAGGAGATGAAAAAGAAGGCCTGCCTTTTGACCAGGAAGCCTACAATGAATGGGCGAAATGGATAAATCCTGAAAGGATCCTGAAAGGAAATAAAAAAGATAATTTCTGGGAGATGGGCGATACCGGCCCCTGCGGCCCCTGTTCAGAGATACATATAGACTGCCGCCCGGCTGAAGAAAGAGCGGCTGTTGATGGCAAAACACTTGTAAATGCTGATCATCCGCAGGTAATAGAAATATGGAATAATGTATTTATCCAGTTCAACAGGAAAAAAGACGGCAGCCTGGAGCCACTGCCTGCCAGGCACGTAGACACCGGTATGGGTTTTGAACGGCTGGTTCGCGTATTGCAGGGCAAAACCAGCAACTATGATACCGATGTTTTTACAGGTACTATAGCAGAAGTGGAAAAGATAACGGGGCGGAAATATAATGCTGCGGCCGTTAGCTCCCCCTTCCTCGGAGGGGGTTGGGGGGAGGCTGTCGCCTTCCGTGTTCTGGCAGATCATATACGTGCCATCAGCTTTACTATTGCCGACGGGCAGTTACCGTCCAATACAGGAGCGGGCTATGTGATCCGACGTATTTTACGTCGTGCTGTTCGGTATTATTACTCTTATTTAGATTATAAGCAGCCTTTACTCAGTCAGTTGGTACCGGTAATAGCAGCCCAGTTTGAGCAGGTATTCCCCGAATTAAAGCAGCAGGAAGCTTTTGTTACAAAAGTGATTAAGGAAGAGGAAGATTCCTTCCTGCGCACCTTGGAAAAAGGGTTAAAGAGAATTGATGATATCATTAAGTCAGCAAGTGGAGGCCATATAAATGGAAAAGATGCTTTTGAGCTGTATGATACTTATGGTTTCCCGGCAGATCTTACCCGGCTGATTGCGTCTGAAAATAATCTTACTGTAGACGAGGAGGGTTTTGAGGCCGAAATGAAACAGCAGAAAGAACGCTCCCGTGCTGCAACGGCCGTGGATACTGAAGACTGGATTTTGGTGGGAGAAGAGGTGCCTTCCCAATTTGTAGGATACGAAGACCTGAACACAGGCACCAGGGTAACCAGGTACCGCAAGGTTTCAGCAAAAGGTAAAGAGCAGTACCAGCTGGTTCTGGAAAAAACGCCTTTTTATGCTGAAAGCGGCGGGCAGGTAGGGGATAAAGGGAAATTAATCATTAATGATGAAGAATTAATGATTACTGATACAAAGAAGGAGAATGACCTGATCATACATTTTACGGACAGGCTTCCCGGAAATATTGATCAGCCTTTAAGAGCCATTGTGGATACGGAAAAAAGGGTGTACACCACTTACAATCACACCGCAACGCACTTATTACATGCGGCCTTAAAGCAGGTGCTGGGAGTGCATGTAAATCAGAAGGGCTCGCTGGTTTCTCCGGATGTGCTGCGTTTTGACGTATCGCATTTTGCAAAAATTACAGATGATGAGCTGCGCCAGGTGGAGCGTATTGTAAATGATAAGATCAGGGAAAACCTGCCGGTGACAATCAGGGAAATGCCCAAAGAGGAAGCGCTCAAATTGGGAGCGATGGCTTTATTTGGCGAAAAATATGGTGATGTGGTAAGAGTGGTTACCATTGATTCCCAGCCTTCATCCGTTCCGTCAGTGCGGGACACTTTCTCCCCCGGGAGCAGAGAAGCGGAAGCAATTCCTTTTAGTGTGGAGCTTTGCGGTGGTACCCACGTGCTGCATACCGGGATGATTGGCCTGTTTGTCATTACCGGCGAATCAGCCGTTGCAGCAGGCGTGCGCCGTATTGAAGCGCTTACGGGGCCGGCGGCATTGCAGTATATGTATGAGCGCCTGAACCAGAATAAAGCGTTAAATGAATTATTAAAAACCAATGACCCCATAAAAGCTGTGGAAAAGCTTATAACGGAGAAAGCAGCGCTTGAAAAGCATGTAGAGCGCCTGGAGGCCCGTGAGCTGGTAGGCATCCGTAATGGACTGTTGCATAAAGACGAGATCATTAACCAGGTGAACTTTATAGGAGATATAGTGGAAGTAAGCAATGCCGATGCGCTGAAGAAACTTTGTGCAGACCTGAGAAACCACCTGAAAGATTTTGCAGTGGTGCTTTGTGCCAACATCGGGGGCAAGCCGTTTGTGGCGGTAAGCATTGCGGAAAATGTGGTGGCGGCAAAAGGTCTTGACGCCGGCCAGATCATTAAACAGCACGTTGCCCCGTTAATTAAGGGCGGTGGCGGCGGCCAAAAAACACTGGCTACTGCCGGTGGCCAGGATGCCGGCAATTTGCTGAAAGTGATAGAAACCGTCAAAAATTTATTATAAATATTGCAGCGCAAAATAAATTTCTAAACCTCACAGGTACTGAAACTGTGAGGTTTTTGTTTAGTTAGAAGCATCTATGTCTTATAATGAACGGGCATCAAAACTATCATTATAGATTTACCAACACTTTTCCGGGCAGTGCAGACACTGCCCGAGGCGCTGCCATGGTTTGTGTCACACAAACCACGTGGTATTTATTTAAATAAAATTGATACCGGCTTATTATTACGCAGGCCTCCAGGCCTGTGTATAACCGGTATAAGCAAAAGCTATAACCACCTTACTTTGAGACCGTTTTTCTGTTCCGGATGCTCAAATCCTTTATAAATATTTCCATTTTCCGTTTTTTAATTTTACTTTGGTTGATGTCTCTTTTCCGACTCATACCCGACAAACATGATGTATTGCAGGACCAAAATGCTCCTGAAGAAAAAGAGGGCTTCAGGCATTGGCTGTATGTAACCATTTTTCAAAGCAGCACGCCTGCGGGAAAACTCTTCGATGTCGGGCTGTTTATACTTATCCTTGTCAATATTATATTGTTGATACTGGAAAGTGTAGAGTCTATAGCCATTGCTTATCAAAAGGTTTTTCATATCCTCGATTATGTTTTCCTGGTGGTTTTCACCATAGAATATCTGCTGCGGCTGTATTGTGTGCGGGAGGCAAAAAGGTATGCGGGTAGCTTTTATGGCGTTATTGATTTCCTGGCCATCCTTCCTTCTTACCTGGATTTTATACTGCCCAACTGGCACATGCTCATGATCATCCGGTCTTTCCGCCTGCTGCGGGTATTCCGTATTTTCCGTATGGTGCGCCTGCTGGATGAAAGCCGGTATATGATGTTTGCGCTGTTGCGCAGCTTTAGCAAGATCCTGGTATTTCTTTTTTTTATTGTATTGCTGACGGTTTTCCTGGGGTCATTAATGTATGTGATTGAGTACAAGCATAACCCGGGCTTTCACAGTATTCCCCAAAGTATTTACTGGGCCATTGTTACCATTACCACAGTTGGCTATGGCGATGTGGCACCGATGACAGCCATAGGCAAAATAATTGCCTCGTTTATCATGATCCTGGGTTATGCCATCATAGCGGTGCCCACAGGTATTATGTCGGCTTCGTTGGTTTCCAGGTACAGAGATATGGAAAATGATGACCGCGCGTGCAGCAATTGCGGCAATAAGAACCATGCCTCGGATGCTTTATTTTGTAAAAAATGCGGTGCCCCGCTCAAAACGGGAAAAGCAGATATTTAACTGTTCCCTTTGAAAGTATTTTTAAAATAAAGCATCAAAATTTTAAACGAATGAAAGAACCCCGTTCTCCACATGTGCTTAACGCTTCGTCCAACCTTATTGGTATCTGTTTTCTTGTAATAACATCGCTACGGTTTTTTAGTAAATCTTCTTTGACATTAATAGATGAGCTTTCGAGTGTGGCGATGGTATTTTTTATGAGTGCTGCACTGTTGTCTTTTTTATCACTGAACCGCCAGAGCAGGAGGGGCCTTTTGCTGGAACGCATAGCCAGCATTTTATTTCTGATAGGATTGGTGATCCTGTTTTTCATCACTATGTTTTTCTCCTTCCGGCTGATTGACTAAATATTAACACTTCCGAAACATTTCGTATTTTAAAAATTCTCCTATCTTTGAAGTACGAAGATTAACGTAGAAAAATTTAAATTCTAAAAAATGAAAAAAGTACTTTTATTAATAACAGCTGCACTTCCGGGAATTTTATTTGCCCAGGAAAAAGAATCGGGCAAAGATGTGGAGCGGATCATCATCACAAAAAAAGGAACCGATAACGGTAAAATGAATATTGTTGTGGACGGGGAAAATATTACCGTAAATGGAAAACCTTTAAAGGAGGAAGAAAAAGGGAATATTACCGTTAAGCGCATGAAGATCAAGGATCTTGATAATTTTAGCGGGATACCCAGTGATGACTGGAGCGATGGCGCACGGACATTCAGGAACTATGGAAATATAACCTATGCTCCTTTGGCAGCCAATAAAGCCATGCTGGGGGTAACTACTGAGAAAACCGAAGAGGGTGTGACTGTGAAAAGCGTGAGTGATGAAAGCGCTGCTGAAAAAGCAGGGTTAAAAGAAGGGGATATTATCACGGCAGTAAATGGTGAAAAAATAGCATCGCCGGATGAATTGTCCAAAGCCCTGAAAGACAAAAATCCGGGAGATAAAGTAGAGATCAGCTATATAAGAGAAGGTAAAAAAGCTGCGGTTACGGCAGCGCTTACTAAATGGAAAGCTCCGCAGACAATGATGTTTCAGGCAGCTCCCAACTTTGAGTTCAATGATGTTTTGGGGAATCTTCAAAACGAATTGGGAAACAGCAACAGGAGATGGCATATTCAAACTAACCCGAATTTCAGCATAGGCAACGGCCCTAAACTCGGTATAAAAATACAGGAGATGGAAACAGGTGCAGGGGTTAAAGTGATGGAAGTGGAAAAAGATTCTGATGCGGACAAGGCAGGTCTGAAAGCCGGAGATGTGATTAAAGAAGCCAACAGTACCCCTGTAAATAACGCAGATGATATGATTGCCCAAACCCGGAAAAGCCACTCAGGCTCTTCCATAAAGCTAAAAATAGATCGCAAAGGACGCACAGAAAACATTGAAGTACAGCTTCGCAAAAAAATAAAAACAGCAGATTTGTAAAATGTAATGCAATATTAAAGTAATGAACCTGCTATGAATGCTTTAAGTATTCTCCACATACTTTGGTCTGAAAAAAATGCACCTGATATTTACTTGTCAGGTGCATTTTTAATTTGCAGGATATCCTGCATAAAAGTTAAGCTGCTATTTGTTTACAGCAGTTACAACCTCTGAATAAGACTTTGAGCCATCTTTATCTACCTGTACAATGCGTACAAACAGCTTGGAATCTTTATTATCCAACAGATCTGCTCTTTCTTTGGTACAGGAGTAGATAGCAGCTATTAGTCCCATGCTCAGCAATACATAAGATATCGGTTTTCTCCTTCTCCGGAATCCTAATCCTCCTGCTATTGCTAAAACAGCTATTCCAAGTACGACCTCATTTACAGATTTAGAAAAGGTATAGTTGATGGGCAGGGAAGAATTACCGTTTTCGGCTTTACTTTTTACAGAGCCGAGGGATACAAAATCAACTCCATTTCTTGATACCTGTACATCGTAATAGCTATTGTTTTCTTCTGTGAGCGATTGCCAGTCCACATTTAAAACGCCGTTTGAGAAGATTGCATTAATAGCTCCAAATACTACCGGTAAAGATTGAGTGAAGGTAATAACAGCGCTGGCCTCGGCACTTTCAGCCCCAAAAGCATCTATGGTTTTATATTTGAACGTAGTTTTTGTAACGTCTCCGGCAGGTGTACGGGGCGTTAATACAAGCAAAGACGGGTCATAATTTTCAATAATATATCCGCCCGCAGCAATATCAGCAGCAGTAATGACGTGGCTGTTATAGGATACCTCAAAACCGTTTGGAAGGCCATCATCGCCTGATGGCAGGCTGGTAATGATCAGCTTTCCTCCATTGTTGGTGTTGGTCCAGTCTGACTGGTTGCTTTGGTCTTCAGGATCACTGCCCTGCAAGGGCATGACTGTTAAGGGAATAGCTATATCCGGTGTAGGAGCTCCAGTTACCTGGGTTGCTACATCGTAAGCCGATGGGCGCTGCTGTAAACCAAAATTTACGTTGGTTATGTTTGCGTTTGCAAGGATTACCGGTGTACTCCCATCGACCTGGCTGCTGGCAACATCAGTAGAGCTTACATGTGCATAGCCGCCAGGCTCAGTTACTTTTACAACATAATTGCCCGCGGGCAAATTGGCAAAGCTATAAATACCTTGGGCGTTAGTGGTTGTAGTCGCTACCTGCGTAGTACCATCGGCCAGGTACAGGGTTACAACAACACCTTCTATAGTGGGTCCACCTACACCATTGGCAGGGCCATCAGCGTCATTGTGCACCGTTCCGGATATAGATTTATTACAATCGTCAGTTCTCAGGAAAGTGAGTTCTGTAGCCTGCTTGCCAAACAACAGGGGGTCCGAAGATCCTTCTGTTGTACCATAATAAGCGGTAAGGCCACCTATATTAGCCTGGAATTGTACTTTTTCATTATTTGCAATAGCACCGGCATCGGCAATTTTTACATCAACGCCAAACTGGGCAATCACTGCGTTTCCCCCGTTATCTGATGTGCCTTTAACGAAAATACCTGTTACATATAAATGATTATTAGTTCCCCCGTTTATGCCGGAAAGTGTTACAACGGTATTGGATCCCGGGAATTGGTTGTCAAAAAAAGTTTTAAGTGTTGCGGCAGATTCTACAAAAGAAAAACGGCTGTCCAGCGGAAAATCAAAAGTAATGCCCGAGAAGCTGCCAGAAGCCGTATTGGTGGCTGTAAACTGAAAGTTGAAATTGGCAGGCGTAGAACAGGAAGGAATATCTACCGTGCCATTGCCGTTATCGCCCCCGGTTAAGGTAAGGCTGAGGCGGTACATACACTCGCAGCCATCTGATTGGGACGATATGTCAGATTTGCCTATTTGTGTGGGCTGGCCGGTGGCTAAATTAATATTATAAAAAAATTCCTGGGTACCACCAGCTGGTGTTACCCCGTAAGCAAACATACGTCCGCGCTCGTCAAAGAAAAGAGAGCCCATTGTATAATCAGCTACGCCGCCCACTTTAACAATGCTCGGGCTAGCAGAGGTTATATTCTGTATCTCGTATAGCCCACGAACGGCTTGCCCTGCAGTCGGCGTAGAGCCGGGGTGATACCAGGCATAGGCCTTACCTGTGATGGGGTCAAAAGTAATGTCGCCCCATAATCTGGTTCCGGCGGTCATAGTACAGGTAACGGCTTCAGCTGTAAGCGTAGCGTCCCACTGTTTCAAATCTATTTTATAAAGTATCGGGTTAGATTGGGTATAAAGAATGTACATTATACCATTTTTATCAATACCAGCGTTATTATATTGTTGCTTGGTGATACCCGCTACGGTTTTAGAGGTAGTAGTCCCGTTGGCATCAACCCTTAGCAGTGTGAAATTACTAGGCCCCCAATCCTGGGTATATATATAACCATTATAATAACCCGTCGCATTTGTATTAATATCCTTAATTGTTGCTACTTTATTAACGTTTACAGTGCTGGTACCGGAAACAGTAACCGCACTCACTTCTGTTCCACCTGCCATTTGCCTGGTAAAATACAGTCGGCCATCGCAGGGGTACAATTGAGCTGAAACCTGTGTGCTGATTAAAAAAAGCAGGGTCAATAGTAAAAGGCTTGTACACAATTTGTATAAAAAAGAGTGCAGACTTTGGTCTTTAATGTTCATTATAATAGTATTGAATTTAGTGACATAATGATTTCAGGGACATAACAAACCTGTTTATGCGGGGGCAGCAATTAATTGTATATACCGGTTACTGTAAATCTCAATAATTTTCTGCAACAAGCAGTTAAGTTTTTATTATTTGTTAAAGTCTAATTATCAATGGGGTGCAAAGTTATTGATTAGGGTTAACAACTGCAAATTGTATTTAATTTTTCTTCAATATGTGGTTGAAAAATAGTTAAAGGTTGCCTCTAATTACTTTTGACGATGGGAAAGCCATTTAATAAAATAATCAGGTACAGCCAATGATAAATGAGCGGGGTTGCAGCTATGAGTAAACAAAAACAGTTTTAGTTTGTTATTTTAAATATTAGTTTTTTAATGATGCAGCGTGCTGTTATTTCAGCCGTTTTTAAGATGAGTTTTGTGGTTTAGGTTTTTGGAAGCCGGTAGTTAAAAACTGCCGGCTTTTCTGCATAAAAAACTGTAAGGTGTTCAAAACCTTATAGGTTTACATTATTTTTACAGTTTCCGATGAGTACAATAAACGATCAATACGAAATAGTGATAGGCCTTGAGGTACATGCCCAGCTACTTACGCAAAGTAAATTATTTTGTGGGGACAGCATTGCTTTTGGCGCCGAACCCAATACACATGTAAGTCCTATTACATTGGCACATCCCGGCACTTTGCCTAAGATGAACCGCCAGGCTATTGGCCATGCTATAAAAATGGGGCTGGCCTGCCATTGCGAAATAGAAAACAAAAACTACTTTGCCCGTAAAAATTATTTTTATCCTGATCTGCCCAAAGGGTACCAGATATCCCAGCATACAACACCTATCTGTAAAAGCGGCTATGTAACGGTCAAAACTGCCGCCGGTGAAAAAAACATAAGGCTCAACCGTATTCACCTGGAAGAAGATGCCGGGAAAAGCCTGCATGATGTGGATGAAAGCAATACTGCGGTAGATTATAACCGTGCCGGTACGCCACTGGTGGAGATTGTTACCGAGCCTGATCTCCGCAGCAGTGATGAAGCATTTGCCTATGTAAGCGAGCTCAGAAAACTGGTGCGTTACCTGGGTGTATGCGACGGGAATATGGAAGAAGGCAGCATGCGTTGCGATGCCAACATCTCTGTAAGAAAAAAAGGCGATGAAAAGCTGGGTACCAAAGTGGAAGTAAAAAACCTTAACTCTATCCGTAACGTAAAGCGGGCTATTGATTTTGAAGCCCAGCGATTGATTACAATGATGGAGTCCGCAGAAACCATCAGGCAGCAAACCCGCAGCTTTGATGCCAATAACGGAACCACATTTGCCATACGGGATAAGGAAGACGCAGAGGATTACCGCTATTTTCCCGATCCGGACTTAACTCCTTTTGATTTAAAAGATGAATTTATTAATGAAATAAGGGCAACCATCCCGGCACTGCCGGCGGAACGCATTAAAAAATATACGGAACAGTATCTGCTGCCGGATTATGATGCGCAGGTGCTGACGGAAGAGAAAGAGTTTTCAGACTATTTTGACACATGCCTTTCTGAAGGAGGGGGAGAGGCTGCCCGGGCTAAAAGTATTGCTAACTGGATGCTTGGGCCAGTTAAAAGCTGGCTGAATGATAACGGGAAAATGATCAGTGAATTTCCTTTACAGCCTGCGCAAATAGCAGCGCTTATAAAATGTGTGGATGAAGGAAAGCTTAGCTTTTCAACGGCCTCCACCCGGCTTATGCAACTTTTGTTACAGAACCCGGCTGAAGACCCCATTATTTTAGCGGAAAAGAACAATCTTATACAGCAGTCTGATTCATCAGCGCTGGAGCCCGTCATTGATGCGGTACTGGAGCAACTGGCCGATAAAGTAGCTGCGTATAAGAAAGGTAAAAAAGGATTACTGGCTTTGTTTGTAGGTGAAGTAATGAAGCGTACCAAAGGTAAGGCCGATCCTAAAAAGACCAATGAAATTATTTTGGAAAAATTAAAGTAAGTCCATAGTCAATAGCTCATAGTCCATAGTGCCCAATTACTATGGTTTGTCGTCAATGGACAATGGGCTGAAAATATCAACAATGAAAAAAATCTTTTTAATCGTTACAGTTGCTATAGCATTTGTTGCCTGTAAAAATAGCAGTAAAAGTACATTCACCGTTTCCGGAAAAATAACCAATGCCAATGGTAAGATGGTGTACCTTGAAGAAGTGCCTGTTGGCACTATGAGGGCTACTATTGTAGATTCGGCGGCTTTGAAAAGTGATGGTACTTTCTCTATAGAAGCCGAAACCGGCGAATCTGCTATTTATAATATCAGGTTAGACCAGGGAATGTATCCTGTAGCTTCTGTGATCAATGACAGGCCATCAGTAGAGATAGACGTGGTAATGAGCCAGGAAAATAACCAGTTTTCCGAAAAATATGAAGTAAAAGGCTCGCCTGCCAGTGAAAAAATGAAAACTTTTATGTTTGCTTTTAATGAAAAGCTTCAGCAAATTCATGTTCAGGCAACTAAAATAGACAGCCTGCACCGGCTTAATAAACCAGACAGTCTGATTGCCCCCTTGCTGAAAACAAGGGCTGAGGCATCTTCCTATTTAAAAGACCTTGCTTTAAGTGAGATCAAAAATTCGGATAATGTAGCGCTAACCATGTTTGTATTAGGTTATTACCAGTCATTTGCCAACAATCCTGCTGTTGGGCTGGAACCGCTTAGCAACGAACAGGTAAGCACCACTATTTCAGATGCGGTAAAGAAAGATCCCGGTCATACCGGGCTGGTTGCCCTGCAAAAAGACCTGCAGGCACAAATGGATAATGCCGGTAAAGGAGCGCTGGTAGGTAAACCGGCGCCGGAGTTTACCATGCCCGATGCCAATGGGCGCCCTTTGGCGTTAAGCTCGTTCAAAGGGAAATATGTTCTTATAGATTTCTGGGCAAGCTGGTGCAAACCCTGCCGTATGGAGAACCCCAATATAGTAGCAGCCTATAATAAGTTTAAAGACAAAAATTTTACGATTCTTGGTGTTTCATTAGACCAAAAGAAGGAACCCTGGTTACAGGCTATTAAGGATGATAACCTCACCTGGCCACAGGTAAGCGACCTTAAATTCTGGGAATCTTCAGTAGTTGCTTTGTATGGGTTTGACGGCATTCCTTTTAATGTACTGGTAGATCCTGAAGGAAAAATAATTGCACAGGGTTTGCGCGGGCCGGAACTGGAAATCAAGCTGGCAGAACTGCTGAAATAAAAAGACAATTTTATAAAACAGCGGTCATTTTTTATTTTCCTTTAAAGCCGCCAGTTCACTGATTTACAAAACTATAACAGTTTGTTTTCCCGGTCATTAAACCATGTTTAAGCATGTTGTAAATAATTTTTTCATCTTCAATTATGGATATATCTTTATGAGTTTAAATTATATATCTTTACTATTCAAGACTAAACTTTGGTAAGGGCAGGTTCGTAGCCCATTGTTCAGGTGCTGCCTATATTATCTTAAAAGAAGTCTGCTGTCAGTCCTTTAAACAGTGCAGTATGGTTCGTTATTGGAAATGGTTAATGGGTAATGAGCATGCCTTTACCCTGGAAGTTCGCATATTCCATGCAGTATGCGTGCTGCTTGTTTTGTGCCTGTTAATAAGTGTACCGGTTGCTTATGGCCTTCACATTCCGCATTTGGCGCTGATGCTGGTTATTGTTTCAAGTATCGCAGGTGTTTTGTATTACCTGTCAAGATTTAAAGGATTTCACCAGTTGTCGGCTGCTATATTCCAGGTTTTCTTATGTCTGGGGCTGGCAGCCAATTACTATTATAATTCGGGGGTGAACGGACCAAGCTATGCAATGTTCTTGCTGGCCTTCCTGGTATCGGTATTAACTACCCCTACGAGGCAGTATTTTATATGGCTGCCTGTTAATATGCTGATTCTAACCGGACTTATAACGTTGGAGCTGGTAATACCTGGTTCAATCAGGAACACATATCTGAGTGAGACTGACAGGTATATAGATCTTGTGGCTACTTATTTTATTACTGCGGGTTTTGCTTTTTTTATTGCGTCTTATGTTCGAACCGCTTATAACAGGCAGAGAGAACAATTGATTGCGCAATCTGCTGCGCTGCATGAGGCTAATGATACTAAAAATAAGCTGTTGTCCATTCTTGGGCATGATTTAAAGGAACCTTTGGCCTCTTTGCAGGGATATTTGCAGCTATTGTCTGATTTTGACATGGAAGAGGAGGAGAGAAAGGAAATGAATGAACAGCTTCTGCTGATGACAAAAAGTGCCTCGCTTATGCTTTCCAATATTCTTGCATGGACTAATAAGCAGGGGCACAGTATCCAGGTAGACCTTCGCAACCTCAGTGTTAAGGAAACCTTGTGGCCGGTAATTCAATTGTCCCGGAGTATAAGCCATAAAAAGCAAATTTCATTATGGCTTGATTTGCCTGAGAACATAAGTGTTAAAGCAGACAGCCAGATGCTTGAGCTTATTGTCCGGAATTTATTGATGAATGCTATAAAGTTCACTCCTGCAGACGGTAATATCTGGCTTTCGGCAAAAACAGACGGCATGATATGCGTGCTGGAGGTAAAAGATGACGGGATAGGTATTCCCGGAGCGCTGCGGTCCCATATTTTTTCTATAAATCCTGGTTCCAGGCGTGGCACGGCTTCTGAAAAGGGAACAGGACTGGGCTTAAGGCTTTGCAAGGAATTTACAGAAATGCTGGAAGGTAAATTAACTTTCAAAAACAATGATGATAAAGGAACTACTTTTGCTTTGGAGCTGCCGGCGGCAAATATTCCAGGTATTGCCTCCGAAATAAACCAGGAAAAAGCAGAGACCTCCTGATCCCGCTATTAAAACAGGGTTTATAAATTGGGGCTAAGCAGCAATAATCTTTTATTTTCGTTGAACAATGCAGCCGCAACGATTATCATATCTCATACATGCTATTTCCGAAAATAGCAATGAACAGGCTTTTGATGAGCTGTTCAGGATATACTATCCGGGACTGCTTTCTTATACAACAGATCTTTTAAAGGACAAACCTGTTGCGGAGGAAATTTGTGTAGATGTGTTTCTGAAACTTTGGCAAAACCGTAAAATGTTACCCACGGTCAGGAACCTTTCTCATTATTTGTATATAGCGGCAAAGCATGGCGCCATCAGTTACTGGCGCAGTAAAGGATATAAAGACCTCCGGAGAAGCATCAGCATTGAAGACGCGGGGGAGCATTTTGTATATGAATTAAGCAATCATGAGCTAAGGCTTATCAATAAAGAAACTTTTCAGCAGATCAATATAGCTGTTAGCAGCCTGCCGCCAAAGTGCAGGCTGATATTTAAGCTGATCAAGGAAGACGGACTCAAATATGCCGAAGTGGCACAGTTACTGGAGATTTCAGTAAAAACAGTAGAAAACCAGATGAATATCGCCATGAAAAAACTAGCCGATATATTAGCTGTAATGATAGAAGATCATAAAAAGCGTGTATCCTGAGCGCTCAGTGGTGCTAACTGTCGCTACCTGATGACTATTGCTCGATTGCATCATCATTAAAAAAAACTTTTTTCTTTTGGGGGTAAATCTTACCAGAATGCGTCTTTGTGTATAAGTCCTATTTTATACAGGTGAATAACGAAAGGTTAATATATCTATTGGTAAGAAAAAAGTCGGGGGAGCTGACGCTTGACGAGCAGCTGGAATTGTCAGCCCTGACCAGGAGTAGCGCTGATCATTCGCTTCTTGCGGAAGGTATGGATGAAGTATTTGCCAGCTCACTCAGCTATAAAAAAAATATTGACAACGATACTGTAAATGAGGCATTAAAGCTGTTACATCAAAAAATGCATCAGCCTGAAACAATGCCTGTTCCCATCAGTAAATACAGGAAACTTAAAGTATGGCTGGCTGCTGCTTCTGTAATTTTGATTGCAGGCTTGGCTGTATTTTATTATTCTCAAACAAATACGGCTTTACACCAGGCAGCTAATATAGTGTCTACAAAAAAAGGGTCCAAAACGGACCTGGTTTTGCCCGATGGCACTAAAGTGTGGGTAAATGCAGATACCAAACTAACTTACGACAAGGAGTTTGGCAACAATACACGTGAGGTTACGCTGACGGGCGAAGCGTATTTTGATGTAACAAAAGATCCTTCCCGTCCTTTTATCGTGCATACGCCAACCCTAGATGTAAAAGTGCTGGGTACAGCCTTTAATGTGCGGGCTTATCCCAATGAGGCCAATACTCAAACTACCTTGTTGAGGGGGGCTGTAGAAGTGCTGCTGAAAAATAAAAAGCACGAAACGATAATGCTGGAGCCTAATGAGAAGATCATTGTACAAAATGAGGTGCCGGTAAACGGAGTACAAACTGCCATCCCGAAAAAAACGAAGGCCTTTGAGCTGTTGAATATTGCTGCTAATAAAAAAGATACAACAGTTGTGGAAACAGAATGGGTAAAGAACCGGCTGGTTTTTGAGCAGGAAAAGATTGAAAGCCTGTCGCCAGTGCTCGAGCGCTGGTATAACGTAACCATAGAGCTCCGCCGCAGTACAGGAGATATTCTTTACACCGGGACCTTTGAAAATGATTCGCTTGAAGATGTGCTGGCCTCTTTAAAAGCTGTGGGCGGTTTTCAATACCGTATAGAAAAGGATAAAGTAATTATTTACTGATATTATATTTTCTAACAAAAAAACGATTGTATTACAATGAATAAGGAAACCTGAGTTTTAAGAAAAAAAATAAAGCGGAAAATGTTGTGACCATTTTCCGCCGGATTAAGACAGTATCACTGCTTGCGACAGCAGCTATTCTATCATTTAAACTATTGCAATATATGAAAAAATATAATTGCCTTGCCGGGTCTTGCCCAGTACCACTGCTTATAAAAATTATTCTAAAAATGAAGCTGGCGGTTTTTGTAATTCTTATTACTTCATTTCAGGTAATGGCTTTTGAAGGGGCTTCCCAGAAAAGGATCAACCTGAATATAGAACATGCTACCATACCCGAAATTCTCAAAAGAATAGAATCAAGGTATGATTACCGGTTTGTATATAACGAAGAAGTGAGAAAAAGCGATATGAAAGTGAACGTGGTAGCTAAAAATGCCACTATCGATTACATAATGCAAACCGTGTTGCTGAACACTTCTTTTTCTTACAAAAAGATCAATAACGGGCTGGTAGTTGTTATAGGAAAGCCTGTTGAAAATGCGGTACTTCCTGTTACCGGTAAAGTAACGGATGAAAAAGGCAATCCAGTAGCCGGGGCCTCGGTAACGGAAAAAGGGACCGTCAACGGTGTGGCTACTAATGATGCCGGGGAATATTCCATAACTGTTGGAGATGCGGCTGTGCTTATTATAAGCGCGGTTGGGTATCAAACGAAGGAAATAATTGTGGGCAACCGCACCTCAATTGAGATAAAGCTGGTTGCTGCTATAGAGGGCCTTGATGAAGTAGTGGTGGTGGGTTACGGCACCCAAAAGAAAAGTGTGGTAACGGCTGCTATTTCCCGCATATCGGCCGATGATTTAAAAAATACATCGCCCGTTCGGGTGGACAATGCCCTGAAAGGGATGGTTTCCGGCGTTATGGTTACGCAATCTTCCGGCCAGCCGGGCGAAGGTTCTAAAGTCAGGATCAGAGGGGTGGGAACCATCAACAACAGCGATCCGCTGTATATTGTGGATGGAATGCCGATAGATGGCGGCATAGATTACCTGAACCCAAGCGATATTAGTTCCATTGAAGTATTAAAAGACGCGGCTTCGGGAGCTGTTTATGGCGCAAGGGCGGCCAACGGTGTTATTCTGGTAACAACCAAAAAAGGAATCATCGGAAAGCCACGGGTGAACTACGATTTCTCTTCGGGGTATCAGAACCGGTGGACAAAACGCGATGTGCTGAATGCCACCGAATATGCCATTCTGATCAACGAGGGCCTTTTAAACTCAGGACAAAGCCCCCGCTATGCCGATCCCTATTCTTATGGCAAAGGCACAGATTGGCAGGATTTGGTTTTTAATAAAAACGCGCCGGTTTCCAACCACCAGGTTAGCATTAGTGGCGCGAGCGAAAAAGTTAACTATTTCCTTTCGGCAGGACACTATGACCAGGAGGGTATTGTTGGAGGCAACTGGGATCGCTCCAACTATAACCGTATGACGCTCCGGTCCAACACTATTTTCAACCTGCTGGACAATAAAGACCGGAACTACCTGCACAAGTTCACATTAGGAGTGAATGTGTCATACTCCCGCATAAAATCCAGGGGTATTTCCACCAACTCCGAATACGGCTCACCATTAGGCAGCGCTCTTGCGTTTTCTCCGCTTTTGGGTTTATACGAGGAGGACCCAGAAGCCGCTCTTGCCCAGCATCCTTATGCGGTGAAAGACCCCAAAACAGGACAGGTATATACCATTGCCGGGGCAGGCTATAATGAGATCACCAATCCGCTGGCGCAACTGGCGCTTCCGGGCGATAAAGGCAATGCCGATAAATTTATCTCCAATTTCTGGGGTGAGTTATCCATCTGGGACAACCTGAAATTTAAGTCATCTTTTGGAACAGATCTGGCGTTTTGGGGAAATGACGGCTGGACTCCTAAATACTACCTGGGACAGTCCAATTATAAGAACGAATCCAGCGTGTGGTCAAGCATGAACCGTGCGCTTGTATGGCAATTGGAAAATGTATTGTCTTATGAAAAAAACCTGCTGGATAAGCATAATATCCAGGTATTGGTAGGACAGTCGGCTAAAAAAACAACAGGGCGTAATATTGGCGGATCCAATCGTTTCCTGGTGGAAGAAGATGGAAGCAAGGCTAATATCAATTTTACTACCGGAACGGCAGCAAACGGAGATATGAGTGTGTATGGAGGAGCGTACAGTCCACGTACACTGGCGTCATTATTCTCCCGTTTGAGCTATAACTACGATGAGCGTTATATGTTCCAGGCAACTATACGCAGGGACGGCTCTTCCAACTTCGGCTCTAATAACCGCTATGCTACTTTTCCTTCGTTCTCTGTGGGATGGAACATAACAAACGAACAGTTTATGAACAGTCGTCCCCAATGGTTATCATCCACGAAATTAAGAGCTTCCTGGGGAAAGAACGGGAACGAAAGCATAGGTGCGTTTGGTTATGTGGCATTGACCTCCTCGGGCAACAATTATGTTTTTGGAACAGGGGATGGTACCATATATGTGGGTACAAAACCCAGTGGGCTGGCCAATCCTTCCCTGAGATGGGAAGAGTCGGTACAGACAGATGTTGGGTTGGATCTTGGTTTATTCAGGAATGCGTTTAGCTTGTCCATAGACTATTTTTATAAAAAGACCAATGGTATGCTGATGGTCATGTCTATTCCATCCTATGTGGGTGAGGCAAAACCTACGGGTAATGTAGGCGAGATGGAAAATAAAGGGGTGGAGTTTGAAGCTGCCTATCGGTTTAGAGCAGGGCAATGGGGTGTTCGCTTAGGCGCTAATGCTTCTTACATTAAGAACAATATGTTGCGGCTCGGAAATGAAGAAGGTTTTGCCAACTACGATTATTATCAGAATGTAGGCACCATCAGCCGGGCAGAAAATGGCTATCCCTTCCCCTATTTTTACGGCTACAAAGCCAATGGTATTTTCCAGAACCGGGATGAGATAAATAGCTATGTGAGTGCCGATGGCTCACTGATACAACCCAAAGCCATTCCAGGCGATGTTCGCTTTGTAGATATCAACAACGATGGTGTGATTTCAGACGCCGACCGTACTATAATCGGCAAAGGCAACCCCGACTGGACATTTGGATTTAACGCCAGCGCAACCTGGAAAAATTTTGATTTCAGCTTCATGTTCCAGGGAACCCTCGGCAACGATATTTACGATGCTACCCGCAGAACCGACATATCGTACATCAACCTGCCCGCTTATATGCTTAACAGATGGACCGGTGAGGGAACGTCAAATACTATCCCACGATTTTCTTTTACCGACGCCAATGGCAACTGGTTGTCTTCAAGTATGTTCGTAAAGGATGGGTCTTATATGAGACTAAAGAACCTGGTACTTGGCTATACGCTTCCGGATCAGTTAACACGTAGGTATTTCGTTTCTAAACTCAGGGTATTTGCTTCGGCTGAAAACCTGCTCACCTTAACCAAATATGAAGGATTCGACCCCGAAATATCTTCGGGAGGCACTTCTATTGGCATAGACCGCGGTGTATATCCGCAGGCCAGGGTTTTTTCTTTCGGGTTGAACCTATCCTTTTAAAAACAAAAACGGAAAAACATGAAACGATTCATCTATATAATCACAACTATTTTTACAATTCTTACACAAAGCGGCTGTTCAGAAAAGTTCCTGGACGTGGAATCGGCCGATAAATTATATGTGAACGAATATTATACCACTGAGCCCCGCATCTTCGAGGCGCTGGTAGCGGCCTATGATCCCCTGCAATGGTTTGACTATGCGTGGGGGCAATACACTCATATTGGGTTGGTGTCCGACGTAATGGCTGATGATGTTTATGTAGGGGGCGCAGATGCCAATGACTGCATCTATCTCCACCGCATGTTCAATTACGCAGCGCTACCTACCTCGGTGGTCAGCGATTTGTGGACAACCTTTTACTCAGGCGTAAACCGCTCCAATATTGTTATGCAATATATGGACAATGTGAACGGCATCTCCGATGGATCAAAAGCTTTGTACCTGGCAGAAGCCAAAGTGCTGCGTTCTTTTTATTACACCTGGTTATGGAAGCTGTGGGGAAATATTCCTTATTACGAAACTAACCTGGAATACCCCTATATCGCCAAGCAAAATACAGCCGATCAGGTGTATGAAGGTATTGTTACCACCCTGGAGGATGCGATCAAAAATGGCGGTTTGCCCATGAAGGTCAGCAGTGGTAAAGAAGGACGTGTATCACTTGCAATGGCGTATATGCTATATGCCGAAGTGGTGATGTATCAAAACGACCAGGCGCGGTTTAATAAGGCGCTTCAATACATGGAGGAGATCATCAATTCCGGGCAATATGACCTGGTCAACAATTTCGCTTCGATATGGGAAGAAAGCGGAGAATGGTCAAAAGAGTCCATCTTTGAGATAAACTATTACAGCCGCAATGCTGTACGTTCATGGAGCAATGCTACCAACGATGGCGGATCAGTATATCCTAAGTTTATAGGTATATATAATTTGGCGGGCAGTCCGGATTATGATGGTGGATGGGGATTTGAACCTGTTAAAGCGAATGCTTATGCCTTATACGCCGAAAATGATCAAAGACGCGACGGCGGTATCCTGAACTTTGCGAAATATAAAGTGCAGCACCCCGGCGCTTCTTATCAGCCCCGGTATCAGGATCAGGGCTTCTTTTTAAAGAAATATATTGCCAGGGTTGGTGGAAATGCCAACCACTCCGCCGATGCTGATTTGAACTATAATAACAACTTCCGTGTTTACCGCTATTCCGAGACCTTGTTAAATGCGGCCGAGCTGATTGCCCGTGGTGCGTCGGGAAGCGGAAGCGCCCAGGCCTACCTGGACAAAGTGCGTACCAGGGCCGGATTGAGCGCCATTTCTCCAACACGTGAAAATATCATCAAAGAGCGCCGGCTGGAATTTTTGGGAGAAGGAAAGCGTTATTGGGACCTGATCCGTTCTGGATTAGCTACCCAGTACTTGGTACCAGATGGAGCATACCGTACAGGCACATGGACGGAATCCAAAAAGTACCTGCCCATACCGCAATCAGAGATTGACGCGGCAGGAGGCACATTGACGCAAAATAATTATTAACCTTAGCAGTGACAGTATTATGAAAAAGATATATAGCTATTTAGGAAGCCTGCTGATCATACTCCTTACTTTCGCGGCATGTAAAAAAGATATTGCCCGCCCTGTGGAAGAAGGAATTCCCCTGGCTACGGATATTGATGTGGATATTGCGGTGAACCAGGAACTCAACCAGGTGACTTTTACCCTTAAAAATAAAGGCGTTTACCCGGTATGGATTTTTGAGGAAAACAGTAAAACCGTCTATTCCACACTTAACGGGTTTACCAGGATTTACAATACCGCAGGCACCTATTCCGTGAATGTCAAGATCGGGAACACCAACGGTATCAGCGATGGAGCCATTACCAAAACATTTACTATTGATAATTCGTTGGTTGATTTTGATAAATATATTGGCCTCATTGCCGGTAACGGCAGCAAAAACTGGTCAATTGCACGAAAAGAAGTGGCGCACCTGGCCTGCGGCCCGTCAGGCAGTGACGGTACAGGCTGGTGGAGCGCATCGCCCAACGAAAAAGCCGATTGGGGACTGTACGATGATGTGCTGACGTTTACGAATGACAAGAACTATACCTACAACCCGGGCCCGGGCGGTACCGTGTATGTAAATAAAGGAAGTTCCCTGTTCAGCCAACATAATCCCCATAATGACGCAGACTTTATGGCGCCTGTTTCTGAACAGAAAACCACTTATGATTTTGTTGGGGAAGGTACAGATGTGTTCCTTACATTCCCTGCACAAACACTGTTCCCTTATATTCCCTTTGACCAGGCCTATCAAACGCCGAAGTTTAAAATAGTAGGCATTTCAGCCAATAAACTTGAGTTAATTTCCGACGATGGTAATATTGCATGGCATTATATCCTAACATCGGGAGGAGACACCAAGATCGGAGGCTATGATCCCGATAGTGATTGTAACTTCTGGAAAACGGCAACCTTTACAAATGAGTTCTATTACGCTCCGGGATGGAATCAGATCGCTAATCCCGGTTTCACCGCTAATGGTAACGCTTATCAGATTACCTTGCCTGCTGCAACAACGGATACCTGGCAGGCACAGGTAAAATTCCTGACAAACATAACCACTAATGCCGCAAAGAATTACGATTTTTCCGCGGTATTCAATTCCTCTAAAGATCATAAAAATGTAACGGTAAAATTGGTAAAAACAGGTGAAGACGGTACCTTCTTCTTCGAGGAAAAGATTTCGCTAAAGGCGTATGAAGATTATGTGTTCATTAAAACAGATATGCCGGGGATTGATATGAATAAGGTAAGCCTGGTGCTGGATTTTGGTGGCAATACTGCCGGAACATCGGTTACCATGAGCCGCGTTGTGCTGAAAGAGCATAGCTGCGATGACGGTACGGTCATTGAAGATCCGGGGGAAGATAATGTAAAATGGCTTCCGGACTCAGATTGCAACAAATGGAAAACGGTAAACTACACGAACTTCTTCTATTACGCTCCGGAATGGGCCCAGATCGCTGATCCTGCACTGGTAGCCAATGGTAATTCGTATAAAATTACGCTGCCCACTGCAACATCACTGCAATGGCAGGCCCAGGTGCATTTCAAAACAACAAATATAAGCACCAGCAGCGCCAATAAGTATGATTTCCATTGTGTGCTGAATGCATCAAAGAATATTAGCGGCGTTACCGTTAAGCTTACCAAGGTGGATGACGATCAAACCTTCTTTTTTACCAAGAACGTCAGCCTGACAGCCTATGAAGATTTTGTGCTCAAAGTGCCTGGCATGGATGGTGTGGATATAGATAAGGTCAATCTGGTGTTTGACTTTGGCGGAAACCCGGCAAATACCGAAGTTACGATCAGCAATATCATTCTGAAAGAATCGACCTGCAACGAATAAAATGATGATCATGCATGTGCGGCAAAATCAGTAATGCCGCACATGCTTCTAAAAATGAAAATATGAGGACAATGAACCTGTTTATTTTATCCCTGATGGCGCTTAGCTCGCTGTGCTGTAGCAAAGATGATAACAAAGTGAAAGGGGAAGGAGGCAATATTAGCTGCTCTGTTTCCCAGATCAGTGCAGACTATGGCGAATCTATCTCCAGCGTTGATGTTACAGCGGACCGCGAATGGACGGCATACAGCAACGAAAACTGGATCACTTGCAGCCCGGCAGGCTCTGTAAATACAAGCGGAAAGGTAACGGTAACTATTGCTGCCAATACAACAACTGATGCACGTGAAGGCTCGGTGACTGTTAAATCAGGAAGCACGCGGGTGAGTATTCCTGTAACACAGAAAGGTAAGCCTGCAGTTAATGTGAATACGCCCGAAGGCTACACCCTGGTTTGGAACGATGAATTTAACGATGGCAGTAAACCCAGCGCTGAATGGTTCTACGAAACCGGCGGCGGAGGATGGGGAAACAATGAATTGCAAACTTATGTCAGCGGGGACAAAGACGGCGATCAGTTAGCAGCAGTAAAAGACGGGATCCTCCGTCTTACAGCAAAAAAGATAAACGGAACGGTGTATTCTATCCGCATGAATACCAACAAGAGCTGGACTTACGGTTATTTTGAGGCACGTTTAAAACTCACCAAAGGAAAAGGAACCTGGCCTGCATTTTGGATGATGCCGAAAAATTATAAGGCCTGGCCTGATGATGGTGAAATTGATATCATGGAACATGTAGGCTACGATCCCAACCGGGTTCATGCATCTATCCATACCAAAGCGTATAACCACGCCATCAATACGCAAAAAACAGCTCAAAAACTTGTTCCTACTGCGCAGGATGAATTTCATATATATGCGGTTGAGTGGACGACAGACTTTATAAAGGGATACATAGACGGTGAAGTGTACTTTACTTTTCAGAATGATAAGGCGGAGAATAAAGACACATGGCCTTTCAATGCACCGTTTTATCTGAAGCTGAACCTTGCCTGGGGCGGAAACTGGGGAGGCGCACAGGGTATAGATGAATCTGTACTGCCCGCAACCTATGAAATTGATTATGTAAGGGTTTTTCAAAAAAAATAATTGGAGATGCACTTTGCACTGCATATAAAAGCCGGGGGAATAGTTTGGGTTATAGCAAATATTAATTTGAAACGCAAAAAATACAAACTACCTTAGCCTCTTATTTATTGACCATACTGAGATGTAAGTATAACTAAAGTATCCCATACAATGGAGCCTAATACCTTACAGTTATTAAGAAACGCAGACATAGCGCCTTCAGATGATGTTTTAAGCAATATGATAGGAAAAAGGTTGTTTACTGTTTATGAGGGTATAAGACAATTGTTTGCTGACATGAAACTTACAGAAGAATGGCGTTTTTACAAAGACGGTAATGCATGGCTTTGTAAGGTGCAGTATAAAAAGAAAACCGTGGTATGGATTTCTGTATGGGAAAAGTTCATTAAACTTGGTTTCTATTTTACCTCAAAAACCGGTTCGGGCATTAAAGACCTGCCTGTTAACAATGAAATTAAAACCGGGTTTGAGAAAGCCGCGCCGGTAGGTAAGCTGCTGCCTTTGACAATGGATGTCAATAGTAAAGGACAGTTAGCCGATTTGAGAGAAGTGCTGCAGTATAAGATCAGCCGGCTTTAATCTTACTATTTCAAAACCCATCGGCTTTGTTGGATAGCCCGTCCTTTTTCGCCATATTTGCTATAATGACAGAAGGAGCGTTTATGCTAATTTTGCAGCAGCTCCTGTTTGCATTATATCCAATAATAAAAAGTCCGCCATGAAAAATTATTTGTTTGCGTTTGTCTTCCTGTGGTTGCTGGCACCGTTTTATTCAAATGCCCAGAAAGCTGCTGTCAGAAAAACGGCATCTATACCTTATACCTTAAAGATTGATAAAAATATCTCTGATTCTGCCCTCGTTGACCTGGTGCAAAAGCAAACGCTTCGCTATTTCTGGGACTTTGCCCATCCCGTAAGCGGACTTGCACGCGAACGAAGCAATATTACTTTTGCTCATGGCCATGAGGTAGTAACCACCGGCGGCACCGGTTTTGGTATCATGGCTCTTATTGCGGGAGTGAACAGGGGGTGGATAGAAAGAGATACGGCAGCGCGGTTTTTATTAAAGATGGTAAAGTTTCTCTATAAAGCAGATGCCTATCATGGTGTTTTCCCACATTGGCTGAATGGAGAAACAGGCAAAGTCATTCCTTTTGGCAGAAAAGATGACGGGGCGGATTTAGTAGAGAATGCCTTCCTGTTCCAGGGATTGCTTTGTGCAAGACAGTATTTTAACGCAGATAATGATGTAGAAAGGCAGCTGCGTGGCCGTATCAATGGTTTATGGAATGATATTGAATGGGACTGGTTTACACGTGAAGGCCGCGAAGTACTGTACTGGCATTGGAGTCCCAATAACGGCTGGGCAATGGACTTTCCGCTTCGCGGGTTTAATGAATGCCTGATCACTTACGTACTGGCTGCTTCATCCACAAGATACCCGGTTAACAGTAAAGTGTACCATCGCGGCTGGGCGCAAAGTGATTTCTTTAAAAACGGCAAGCAGTTTTACAATATCACGTTACCATTGGGATTTGATTATGGCGGACCTTTGTTTTTCTCTCATTACTCGTTTTTAGGGTTAAGCCCTAAAGGGTTGAAAGATCAGTATGCAGACTACTGGCAGCAAAATCAAAATCATACTTTAATTAATTATGCGTATTGTGTAGATAATCCCAAAGCTTTTAAAGGGTATGCGGAAAACTGCTGGGGACTTACCGCAAGCGATACCTATAATGGGTATGATGCGCATTCACCCACCAACGATCATGGCACCATAACGCCTACAGGCGCTCTCTCGGCGTTTCCCTATACACCTGATAAATCCATGAAAGCTTTAAGGCATTTCTATGTAGACCTGGGAGATAAAATATGGAGAGAGTACGGTTTTACAGATGCCTTTAATGAAGCCAAAAACTGGTACGCTGAGTCGCACCTGGCCATAGACCAGGGTCCAATCGTTGTGATGATAGAAAACTACAGAACAGGGCTTTTGTGGGACCTTTTCATGAGCTGTCCCGAGGTACAGGATGGATTAAAAAAATTAGGCTTTCAAAGCCCTTACATAAAGTAGTTATTATGTTGCCGGCTTTGAGAACATATCCCAGCGTAATTGCGTCGCACACTTCAGCGGCAGTACTGCTATTGAGCCTGTTATTTTACTCTTTAAATGTGGCGGCGCAACTCCCCTCTCTGCGCGGAGAGGGGTCGATCCAAAAGGACTCCTATGGAGGGGTGAGGTTCTCCTACTGCAACCCCATCAACATAGATTATGGTTATACACCCATTCCCAACTTCAGCACCTGGGGCAGGCACCGTGCTACCGCCGATCCCGTTATCGTAAATTATAAGGGTGATTATTACCTCTTCAGCACCAATCAATGGGGTTACTGGTGGAGCAATGACATGCTGAGCTGGAAGTTTATTTCAAAAAAATTTTTACGTCCCTGGAATGCAGGGGTGTACGATGAGCTATGCGCCCCTGCTGTTGGTATCATTGGCGATACCATGCTTGTATTTGGTTCCACCTACAGCCGCAACTTTACTATCTGGATGAGCACCAATCCTAAAGCCAATGAATGGAAACCTTTGGTAGATTCGTTTGATATCGGCGGGTGGGATCCCTCTTTCTTTACAGATGATGATGGACGCCTGTATATGTATAATGGCAGCAGCAATAAATTTCCCATGTACGGCGTAGAGCTGGACCGGAAAACCATGCAGCCCCAGGGCACAAGAAAAGAAATGTACCTGCTAGAACCCTGGCGCTTTGGCTGGCAGCGTTTTGGTGAGCACATGGACAATACGTTCCTGGATCCGTTTATTGAAGGATCGCACATGACAAAGTATAACGGGAAATATTATTTGCAATATGGCGCACCGGGCACTGAATTCAGCGGCTATGCAGACGGGTTACTGGTGGGCACCGGGCCTCTTGGCCCTTTTGAAGCGCAAAGTGATCCCTTAAGCATTAAATTAGGCGGCTTTGTGCGCGGTGCGGGTCATGGCGCTACTTTTACAGACAATTACAATAACTTCTGGCATGTATCCACAACGGTCATTTCTGTAAAGAATACTTTTGAGCGGAGGCTGGGCATCTGGCCTACAGGTTTCGATAGTGAGGGTACGATGTGGTGCAATACTACCTTCGGCGATTACCCGCATTATATTCCTTCGCCAGGCATAAAAAGTGAATACGGCAAAGATGGGTTATCCCCTTATTTCACAGGCTGGATGCTGCTGAACTATAATAAACCGGTGCAGGTGTCTTCTACTTTGGGAGGATATGTGCCTAACAACGCGGTGGATGAGCTGATGAAAACTTACTGGAGCGCGTTAACCGGAAATAAAGGAGAATGGATCCAAACCGACCTGGGAAACGTCTCCACCGTGAACGCTGTGCAGATCAATTATGCAGATCAGGATGTTGACTCCGGCAAGCTGGGTAAATTCACCGATCTGTACCATCAGTATAAATTATACTATTCACTTGACGGGAAAAAGTGGAGCTTATTAACAGACAAAAGCAAAAACAATACAGACATTCCACATGAATATGTACAGCTCGACAGGCCGGTGCAGGCAAGGTATATTAAGCTGGAAAATATACACATGCCTTCGGGAAAGTTTGCCATTAGTGGGTTACGGGTATTTGGTAATGGCAACGGGGTAAAACCAGAGGCAGTACAGGACTTTATAGTGCTTAGAACAGAAAAGGATAAACGCAGTGCTTTTATAAAATGGCGCCCGGTAGATAATGCTTTTGCGTACCATATTTTTTATGGCACGCATCCTGGTAAATTATATACCAGCATTATGGTGCACAGTAATAATGAATACTGGATGAAAGCGATGGACTCGCAAAAAACATACTATTATTGTATCCAGGCCATTAATGAAAACGGTGTGAGTGAAAGAAGTAAAGTGATCAAAGTGGAATGAGTAGTGTGTCGCCCGGAGGCGACAGCATCGCTTATACGAGGCGAGGACGCCTCGTATAGCAAAAAAAGTATAAAATAAAATTGTATAAAATGATGTTTATGAAAAATTTAAAATGGGTTGTAGTGGTAGTGTTCCTGTTTTTTACAGGTATTGTTAAGGCGCAGCAAACCCTTCCTTTCTGGAACGATGTACAAAAGTTTAAGCAGCAGGACAGTGCCACCTTCCCCGCTTCTAATCAGATCCTGTTTATTGGCAGCTCTTCTTTTACTTTCTGGAAAGATGTTAAGGATTATTTTCCCAGACATAAAATTCTGAACAGGGCTTTTGGTGGCTCCTCATTGCCAGACCTTATCCGGTATCGCTATGAAGTGATATTCCCTTATGCACCAAAGCAAATTGTAATGTATTGCGGTGAGAATGATTTCGCTTCGCCTGATGCCCCTTCTGTTGAAACAGTAATGGACAGGTTCAGGATCCTGTATAAATATATAAGGGATAAATATCCCTCAACCCCGTTTGTGTATGTGTCCATGAAGCCCAGCCCCAGCCGTAAACATTTACAGCTTAAGTACAAGGAGGCTAATGAACTGATTAAACAGTTCCTGCTGAAAGATAAAAAGGCAAAATTTGTGGATGTTTATTCTTTAATGCTGAATGAAGACGGCAGCATCATGAGCGATATTTTCCTGGGCGATAACCTGCACATGAATGCCAAAGGTTATGCAATCTGGAAAAAAGCCATGCAGCCTTATCTGAAGAAATAAATAACTCCTTTTAAAATTAAAAATTGCTTTGTATGATAAAGAATCTATGGATTTCGTTTACGTTTGTTGTTTTATTGGTAACTGCTTCCTATGCGCAGCATAATGACGCAGCAATGAACAGTTTCATCACATCGCTGATGAGCAAAATGACAATAGAGGAAAAAATTGGGCAGCTGAATTTACCAAGCGCCGGTGAGTTCACAACAGGAACTGCCACCAATTCTGATATTGGTCAGAATGTAAAGAAGGGTCTTGTTGGCGGGTTGTTCAATATTAAAGGGGTAGAAAAAATAAAGGCCATTCAAAAAGTAGCGGTAGAGCAAAGTCGCATGAAGATCCCCATGTTATTTGGTATGGACGTAATACACGGCTATGAAACTACTTTCCCTATCCCGCTGGGCTTATCTTGCACCTGGGATATGAAAGCCATTGAGCAATCGGCGCGCATTGCCGCTGTTGAAGCCAGTGCAGATGGGATAGGCTGGACGTTTAGCCCTATGGTAGATATAGCACGCGATCCGCGCTGGGGGCGGGTATCAGAAGGCAATGGGGAAGACCCTTACCTGGGATCACTAATAGCAAAGGCCATGGTAAAAGGTTACCAGGGTAATTTGAAAGCTAATGATAATATACTGGCATGTGTTAAGCATTATGCCTTATATGGCGCCGGCGAAGCAGGCCGTGATTACAACACAGTGGACATGAGCCGCATCAGAATGTACAATGAATACTTCCCTCCTTATAAAGCCGCGGTTGATGCCGGTGTGGTAAGCGTGATGGCATCCTTTAATGAAATTGACGGCATCCCGGCAACCGGCAATAAATGGTTGCTTACAGATGTGCTGCGGAAACAATGGGGCTTTAAAGGTTTTGTGGTAACTGATTATACAGGTATCAACGAAATGATCGATCATGGCATGGGTGATTTGCAGACCGTATCAGCATTGGCTTTAAAGGCAGGCATAGATATGGATATGGTAGGTGAGGGTTTTTTAAAAACACTTAAAAAATCTTTACAGGAAAAGAAGATAACCGCAGCTGAAATTGATGCAGCCTGTCGCAGGATGCTGGAAGCCAAATACAAGCTGGGATTATTTAAAGATCCTTATAAATATTGCGATGAGAGCCGTGCCAAAACAGAGATTTTTACAGATGCCAACAGGAAAATAGCCCGGCAGATTGCAGCGCAAAGTTTTGTGCTGTTGAAAAACGAAGGGGGGCTATTACCACTAAAAAAATCCGGAAAAATAGCGTTGATAGGGCCTTTGGCCGATGCGGCTAATAACATGGCAGGCACCTGGAGCGTAGCTACAAAGCAGGATAAGTCAATACCTGTTTTGGCAGGTTTAAAGCAGGTATTAGGGAATAGCGCAGAAGTAATGTATGCAAAAGGCAGTAACCTTACTGCTGATGCGGCTTTGGAAGAAAGGGCCACCATGTTTGGTAAAGCGCTGAACCGTGATGCCCGCAGTGAAGAAGCGCTGGCAAAAGAAGCGCTGGATATTGCAGCTAAAGCCGATGTGATTGTAGCGGCAATGGGAGAAGCGGCAGAGTTTAGCGGGGAAGCCAGCAGCCGTACTGATTTGGATATTCCTGAAACACAGCAAAAATTGTTAAAGCAATTGCTAGCTACCGGTAAGCCGGTAGTGCTGGTGTTGTTTACAGGGCGTCCGCTTACACTTACCTGGGAAGATAAAAATGTACCGGCTATTTTAAATGTATGGTTTGGTGGCAGTGAGGCAGGCGCTGCTGTTGCGGATGTATTGTTTGGTGATGTTAATCCTGCTGGCAAGCTTACCATGAGCTTTCCGCAAAATGTAGGACAAATTCCCCTTTATTATGCGCATAAAAATACGGGACGTCCTTTAGCTGAGGGTAAATGGTTTCAGAAGTTCCGCAGCAATTATATTGATGTAAGTAACGACCCGCTGTATCCGTTTGGTTATGGGCTAAGCTATACCAGCTTCACTTATGACAACCTGAAATTAAGCAGCACCTCCTTAAAAGGAAATCAAACATTAAAAGCAAGTATTGAGGTGACTAATGCTGGTAAGTACGATGGACAGGAAGTGGTGCAGCTTTATATCAGGGATATGGTAGGAAGCGTAACCAGACCTGTTAAGGAGCTGAAAGGTTTTCAGAAAATAATGCTGAAAGCTGGTGAAACTAAACCCATAACGTTTAATATCACGCCTGAAGATCTGAAATTTTATAACAGCAATTTAAAATACGATTGGGAACCGGGTGCATTTGAAATTATGATCGGCAGTAACTCACGGGATGTGAAAGCAGGAAAAATAGAGTGGGTGAAGTAGTGAGTGATGAGGGTGAATGATGAGTTTGAAAGTTGTTTAATAATAGTACAGTTCAACAAGTAGAGGGAAAGGGGATTATCAGCTATGTGATATAGAAATTCTATACTACTCACTGGAAGCCGAAGCTAAAGGCCGAAGACAACCTTTTCTTGCTCAGGTCTCCGGCCCTTAAGTGTTCAAAACCTTAGAAAAATCTCGAAGAGATGTTATTATTATAGAAAAATCGTTTGGATTTTGGACGAAAACCCCGAAGGGGTGCCAAAGGATATTATGTCATCCCTTCAGGATTTTAATCGGTGTAGATGCTTTTTTTATAATAATATTAGCCCTGCCCGTCCGGCAGGCGGGCTTTCAGGCTTGATTAAAACATATTTTCAGGTTTCGAACAGTAGTAGTCTCCCTACCTGGGTATACCCGCTACCTGACTGTTTTAGAAACCAATAGCTCTTGCTCAGGTCTCCGGACCTGGGCATACCTGTTACTTGATAGTTTGCCGCCATTGCGGGTGTTATTACCTGCAACCAGACAAAAACGTTAAGTAAACGATATTGTCTCTTCTTGATTAGGTCTCTCCCTGGGAATCCTCTGGACCTTCAGACCGTCCGCCTTCACTTAACCCCTATGCCCAGTGCACTTCTCCGGGGTTAAGGTTAGCCACGTATGATTGAAGTGCCATCTGCCCTTTTACTAACATTCCTTTCATTTCCCCGGGATCAAACACAAGGCCGCCCGGGCCGCCTCCTAAATTATCTTCGGGCTGTATCATGTGTATTTTTATTGGCTTTTTATTTTGATAGCTGCAGGGGATGTCGTCAACAGTAAAAAATTTTTCAATATCGGCTTCCGGAATTCCGGCAGATTTCATTTTTTCCCTCACTTTTTGAATGTATATTAATGCCTCATTATACCGGTGTGGCTGGTAAATATCATTGGCTGCAACATCTGTAATGAACATGGCAATGGTATGCTCCAGGATACTGAACAGGTCGGAAAATGTTCCTGATGCAGGAACAAAATTTTTTGCTGAATGGGCGATCGTGAAAATTTCTTCCGCACCGGCATCTATGGCTATGCCCAGGCCTGCATATTCTCTTACTCCGCCATCTACGAACTGATGATCAGGAAAGCGCTCGCCGGGCACATTTTTGTTTATTTTGATCGGTGGCATAAATACAGGCTGGCTGGCAGAGGCCAGCACGGCACGCCTGAACTGATCGCCATTTACAATTTTGCGTATTGTATAATAACTGGTTTCAACCGGGTTGGAAGCCGTTGTAAAAACCACCAGCTCTTCTGTTTGCAGGCAGACAGTAGTGAGGTAAATTTCCTTTCCCGAATCCTGGAGTCTTTTGAAAAAGGCATCAGTGTATAAAGTATCAATCTGGGCGGTTAAAGGGCCGGCCGTAAAAATAGAAGTAGTGCCTAACCTTTTGCCTATATTATACTTTACAATGATATCGGCGTCCGTTACTGTAGTATAAAGTTTTTCCAGCTGATCCATTTCTCCAAGAGCTGCCAGTGGTATTATTAACGCCCCTGTGCTTGTTCCAACCAATATATCAAAGCGGGTTTGATAAATAGTAACCAGCTCTTTTATAACGCCAACGGAAAAAGCTCCCTTAGAACCTCCTCCACTTATTACCAGCGCTTGTTTCATCTGCTTGTTTTTTATGCCCGCACGGGTAACCCGGTTGGACGGATTTTTTAATTATCAGCGCTTATGCACCTGTGGGTAGATGCCTGCCTGTAAAGATTACTTATCAACCTGTATGCTGTTAATTTTAACCAGAACTTTTACCTGGAGTATTTATCCTCTTCCTGCTTAAATTTATTCAACCTTATTGCTATGAAAGATTGCAGCCACCAATGGTTCCATTTGTAATCCCGCTGTGCGGTTATGCCTATATGAGCCAGCCCCAGGATCTCAAATCCCAATCCTCCGCCAGCCATCTGCTGCTTATTGGTTCCCCAGTTGGCTTCAGCTATCAGGTGCATATTGGCAAGACTCCCGAAATTTTTAGTAGCAAAATTTTTCAGTTTTAATGCTGCCATCGGTCCGAACAGTCCCGACACTTTTTTGCTATGATAAACAGCACCAGCGTTAGCACCCAGCCGTAACAAACCCGGAACAACTGTAAACTGTGTATTCAGGCCTATTCCGCCTGTGTACAAGTCTGGAGCAGTATTTTTAAAGTTGGTTATAGCACCATTAGTAAGCCTGCCGGCAAGCAACCAGCCTTTGGTAAATTCCGTATCCGCCTGCTGGCCAATTGCGGCTAAACAATATATAATGCAGATTAAAAACGTAATGGGATTCTTCATGGCCTTTTAGAATAGTGTTTCCCAAAGTTAAAAAGAACAGGATACCATTACGATAGCTAATTTGCGGTAGCCGTTGGGGAAGATGACAGTCGACTGATGACAGTTGACAGGATGGAAAGTTGAAAAGTTTGTTGGATGCTGGATAATGTAAAATGTACGATATTAGATGTACGATGTACGAGAAGTAGCAGACAAGCATCCAGTATCCAGACAATAGTACTTAGTATTGAGACAGAACACAGACCAGTATCAAGCAACCCGTGTCCTAATTAAATAGGCGATATAGAAATTCTATACTCAGATAATAATCAACAATCCCCGCCTGACCGGACGTCCGCCCGTGCCGGTACGGACGGGGGCAGGAATGCTCAATGTTCAATATTCATCGGAAACTTGTAACCAGTAACCAGCATAACGTGAAATGTACGATATCAGGTGTACGATGTACGTAAGGTTCAAAGGACATTAAATCTTAGTACTTATAAGTTAGACACCAACCAGCGCCCAGTATCCATCCAATACATTGCAGCCCGTACATCTGACATCGTACAACCACTAGTTCTTCTTCACATACTTTGTCAGGATCACAATTACCTGCTCGTTTATTTTTCCTTCGATCTGTTCCGTATTATCCGGTACTAACCTGATCTTTTTAACAACGGTACCTTTAGGTGCGCTAAAGCTGGTGCCTTTTACATTTAATGCCTGGGTGAGTACCACGGTGTCGCCATTTTCCAGGGTATTACCAAAGGCATCTTTATGTGCATCGGCTACTTCAAAAGCGCTTAGCGCCCATTGTACAGTGCTCTCATCCAGCTCAACAGAACTTAAAACATCATTGGCCCATTCCTGGTCTTTACAGGTATATAAAATGCGATAGCTCAGCGCCTGCACTGCCGGTTCGGGATTCCAGATGCTGCCTTCCAGGCAACGCCAGTAATCGCTGGTATCACCGCTTGTAATGTTGCTCAGGCAGCTATCACAGATCGCCACCTGGTGTTCTATGGTATCGTCGCTTTTAGGGCTTACGGTATATTCCTGTGTTGCAGGCAGGTTGCTGCATAGCTCGCAAGTGCCGCTGCTGCGTTCATTCAGCTTTACATTCATGCTCATAAACTTTTTGTTTTTTAAAATCGCGGCGAATGTAACATTATTTGCAGAAATGGATTTTTTGAAACGAAAAGACCTTTCCGGTCTTAAAATTCGTAAAGCTATTTGACTCGTAAGTACAACTTCATTCTGGTAGACTGATAATGATCAGAAAAAGGCGTAATTGAAATCATTATTTTCTATCCAAAAAAAAATTATGTTGTAAAAGTATTTTTGATCATCTAATCTGATTTTTATGAGAGAAGTGGTTATAGCGCTTTATTTGCTGTTGAACACATCTGCAGTTTTGGCACAAACCAATGCTATATCATCGTACACAACATTTTTAAAAAAACAAGATCAATCTGCCAAAGAATATATTTTAGGATTATTTGACCAGCATGATATTGTGATCATTTGCGAAAGGTATCACCAGGAGATGACCCAATATGAGTTGATTGCTGATATCATCTCTGATAAAAGATTTTATAAAAACGTAGGAAATATCTTTACGGAAGTTGGCGTAAGCACTTTAAATCCGGAGTTAAACACATTTATGCATACTAAAGGGTTGCCTGAAAATACCATCGCCCAGCACTTCACGTTGTTCCAGCAAAATTGTAGCTTTTGGCCAATGTGGGGTAGTAAAAACTATCCTTTTTTCTTAGAAAAGGTTTACAGGCTCAATAACAGTGTCCCGGAAAAATATGCCCTGAACCTGTATCCTTCTGACCTTCCTTTTTCCTGGGCTACCGCAGACAGTTCTTCGATGACTCACCTTAAGCTAATGATAGGAAACCGGGACAGTATAATTGCCTCTCAAATCATTTCAAAGTTCAATGAGATAAAACAGGCTAACGCCAAAAGAAAGAAGGCTCTTGTAATAATGAACTACCGGCATGCGTTCGACAAAGTGTTTTTAATAAATGATGTCCCTTTAAAAAATGTCGGGTACTTTCTTTTTAAGGAATATGGCAACAGAGCCGCTAATGTATTGCTAAATACAGTAGGGGCAAATAATAGCGGGAATGCTGTATTACTGAAAGATGGCAAATGGGATGCGGCTTTTGATGTTGTACATAAAGAGAATATTGGTTTTGATTTTGCAAATACACCTTTTGGAAAAGATGTGTTTGATTTGTGGCCGTTTAAAACGAACTATAAGTATAAAGATATTTTTACAGGATTTGCTTTTTATAAGCCTGTTGAACAGCATTATATGGTAGAAAAATTCAACATTATTGATTCAACATTTAAGAAAGAGTCAATAAGGCGTATTGACCTGATCTGCTCTTTGGGTGGAGAGTTTTCGAAAATGCTTCAGTTTAAAAAGGTTTTGGAAACAGATCGTGATATTTCAAAGCTTGAAGAGACAAAAAAATATTTTCCTTTAGACTCGTTAATAAAAGCAAAGAAACAGTGGATAAAATAGTCTTTACAAATTTATACGGCTTAGGAATACTGCGGGCTTAAAAACACATGCGTATTAAAAAGCCAGGTTATGCACCACAATTGAAGTGAGTGACACAATTTCGATGATAGAAGCACTGGCGCCGGGATAACAAAAAAAGAAGCCAGAGCTTCTTTCGCAAATAATGTATGTAGAGCCTTACTACGTAGCGCTTGTAAACTGTTTCAAAAACCGCACATCGTTTTCGCTGAACAGGCGGATATCATTGATGCCATACTTTAGCATAGCCGGGCGCTCAACGCCCATTCCAAATGCAAATCCTGTATATTTTTCGGGGTTAATCCCGCAGTTTTGCAGCACATTAGGATGTACCATACCGCAGCCTAAAATTTCTACCCATCCTGTTTTTTTACAGATATTACAGCCTTTACCACCACAGATAAAACAGCTCACGTCCATTTCGGCGCTGGGCTCGGTAAAGGGGAAATAAGAGGGGCGGAAACGCACGCGTACATCCTGGCCGTACATTTCTTTTACAAAGAAGTACAGGGTTTGTTTTAGATCTGCAAAGGAAACATTTTCATCAATGTACAGGCCTTCTACCTGGTGAAAAAAGCAGTGGCTGCGGGCGCTGATGGTTTCGTTTCGGTATACCCTGCCCGGGCAAATGACACGGATGGGAAGCTTTCCTTTTTCCATTTCGCGGATCTGCGTATTACTGGTGTGCGTGCGCAACAGCCAATCCACCGCCGAATTTTCACCGGCATCTACATAAAAAGTATCCTGCATATCGCGCGCCGGGTGGTGCTCCGGCATATTCAGCGCAGTGAAATTATGCCAGTCGTCCTCAATTTCGGGGCCTTCAGCCACGGCAAAGCCCAGCCGCTGGAATATGGAAATAATACGGTTACGCATTAAGGAAATAGGGTGACGGCTTCCGAGAGGCGTTTCATCGCCGGGAAGTGTAAGATCAATCCCTGAAGCTGCACTTTCAACAGGCGCGGTGGCCTCTTTCAGTGCTTCGAACCGGGCTTCGGCAAATTGTTTAAATTCGTTCAAAATCTGCCCCGCTTCACGCTTCTGCTCATTGGGCACATTTTTCATTTCGCCCATGATCTCTTTTACCAGGCCTTTGCTGCCCAGCCATTTGATACGAAACGCTTCTGCCTGCTTATCATCTGTAGCATTAAAAGCGCTGATCTCATTTTTATACGCCTCTATCTTTTGTAACAAATCCTGCATAGGACGCAAAGATAACCAAGTTTAATATTTGATGTTGGGTGTTTTAAAAACGGGTGTATATTTATGCAGGAACAAACAGTATAATAAAATTAAAATAGCATTGATATGAATATGAGAAGGTTGTGCCTGTTTTTTGCTTTGTTTTTGTGCACATTAAGCGAAACTGTATATGCACAAACCATTAAAGTGCTTACCTATAATATTTACCACGGTGAAGAAAACTATAACGCAGGGCATAGCAATCTTAAAAAAGTTGCTGCAGTTATTAATAAGTATCAACCTGATTTTGTGGCTATGCAGGAAGTGGATAGCATGACAAAAAGAACGGCCTCATTTAATGGGGGGGTAAAAAAAGACCTGGTAGCTGAATTAGCAAAAATGACCGGTATGCATGGTTATTTTGGAAAAGCTATGGACTACAGTGAAGGCGGATATGGCGAGGGGCTTTTATCAAAATACCCTGCGAAGCACACAGTACACCATCTTCCGGTGCCCGAAGGAGGGGAAGGAAGGGCGTTAATTGTTATAGAGCATAAATTTCCGAATGGCCGTAAAATAGCATTTGCAGGTACCCACCTGTGCCATGAGTTTGGAGGCAACAGGCTGGCGCAGGCCAGGGCAGTTGCAGATATTATGACGGGGATGAAGATGCCCGTAATTGTTGGCGGGGATTTTAATATTATTCCTGATACCGAACCTTATAAAGCTTTGACCCAAAAGTTAAATGATGCTGCAGTAATACACGGCAGCCCTCAGCTCACGTATTCTTATACAAAGCCGGAGTATCGCCTTGACTATATTTTTATAAATAAAGGGGAAGTGTGGAAAGTAAAAAATGTTGAAGTGATCAAAAATGAAGACGCATCTGATCACCTGCCTGTTTTAGTTACCCTTGAATTGGTAAAAAAATAATCAGGACAGAAACCGTTCCACTCTTTCCTGGGTACGTCCCCCGGGAATGAACAACTATATAATATGAAGATGAAATCATTAATGAAACCGATCCGCTTGTCCGGTATACTGAGCGGCCTGCTTTTTTTGACTATCGCTTTCCGCGTAAATGCACAGGAGGGAATAAGAATATCTCATGGTCCTTATTTACAGGCAATGACAGACTCCGGGGTAACCATTGTATGGACCACGAACAAGTCCGCTACGGCATGGGTGGAGCTGGCGCCGGATGATGGCAGCCACTTTTATCAGAAGGAAAGGCAAAAGTTCTTCTACTCAACCAATGGGTTAAAAAATATAGGTACTGTTCATAAAGTAACGCTTAGAGACCTGAAGCCCAACACCAGGTACCGCTATCGTATTTACAGCCAGGAAGTATTAAAGCACGAGTTTGTATATATACATTACGGAGACATTGCTGCTACGAATGTGTATTCGAAAAAACCGCTTACGTTTACTACTGCCGGAAAGCCGGGGCCGGTTGAGTTTGCTGTAGTGAACGATATTCATGAACGGAATAATGTTTTAAAGCAACTGTTATCTCAGGTAGATTTTACTACCAATGATTTTGTTGTTTTTAATGGCGATATGATCAATGCCTCCAGGAGTGAGGCGGAGATGTTCGGCGGTTTTATGGATACCGCCACTGCGTTATTTGCGGCTGAGAAACCAATGTATTATGCCAGAGGGAATCATGAAACGCGGGCGCCTTTTGCTTCAAAGTTTCCTGATTATTTCCCCACCAACAGCGGCCATCTTTATTATATGTTTACAAGAGGAGATGCCTGTTTTGTGGTGCTGGACGGAGGTGAAGATAAACCCGATTCAGATATTGAATACAGTGGCATCACTGATATGGATAATTACAGGAATGAACAGACCCGGTGGTTGAATGAAATAGTAAAAACGGATGCCTTTAAAAAAGCAAAGCACAGGATAGCTATTTGTCATATACCGCCGGATGCCGGCTGGCATGGCAGTAGTGAAATTCTGGAAAAATGGGTTCCGGTTCTTAATGATGCCGGTGTGCAGGTAATGCTAAGCGGCCATGAGCACCGGCACAGGATCATACAGCCCAATGCTGCTGTAAAATTTCCTGTTATCGTAAACTCCAATAATAATATCCTGAAGGCTAAAATATCCGGCCAGGAAGCGCGCTTCAGCATTTTTGATCCCGGCGGGAAAAAAGTGGACGAGCTGGTGATACAGTAAAAAAGCCGAAAGCATAAGGCTTACTGATGTGAGTTGACAGATGACTGATGATAGTTGACAGGGAGGATAGGCTCCCTCTCGCGCAGGCCTCTGGCCTGTGTGCCTGGAACCGTGTACGATATCAGACGTACGGTGTACAATATGAAGGCTAAAGGCTGAAAGCATAAAGCTTTTAGCAAATGAAAATAATTTATTTGGCATACGATTTGAATTTATTAAAGAGTAAAGCATTTTGTAAACAATCAAAGCTTATCGTATGACTACGCATGAAATACTTAACATCGGGTTTCAGAAAGGAAATTCGCCTGTTTCAGATGAGTATATAAATGGTATTGTAAAAGTACTGGTAAATGCAGAACAGGTAATAGGAGTTTTTATAACAGGAATAAGGCTCAGTTGCGTAAAAAGCATTGACGAATTGCAGTATATATGCAAAAGAGTAAATGCACAGGCGTAATAGACATAGCATGCAAACCTGCAGGGCTGCCGTTTCCTGAATAATGCAGGTTAACGTTCTCAATGGCTTTCTGCAGTTGATTTAGTCATGAACAGAAATGACTATTACAAAGAAATCCATCTGATGAGCCGGGCTTTCGATATAAATACTGGTACTTCCCGCATTATTGCTAAAAAAATCATATTACATTCATCGACAAAACGCTACTTATGTCTACTAACATAAAAAATATAAAGGACCGGCCTTAACTTTATAGAAAAGGCAACTGTTTGTTAGCAAGGTATCCCATATTAAAACAATTATTCTACTGGCTGCTTTCCTTCAGCTTACTGGTATTTATTTATGGTACAGCGTATGACAGTTATGAACTGGGCGCGAAAATTATCCTGATGCTGCTGCCCGTGCATATGTGCTACTTTTATCTTATTGCCCATTGGGTAGTGCCGCGTTTTTTCTTTCGCGATAAATATATTAAAACCTTTTTCCTGGTACTGTTGATCATGTTATTAATTGCAGTATTATACAGGATGGTGGAGGTTTTTATTACAGACCCTTATATATACCGCTTTTATAAACTAAGAGACAGCAGCTTTACATGGCCAAAGCTCAGCCTGCCCAAATGGGCGCAGTTGAAAAGTCCTGTGGATTTTGTAAATGCTGTTGAGCGTACCAATACGGTAGTATGGATCTGCGTAACTTTGAAATTGTTCATCTTATGGAACGAGCGAAAGCAGGCAGTGCTTCAGGCCGAGCTCAATTTTTTAAAAGGACAATTACACCCTCATTTTCTTTTCAATTCGCTGAACAACCTGTATGCACTTTCTTTAGATAATGCACCCCAAACGCCAGCCATTATCCTGGGTATTTCCAATATACTCCGGTATGTGCTTTACGAATGCACTGCTGAACAGGTATCGCTTAAACGCGATATTGAAGTGCTGAATGATTATATTGAGCTGGAAAAACTTCGGTATGAAGACCGGCTGGAGCTGAATGTAAATATGAGTGATAATACAGGAAACGTAAAAATAGCGCCGCTGCTGATGCTTCCCCTGGTTGAAAATGCCTTTAAGCATGGCGCTGCGGAAACTACCGATACACCGTGGATCAATATTGAATTATATGTTTCCGGCGATACACTGGCTTTCAAAATTTCTAACAGCAAACCCGAACAGCCGGTTGTTAACAGCTCCGGTAAAAAAGGTAGCGGGGATATAGGACTGCTCAATTTGCGGAAACGGTTAGAACTATTATACCCGGGCAAACATTTGTTCCGGTATTTTGATGAAGGTGACTGCTTTATTGCCGAGCTGAATGTTCAATTATCTTCAACAGCAAAAAATAAAAAATGAAGATCCGGACGGTTATAGTTGATGATGAGCCTCATGCTATGGAGATTATACGGAAATATGCCATGCATATCCCCGAAATAGAAATTGTGAGCACCTGCAGCAATGCAATAGAAGCATTCCAGACTATTCAGCATGATCAGATTGACCTTGTTTTTCTTGATATAAAAATGCCACGTCTTTTGGGAACCGACCTGGTGCGCAGCTTGAAAAAGCCCCCGCTTATTATTTTCACAACAGCCTACCAGGAGTATGCTATTGAAGGGTTTGACCTTAACGCGATAGACTATTTGCTTAAACCTATTCCATTGAAACGTTTCCTGCAGGCGATTGATAAAGTAATGCACTTTATTAACGGAGGCAGTAAAAGAAGCGAAGCGCATCAGGCGGCGGAAAGCCCGGTGCAACAGCACCAGGATCATTTTTTATACCTGCGCGTTGAGCGGCGTTTAATAAAAGTGAACACAAAAGATATCTTGTGGATAGAAAGTATAAAGGATTATATCAAAGTGATCACAAAAGATAAAACCTTTCATACAAAACAAAAGATCAGCGTAACAGAAAAGCTGCTGCCCATAGGTGAGTTTATGCGTATTCACCGTTCTTTTATTATCCCTGTACATAAAATGGAAGGGTATCATCCCAATCATATTTTGATTGCGGGGAATAAAATTCCCATCGGGCGCAATTACAAACAGGCCTGTGCAGATAAATTTAACCCGTTGCCTGCTACTGAATAGGCCTGAAAAAATATTCTTTTCATTTCTGACAGCAAAACTAAAAAAACAGACAATGAAAAATATTGCCATAATGTACCTGTTTCTTTTTGCAATTGGTTGTTCCCGGGGCATTACTATGCATCATCCTGAAAAATTGAAACAGGAGTTAAAGGACGCAGAACAATCCTTTTCCAATGCTTCGGCCCAAAAAGGATTCTATCATGCCATGCTTGATGTTGCAGCTGATGAGATTGCTCTGTTTAATGATGGAGACACTATTCTTCATAATATTGACTTTATTAAAAAAAATATAGCTAAATATCCTAATGGCACGAAAGCGCCTTTTAAAATCACCTGGGAGGCAAAGAAAATTGACGTAGCGGCAAGCGGTGACCTGGGTTATACATATGGCTGGTTTATACTCACACGAAAAGACAGCCTGGGAAATGAAAAAATAACCAAAGGGCTATATAGCTCTGTATGGAAAAAGATAAATGGTACCTGGAGGCTTGTTATGGATTAGCTTTTTAATACAAACCTCTTTCAAACATCCTGCACTTTTCTGACTCCTTCCTTATGACTATAATTTTTGAATAACAGCACCAGCCTTCTCTTTTTGTATCTCTACAGTATCGATGATGCTTTTCTAGGCAAGAGATACAACGTATATAGTTGATTTATATCTCACTGGCACAGCCGGTTCATGTTTGATTTCTGAAAGCATTCGGCAATAAAAATCGGCATATAACGATGAAAGCCGGCATACATCGCTGCTATTTGCTGGGGTTCTGGAATAACCTCAATCTTGCATTCTTATCAGCAAAAAATAGTTATCCCTGTATTTATTTTTTAACATAAAAATTATACGTATGAAAAAGTTTTTTATCATCATCTGCACCTTGTTACTGTTCGTGATCAGTGTGAAAGCCACGCCTGCCCATCTTCCCAAAGAAAGCCATTACTGGGTAACCGAAACCGGCCCGCGCTCTAACCCCTATACCATAATCCGCTTATATGATGCAGCGGACAACCAGTTCCTTGAAATTTTAATGAACGGGTACCGGTTAAAGACCAATAAACCAGCCATGATCAGAAGGTTAAACTGCCTGGCTAATGCAGTTGATGTGGATGGTGCTACTAGCATCGCCGCCTTGTTGCGCATCGAAACATGCCGGGTCTCTTCTGTTAAAAAAATCAACGAAACACATATTGCACAAATCAGATAAATCATCAAAAATGGAATCATTAATCACCACTGCCAGGTACAGAAGCTACCAGGGCGGCTATTTTCAAACACTTATTGCGCCGGAGCAAACAGGGAATACGCTGGCATTGCTTGAACTCACCCTGCCGAAGGGCGCCGAGCCACCACCGCATATTCATACAAATGAAGATGAAGCTTTCTATGTGCTGGATGGTGAAATAAGCGTAACCGTAGCAAACAATGTAACCGTACTGAAGCAGGGCGAAGCCCTTTTTGCACCCCGCAATGTACCGCATTCGTTTAAAATACTTACGGGGAAAGCTACGCTTATGAACCTTATAACTCCCGGAGATCTCTGGAATTATTTTATAGCATTCAGCGAACCGCTTTCAGAACTGCCCGAAACAGTTACTGCGCCCGTTGCTCCGCCGGCAGAAAGAATGAAGGCTATGATAGATTCAATTACTAACGTGTATAAAGTAAATTTTTTATAAACAACTACAATAAACAAAAATGAAAAGAAAGATGTATGCCGCGCTCATTGCGCTATCTGTACTAACCGCATGTTCGCACAACGGGTCAATAAGCTCAACTGATTTTAAAGTAAACGAAGAAAGCTCTGCTGTAGAATGGAAAGGCAGTGCGCCTACCCATTTTCACAGGGGCGCTTTTAAAGTGTCCGGTACCCTGCAAACCAATGGAAAAGGAAAAATAACCGGTGGTGATTTTACTATTCCCATTGCCAGCATCAGCAATTTTGACCTTACCAATCCAGCGGAACGGGAAGCATTGCTGACCCACTTAAAAAGCCCAGACTTTTTTAACATGGCAATACATCCGGATGCCAGTTTCCACATTACAAAAGTAGAGCCCTACAGTGCTGCATCTTCTTCTGCCAATACCATGATCACCGGCGATTTTAAGATGATAGGCCAAACCCACAGCATCCAGATACCGGTAGTGGTTAAAACAGCAAAAGGGAAAATGTCTGCGGAAGGCAGCTTTAAGCTGGATCGCCTGCAATGGGGCATGAACAGCTATAATGATCCTGGTGCAGAGCTCTATATTTTGCCAGATGTGGACATTACGCTTAAATTATCTTTCACATCTTCTGATTTATAAGCTGTTTGTTATTAGCTGATCGTTGCAGAACACCGCTGCCTGGCGGGATGATACCTGCCTGGCTTTTATTTTCTTATCTGACAAAAAATTATTTATAATGAAACTATTTTACCTGCTGTTTATGGTATGTGCGCTAACAGGCTGCTCAAAAGAGCCAGACGAAGCTACTGCAGAAACAACCTGGGAAGCCCAGCCCGATTTACCTGTTGTGAATGGACATGCCAATTTCGCTATTCCCGGAGATGGCTACTACGTGAATGTTATGGGAAACGCTATACCCCGAATGCCGGTCTTTCCTTCTTTATCTGTTAGAGCAGATGTAGCGAGAGGTTATGTGGCTGATTTAAGCGGCAAACCCCTAAAAGGCGCGCATATTGGTGTGTCCTCATCACTCACAGGCGGATTTTATTCAAGCGGAAGCGCACTCACCAATGATAACGGATATTACGAGTTCCGTATTCCGGCCGGTGCTGCCTATTTTTTTGGTACGGCTGCTACAATAATCTATAATGAAACACCAGCTGTTGTTGCATTATATCCTGTAGGTGGTACCAGCTCCTTTCCGTCGGGCAATGGAGTGGTCAAAAACTTTGTGTTGCTGTCTTATGGCCCTGCCAATCCTGATGAAGTAGCGCAGCAACCCGGTAATGAAAGCAATTATTACGGTGGGGCTTTATCTTTTAGTTTCAATATTAATTATACCGGAGACCCCTATCAAAATCCGGAATACCTGCCTGAAAATGGTGTTATTGAAATTGAGCTGATTCCTATAGGAACGGGGCTTTACGGAGAAACAAGGTCTTTCAAAATTACCCGGCAAATTGGCAGCTCAACCGGGTTTAGTATTCACAATATCCCGGTAGGTAAATATACCATCAATGCCAAAATGAGTGATGGGCGTAAGCTAAAAATGAGGGCTATAGGTACAAAAGCCAATGTATATGAGCATCTGGGTCTTAAGCCGGATAATGCAGTGGGTACATCTACGGTAACCTTTACGCCCAACCATCAATATACGCCTGTAATGGTACCCTCTTTTAAGAGTAACTGGGACGCGCTGGAAATAGGGTTAAAAATAGCCATATAATAAGTGGGAACGCTTGCACCAGGCGCTAACCTATGTTGTTATTACGTATCTAAAACTACAATTAAAATGAAAAAAAACTTATTCCTGCATTTGATAGTATGGATAATAATACTGATGTCCTGTAAGAAGGAGGGTAATACTGCCGCGCCCGAAAGCGGCTATGCCACCGGAAGCGTGGTGGACACAAAAGGAAATCCTTTGAGCGATGTAGAAGTAACTATAGAGAACACGCTTGTAGGAACCTATAATTCTTTCGTTGGTAAAACAGATGCCAATGGAAACTATAAGATCAAGATTAGTAAGGTAGGAACTTATCATGCCAACGCCTATCTTGTAAAGAACTATAATGGTAAAAATTACCGGCTGCCACTGCATCCTGACAATGATAATGTTTTCAGCAATGAGGGCGCTGTAAGAAATTTCAAATGGAAACTCTCCGGCCCCATGCCGGAAGACGGGTATTATGGATCCTATATTGAGCTCAATGGTGCATTGCTGCTGGATATAGACGAGCAAAGTATTGAATATACGCTAACTCCTGTTGGAAAATTAATAGACGGCTCAGATGGAGAAGTGTTAAAGCTGCATACGGGGCTACCCAATACATCATCTTACGGTAAATTAACGGACATACCAATAGGCCGGTACACGCTGACTGCAGTATATGTTAAAAATGGGAACAGGCAACCGCTCCGGCTTAAATATACGCTGGGTTCGGGCGGCTATCAATCAAGCCTTACCATTGATTTTCCCGAAGACTGGTACGAAGGCGTTGCTGTAACTTATAATTATTAACTGAAAATATTTTACTATGAATACGCAAAAGCGCTTAGGGAAGCTGCTTCTTTTAGCAGGATTAATTGTTTTAGGTATCTCCTGTAAAAAAAATAATGTAAATGAACCCGGACCGCCCGGAGGAGTGAGTAGTGTACGGTAAAAATGAGCGCAAGGGATATTAAAGAGATGTATATAAAATACTGAGTTTAAGCAGGGTAGTACGGTGGATATTGCTACAGTTACTGGCCCTCCCCACCTTTAACATGCGCCGGTAATAGTGCTCTTTTTTAAAAGATACCGGGATGTGCTGGAAATTGAGTTGAAATTATAAAAGCGATAAATATTATGAAAAATCAATTAAGCTATATTATACTATGTATGAGTTTCCTGCTGTCGATCGGCTCTTGCAGGAAAGATGCTGATCCTGCAAATAAAGGGGAACTGGTGCCGATTAAGGCAGAACATGGTGTTTCACAGGGTAACCCGATAGTAAAGGTGATCGGCGCTGCGGGAGGACAGATCGCTACACCCGACGGAATGATAACGGTCGATATTCCCGCGGGCGCGGTCGACAGTGATGTACAATTTACCATACAGCCTATCAGCAAGACATTAGCGTCGGCAACCGGGCCTGCTTATCGTCTTGGACCAGAAGATGTGACTTTTCATAAGGATGTGAAAATAACATTTGCCTATACAGAGGAAGATCTGGCCGGGACATCGGAAGACTACCTGTATCTTGCCTATCAGGATAAAGAAGGCTATTTTTATAGTGCGTATATGACGGAGATTGACAAGGCCGCACACAAGGTGCGGGTGAATACCCGGCATTTTAGCGATTGGTACCTTAATCGTTTATTTCATATTGTAGCGATAAGGAACAAGCTGGTTGCTAATGAAGAAACGGAGATACTTCTATATTATCTGGAACAGTGGCCGGATGGAAAAGTGTGCCGTAGAGATAGGGAACCGATCAAAACGGATACGTGGTTTGTTAATGGTCCCGGTAAGGTCAAACGGGATAGGAATCTAGAGATGGAAAACGATGAAACAGGTGTCGCGGCAACTTATACCGCACCGGCAAGCATTGTACAACCCACAAAAATTGCGGTAGGTGCACAGATTAAGAATATGGTGAACAAAACGCATCCTGACAGGCCGGGTACATCGGGTCTGGTTATTGTCCAGACAGAAATCGAACTGATGCCTGATGAATATTTTACCTGGGAAGTGGATGGAACTACACATGTTGGTCTTTCAAATGATGCGGCGTTGATGGGCTCCATGACAATTCTTATGGGTACAGGGCTAACGGGTGGTATTTCTATAAACTTACATGCAGACAGGACTGATAATTTTGATATGGGAAATGAGGCAGAACCGGATAAATTTGGTTTGACGGTCAATATATCAAGTGGGACCGATGTTCCGTATAGGGGGGTGTACTATAAATGTAATGACAGTAAGCCGTATTATGGAAAAGGTAAACTAACTATTGATAAGTATGGAAGTATAGGTGGCATTATCTCCGGAAGTATTGAAGCAACAGTATATGAAGTAGGTAGTGGATGTCCGGCGAAAACCAAAAAGGTAACTGGGACTTTTAGACTAAGAAGGAAACTTTAAGCAATAGGATAGCAAGAATGCGGTTACTTCCAAATCAGTGAAGGGATCTTTCAGAATGAAAAGAACCTATTAATTTATCGCGTAATACCCTGTGTTTTACTGTAGTCCGGAGCTTTCATAGCCCTGGACTTTTTTTATAGCTATGGAAGTTATCTGTATTTTTCTGCTGGTATTAGCAAATACGGTGTTGCATATACCCTCAATATGTTCTGAACATGCTAGTTTTGTTGCAGCTTTATTTCTTTTTTGTTGTCTTATAAAACTGTTGTAAGGCTTGTTTTTTATCTGGCTGCAATTCGTTCCATTTAACTCCTTCTATTGCCCCTTCTAATCCATACAGTAAACTCAAACAAGCGCCAGGGTCAATTGCCTGGAGCCGGATAAAAGCCCCCTCACTTCCTGCTGCCACTAATTTTTCATAAGAGTCTATGCCTACCTGCATCAGCTTGGTTTCTGTATCCTTACCAATGTTTATTTGATTGGACAGATCACCTGCCATATGAAAACTATTTTGTTTTGTCATAAATATCTAAAGCAGTTGGAAGGCAGCTTGCTACTCCTTTTAATCCGCACACAGACAGGGTAATTAAAATAGTATCCCTGATTTCTTCCCTGGTAGCTCCAAGCTCTTTTGCCATTTGCACATGGAAATAAATTGCAGTACTATCGCCCATTGCAGCCTTTATCCCTATATAAACCAATTGTTTTGTTTTGGCATCTAACCCCGGTGACTTTTTTAACGCTTCAATCAGTCCGTCAAATGCTGCTGCTACTTCCGGTGCCTCTTTTTGAAAAATTTCAAGGGGGTTCATACTTTTTATTTTATCTTGTTAATGTCTGGTCCATAAAACTGCCAGGCTATTGGATTTAAGTCTTTAGCTGTAAGGTTTGTTGCTATAGTTTCAGATCGTTTCTTGTTAATTGGTCTTTTACGAATGAAACTATATAAGATCAATCCTGTAATAATTGTTGCTATGGGCATAAAATGGGTAACAGCTTGTTAATACCTCTCACAAAGCTACATAAATATCCCAAGTGCCGGCCGGCATAAATTTCCTGGGTCAGTACAAACACATCTGATGTTGATGGCTTCTTTGCTTTATGTTACTCCTTACGGAGTTTTTTAGCGGGTTCTCTCTTATTTTTCCTATCATCTTTCCTGCCTGAAGGGTTGCAATGATTATAAGAATAAATGGCTTCCTGGCTAAAGCTGATGTTAAAAGCCAATTTGGTTGTCATATTGTCCCAATGACTACCGGGAAACGAAATATTGATACCAGAATCGTTAGCCTTCGACAAGTTGTTAGTGACAAGAAGTTTAAATAAATGAAAAAATAAGTGTCGTCCTGTTCCGATAGCTATCGGAATACGAAGGGCATTAGTAATCCATAGCTCAATGGTTCGTCAAGCTCTCCCTAAGGAGTCCTTTGGACAGCCTGACAACGCTTCTTGTCATTTCAATGAACTTAATTTTTTTATTATTGGGGGCCTCAGGCTGACACACTTTAGGAGACAGCTTCTTTTCTGCTTTTAACCGGCAGCTTCACTTGCTGTTGATTGTCCATCATTGGTTCAATGGTCCTTACAGTACTGAGCCTCCAGCTTTTTACGGAACCCGGAGATCTTTGCGATATAATTAAAAACACCCATAAGTGGCGCCAGCAACACGCCGGCGCCGGCGGGGCGCATATCGCTTATAGCGGATACCACCGCTAATGCCAGCAGGCTTTTAGGCATTCCCTTGTCATCGGTTTTATTGTCGCCTGCAAGGCCATATAAAATACGCAGGGCATTCTCAAATCCTTCAGAACCCGGAAGAATCACCGTGGTAAAAACAACAGGCGCCACAGATTCGTTTGAAAAGCAGTGCACCTGCCCTTTTTCCACTGTAAGCTTTTGGCCGGCCGCGAGAGAGATGGTTTTGTGCTTCAGTGTAATAGTTAGCGTTCCTTCCACTACAACGAAGGTTTCTGAAAAGTTCCTGTGATAATGCAAAGGCGTACCGCCGCCTGGCATTAAGGTAACCTGCAAAGTGGTAATACGACCATTGGTAACCACCGCGGTTTGCATGAACGTTACCTGGTCTTTGATAATGGGATTGATAATTGTTTTATTCATGCTGCAATGCTAACAGAAAGCCATGAAGACTTTTTTGTTTGTAGATATAGAGCGGGTTCCGGCTACATACAGCAGGTTTTGTCGCCTGTTTAAATAATGACGATGCACCCTTTTGCTTTCAATGCCTTCACCTGCAGGGCCGGAACGGGATTTCCTTCCAGGTTTACAAATTCAAGATGCTCCAGTTCAAACAACGGCGTAATATCATCCACCTGGTTGCCGGAGAGGTCCAGCACTCTCAGCCGGCTCAGATGGCTGAGCGTGTCGATATACCCGATTGCGTTATCAGGAATATATAATTCCTCCAGGTAAGTCAGCGCTTCCATACCCTCTGTATTTGTTAACGCGTTTCCCGAAAGATTAAGCATTACCAGGTGACGGCAATGGGCTATTCCTTCCAGGCTGTCCATTCCCCTGTTGGCCAGTTCAAGCTCATCCATATCCTCCAGCATATAGGAGGGTAAAATAATGTCTGTCCTGCCATACATGCTTTTTTTGAATATAGTATAAAAGCTGTTATCGTTTTCTCCGTAGTAGGTATCGGTCTCTGTGTCGTCCGGATCACTATCATAGTAATTTGCCTCTTCAGCTTCCTGCCAGGCATATTCCTCACCCGGCAGATCAGGATCTGTAGTACTGACAGCATTTGCGGCATCGTGATCGAACAGTAAGGGATCATTTTGGGTGACCAGGATATGGCTTAGTTCAGCCAGGCTGCTGTGTTCCTTTTCATTTTTTAAAAGCTGCCGGTAGTAGGACAGCCGGTCGGGGTGATACCATAGCATCAGTTTTACAAGAAGCTGCCTGTCGCCCACTTTATGGGCATCGGGGTCGCCAATCTTCACCAGCAGGGCCCGCAAACGTTCATACTGTTTCAGTTTATATAGCTGAAGAATCTGTCCGCAGATCCTTGTGAGGTTTTCCGGGGTGTATGCTTCTTCAAGGCGTTTGTACTCAGTATGCTCTTGCATAGACATGATGATTTTTGAGTTTGATGGCACAATGGTATTCCTGTCCTGGTAATATCTAAGCGGATAATTACCCAGGTAGTGCTTTTAAAAATATAAGCGCTTAACAATGCTGATTATCCACCGGTTTATAGATTTTAGAAAATTGATTTCTCCATTACAACAATATCGCGGTCGTGGATGAGGAAGCGTTCCTGTTCTTTCCAGCCAAGCCTTTGGTAAAGGGTTTTCGCAGTGTGTGTAAACAGGTATATTTTTTCGAATCCCAATGTATGGCAATAGTTGTGTATATAGTTGCAAAGAGCAGCACCATATCCCCTGCCTCTTTCGCCGGGGATAGTGTAAACCAGTGCCAGCCATTTTTTATACACTTTAAGTGCTGGCTTTTTATCAAGTAAGCCCACATGGTCATAAACACCGCCTGTAGCAATGGGTTTCCCGTCAAAAAGCATCAATGCCTGGAACTGTCCCTTATCAGCCGTAAGGCTTTTGAGCCTTTCTATTGTAGCGTTGACAGGAATCTGCCATTCTGAAAAATACCAGTTGGCTATCTGTGTGAAAAACTGTTGATCTGTAGGCTGTAGTATTTGAAAGTTAATGCTGCTCATTGTAACGTTACTCTATTTTTTGCAAAGTAGTAGTGGATGCCGTATTAGTGACGATCTTTTTTATTTCTCCTGTTGGCAGCAATATCACTGATACCAGGGTGCCGGTGGACTCCTGCTTTACCATACCAATCCCATGCGCCATCCAAACAGTTACCTTCTGGTAGCCGCCGGCGGTTTCATGCCGGCTACCGGCATTTACGGTTATTTTAGTATCTGTTGCATAAGAGAACTTATTACATACGAAACTGCCTGCAGGAACCGTAATCGTTTCAACTTTGGCGGTTCCGCCCTGTTGCGTTATTTCCTGCCTGTTAGATCCGGGTTCCCCATGGTTTGTATATTCTATAAGCTGTTCCTGCCCGGAGCCTGTTGTTGTAATTGTGCTGCCGTTTTTCAGGGCGTTTTGCATAACCATATACGCCGGGTAGCCTGTAAGTGCTGTTTTAGTAACGGTTATACCGGGCATTTGGCCAAGCAGCGCCACATATTGGTGCCATGCGTCCGGAACCTTTATTTCAGTATAGGTTTTTCCATTCAAATTGAATATTTTATTATCCATTGTTATGGACTGTCCGCTTGCCTGCACTACCGAATGCAGGTTGTATACTGTAATACCTGCAGAGTCTTTATTACCGGATATATTTTGTGTAACTGTGCCGTCAGAACCATCTTCACCCGCTATCTTATAAATGAATTTTTTGTTCTTTGCAGGAATAAAGTTTACAACCTTATCCGGTTTTGCCGGATCGTCAATGGCGGTTTCGTCCTGCTGGCAGCTGGTGCATATAGCAATTGGCAAAAGAAAGGCCAGGCCTCTGCAGACAATGGTGTTGATTGATGAGAAATACATGATTGATAAAAATTTTTATGTGAGCCGCAAATATATTTTCTGTAGAAGACCCTGTAAAAATGAGACGCTATATACAGCCGTTAGCCGCTATACGGCAGGTTTTATAGACGATCGTTATTAGGTGCAATGGTATATACAATAAAAAAGGAGCTGATAAGAATACCTGCTCCGTTTTACATGAGAAAATCCTATTGAACTTTTTAAGAAAATATCAGAAGTAAAAGTCATGGAAAAGCATCACAGAAAAAATAAATGGCGACATATGCTGCGGGTTATAGACAGAAGACAACAGGAAGCTTCCGAATTACCAGTACAGCCTGTTCGCTTGCAGGGCGAACTGATAAAAAGCCGGTAAACAGTAATGTTACCGGCTGTAAAGTATCAGGCTTATTATTAAAATATTATTTGCTTATGATATAGAAAGAATATTCATTAGGAGACCCTAATCCACTTTCGTAAGAGCCGGAGCCTCCTTCGGATTTGAAATAGTATTCCGTGCCTATGGTAAACTCATCAGGATTTCCACTGCCGATATCAACAGTTTTTGGCATGCCATTCAGCAAGCCTGAAGCTGTGATCCTGTATTTTGTTGCGGGAATATCATTGATATAATATGCCTGGCCCACGCCGTCTTTAATCGTGAACTTTTTCTCAACAATCTTACCGGCAGCAGGTGTGCCATCAAGAAATTTTGCATTGGGTACCGGTGTAAGCCTGATGGTAATTTCTGTACCTGCCGGTATCTGGTCCGTAATGGAATTGTAATTAATGAATTTTATAGTGCCACCAAAATAACCGGTTCCGTTTTCCTTGCTTACTACCCGGTCAGGGATACGGCCGTTTAGTTTCCATACAAAATTTTTGGTTACGCCGCTTGCCGGTACACTGAATGCATCGTAGTCTGTTTCTTTTTCCATCCCCAATCTTACCTGGTAAGTATCATTTTCAAACATGGCTTCTTTCCATGCGTATATTTTATACCCGCCAATGGCGCTTACCGTAATGCTGTATTTGCCGGCCTCATTACTGGTGGTAGTATAATGGATATTATTACCGTTGGGGTTTTCCACTCTTATCCTGGCGCTTTTAACGGGATTACCCGCAGCATCTTTTACAGTACCGCTAATAGTATATGCTTTTGCTGCAGGCTCGTCAGGGTCTATGGAACCGGAAGGGTTGCCTTCCTTGGTGCAGGAAATAAGTAACATGGTTAATAAGAAAGGGATCATGGTTGTAAATTGTTTCATTTTAAAAAGTTGTTTTAAAGATGTAAGTGTTTTGTGTATTATATATGTGATTGTTTCCGGGTTAGCCACATTATGGCTTTCTTTACCATCGGATCGTTAGGAATATCGTTAAAAGACTCATTCCCTTCTACGTAAAAATCAGGCTTAATGATTTCCGGAAATGCTTTTTTATTCCGGTCGGCAATCTGAGCTGCTGAAATAAGGAAGTAGTTGTTGTTATTGTTAAATACAAATCCGTTGGTAGCATTTGCCAAACCTGCCGTGTTGTTGCCTAAAAGAATTGTATTGGGACGTTTGCTGAAAACTGCAGCCGTTATTTCGCCCGAGCTTGCTGTTCCCGGGCCGATTAGCACCGCCACTTTTGCATTTGGAAAACTATTGATTTTGTTTTTGATTCTGGCTTGTATAAGATCATATATCAGGAAATTTCCTTTGCTGAAAACCGATTTGTCACCAGCTTCTCCTTTTTTGTTAATGTAATAACTTACAACGCCATCTCTGAAAAAAGGAGCCAGGCCAGCAAGCATAGGACGTATATTGCCGCCGCCATTCAGGCGCAGGTCAATAATCCAGCCTTTGGGTTTTTGCTTTTGGAGTTTTGCTACTTCATTATAAATCCAGTTGGCATAGCTGTCGATTTGCTCCTGCTTGTTCGCGCCCATAAAAGGAACAGAGATATACGCCATTCCGTTGATGATTTTAGCATCAACGTGCGGACCGCGTTTCCAGGCTGCTTTGATCGAATCGGAATAACGGCTCATTAATTCAGCATTGTCAGGCTTGTAAGAATCATCATACTGATAATAGGCAGCGTGCTTGTCGTCCAATGCATCAAAAGCTATTTTCAGGGCTTCAAAGGTTTCGGCTTTTGTTTTGGCCTGTCCTGCTTTGGCAAAAACTTTTTGTTCTACGTCCTGCCAGTTTACCCTGTTTGCATACAATGAATTTTGTTGTAAGATAAAAAGACAGGTATCTATATGAAGGCGGATAGAATCTGCTATTTGAGCCATGGCTGGATAGTTGAAAGCGATCAGCAACAATAATCCGCACAGTGTATATTTGTTTTTCATGATTCTTTTTTTACTGTTAAAAACTATAACCCAAAAAAATACTGATCACGCCATTACGTGCTTTAAAATCAAAACTGTTGTCAGGTATAGGTGGTGAAGCTTCGGGTTGTTTATATATATTGCCAAAGCTCATGGCATAGCGGCCACCTAAAATCAGTCCCTCATACGGATAAATTTCAACTCCACCAACAGCGCCATAATCAATACGGTTCATCATTTCTTTCATGTCAAAGTGGTTAGCGCCATTTTTGCTGTTAGCGCTTAATAGATAGCCTGCTTGTCCTCCAGCCTGCAATTGAAAGAAACGGCTAATGTTGATTGTTGTGAGTTGGGGAAACAGCAGGTAATTGTTCGAGACGATGGTTGTGTTATTATTCGTCGCATATTGGAATCCCTGGCGAGAATATACGATCTCACTTCTGTACCCTATTATACCCCTGTTGGAGGGAGAGAAGAATCCTGATACCATCAAACCCTGCCGGGCATTCAGCTTAAGGTCTCCCGCATTTTTGACATGTGCGGTGGAAAAATTAACACCTATTTTAATTCCTAACTTTCTTTTTCCACTATTGTCGTTGGATTGCATACCTGCATTTTGTGCGATGGCGGCAATATTGATTGTTGCTGCGATTATGATTAAAAGATACTGCTTCATATACATGTGGTTTGTTGTTTTGTTTCCCATACGTCATTTTTTAAGCCTGTTAATCCACTGTTTTCCTGAACCTGAATTTGCCGGACAGGTTTTTAGCTCTGGGTTTCTGGCACCATTCATATCCAAAAAGCGTTACCGAAAATTCACCTTCAAAATATTCTCCTTTTTTCAGCGCTACAGATTTAAGGATAACTGCCCCTGGGGAGAAATAGGGGTCCGGGTCTTTACCTTCACATTCCTTAGGGCGAAACACGATCATCCCGTCTTTCCCGTTTTGTGTAAGCTCTATGGTTGCGGCTCCGGGTGTACCATGCATATTGTAAGGAAAGCTTCCTGTAGTGGGTCCGTAAGTGTATATACCCAACGAATAGCCGTTAGGAAAAAAGGCTACCAATTGGGAGCCGTACAATTGTATGTACTCTCCCCCAAAATTATAGGCTGCTATTTCCACGCCATCTTCACTCAGTATAAAATACCCCTCAGGATAAATCACCACAGGCTGCCTTATCTGCATTTGCTGCACATCATTACCCAGGTTATCTTTTCCCAGCTTCCCATTGATGGTAACATTGATGTAAACCCTTTCTACCGCCGTTACTTTTGCAGGCGCTTTATAAACAACCGCTCCCTGGGCCGGGTTGGAGTTCATTACTCCTTTTTTAGGGGCATAATCCCATACGGCCCTTTGGATATAAATATTGGAAGCGAGTTCGGGCAGTACTATTGGCCCGTACTCTTCATAATAGTTTTCCTTGGGCGTAGTAGCTTTTAGCTCGAGGGTTATTTCTTCTCCCTCCACCAGGCGTATTTCCCCGTTTGACAGCTTATTTCCGGGCAAATACAGGTCATATTGCGAATAGAAGGTCCAGTCGCTGAAGTGGGTGGTTTGTACTGTCAGGGTCTTGCTCTGACGGTTGCCGCGGGTTTTATTGGCCGAATAGAAATAGCCGTCCTTATCCTGGAAAGCCAGGAAGAGAAAATCGGGATTTACACCGTCCATGGCTATTTCTCCATAGTTATAGGTAAGGGTAACCGGCTTTTTAAAGTTCACGTTTTCAGGCAGCAGCCGGAATGCTTTCGCTTTGTTCTTCAGCACATTTTCTACTTCCTGTATGCTAAACGCTGTGGCCGCATCAATGGCGCCGGCCGGAACTTCTATTTTGATGGTACCGTCTTTGCTGATCAGGGAGCCACCTTCTGCTCCTATCTGTGCAGTGCTGATTTCTCCTGTAGGTTTACCATGAGATAATTGCAGTGGTTGGTGAGGGATGTCAGGACTTTCCTCCCCGATGCGACTTTTGTTGCATGATGTGCTGAAAAGTAATAAGCACCATGCACCAAGCAGTAGTAATAAAAAATACCTGGAGCGGGGTTGGCCGGTAGTTGTTTTGTTGTATTGCATAATTGTATTTTATGCAGCAAAACTATTTTTCCCAATGCCCGGTTACAATGGGTGTTCCGGCTCAATTTTGTAGGTAGTACTGCTTATAAGCTAACTGCCTGCATTTTCAATAGCAAAACGCAGCAGGCTGTTTTTGCCGCTGAGGTTTAATTTTTTTGCGATGTTCATGCGGTGATTGGATACCGTTTTTTCGCTGATGTATAATTCTTCCGCTATCTCTTTGGTGGATTTGTATTGGGACACTTTTTCCAGAATATTTTTTTCCGATTGTGTCAGCAGCTCTAATTGGCTGGCGGCATCATTGCGGCTCCGGTGTTTATTTTTTAAAAGGAACGATGACATCTCCGGGCTGATATAAGACTGGTATTTCCTTACCGCAGCAATAGCATTGATAATGTCTACCACTGCATTTTCTTTCAGCACATAACCCGATACGCCTATTTCCAGTGCTTTTAAAAAAGCATCTTTGGCTTTGTGCATGGTTAGCAGGATAATAGCTGTTTCGGGCTTTTTTGCAAGGATCTGTTCGGCTACCTGCAATCCGTTGGCACCCGGCATGTCTATATCCAGGATGGCAATATCAAGGTCTTTGCTGAGTGCTGCATTAATGGCATCTGTACCATTATGAGCTTTAAATACCACCTGCATGGTTCCGGTATCTTCTATTACTTCCTGCAATCCTTTTAAAAAAATAGGATGGTCATCCGCTATCAGTATTTTTATTTTTTCTGTGTTCATGTGTGGGGGTTTGATACGGGAATATGAAACTGAAATGAGGTTCCCAACAGAGGCAGGGTTTTAATAGTAACAGATCCTTTCAGTATATGTAATCGTTCTTTAATACCTTTTAATCCAAAACCGGAATAATTTTTACCAGTGTCAAACCCGGAGCCATTATCTTTAATAGTAATCGTGATTTCAGCTCCGGATCGTTTTATAGAAATATCTGCATGGCTTGCTGCAGCATGCTTGATAATATTATTGATACATTCCTGTACGATACGATAAATGTTAATACTGTCATCATTGTCAAATATTCCGTCAATATTGTCAATAGTTGTTGTAAAATCAATACCCGCTGCGTCAAAGCTCTCTTCTGCAAGGCTATTAACAGAGCTGGTGAGCCCCAGCAGGTCTATCTGGTAAGGCCTGAGCCCGTAAGAAATGCTCCTTATTTCCTGGATGGCTTCGGCTACATTTCCCGGCAGGGAATCATCCTGTTGTGCTACAGCGCCGGGCAATGCTGCTTTAAGGATCTTATTTTTTATCAGCACCAGTTTTTGCCCCAGGCTGTCATGCAGTTCCGATGCGATCCGTTTTCTTTCAGCTTCCTGCGTCTGTATCAATTCCCTGGAGAAATGGATAGCCTGCTGGTAAGCCTGCTCCTGCAGCCGTTCTTTTTCTTTTTTATAAAAATTGATCTTACTGGCCAGGGCAAAGGATAAAACGATAGCTTCCAGAGCAACACCAATAAATAATGATGAATCTGTCCAATAGCTTTCCTCCAGCCACCCCCTCATTTTTAACTCAAAAACAACGCTCAAAAGTACCAGGGCTCCAAAACCAATAATGTAAAAAATAGCAGGGGCAAAGCCTTTTCTATAAGCGGTGATGCCAGCGCAAAGCCAGTAAACAAAAAGAATAAAAATGAGCATGGCAGACATTAAGATAGCCAGCCTGTACCAGCCGGCTGTATAACATATCAATGGCACCAGGCATAAAAGAATCAGCGGCAACTGCATTTTATAAATGAACGGCGCATGTTGCCTGGTTTGCAAAAAAGAGTTGGAAAAAAGGATACTGAAAAAAGACATTGCCGGGATCAGCGTGGTGGTGTTCAGCCAATCCAGCCATGGCAAAAATACCTGTATATGGCCGGCTACTACATTATTATGAAGTATGGCCATAGAGATATAACCAATATAATAGAGATAAGCCTTCTCGCTCAGTGAAAAATATACAAACAGGTTGTATAATAATAAAGCTACGGCCACAGCGGTAAAAAAGCCGTCGCCGTAAGAAATGAACGTATTATCTTCATACAATTGCTGCATGGTGCTGAAACTCATGGATGTTCTTATCAGGGTTTTGCTGGTAGCCCGCACATATAAGGTGGTGCCGGCACCCTTTGAAAGGGTTACAGGGAAAACAAGGTTGCTGGAACGTACAGGTTTTAAGTGGAAGTTATTATCGCCATTTAATGTTAATGACCTCACCTTACCGTTTTCTTCAACCTGGTAAACCGTAATAAGGTTCATAAACCCACCTTTGATCTCGAGGTACCAGTCATCTGTATTACTGTTATTGAGTACTTCAAAGCGATACCATATCGCTTTGGAAAAGTTTCCTAAAAAGTCGGGCACTTTTTTCTGTGCCCGTATAAAGCGGCTTTCCTCTTTTTTAATTGCTTCAAAATTTAGAGAGGCGTTACGGTCTTCTAAATAATAGGGGTACGCAACGGCATATTTCTGAGCAGTAGTTGACAATGTTATTTTCTGTGCTCCAAGGGGCAAACAAGCCACAACAAATACTATACACATAAGGAGCGCTCTCATATTTTCCAAAGATAGCGCGTACATCTGCCACCTTTTATAGGTAATACTCCCTATTTTTCAACAGCGGTTCCTTCCGCTTTTTTTATAACAGAAGGAAAAGCTATTGAATGATTATGCCAGTTTGGAAATAAGCTCATCCATAAGTGCCGCAATGGTTTCCAGTACCGGACCTCCCAGTTCAGCGCCTGCATTTACGCCTACAAAAAAGCTGACGTCTGTTTTGGGATTATAAAGCAGCAGGGTTCTCCCTCCAAAGCTGCTGCCGCTGTAGCCATACAGCTTAGTGCCGCTTTTTTCAAAATATTCCAGGCCCAGCCCGTATATGTCAGCGCCATCATTGCCTGCGTATTCCTTTTTCATTTCTGAAAAGAAAGCAGTATTCAGTAATCTGCCATGTGTGAGACCGTGAATAAAATCTACAAAATCCTTTGGTGTAGCCATAAGACTGTTGCTGCCAGATTCATTATGGAATTGTGCATGAGAAAGCTCGGTATAGTCTATAAGATAGCCGCTGCCATCCGTATCTGCATACAGGCTGGGCGTATTATTTTGCTGAGATGCGGGGAGCGTTTTATAAAATGTGGCTGATAAGGAAAGGGGGTTGTAAATATACTTTTGAAAAGCCTTTTCATGATTTTGTCCGGTTATATGATCAATGATAACGGACAAAAGAAGGTAGTTGGTGTTAGAATAAGAGATATCTGTCCCAGGCTCGAAAAGGCGCTCCTGGCTGGCCTCAAGATAGTCATTCAGGCTATAAGTGCGTGCGGGGTTCTCCATATATGCGGCTACAAAACCGGGGTTTTGCCAGAAGTTTTCAATACCCGAGCTATGGTTCAGCAGCATACGTACTGTTATTTTATCAGCACCAGGGATTTTTGAAAGCACACTAGCTGGCAAACAGGTGTTTATTTTCTGGTCAAGCCTGATCCGGTTTTCTTCTGCCAGTTTCAGGATAGCGGTGGCCGTGTACATTTTGCTGATGCTGTACCCGGGCCATACAAGGCAGGGTTTCATTGCCGCTCCCTGCTCTTTATTATAGCGGCCGCTGTTGTATTGCCAGTACTGGCCGCCTTTACGTGCTATAAATGTAATGCCTGGCAGTTCTTTGGAGGTATAGTTATCTATAATGCTCTTAATACCCGGTGCCGGTACAATTTGTTCATTAACCAGGTTAGCAGAAAGACATTCTGTGACAGGAATAGGATGGGAGTGGGTTTTCCTGCAATTGGTAAATACCAAAGCCAGCAGGATAGTCATTAAATAACGGTTCATATTTTTATTTTAAGAATGAAATAATGAATGCAAAACTATCCGTCATGCCGGGTGATGAAAATAGGCAACAATAGCCAATTTTATAGGTAGTACCACTCAAAAAGGCAGAGAAGAGAATATAGCTATCTGAACGAGAAGAAAGAGTGTGGGCTACTCCTTTTTATCTGCATATTGTTTAAACCCTATTGTATTCCTGGGCTTTGGAGTGCTTTGCTTTTCAATCAGTTCTTTCAATACCGCAAAAATATTTTCGATATCGTGGCTATTGCCTTTTACTTCCTTTTCAAGCTTTGCCAGCTGCATCAATATTTCAGTATGGGTAAGCGTATATTCCCTAAGCTTTGTAAATACCCGGATAATGCGGATATTCACTTCTATGGCAGTATCGCTGTTCAATACACTGGATAGCATGGCTACGCCCTGTTCAGTAAAAGCGTTGGGCAATTTTCGGGTACCACCCCAACCGGCAGATAAACTTGATGTCGCAATTTGCGACATCAAGTTGCTGAACTCCTTTGGAGTAAGCGTAAACATAAAATCTTTGGGAAAGCGCTTACTGTTGCGTTTTACCTGCTCATTTAATCGCCTCGTTTCTACGCCATACATTTCTGCCAGATCCCTGTCCAGCATTACCTTTTGATTACGTATTACATAGATCCGGTTAAGGATCTTTTGCTCTGCTACAAGCATTTGCAGATAGGTCTTTGCCATATTGCAACTATTAGGTGTTTATCAATGCGCCAGATATTATCAGCAGCACAAATTTAGTATTTTGTTTAAGACCTCGTAGAAGTCAAATATTTATAGAAAAAAAGAATATACAAGACATGCGGCCTCGTAGGGGCCTGACATCGCATAGGGTTATCGGATGTATTAGCAGATCAATGTTAGCCATTTTAGTTGCCCGCTATGGTTTAATAGTGCTATCCATAAGGTTACCTTTTCCTCAAACCGGTATCAATACCCGCTATGCGTGTACTATAACTACCATATTGAAACTTTGCAAGTGGCTGTCAACACAGCTGTCTATTTCCCATTTTAAAAAATAAATGATCACTGTGCAGAAATATTGCACAGGAGTGATTCAACTTTACATTACAATCAGGTAAAGGCAACCCCTTTATTCTAAAAATATTTTTATGAGCAAATTAAGCTTAACAGGAAAAGAGCTGAGAGCAATAGGATACCCCGAAGGACCGGTGATCTCTGTTGCCATGAATACGATGCAGAAAGCGTACAGGTATGAAAGTAAAGAGCATGCGCTCCATATTTTAAAAGAAATATTGGCTGCTCCGCATGATTATGCAGCAGACGAAGTATTAGGCATAATAGCAAAACATCTTTTACCAAAGCCGGGGGATGCGGATGGTGCAGCAGTTTCCTTAAACCAGACAGGGGTGCATTTTAACATCTTCGGGCAGGAGCATATTGAAGAAGGCGCCCTGCACCAGATGTACCAGGCGGCGAAACTGCCGGTGGCAGTAGCCGGAGCCTTAATGCCCGATGCACATAGCGGCTACGGGTTGCCTATTGGCGGCGTGCTGGCTACTGATAATGCAGTCATCCCTTATGGCGTGGGCGTGGACATTGGCTGCCGGATGTGCCTGAGTATTTTTGACATCAACCCCAAAGAGCTTACTGACAGGGAAGCCTTCTTTGCGCGGGAGCTGGGCGAAGCCACCTTATTTGGAAGCGGCGCACAGTTTGACCGTGCTGCAGATCACGCAGTAATGGGAAATGAATTATTTTATCAGCTCCCATTATTAAAGAACCTGCATGGCCGTGCCTGGAAACAGTTAGGGACATCCGGTTCCGGCAACCACTTTGCGGAATTTGGCAGGGTAACGCTTACAGCGAAAGATGAGGTGCCGGGAGTAGATGCGGGGGATTATACCGGCTTCCTTACGCACTCAGGCTCACGTGCATTGGGCGCACATATTGCCAACCACTACACAAAGCTGGCCATCAGCAAACACCGTTTGCCGCCGGAAGCTAAAAACCTTGCCTGGCTGGGGCTGGATGAGGAAGAGGGTATGGAATACTGGCTGGCTATGAACCTTGCCGGCGATTATGCAAGCGCCTGTCATCATATCATTCATGATAAAATAGCAAGACAGCTGGGCCGTAAACCCTTAAAGATGGTAGAGAACCATCACAATTTTGCATGGAAAGAAATGCTGGATGGTAAAGAGGTAATTGTGCACCGTAAAGGCGCCACCCCTGCCGGTAAAGAGGTGCTGGGTATTATCCCCGGCAGCATGACTGCCGATGGGTTTATTGTAAAAGGCAAAGGTGAAACAGCTGCTGTTAATTCAGCATCCCACGGGGCAGGGCGTAAAATGAGCCGTACCCGTGCTATACAATCCGTTACTGATAAGCAGTTCAGGGATGAGCTGAAAAAGTTTGGGGTAAAGCTGTTAGGCGGCGGCCTTGACGAATCGCCTTTTGCTTACAAGGATATTCATACTGTTATGCAATCGCAAAAAGCACTGGTGGAGATTGTGGGTACTTTTACTCCTAAAATTGTAAAAATGGACGGCGCCAGCCATAGAAGCTGGAAGAAAAAGAAAGAGGAGATAACCAGTGAATAAGTTCAGGCTATAAAAACAGATAGGGGGGAATGATGACGTTACGTATTGTTCCCTCATCTTTTTTACAGGGACTGATAAAGATGAGGGAAGCTTTAAAATGTAATAATCAAATGTCACCCTGAGCCTGAGGAAGGGGCCTTAATAACTCATCGCCGGAGGCTTCGTCATCCGATAATGATTGGCACTGCCTGACAACGCTGCTTGTTGTTTTAAAGAAGTTGATTCGCAATTATTTATGCCTCAGTATAACAATTAAATCAACTTTTAAGACAGTCTTTTTAAAGATGGATACTTAAAGAGAGGGGAATACCACTACATTGAAATATTAACCGCAACCAAACCCTTGGGGCCTTTCTCCACTTCGTAGGTTACTGACAGTCCTTCTTTTAATTCAACATTGGACGCATTAACATGAGCGAAAATGCTTTCCTGGGTTTGACGATCTTTGATGAATCCATATCCTTTCTTGCTGTCAAAAAAGGTAATAAATCCTGTTCTGGGCAGGTCATTCTGCCTTAACGCATTACTGTTAGCAACTGTAGGCGGAATATCTTCAATAGCCTGGGGGTTTCTTTGCGGAGGTGAATCAGAAAGGTTGCCGTACTCATCAACATAGGCCAGCATTTCATCAAGGCTTTTCCCTTTTGATGAGTTCTCTTTCCGTTCCAGCTTTTTTTCTTCTTTCTGTTTTTTTAAATTTTTCTTTTTCTGTTCTCTTTCTCTTTTGTTCCAGGTTCCTGCCATTAATGAGTTTTAAAGATTAAATAAAAATTGCGGTATAATATTTATTTTATAACGCTTAGCCTTGTAAATGAAGCACCGTTAAATAAGCGTGATAATTCAACATTTTCGGTTGCCTTCCATTGCTCTACATTTTTAGTGCTGACCAAACGCCAGAAATTTTTGGCTTTAAGCTCTCCGTAATCTTTTAAGGAAACAAAAATGCCGGTTACAGTTGATCGGTCTTTAAAATGTACATTTACAACTTTAGCGTTTTTAGCATTTATGTCTAAGAACTTTTCTATTGAAGCGATATCCATATAATAAATTTAAATTTTTTTTTTGATAACTGAAACCGGCCTTTTATTTACCAGCGATTAGAATAGCTGCGCTTTTCTTGGCCTGGCTTCCATTACTTTAATAGAGCGACCGTCCTGCATAGAACCGTTCAAGTCTTTGATGGCTGCTGATGCGTTATCATCAGGCATTTCAACAAAACCAAATCCTTTGCTTTGCCTGGTAAATTTGTCAGTAATTACACGGGCCGAATCCACCTGCCCGTAATTTGAAAATAATTCAGAAAGATCTTCACTGGTGAAGCTGTACCCAAGGTTGGACACGAAAATGTTCATTTTAGTAAATTTAAAAATTGATAAATGATTCGAGAAAGGCAAATATAGAAAGCGGAAAAGCTGAAAAAGCAGGTGCTTGCAATAGAGCAGTAACTCAAATTAACAATACAAATATAGGCATAATATTTCAAGTAGCCGTTTTTCTTTTTTGAGCCGGCAGGACGGGCATACAATCTCGCTGTGCGGGGAGCCTCCAGGGCTGTGCAAAGCGTCCTCGTTTCGCACTTTTGTTAATCAGGCCCTGTAACAAACAGCATTAATATTCATTCCTGCGCCCACAGATGCAAAAAGAAGAATATCTCCTTCTGAAATTTTATGGTCTGCTATTTTATTATTTCGTATCAGATGGTATAATGTTGGAATAGTAGCTACCGAACTGTTTCCCAGCCATTGAATACTCATAGGCATTACATTGGGCCTGGGTGCCACCCCGTATAGCGCATACAGCCTTTCTATAATTTCTTCATCCATCTTTTCATTGGCCTGGTGGATCAGTATCTTGTTCACTTCACTAACAGGAATACCACTTTTATCAAGGCATTCCTTCATAATAAGCGGCACGTGCTTTAAGGCATATTCATACACTTTCCGCCCTTTCATTTTAATATACACTGCATCATTGCCGTTTGGCCTGTAGCTGCCAGCCATATTAATATAGTTAAGCTCTTCTATACTGTGGGTTTGTGAACAGCAGCCTAAGATTCCGGCGTTGCCGCTGTGTGCGGGCCTGTATTCCATTACAACAGCCCCCGCACCATCTGAAAAAATCATACTGTCCCTGTCAGCAGGGTCAATAACCCGCGACAATGCTTCTGAGCCTATCAGCAATACTCTTTGAGCCATACCCGCTGTAAACCAGGCATGGGATTGAATAACGGCATGCAGCCATCCGGGACAGCCGGCCATTACATCAAAGGCTATACACTCCGGCCGGTTAATACCCAATATATGCTTTACCCTGCAGGAAAGCGAGGGCACATTTTGAGATTGAATAGTGTCATAAGCCACATTCCCGAAATTATGCGCTACCACAATCTGGTCCAGCGTTTCAGGATCAATATCACTATTTATTAATGCCTGCCAGCCTGCAATGGCAGCCATATCCGCTGCATTGATATGTGACGGCGCATAACGCCTTTCGGCAATGCCGGTTATGTTTTTAAATTTTTCAATGATGCTCGCTGTCGGAGTCAAAAGAGGCTGTCCGGAAGGTCCATAAAACGTATGACTCAAAAAGTCAGTGTTTTTCAGTATTTTGTTAGGTATATAAGCCCCTGTTCCTGTAATGAGAGAAGCAAACTTCATGTGTTGTTGTTTTAAGTAAAGGCATACCTGCCTTAGCAAAACAGTAAAAACAATCGGTATAATAATTATACAGATCCTGAATATACTGCTTTTTCCCTAACCCGCGGGGATATTGATTAAGCAGGATAAACGCATCTGATTTTGAAAGCTTTTGCGCTTTACACCACTCCTTGCGGAATGCGGAACCGGCAATCCTCAGAAAATTGTATCAGAGCAAAATTTTTTTATACATCTGCTTGCTTCCGGCTGGTAATGATATAAAATGAAGTTCCTCCCCTTAACTCCTTGTGCCAGTTCCACTCATCCATATTTACAATGGCTTTTTTAGCTGGATAATTACTTAACGTTGTAATGGCGTCTCCGGTAAAACAGATATTAGGAGCTGTCATTACAACATTTTTAAGGACAAACGTTAAGGGGATTCTGCCGGGGTGATAATTTTTAGACATTTTAAATAATTAACAGCGTTACAAAAAGAGAAACAGTATGTTAAATCTGCAAAACAATCCAGCATGCAAACCGGTTAGCTTTATAACTTTTATAACAGCATTCAGAGGCAAATAGTTTAATTTACATGATCCGTTTACTATTTACCGGGAAATACAAACAATAGCTAATATTTAACAGCTTCCGGTTAATGAATAACGGGGATACCAGATTAAATGATTATCTTCCATAACATAATAATTGTATTTTAAAAGGTCTGCATGAAGCAAACATGATAAATAGCTCCTACAGAGCACTATTGATGTAGTTTCGTTTGACTATCACAACTGCCCGCTCCGGATACATCCGGGATCTTCCGGATCAATGGTGGCCAACTAAAATATATACTAATGAAAGATTTATCTGTACTGACAGATCCCGTTTATACACCTAAAAATTTAAACGTATATGACCGGTTCTGGCTGCGTTTTATAAAAGAAAAGCGCGACCTGCCGTTTATATACCTGCTTACCATCATACACCTGACCGTAGTTCCTTTAGCGGTTTTACTGTTTACGCCCCTTTTAACAGGATGGGCCTGGTGGGTGGTTGCAGTGGGCTATTTTTATATAGCGCAGTTTTATTTCAAAGGAAGATTTGGTTTAATGTTTCATTGCCTTTGCCATCGCAAAATATTTAAGCCGGCCTACCAAAACGCTTTCCATTTTTATATTACCTGGATCGTATGCCCTTTGTTTGGCCATGCCCCGGAAGGATATTACAGCCATCACCTGGGTATGCATCATGTGGAGAATAATAATGAGGAGGATTCCAGCAGCACAATGTTTTATCAGCGCGACAGCCTTAAAAGCTTCCTGGCCTATTTTTTCAACTTTATCCTGCTGGGCTTTAAAGAAACGTTTGAATACCTGTATAAAAGAAAAAGGAAGAAATTATACACGCGGTTTACTATTGGAGAATGGGTTTATATTTTCTTTTGCATCGGCATGTGCTTCGTAAACCTGAAACCGACTTTAATAGTCTTTGTCATTCCTTTAATTTTTGCCCGCTTTGTAATGATGCTGGGGAACTGGACACAGCATTCCTTTATTGACCGCTCCAACCCCGATGATATTTTTACCAATTCCATTAATTGTATCAACACAAAATATAATCATGTTTGCTGGAACGATGGTTATCACATCATTCACCATTTACGGCCGGGAATGCATTATACGGATATGCCCGATGAGTTCTGGAAACGTAAGGACGAATTTGCCCAAAAAAAAGCAATTGTGTTTGACGGCATTCATTACCTGCATGTATTTATTTACCTCATGACCAGGCAATACCATAAACTGGCAGATAACCTGGTTAATATAAACGGGATGTTTGATAGCCGGGAGCAAGCCATACAATTAATGAAAGAGCGCACTAAAAGATGTGAACCTATTTCCTAGATTTTATGGGTTATACCTGATGCATCCGGTATAAATAACCAGGTCTTTATGCTGCCCCGGGATATACAGGGTTGCATAATTGCCGTTTATTTCTACTACAGTATATTGTTTTTCGGGGTTGAATGGTGGCCGCAGTGTTACTATGTCGCCGATTTTTATATGAACCATAAAATATGTTTAATCTTTACGCGCAAAGAAGCGGTTTTGTCTTTTATTCCTGTTATTCTTTGCGGGCGCTGTATGAAGCGGGTGTTTTGCTTTAAGATCATTTTCATGCATCAGGGGCACATCAAATACATGGCCTCTTACCGTTGGTATTTTTTTATTTACCAGCTTTTGAATATCGCGCAGGTACTCTTTTTCTTCATCGTCACAAAAAGAAATAGCAATGCCGTTTGCACCAGCCCTGCCGGTACGTCCAATGCGATGCACATAGGTTTCGGGTATGTTGGGCAGTTCATAATTGATCACATAGCCCATGTCGTCAATGTCAATACCCCTGGCCGCAATATCCGTAGCTACCAGCACTCTTATGGTTCCCGTTTTAAAATTCAGCAGTGCCGTTTGCCTTGCAGACTGTGATTTGTTGCCATGTATAGCGGCCGCTTTTATACCTGCCCGGGTAAGGTTCTTTGCAATCCTGTCTGCACCATATTTTGTTCTTACAAATACCAGTACCGTTTGCATTTCCTCATCTTTTAATAAATGCAGCAATAAGGAAGGCTTATGTTGTTTTTCTGTATAGTACAGCAATTGTTGTATGCGGTCAACAGTTGTTGCCGGCGGCGTTACCGCTATTTTTACGGGCTGGTTTAACAGCGTATCTGACAGTTGCTGAATTTCGGGGGGCATGGTTGCAGAAAACAGGATGGTTTGCCGTTGTAAAGGCAGCCTGGAAAAGATCTTTCTTACATCATGTATAAAGCCCATGTCCAGCATACGGTCCGCCTCATCCAATACCAGGTATTTAATGTGGTTTAAGGAAAGGCAGCGCTGGTTAAGCAAATCCAGCAGGCGGCCGGGAGTGGCAATAAGCACATCTACCTGCTGCTGTAATGCATTTACCTGGTGGTGCTGGGACACGCCTCCAAAAATGGCAAGGTGCTTTAACGCCAGGTGCTTGCCGTAAGTGGTAAAACTTTCAGCTACCTGCAGCGCCAGTTCCCTGGTAGGCACTAATATTAATGCCCGGCAGCTGTTGTTACCCCTTTCCGGCTCCAGGTGCAGCAACTGCAGCAGTGGCAGGGCAAAGGAGGCTGTTTTGCCCGTACCGGTTTGTGCACAGGCCAGAACATCTCTTTTTTGTAAAATTACCGGGATGGATTTTTCCTGTACAGGAGTGGGTGTGGTATAGCATGCTTCGCTCAGCGCCTTTTGTAAAGGCGCAATAAGCTGTAAATTATTAAAGGTCAAATTGAATAAAATTAAAAAATGATAAATAGGGTAAGGCTATCAGCAAAACAGGTGCGGATACAATACCAGCCTTACGTTAAGCGATCACTATATTTGATTGGAGGAAAAAACAAATCCAGTGTTAGGATAACATACAAGGTGGCAAAGGTAAACAAATTTGTTGGTACAGGTAATTATATTTGTGTTGAAACAATCCGGCTGTCGGTTTACCCTGGATTTTCTAAAGCGCTACCGGGTGCAGGACCAATCTCCCTGAATAAAATATTTCGGTGCGCTGCACCTATAAACATTTCGACTGATCCGTACCTACAAATATTGTCGCCGCGCTGCGGCTATAAAGTTAACACTGTGTTACAGCTTTTTATCGTAGTTGTTCAGCCTTAGGCAGGCGCAGTGCGCCGTAAATCTTTGTAACAATTCAACTATAATGCTTCTCTAAGCCGCATCGCGGCGAAATATTATTGTCCGATAAGCTGTTTAGCCATTTGTAGAATAAAAAGGGACTTTTGTTCTACACCCGCGCCAACTTCCTGTGTTCAATAAGAAAATACGCCTGCTGCTATCACCTGTTGTTTACTACTACTGCTTTGCTGTAGCTTTTGGTACCATCCTTATCTACCTGTGCAATGCGTACGTAAATTTTTTCCACTCCATCGCCTATGGCTGTATCAGCTTTTGTACAACTGCTCCATACCGCAATGCCTATTGCAAGCGAAGCTGCAAGGCTTATCCATTTTCTCCTTTTGCCAGGTACCGCCAGTGCCAGCAATGACAACAGGCCCAATCCTGATAAAGCAGCGGACGTTCCTAACCCAAACGACACGCTGTATTTGAGCAAACTATCGGAGTTGCCATTGGGCGCCTTTGATGCAAGTGTATAAACAGTAGTAAATGTTTTGCCATCTTTGGAAACCTGTACTTCAAAATGATCATTATTGGTTTCGGAAAGAGTTTGCCAGCTGATGTTAAGCTTATCACCGCTAAGGCTGGCGGTAATGCTGCCAAAAGTAACCGGCAATGTACCGCCTAACGCCATTTTCCTGATCTCATAGTTGAATACATCTGAAAGATATAAATTACCGGCCCCGTCCAATGTTATTGACTCTGCCCAATTATCCAGGCTACCGTTATCTCCCTCTACGGTGGTTACCGCATTATTGTTATTCAGGTCGATCCTGCGAATGCGTCCATTATAAAAGTCTGCCACAAAAAGAATACTGTTACCAAATAAGGCCAGGCTGGTTGGATAATAAAACCGGGCCTGCAATCCGTTCCCGTCCATGCTGCCTGTTACTCCTGCCAAACCCGCCACGGTGGTTACGGTATTATTGTTATTCAGTTCAATTTTACGGATGGTATTATTTTGGGCATCTGCTACGTAAAGATTGCCGTTGCCATCAAGCGCCAGGGCGGTTGGCAAGTTGAACCTGGCCTGGGATCCCTGGCCATCGGCGCTGCCGCTTATAGTAGCCTGGCCTGCAATGGTAGTAACCGTGTTATTATTATTTAATTCAATCTTGCGGATAATCTGGCTGCTCTGATCAGCAACATAGAGGTTACCGTTAGCGACATCAAGTGCAATCCCAAAGGGATAATAATGCTGGGCGCCTGCGCCCTGGCCATCGTCGCTACCTGCAGTTCCGTTACCGGAAATAACGGTAATGGAATTATCGGTAAGATCTATTCTTTTAACGGTATTACTATTAGAAATAGTAGCATATAAATACCTGGATCCATCGTAGGCTAAGCCTGCCACGCCATCAAGCTCAGTTTTACTCAGCGGAAGCTGCGTAACCGAATTATTGCCCAGGTTTATTTTGAAAATTATATGCTCATTCCAGTCTGCAGCATATAGATTTCCGTTGCCATCAAGCGCCAGTCCTGTGGGATATATAAATCCTTGAGAAGCATCTGCGATTACAGATACTATCTGTGCCCGGGTATTAGAAAAAAACAGCAAAAACAAGGAGCAAAACAAAGCAGGAAGCATAAGCTGCCTTACAGAACTTTTAGGGTTCATAAAAAATTGGTTTTGAGGGTTGTGTATAAGCGGCTAAAATAAGGAACTTGTTCAAACTTTTCAATTTTGTTTCATAAACAAAGTTGCCGAAGGTTAAAACGGGCTATATAATGCCCATTTTTACACAATGCGCTATCAGCTGCTCGTTGGTGGAAAAACCAAGCGCCTCTCTTATCTGGCTCAGTCTTTTTTCAATACTGCTGAGGCCCGAAGGTTGTATCTTTTTTGATTTCAGGTAGTCTGAAATTTCCTGTTGCCTTTTTCCTTCGGCTAGCAGGGACAGAATGGTGGTGTCAAACACCGTAAACTCATGTGCTTTTTTATATTTTACCTGGTCTTTGAAAAATTCGGGAGTATAACGGTCATTATTACTAATGGCATTCAGGGCTTTCAATAGAGTCCTGGTATCACCTCTTGCTTTCCTTACATATCCGTCAATTTGCAGATCGTTAAAAAGCGGTTCAATAATGGCGGGCCTGCCTTCGCCAGAAAACACCAGGATTTTAATGGCAGGCTGAACCTGCCTGGCGGCTTCAATAAGCGCTTTACCATCGGACAGGTATTGTTCCCGATAATCTTTGTCAAAATAGAGGTCAGTAATAAGCAGGTCGTATGCACTATCCTGTTCTATCGCCTTTTTTATTTTAAGCAAGGCATCATCACAGTAATACACATAATCCGGGTGAGTAACACCTATTTCTTCCAATGTTTTCTGAACAGAAATATTGGCACTGTCGTGATCTTCGGCAATTAATACCTTTTGTATCATTCGGGTCATGAGATCGGAATAAATATTTGAATGTTTAAGCCCGTAGCTGACGGAAGGTTAAAATTAAACTGCCCGCCAATACTTTTAATACGGTTTTCCGTACTCCTTAGGCCATTGCCATAGCAGAAGTCTGCAGATATACCCTTGCCGTCATCTGTGTACCGGATTAGCAACCCGTTTACCACCTCCTCAAACTTTACGACTACGTTTTTTGCGGCGCTGTGTTTTTGCATATTTACCAGTAGCTCCTGCAGCCCACGCTTTAATTCGGTGCGGGCTTTATTATTTAACTTATCCCATACCTTGGGTGTATTGCCTACAATAGAAATGCTTGTTTGTTCTGTAGAGAAAGATTTTAGCAGGCCGGCTACTTCGTTACTGAAGCTTTGTTTGGGAACCTCTATTGTTTCGTAAGAAATATCGCGCGACTGCTCATATAAATTATCCATTTCGTCTAATAGTTGTTGCCTGTCTATTTCAGGCTGGTGCTCAACACCAACCATTATGCGGTACAGTCCGTTGGCTACTACATCATGTACTTTTTGTGAGGTTTTCAGTTGTTGCTCCCTAAGGGCTTGCTGTTTTTGTCTTCTATACCAGAATAAAATTGCAAAAGAAAGGATTACTATTCCGCCCAGAATCACCTGCTGCTCTATAATCCGTACTTTTTTTTCTGCATTCTCTTTTTGAAGGATCAGGTTTTGGGATTTATGTTTTTCTGTTTCATAACGTATCAATGCAAACTGGTTTTTGGCGCTGTTGCGGGCCGTTTGTAAGCTATCGTTTAGCTGCTGATATCGTTCAAAATATTTTTTTGAAGCGTTCGGGGAGCTTAGTGTAATTAATTTCTGTAAGGCAAATAGCCGGTCATCGGGGCTGCTCAATTCCTGTGCAATAGTGTACATTTTTTGGGCGTATAATAAGGCAGCGTCGGGCTGCCTTCTTTCGTAGTATTCAGTTAAATGCCCATAGCTTGCATTTAAGCCCCATTTATCATTTTCTTTTATGCGGATCTGAAGAGCGGCGAATAACTCAGGTGCGGCATTATAGTTTGAATCCTTTAACCATTTTGCTTTGGTCATGTTAGATAATACTCTGGCATATTCCAGTTTCTCCTCCTCGTTTTCATTTAAAATAGAACTATAAATGCTAATTGCTGAATCATATTGGTTTTTGTCCTGGTAGGTGACTGCTATATTGTTCAGGTTAATAAGACGGTCCACACTGTCTTTTGCGAACTTTAAAGCCAGTTTATAATAATTGATAGCGTCATCATAATTTTTTAAGTTTCTGCTATTATTGCCCAGTTCATTATAATTTGAGAGAATGAGGCTTTGTTCTTTTTCTTTATTTTCGTCAAGCAGGCTTAAAGATAAAAGCAGGCTTTCCTGGCTTCCGAAATAGTCTCCTGCATCATGTTGAATAATACCCATGTAGGTATAGGCTGCAGGTGCTATCAGGGTACTGTTTGGTTCAGCAACAACTTTATTAAAATAATAAAATGCAGAATCATTCTTTATTCCATAGCAGGCTTTGCCTTTGTTGTAATTATCAGAAATTGGTACAGGGTTGTTCTCTTTATTTGGTTTGCAAGACCAAAAATAAAATATAAGAATTAGTAGGAATAAGGCAAAGTGCAATCTCATCATTATATATTTTCGGTTTCTTATAGCCCAGATGAAACCAGTAGTTTTGGCACATATTAAATATTCCTTATTTGAGCTAAAAAACCGACTGAATATAGTCTAATTTTCTTTGTTTATCCTGAATAATAAAAGGAGCAAGATCGTTCTTGCCCCTCTATTAAAAAGTAATTTTGTTCTTTTATGGAAATTTGGGAGGTATGTGCCCCGTTTCCCCGCCTATGCTGGTTTCGGTATCATCATCACCCATTGTTGTTATTTGCGTACCATTATGATCATTTGTTGTTGTATGGTAGTGACCAGGCAGTAACGACAACAAAAACGCGAGTATTAACTCTATCATTGTTTTAAATTTTAAAAAAGTGAATGAATGCTGCCTCCGTTTGGGGCAGTGTTTAAACGGTGCGGTAAGAAGCGCTTCTTACGCATTTGGGAAGTGAGGTTGGGTATTGATTGCGGAAGCTGCTAAACGCTTCCCAAACCGGTTAACTGCAACCGCTTTCAATACCCGGGATAACCAGTTCTGTACAGTAATGCTCTTAGCAAAGGAGCTTTTTAACTGATTGCGAAAACGAAGATAGATTGGGGTAAGGCGCTGGTTAGCAAATGATTCCGGCATTTCCGGTCTTTCCATTGGAATTCCGGTAATGCTTACGGGATTCCGTAAATTCCGTTAGTTTTAACGTGTAAACTTTGCTTATGTCTTTTATAGATTATACCAATGCTGTGTTGCGGGAATATGAGAATAAGCGCAAAACAGGTAATCTTTCAACGCGTTTAAATCATCCTAGTCCCGCCGAATTGAGAGATGAGTGTGAAGCACTTTTTGCAGAAAGATCTTCTGGTGCAGATGCGGTGATTTTAAAAACCTTTTTTGGTACATTTAGTAAGTATGAACAGGGCCTGCAGCTGATAAGAAACCACTCAATTGATAAGTTCAGGCCCTTGGTTAATTTTTTAAACGGAGAGGTAAAAGAGCCCAGGAAGAAAAATCTGGACCTTATTGCCTGGCTGATTGACTTTAAGCCCAGACCTTTTGAGCTGGGGCGGGATTATACTTGTGTGAATAATGCAAACGACTCTGAAATTGTTGACACCGGAGAAAATACCAGTGACACATTCGGAATTGAGGATAGGCCAGTGACGGAGGGTGAAAAAGTTGAACATCAGCCTGATCCGCCTCCAAAGGCTCCGTTAGCCATGCCACCAAAAAAACGGGGGTTTAAAATTATAGCAGGATCGTCTATAGCCGCAGCATTGGCTTTATTGGGTGTGTTTGTTAGCAATATAGGTGACCCTCCTCCAGTCAGATCCGGACACTGTATGTATTGGGCAGATGATCATTATGAGCCCTCGCCCTGTACACCCAAAAGAGGAGATACTTTACTGGTTGACCTGGATTCGGCAAAATTGTTCCGATTTAAAAAAATAACCCGGCCCGAAACCATTACCAAAGATGATATTGGCAGGGTGACGTATATAAGACTGGACGGAAGAAGAGAGTATTATACCGATACTGGTGCTCACCCGGTTTATACCAATAAAAAGCTGAAGCTATTAACAAAGTTTATTTATGAAAGGCATATCCTTCCGCTGAAGCAGTAGCTTTTATGGATTCCCGTAATGATATATACGCGCTCATTCCTATTATTGCACTGCAATTACAATTTATTTAAATGAACAGGTACGTGATATTGCTGATGGTGCTGTTTGCTGCCTGTAAAAGTACTGTAAGCGATACATACGGTAGCACTCAACTATATGCTGCTGCCAGTGAACGGGCAGGTTACAAAGTGATTGGCATAAAAGATGGCGACACTTTTGTATTGCTGATGAATGGCAAAGAACAGGTTGTAAGACTGGCACATATAGATTGCCCTGAAAAGAAGCAACCTTTTGGGAATAAGGCGAAGCAATTCGCTTCAGATGCATGTTTTGGAAAGCGGGTTACCCTTGTGCACAACAATAAGTATGACAGGAATAAAAGGCTGATAGCTGAAGTCATCCTGGGCGATGGAAAAACCCTTAACAAGGAGCTGGTAAAGAACGGACTGGCCTGGCATTTTAAAAGATATTCCGATGATACTACCTATGCAACACTTGAAGCAGCAGCCAGGAAAAGGCGGGCAGGCCTATGGGCAGACAAAGATCCTGTAGCTCCGTGGAACTGGCGGCGGAAATAACTAAGCTAACTGTTTGAAAAACACCTTTTCTTTTTAAGAAAATCTTCTTGTTTACGGTTTCCCGTAATTTATTGGGACAGCGCTTGTTTATTTTAGCACCTGTTACTGCTAAAATAAATGCCCCCGATATGGAAAATGATTTAAAATTAAAGCTGGAACAGCTGCACCAGAGAGTAGATGCGTTAAAGGACCAGATCAATACAGAGGAAGCCACCAAAAATGCCTTTGTAATGCCGTTTATACAAATAATCGGTTACGATATTTTCAATCCTACAGAAGTTATTCCAGAGTTTATTTGTGATATAGGAACCAAGAAGGGGGAGAAAATAGATTATGTGATCAAAAGAGATAATGAGCCGATTTTAATAATAGAGTGCAAGCACTGGAAAGAAAATGCAGATGCGCACAACTCCCAACTGCACAGGTACTATCATGTTTCTAAATCCAGGTTTGGCGTATTGACCAACGGGCATGTGTACAATTTTTATGCAGATCTGGAACGGCCCAACATTATGGATGATAAGCCTTTTTTCACATTGGACCTTTCCAACCTCAAGGACGCCAATATTAAGATACTTGAAATGTTTACCAAAAAAGGGTATAATCTCGAAAGTATTTTAGATTCGGCCGAAGCCCTGAAATATATTAAAGCGATCCGCAACGAATTTGAAAAGGAACTCAGGGAGCCTTCGGACGACCTGGTAAAGCTTTTGGTAAACAGGTTTTTTGAGAAACCCTTAACCGCCTCCCGGTTAGCTACTTTTAAAGAATATACCAAAAGGGCTATTTCTAATTCCATCAATGAGTCTATCAGCTTCCGGCTTAAAAATGCGTTAAGCATTAACGAAAAGATTCCTACGGCGCAGGAGAATGGGGAAGTGGATCCTGTTGATGAAAATACTGATGCTCCTAAGTTCATCACCACCGAAGAGGAAATAGAAGGCTCACAAATCATAAAAGCCATTTTAAGAGAGGTGCTTCCGGCAGCGCGGATCGCTTTCAGAGATACACAATCTTATTTCGGTATTCTGCTGGACGATAATAACCGGAAACCACTGGCGAGACTACACTTCAATTACACCAAAAAGTACCTGGAGCTTTTCCACAACGGAAAGGATAACGGCGAGAAAAAACTGTTAAACAGTCTTGACGATATGTACAAATACCGGAAAGAGCTGTTAGCAACAGTCAATAATTACCAGGAAAAAAATCAAACAGAAGAAAAACAAAATCCTGCATCATGAATCGTGTTATTATATGCTTACTGTTATTATTTTTCACGCAGATTTCCTGCGCTCAAAGGACAGTAAAGCATGTTGTAAAAACAACCGATGGCGTTACTGTAAAATTATATGACGACTATACCTGGGAGTACGCCAGCCTGCTGCAATCTTCTTATAGTAATAAGAGTGGTACAGGTACTGAAAATACATACAACGCACGCTTAAGTAGTGGTAAAAAAAGCAGTACAGTTAAAAAGAAAACCACTACTCGCAAAGCCAGCTCCGGCAGAGTATACCATCGCGGCCCCAGAGGAGGGTGTTATTATTATACTTCTGGTGGCAGTAAAGTATATGTGGACAGGAGCTATTGTAATTGAGAAAATCTAATATCGTGTAATTTAAAATCTAAAGAATATGTACAAGAAATCAATTGTTATTACAATTGCAATGGTTATCGTCGTTCTAGCTAATGCGCAAGATATAAAAAAGGTATCCCAGGATGTCAAAACTAAAATGGAGGCGTTCGTTTCTAAAACCGGGATAATAATAAAATATATTGATGTTCAGATGCCAGCATTAAAACTGTCATTCGGAGATATTGCCGCAACTCGAATTAGAAAAATAATAAATGGATCAGAATCGATGTATTTTTATCAAATATCAAAAGAGGGAAAGTATAGCTCCAATACCGCTTCTATAGAGCATAGAGATCTTGTAGAGACTATAAAGGCGATTAAAGTATTGAAGTCGCAACAGGAGCAGGATGTTAGTTCTAATCCGGACTACCTGGAAAATAAATTCACTACATCAGATGGTTTTCAGGTTGGATATTACGTAAGTAAAGGCAGAGCTACCTGGTTTGTAAAGCTGGAGCGCTATGGATCGGACAATACATTGTTTTTGAAAGAGAGCGATGATATTGAAACCACATTTACAGAAGCCAAAAAGAAAATCGAGGAGCTAAAAAACAATTTATGAGAAAAGTATTTGCAATTCTTTCTATTGGGCTGTTATTATCTTGTGATAAAGCGGAGGGGATACGAGGGAATCATTGTGATTCTTACAATGGGCACACTTTATACAAAGGAAAAAAGGAGGTTGTTATTATATCAATTCTAAAGATAGCAAGACCTATGTAGATAAAAGCCGTTGTTCATGTTTTTAAATACTATTAAACAGGAGACCGTCTTTGATAAATTTTGGTTCCAGCTTACAAAGGATGTCTTAAGATATCTGAACTTGCTCTCAGAATAATTTATTATCCTTTTTAATAAAAAATTTGGATCGGGGTGTCCTCAATCGGAGTGAAGCCGGAGTGATCCGGCTTTGTTTTTTTAGAAACATTTTTAAGAAGTTGCGAACGTTGTGCCTGTGTTTTTCGTAACTTTATAGAATAGCTAATATTATTATAACACTTAAATTTGCCTATGAACTCCGCTGTACACACTAACAAGATACATGAAGGACGAAATGTAAAACGCTTCCGCGAAATGCTTGGCATAAAGCAGGAAGCTCTGGCTTATGAATTGGGCGATGATTGGAACCAGAAAAAAATATCTGTACTGGAAACCAGGGAAACGATTGATGTTCCTTTGCTTCAACAAATATCTGCTGCTTTAAAAATACCGGTTGAGGCTTTTCAGAATTTTGATGAGGAGCAGGCAATTAATCTGATTTCTAACAATGCTACTTTTGAAAACTGTCAACAGCCTGCATTTTTTAATCATCATCCGAATTTCAATCCCCTTGATAAATTAGTGGAAGCATATGATGAAATCAAAAGATTAAATGCGGAATTGTTGAAGGTAAAAGATGAGCAGATCAGGTTGCTGCAAAGTTTGGTAGAAAAGAAATAAATACGCATTGAATTTACAGAACAGCTCCCTGGATAGCATCTAGGGATCGACGCTCCGGGAACGGGGCGTTTCGCGTTTTGGGAGTGGAAATAAAAGTGCCCCGCAGATAGGCGAGGCGATAAATAATTCAGATATAAAAAAAGGCGAGTTGCCCCGCCTTGAATGTTTTCACAACGGAATCATCCTTATTGTGAATTGCTTTCAATTGCAAATATAAATAAATGAGTGAACTTGCCATTACGGGTTTCCGTAATGGCAGGAGTATGATTTTAAGTAACTTACATATTTTAAAAGCATTTAGGTATGACTAAGACGATACTTGGACTTGATTTGGGAACAAACTCAATAGGATGGGCGCTCGTCCAAAACGATTTTGAAAATAAAGAAGGAAAAATACTCGGGATGGGAAGCCGGATTATTCCCATGACACAGGATATTAAAGATGAGTTTGGGAAAGGGAATTCTGTTTCCCAAACAGCGGACAGAACAAGATTCAGAAGTACACGCCGTTTGCGTGAGCGTCATTTACTACGCCGTTCCCGCTTACATCGGGTGTTGTATGTACTTGGTTTTTTACCTGAACATTACACAAAGGAGCTTGATTTTGAAAACAGGTTGGGACAGTTTGTGGAGGAAACGGAGCCCAAAATAGCCTGGAAGAAAAATAAAGAAGGAAAATTTGAATTCCTTTTTCAGCAATCTTTCAATGAAATGCTGGAAGATTTTAAAGCCAACGGTCAGGATATTAAAATACCTTATGACTGGACGATTTATTATCTGCGTAAAAAAGCCATTGCCCATAAAATAAGCAAAGAGGAATTGGCATGGCTTATTCTGAATTTTAATCAAAAGCGCGGGTATTACCAACTGCGAGGTGAGGAAGAGGAAGAAAAGGCAAATAAACTGGTAGAGTTTTATTCCTTAAAAGTAGTGGACGTGGTTCCTGATCCTGAGGTTAACAGGAAAGGGGAGATATGGTATTCTATCCACTTAGAAAACGGATGGATTTACAGGCGCTCAAGTAAAATTGATTTATCTGACTGGAATAATAAAATCAGGGATTTTATTGTAACGACAGAACTAAACGATGATGGCTCTGTCAAAACGGATAAAGAAGGAAACGAAAGGAGAAGTTTTCGCGCACCTGGTGAGGACGACTGGACATTGATTAAGAAGAAAACAGAACAGGATATTGAACACTCCGGCAAAATCGTTGGTACATATATATACGAAAACCTACTGCTCAATCCAAAACAAAAAATAAAGGGCAAATTAGTCCGTACAATAGAACGTAAGTTTTATAAAGAAGAACTGGAAGCTATACTTAAAAAGCAAATTGAACTACAGCCGGAATTATTTACCGATGATTTATACAGTGATTGTGTCAGGGAATTATATCGAAATAATGAAGCACATCAAATACAATTGAGTAAACGGGACTTTGTGCATTTGTTTGTGAATGATATCATTTTTTATCAGCGTCCTTTAAAAAGCCAAAAGTCATCCATCAGCAATTGCTCCCTGGAGTATCGCTTTTATAAAGCAAAAAGTAAGGACGGAAAAGAATTTGAAAAGAAGGAATACCTGAAAGCCATTCCGAAATCGCACCCGTTATATCAGGAATTTCGTATTTGGCAATGGATGTATAACCTGAAGATTTTCAGACGGGAAGATGAAGTGGATGTTACGCAAACCTATATTAATAGTGATGAAGATAGGGCTCGGTTATTTGATTTTCTAATGCAGCAAAAAGAGGTTGATCATAAAAGTATTATCAAATATTTATTGGAGCCACAGGGTTTGAAAGGAAAAATTTTGACGATAGAAATCTCGAAATATCGTTGGAATTACGTGTATGATAACGAAAAGGATGAGTCGAAAAAATATCCGATGAACGAAACAGGGTATGAGTTACGAAGAAGGTTGGCCAAAGTTGAAAATATTCCCGATGGGTTTCTGACTGTGGAAAGAGAACTTCAATTATGGCATTTAATCTATTCAGTTACAGATAAAATTGAATTTGAAAAAGCATTGCACTCATTTGCTGCTAAATATGATTTAGACAAAAATTCTTTTGTCGAAAATTTCAGAAAGTTTCCGCCGTTTAAAAGCGAATACGGTTCTTTTTCTGAAAAGGCGATTAAAAAACTGTTGCCGTTAATGCGTATCGACAAATATTGGAGTTGGGAAAATGTAGACCTGTCAACGCAAAAAAGAATTGCCAATATTATTAATGGGGAGTTTGACGAAACTATCAAAAACCGCGTACGTGAGAAAGCAGCTCAACATCAATTGCAAACAGAAACCGATTTTCATGGATTGCCGCTTTGGCTGGCACAATACGTAGTTTACGACCGGCATTCGGAAGCTGAAATTACGGGCAAATGGCAATCAATAGAAGATCTTAAAAAATACCTGGAAGAGTTCAAACAACACTCATTACGCAATCCGATTGTTGAACAGGTAGTAATGGAAACTTTGCGTGTAGTGGGAGATATTTGGGAGAAGCACGGTAACGGTAAAAAGGATTTTTTCAATGAAATTCACGTAGAACTCGGCCGTGAAATGCGTAACACTGCTGAAGAGAGGAAACGATTGACTACTATCATTTCTGATAATGAGGCGACCAACTTAAGATTGAAAGAACTCTTGATTGAGTTAAAAGAAAATTCAGACGGTAAACTGAATGTTGAAAATGTGCGTCCTCATTCACCAATGCAACAGGAAGCATTGAAAATATTTGAAGACGGGGCTTTGAGTACCTACGATGTGCCTGAGGATATTTTGAAAATCAGTAAAACATCGCAACCGTCCAAATCTGAGTTGCAGCGATACAAGTTGTGGTTGGAGCAGCGCTATCGCTCGCCTTACACGGGTAAAATAATTCCGTTGGGTAAACTATTTACATCTGAATATGAAATAGAACATATCATTCCACAGTCGAGATATTTTGATGATAGCTTTAGCAATAAAATTATTTGTGAATCAGCGGTTAATAAATTGAAGGATAAACAACTGGGGTTTGCATTTATAAAAAAACATGCTGGTGAAATTATACAGGATGGTGATAAGCAATTTAAAGTGCTTACAGAAACGGAGTATAAAGATTTTATAAAAAATCATTATTCCAGAAACCAGCCCAAGAAAAGAAAACTTTTACTCGAAGAAATTCCTGATGCCATGATTGAGCGGCAACTGAATGATACTCGTTACACCAGTAAATTTATTTCTAATATATTGTCAAATATTGTACGTAGTGAAGACGGAAACGATGAGGAATTCAGAAGTAAAAATGTATTACCGGGTAATGGTAAAATTACCCAAACACTTCGCCAGGATTGGGGGTTGAATGATATTTGGAATGAAGTGATACTTCCACGGTTTGAAAGAATGAATAAGTTGACCGACTCAGACCAGTTTACATCTAAAAATACTGAAGGGAAAGCTATCCCAACCGTACCATTGGAATTGTCCAAAGGGTTTCAAAAAAAGCGTATCGACCATCGGCATCATGCATTGGATGCATTGGTGATTGCTTGTGCAACAAGGGAACATATTCAATACTTGAACAACGAGAATGCCAAATCTCAAAAGTATCACCTTCAGATGGGGCTTGCACAAAAACTTCGTAAAATGGAAACAATTGAGGTACCCAAGTGGAAGAAGGCTGAAAATGATAATGATGTTTGGATCAAGTCTGAAGAGAAAGTAGAGAAGCGAGTACCAAAGGACTATTTAAAACCGTGGAAAACCTTTACACAAGATGCCAAAGCTCAATTGGGAAAAATAGTGGTAAGCTTTAAACAAAACGTTCGTGTTATCAACAAAACGAGCAATAAATATGAGAAGTTTGTAGAAAAAGATGGAAAGAAAACCAGGGAACTTGTTTCTCAAACCAAAGGAGACAGTTGGGCTATCCGCAAACCGATGCATAAGGACACTGTTTCGGGAAAAATTGATTTACCACGGATAAAAGTTCTTAAAGGAAAGATTCTTACGGCAACAAGAAAGAATATTGATTCTTCATTTAATTTGAAAACGATTGAATCTATAACTGATACAGGCATTCAAAAGATATTAAAAAATTACCTCAATTTCAAAGGCAATAATCCAGAGGTTGCATTTTCGCCTGAGGGATTAGAGGAAATGAATAAAAATATAGTTCAATTTAATGATGGTAAGGCGCATCAGCCTATTTATAAAGCCCGCATTTTTGAGTTGGGAAGCAAGTTTGCACTTGGGGAAACAGGTAATAAGAAGCACAAATATGTTGAAGCGGCAAAAGGAACGAACCTGTTCTTTGCTGTTTATGCAGATAATGATGGAAAAAGATCCTATGATACGATTCCATTGAATATTGTCATCGAGAGACAAAAGCAGGGTTTAGGCTCTGTACCTGATACTAATGAAAAAGGACATCGGTTATTATTCTGCTTATCTCCTAATGATTTGGTGTATGTACCTACGGAAGAAGAAGAGGCTGCTGATGGGATAGATTTCAGTAAGCTATCGAAAGAGCAAGTAAACAGGATTTATAAGATCGTTAGTTTCACTGGGAGCCGGCTATATGCTGTCCCCGTATCTGTAGCAACCGTTATTGTGAATAAGCTTGAATATACACAATTGAACAAAATTGAATTTATAAAAGATAAAGAACTGTGTTTTAAGCTTGATGTGGATAGATTAGGCAACATTTCAAAGGCATAAACTTATGCTTGAGTTCTCAACATATTATCATATTTACAACCATGCCAACGGTGATGATAATCTGTTTAAAGAGGAGAAGAACTACGAATACTTTTTGAAAAAATATCATTTGCATATCGACCCGATAGCTGAAACGATCGCCTGGTGCCTGATGCCGAACCATTTTCATCTGTTGGTTAAAATAAAAAGCGAAGAAGCGGTAGCATTAACTTTTCTAAAGTTCCAAACTTTAGAAAAGTTTGAGCAGCGCAGCGCTTTTTTAAGTAAACAGTTTTCTAATTTTTTCAGCAGCTATACGCAATCGTTTAATAAAGTTTATAAGAGGCGTGGATCTTTATTTATAAAGAATTTTAAAAGGAAGGAGGTAACAGATGATGCTTATTTGCGTAGTCTGATTCTGTACATTCATCTCAACCCTGTCAAACATAGGTTCGTAAAAGAAATGAGCAGTTGGCCCTGGATCTCCTGGAAGACATTCCCCAATGCCTATCCTGGATTAACAGAACAGCTATTTACGAATCTCGAACAATACAATACCTTACATCAAGACAAGCAAATCTATTTCGAAGAATATACGAAACTGGAGAACGACCTAATTTAAGCTATATGATCAAACGCACCCTATACTTCGGTAACCCGACCTATCTTAAAACTAAAAACGAGCAGCTTGTTGTAGAGCTGGTAGATACGGGTGAGGTAAAAACAGCGGCCATGGAAGATATAGGGGTGCTGATATTAGATCATCAGCAAATTACCATTACGCAGTCTGTTTTAGCCAAACTTTTAGAGAATAATACCGCGGTGGTTACCTGTAATCATACGCACCATCCTACAGGTCTTTTGCTTAACCTGGATGGTCACACCCTGCAAAGCCAGCGCTTCCAGTTGCAGGTAGACGCGTCAGTGCCGCTTAAGAAACAACTGTGGCAGCAAACTGTAATTGCTAAGATCACCAACCAGGCTCATTTGCTGGGGCAGTATCGTATTGTCAATAAAACATTGCTGGGCCTGGCCGCCCGGGTAAAAAGCGGGGACAGTGATAATTGTGAGGCGCAGGCAGCTAATTATTACTGGAAAAATGTGTTCCCGTTATTTCCCGGCTTTAAAAGGGCCAGGGAGGGAGAACCGCCCAATAATTTGCTGAACTATGGCTATGCCATTTTGCGGGCCATAGTAGCCAGAAATTTAATTGGCAGCGGGCTATTGCCCACGCTGGGCATTTTCCACCATAATCAGTACAACGCCTATTGCCTGGCCGATGACATCATGGAGCCTTACCGGCCTTATGTAGATAAAGTGGTGTGGGAAATAGTGCGCACAAACGGGAAATTTCTCGAAATGACCCCTTCCATGAAGCAGCAGCTGTTAAGTATTCCTGCTATGGATGTGATCATTGATGGTGAGAAAAGTCCTTTGATGAACGCGGTACAGCGAACCACGGCAAGCCTGGCTAAATGCTTTGAGGGAAACAGCCGCAAGCTGCTCTACCCTGTTCTGCCATCGTCATTCAGTTAAAATGAATTTTGAACGGTTAAATGCTTATCGGATTATGTGGGTGATTGTTATGTTCGACATGCCTACGGAAACAAAGGCTGACCGGAAGCGTTATGCGAAATTCCGGAAGCAGATCCTTGACGATGGATTTAATATGTTCCAGTTCAGTATGTATATCCGTCATTGCATGAGCCGGGAAAATGCCGAAGTGCATGTGCAAAGGGTGAAAAAGATATTGCCACAAAAGGGACATATCGGCATTATGTGCATTACGGACAAGCAATTTGGGCAGATGGAAATATTTAACGGTAAAGAAGCAGCAGAGGCGCTGGTTCCCGCACAGCAATTAGAATTGTTTTAGGAATTTGGTAGAGTAGTACAAAATGAAGGTATAGAAATAAAAAAACGGGCGGAAAGCCCGTTTTTTTATTCTGTTGACAACCTGAAATCCTTTGCTGTTGCGGGTTTTGACAAAACGTGTTGTCAAAGACCAAAGTTAATTTGAAATTGAAAGCAATTCACAACTGGTAATTGTAAGGCGATGGATTCAATAATGTTGTCAAAGACCAAAGTTAATTTGAAATTGAAAGCAATTCACAACAGGAATCGTTTTGGTGATTCTATTTTTTGGTTGTCAAAGACCAAAGTTAATTTGAAATTGAAAGCAATTCACAACTACTGATGATGGGTATAACTTTAGAGGCGGGTTGTCAAAGACCAAAGTTAATTTGAAATTGAAAGCAATTCACAACATGGTAGGTGATGGTATTAATATAGGCGGTGTTGTCAAAGACCAAAGTTAATTTGAAATTGAAAGCAATTCACAACTACAATAAACACATTTTCCGCAAGGGAAAGGTTGTCAAAGACCAAAGTTAATTTGAAATTGAAAGCAATTCACAACACCCAAAGCTGCAGCCCGTAATTTAAGATGTTGTCAAAGACCAAAGTTAATTTGAAATTGAAAGCAATTCACAACTTCAAGTTGGGCAATCCAAACAAGGAGGATGTTGTCAAAGACCAAAGTTAATTTGAAATTGAAAGCAATTCACAACTTACTATTAAGCTCAGTACGCTTATCCCATGTTGTCAAAGACCAAAGTTAATTTGAAATTGAAAGCAATTCACAACAGTGAGTATATCCGTCTTCGCGATTCAGACGTTGTCAAAGACCAAAGTTAATTTGAAATTGAAAGCAATTCACAACCAGAGGCGGTAAACGCCCTTTTCGGGGCTAGTTGTCAAAGACCAAAGTTAATTTGAAATTGAAAGCAATTCACAACAGCAATTCGGGAGATACAACCACGTTGGATGTTGTCAAAGACCAAAGTTAATTTGAAATTGAAAGCAATTCACAACTGCCTACACCAGGCCAGCCACCATTATTTGTTGTCAAAGACCAAAGTTAATTTGAAATTGAAAGCAATTCACAACAGGCGCTTTTACCGCCCATGGAAAGCGGGGGTTGTCAAAGACCAAAGTTAATTTGAAATTGAAAGCAATTCACAACTCAAACCCCGCTTCTTTGATTTGCTCGGCTGTTGTCAAAGACCAAAGTTAATTTGAAATTGAAAGCAATTCACAACAGTATTTCTTCTTTATTCATTGCTCTTTAGTTGTCAAAGACCAAAGTTAATTTGAAATTGAAAGCAATTCACAACAAGCGGCATTTGTCACATTTTTCATTGAGTGTTGTCAAAGACCAAAGTTAATTTGAAATTGAAAGCAATTCACAACAGTCGGCTCCCTCTTCAAATGGCGTATTCAGTTGTCAAAGACCAAAGTTAATTTGAAATTGAAAGCAATTCACAACAGTAGCTGTCTGATGGAGTGGAATGAAGTTGTTGTCAAAGACCAAAGTTAATTTGAAATTGAAAGCAATTCACAACCAAAATGTTTAAAAATCAATCAGAAAAAGTGTTGTCAAAGACCAAAGTTAATTTGAAATTGAAAGCAATTCACAACAGGTGATCAGCGCTGTGGTACATATTATAGTTGTCAAAGACCAAAGTTAATTTGAAATTGAAAGCAATTCACAACACTTCCTGCTGCAGGTGTCAACGCCCCGCAGTTGTCAAAGACCAAAGTTAATTTGAAATTGAAAGCAATTCACAACGGTGTAATTCAAATAGATCCGGAACAACGCGTTGTCAAAGACCAAAGTTAATTTGAAATTGAAAGCAATTCACAACAATGGAGCTATTGGAGAAGACGGAGGGTATGTTGTCAAAGACCAAAGTTAATTTGAAATTGAAAGCAATTCACAACTGTAACACTGGGAACAGTATTTGAACGCCGTTGTCAAAGACCAAAGTTAATTTGAAATTGAAAGCAATTCACAACGCCAAGACATGCCGAAAATGATAATCAAGAGTTGTCAAAGACCAAAGTTAATTTGAAATTGAAAGCAATTCACAACTACAGGGTTGAATACTTCACGGGGTCATTTGTTGTCAAAGACCAAAGTTAATTTGAAATTGAAAGCAATTCACAACACGATCAATCATGATCTTAATATCACGGGTGTTGTCAAAGACCAAAGTTAATGGAGTGTAATTGTTACAGCACTTCATCACCTCTTTGGTTCAATTCAATAAATCGGTGCGATTCTCTTTAACAAAGTCTGTTAGCCAGATATAATGGCTTATGTAACATTCATTACGGTACAGGAAATCACGTCCTCCTATTTTTATCAAAATTTAGATGGAATGAAAATTGTTTTAACCCCTATTGTTTTTCTATTTCTTTTTACTGTAGCATTTTCTCAGGAAACTATTACTATTTCCAAAGCCGATCTGGTAACTAAACGGATGGCCAGCAACCTTCAGCTAAAAACAGCGAAAGCCGAAACGGATATCGCAGAAAAAGAACTTTTGGCATCAAGGGCAATGTACCTTCCCAATGTTGTGGCTTCTTATACTTTCACCAATACCAATAACCCGTTAATGGCTTTTGGTTCAAAGCTCAACCAGGAGCGCATTACTGCAATGGATTTTGATCCTGCAAAGCTCAATGACCCTAACAGTATTTCCAATTTCGGAACAAAAGTAGAGCTACAGCAACCCATTATTAATATGGATGCCGTGTACCAAAAAAAGGCCGCACAGGTAAAAGCTGATGTTTTAAAAATTAAAACTGAAAGAACAGAAGAGTACATCCGCTTCGAACTCTTAAAAGCTTATATGATGCTTCAACTGGCCTATAAGATGCGCGAAACTTTGGAAAATGCCAAAGCAACAACACTGGCCAATAAACAAGTGGTAGACAACTATTATAAAAACGGCATGGTGCAGAAATCGGAAGTACTGTATATGGAAGTACGTGTTAGCGAAATTGAAAGCCAGCTCCAAACAGCAACATCCAATATCAGGAACGCATCGGATTATCTGTATTTTTTGCTAAACGAAGATGCCGAAGGAAAAGTGCTGAAGCCCGCAGAACCACTGCAATACGAAGGTGATATAGCGGGTAATAATGCCAGCCTCAACTCTAACAGAAAAGATTTACAAGCCTACAACAAATCCCTGCAGACTTACGACTGGATGATAAAATCTTCAAAGGCCAAATACTTACCCAAACTCAATGCATTTGGCAGTTGGGAAATGTACGACAATAAGATTTTTCAATTTGGAGCCAATGGTTATTTGGTAGGACTTCAGTTATCATGGAATGTTTTTGACGGTTTGAGGGCAAAATCCGAACAGGCAAAATATACCTCCCAACGCAGCAAATCTCATATAGAGATGGAACAATATACCAAACAGAGCCAGCTGGAGCTGAACAAATCTGTAAGAACAGTGCTTGACGCTTCATACAAAGTATCTTTTACAAATCAGGCATGGGAACATGTAAAAGAAGCATATAGAATCCGCAAAAACCGCTATGACCAGGGGTTAGAAAAATCTGCTGACCTGCTTTCTGCTGAAACATTAATGTTGCAAAAAGAACTGGAGTACCAGCAAGCCGTATTTGAATACAACACAGCTGCCGCATACATTACGTTTTTGAAACAGTAAATACATATAAAAAAGATAAGCTGCTTAAAATGTCATCCTCAATAAAAAAATCATAAAGACTTACAATGAAAAAATATCTCTATTCATTTCTATTTTCTGCAATTGTTTTACTTGCAAGTTGTTCTTCAAACAAAGACAAACCCTCCGCAGTTTCCGGAGCTCCGGTATCCGTAACAGTCAACAAATCTTCTTTGGGTGCCGCAGGCTCTTTCGCCACAGCCAGCGGCAAACTGGTTGCAAAAAACTCAGTAAACGTTTCTACCAGAATGATGGGATACATCACTTCTCTAAAAGCTGAAGTTGGCCAAAACGTTAAGGCCGGACAACTTTTAGTAAGTATTAACGCCGCAGATATACAGGCTAAAGGCGGACAGGCAAGCGCCCAGATTTCGCAGGCACAGGCTGGATATAATATTGCTAAAAAAGATTATGAGCGTTTTCAGAATTTGTATAAGAACCAAAGTGCATCGCAAAAAGAGCTGGACGACATGCGCGCACGATACGAAATGGCACAAGCCGGATTACAGGCTGCACAACAAATGAAGAACGAAGTGAACGCCCAATACAGATATACGAACATTGCCGCTCCCATATCCGGAACCATTACTGCAAAATTTGCAGAGCAGGGCGATATGGCAAGTCCCGGTATGCCCTTGCTTACTATCGAGTCGTCATCATCTTTGCAGGCGCAGGTTTTGGTTTCAGAACAGCAGATCACCCGTATCAAGACTGGTATGCCGGTTGATGCCACTTTAAAGTCCATGAATAAAACCGTTTCCGGAACGGTTTCAGAAATCAGCAGGTCTGCAGCCCATACAGGCGGCCAATACATAGTAAAGATCAATATACATAATGCATCTGGTTTATTGCCGGGCATGTTTGTGAATGTGCAGTTCCCATTTAAACAAAGTGGAAATTTTGAGCAGGATTTTCAGGAAAATATAATGGTGCCAAAATATGCACTAGTTGAAAACGGACAGCTTACAGGGATTTATGTGGTAAGCTCGCAAAATACAGCAGTGTTACGGTGGATTAAAACCGGGAAATCTTTTGGAGACCAGGTTGAAATTCAATCGGGGCTTACAGCTAAAGAGCCTTACATCGTTTCTCACAACGGAAAATTATACAATGGCGCAAAAATTCAGGTGAGATGATCTGAAAACGTACAGATATAAAAATCAAGCATTAATAGGTTTTCAAAATCTCCCACTAATTCATTCAAATTATTATGGAAAAAGGATTCGCAGGACGTATTGCCGAGTTTTTCATTAATTCAAAACTTACCATTTTGTTGATGATAGGGTTAATGATTATTGGTATATACAGTTCAACATTAATACCAAGAGAAGAAGAGCCACAGATCATTATACCGATGGCGGACGTAATGGTAGGCTATCCGGGTGCCAGCCCTAAAGAGGTTGAAAGCCGCGTGGTAAAGCCACTGGAGCAGGTTATCTCCAATATTAAAGGAGTAGAACACATTCATTCTATGGCCATGAACGGCCAGGCCATGCTCATTGTTCAGTTTTATGTGGGTGAAGATATGGAACGCTCTTATGTTAAGCTTTATGATGAACTGATGAAGCATAAAAACATGTTCCCCCAGGGAGTAATGGAACCGATGGTAAAAACACGTTCTATTGATGATGTGCCGATGCTTGGGCTTACACTATGGAGCGACAATCCCAATTATAATGACTACCAGTTGCGCCAGATAGGTGAAGAACTTTCTTCGGAAATCAAAAAGATAAAAGACGTATCGGTTACCAAAACCATTGGAGGAAGAAACCGCCAGTTGCAGGTAATTGTTGACAAAGATAAAATGGCGGGACTTAATGTGGATGCGCTTTCCGCAATGCAGATGATTCAGGCAAACAATGGAAGTGCACAATCAGGAAAATTCAACTCCAAAGATGTAGAGTATCTTTTAACAACAGGGCAATTTCTAAATTCTGCAGAAGATGTAGAACACCTGGTTATTGGAACTTCGCAAAATATGCCGGTTTATTTAAAACAGGTTGCAACGGTAATTGACGGGCCTTCTGATCCTGCCAATTATGTCAGTTTCGGTTATGGGAATGCTGTTGAAAACAGCAAAAAATACAAATCAGAATATCCGGCTGTTACTATTTCGGTATCTAAAGTAAAAGGTGCCGATGCTATGAAAATTTCCGGCCGGATTTTATCAAAAGTGGATGATCTTAAAAAGACATTGCTACCGGACGATGTTCATTTAGAAGTAACCCGGAATTATGGGGAAACTGCTTCACACAAAGTTTCGGAATTACTGATGCACTTAGGTGTGGCCATTTTAGCAGTTACCGTGTTGGTTATACTGGCTATGGGATGGCGCGGCGGCTTAGTGGTATTCTTCTCGGTTCCGCTTACGTTTGCGCTTACGCTTTTCAGTTACTATATTTTAGGGTATACGCTGAACAGGATCACTCTTTTTGCCCTTGTTTTTGTTGTTGGAATTGTGGTAGACGACAGTATCATTATTGCAGAAAATATGCACCGCCACTTTCATATGAAAAAGTTGCCTTTTAAACAAGCGGCTATTTATGCTATAAATGAAGTAGGCAACCCAACCATTTTGGCAACATTTACAGTAATTGCCGCCATTTTACCAATGGCTTTCGTATCAGGAATGATGGGGCCTTATATGTCGCCAATGCCAATAGGGGCTTCAATTGCAATGATGCTATCTTTATTTGTAGCCTTAACCGTAACGCCCTACCTGGGATATCATTTATTAAAAGTTAAAGGAGAGCAACAGCACAAAGAAGGGCAGGGGCTGGAAACCAACAGGATCTACAAAATCTATAAAAAACTGGAACTGCCCCTCTTACACTCAAAATCAAAAAGAGGGATAATGATGGGCGTTACGGGCGTGTTATTGCTAATATCCGTAATTGCATTCTTTACTAAATGGGTGGCTGTAAAAATGCTTCCTTTCGATAATAAGAATGAAATACAGGTAGTGGTTGATATGCCCGAAGGTACAACCCTGGAAAGAACCAGCGCAGTTTCGCAGGATATCGCACAGTACCTGAAAACCGTTCCCGAAGTGGTGAACTATCAAAGCTATGTAGGATCTTCAGCGCCTATTACATTTAATGGATTGGTACGGCATTACGATTTGCGCGGCAGCAGCAACAGCGCGGACATCCAGGTAAATTTATCACATAAAGAAAACCGAAAAGAACAAAGCCACCATGTAGCTAAAAAAATACGTCCGGAAGTTCAAAAGATTGCTGCAAAATATGGAGCCAACGTAAAGATAGTTGAGGTACCTCCCGGGCCTCCTGTACTATCAACAATTGTTGCTGAAATTTACGGCCCTGATTATGAAGGCCAGGTAAAAGTAGCCAAAGAGGTAGAAAATATTCTTAAAAAAACAAACGATGTGGTTGACATTGACTGGATGGTTGAGGCGCCACAAAAAGAATTTAAGTTGGTCCCCGATAAAGAAAAGGCCATGTTAAACGGTGTGTCACCACAACAAATTGTGGGCAACATCACTTACTTAATAGGGCAGCATCCAATTGGAAATTTATATGACGAAAAATCAAGCGACCCGATTGATATTGTAATGAAGTTGAACAACGCCGATAAGTCCAATATTCAGGATATTACCGACCTGAAGATTAAAGGGCAGATGGGAATGATACCTGCAGGGGATTTGGTAAAAGTGCAGGAAAAAGAACTTGACAAAACCATTTACAGGAAAGATCAGAAACGCGTGGTGTATGTACTTGCAGACATGGCAGGAAAACTGGAAAGCCCGGCTTATGCAATTTTGGGCATGGATGAAAAGCTTCAGAAAATCAAACTTCCTTCAGGTTACACCATGAACGAGTTATATATGAACCAGCCCGAAGACGAAAGTAATTATACTGTAAAATGGGACGGCGAATGGCAGGTTACTCTTGAAGTATTCAGAGACTTAGGCGCTGCATTCGCAGTAGTGATCATCATTATCTACATGCTGATTGTTGGCTGGTTCCAGAACTTTAAAACACCCATAGTAATGATGGTAGCCATTCCGCTTTCACTTATAGGAATTGTGCTGGGGCACTGGCTTCTGGGGGCATTTTTTACGGCAACTTCTTTCATAGGAATGATAGCGCTTGCAGGCGTGATGGTTAGAAACTCGGTACTGCTTATAGACTTTATAGAAATAAGGCTGAATGACGGAATACCTATAAAACAGGCTATTATTGAAGCCGGCGCTGTAAGAACTACTCCAATTTTATTAACAACAGGAGCAGTAGTTATTGGTGCCGTTGTTATCCTTTTCGATCCAATCTTCCAGGGGCTGGCCATCTCTTTAGTGTTCGGCGCTATCGTCTCCACACTACTCACGTTAATTGTGGTTCCGTTGGTATACTATATGACAGAAAGAAAAAAATGGGAGCATCAAAAATAACAGGGAAGCCTGTAAGCGTTTTACTGTATTATTTTTTTGGGCCTACTAAAATAAAATATCATGAAATAGCCGTAAAGGTTCATTGCACTCAATGAATGAAGATTTCAGGCTATTCCATTTAAATTAATTAAAAACAATAAAAACCAGCAAATGAAACTACTCCTCATCACATGCATAGAAGAATTTGAAAAAGATGTAAAGAAAATCCTCAATCATTCGGAGGTAAAATCATTTTCAGTTCAATCTGTAAAAGGGTACAAAAACGAACCCGAAAGCGAGCTGCCTAATTGGTTCGGCTCTGAATACCCGGCAACGGACTCTTTACTGTTTATCGTATTTTCCGAAGAAAAATGCTTGGATAATATTATGTCAGGAATTGAAGCATTCAATACACAAAGGAGCTTTCTTTCCCGTATTCATCTGGCCAGCTTCAATATCGAAAAATCAATTTAGGATTAAAAATATAAGCTTATTGAGATAATAATATGCAAACAAAAATTGTACATGCAATAGCAGGAACATTAATTCTGTTCAGCCTTCTTTTAGGAGTTTATGCCAATAAGAACTGGCTTTGGCTTACCGGTTTTGTGGGTATTAACTTGTGGGTTCACGCCTTAACCAACTGGTGTCTTATGTATATGATTTTGACAAAAATTGGAATTAAACAAGATAACGGGGCAACCGGCTGTCCGAAATAAAAACAAACAACTGATCTGTAATGCTTAATCCGGCGAGGTAGTCTTTCTGCTGCGCAGCATTAAGAATATATACAGTCGTACATTTGCGAAGAACACAGTGCTGTGCTTTGCGAATACCGATAACAATGTACAATGTCCATCCCTCTCTTAAAAATATGCGACATACCTGAAAGGGATCACAATAAGAACCTGTTTTTTATTCATGATCTTAAGAAACTGGTAAATGAAGATATGTATATCCCCAAAGTTCCTCACCGGCATTCGTTTTACCAGGTATTGTACATTAAATCCGGCACCGGCGTTCATTATCTGGATTTCAGGGAAGTCAATATCCACGACCATATTATTTTTTTCCTCAGCCCCGGGCAGGTACATGATTTAAGGTTTAGCGGAAAGCGGCCCGAAGGGTACATGATCAACTTCAGAGACGAACTCTTTAACGATTTTCTTTCCCAAAAAAACTTCATTGACACGCTTCCGGTTTTTAACCGAAATGGCAACTCCTGCTTCCGTACTGTTTCAGAATGCAAAAGAGAGGTTGATACTGTATTTACGAAAATTCTGAGAATATTCAACGCAGATTTTCACTACAAGTTTCCAACAATACAAACGCTGCTGTTGGAGATGCTTTTGATGATTGCCGAAAAAACCCAAAATGAAGACCGGCTTGCAGATTGTATACGCTCAAACATCGTAACCAAAAAATTCGAACAACTACTGGAAAAGCATTTTCAGGAAGCGCATTATCCGAAATTTTATGCCGACCATCTTGCCATAACTCCCAACTACCTTAATTCCGTTTGCAAATCAGTTACCGGCAAAACAGCCGGAAAACTAATAAGAAACCGAATTGTTTTAGAATCAAAACGATTGTTAATGAACTCCGGGCTTACAATTTCGCAAATTGCGTACGAACTTTATTTTGAGGACAACTCTTACTTCACCAAGTTTTTTAAAACTCAAACAGGCATCACTCCTAACCAGTTCAGAAAACACCAGAATAAGTAAAAATTACCATTAGTTCCCTTTTTAGTGCCACAAAAAATCTATCGTGCCCCCTACCTTCGTTTAGAAGAATTTATCTGTTGCAGTTGATGATGAAAAAGAAAGCGGGAATGCTTTGTTATCCTTTTAAAAAGTGGATAAAATTATACAAACATGGCTTCAGTATTATGCCCAGAGAGAATAAAACACTTTAGCTGATTGCAATGCTGAAGTTGTTCATCATGTTCGGAATTTTAAAAACTTTCTTCTTTAAAGATTTATTGAAGGAAAATTTCGACACCGATAAACAACGAATTGAGTATTGACAGGAAAAATTTACGGAAGTAAAAAATAGAAAAACAACAAGAATATGAATCACGGAGACTGGGAACTTGTTAATTGATCCGGAGCTCAATTTGCGCTTACCGCTGGTGCCACTGGATGTATGTATTGTACAGATTAACGTTCTGGTTGTGCAAAAAGCTGGAAAAGAAGAAAAATTAAATGAAAACAGTATAGTATTATGAAGATTATTGTGCCCACTAATGACCGTGTAACCATTGCAGCCCACACAGGAAGGTGTAATGAATTTGCCCTGTATGAAGTTAAAAACGGAATAACTATTTCCGAGATTTTTATAACCAATCCCCATGAACATCACGATGAAGGATGCTGCGCGAACCATTCCGGAGAACATCATCACGGGCATGAGGAACTGATACTATTGTTTTCAAAAGCAGATTTGCTATACTATTACTCAATAGGAAAGCGGCTGCGTGCTGAATTGGACGAACATGAAATTTCTTATAAAAAGGCACCAACGGTTAATTTACAGGGTATCATAAACGGGGCCTTGTAGCGTATCATCTCTTAAGATTATAATTCAAATAAAACATTATAAAATGGCGAAAGTAGTAATATTAGGTGCAGGCATTGCAGGGCATACCGCGGCCGCACATCTTAGGAGAAAGCTTGGAAAAGAACAGGAGGTCCTTGTTGTTTCGCCTGATAGCAACTATTAGTGGGCCCCTTCCAACACCTGGGTGGGAATTGGAAGACTGAACACAACCGATGTTATTTTTGCTATTGAACCATTATATAAGAAAAAAGGAACCGGCTATAAACAGGCAAAAGTTACTTGAGGAGAGGGCCATTGAAGACTCTAACTGTTGAGTCGCAATAGGGTGAGGTGATAGCAAACGCCGTAAGAAGGATTGCGGTTTTTTATAGTATGTATTTGTGTTTACACGATAGGCTTTCGGACTGCGAAAATTTGGAATGCCCCTAGTAAAACTCTTTGCATGCAGTATGCAAAACATAGAGTAATTTAATGAAAAAGCTGGTCCATTTTAAAATAGAAAGTAAAGGAGTGGTATCCGGTTGTTTTAAGCAGCTTGGAATAAACAACTTTAATGCAGCCTCTCAGTTTATAGCAACATTGCCTTACAGGCGGAATGAAAATAAAAATAACATTTGTTGTGTGTTGGATGAGATGTGTGGCACCTGCAGTACAAAACATGCAACGTTAAGAAAACTGGCGCTCGAAAATAACAGGCCGCAAATAAAACTGGTTTTAGGTATTTTTAAAATGGATGCAGCATACGAACACCGCATTAAAAACACATTGCAAAAATACAGCCTCAATTATATGCCCGAGGCGCACAACTACCTGAAATATGAAGATTGCTATCTGGATTTTACCCGGCCGGATTCCAGCTATCTCAACTTGAAAAATAAACTTTTTACAGAAACTGAAATTGAATATGATGAAGTAGCGGAACAAAAAACTAAAATCCATAAAGAATTTCTTGCGGGTTGGCTGGAGAAAGGGAACATCAGATACGGGCTTGATGAAATCTGGGAAATCAGGGAAGAATGTATTGCCGCTATGCAAAAGGAAATTTAACTGCAATTAATACGCCGATCCGGAACCGTATCAAACAAAACCAATCTTACGATCCAATAACCTTCGATTTCTCATGTTTAATGACGGAGCATTCAGTAACCCCCAAAACATAACGAATATATAATGGAAGCAAATATCAGGCTGGCAGAAACCAGGCAAAGCAAGACTATATTTCCCGGCACACAAAATGCCAACCATACTTTATTTGGCGGCGAAGCGCTGAAATGGATGGATGAAGTAGCTTTTATAACGGCTACAAGATATTCGCGGAAAAAGATGTTTACCGTGGCCATTAATAATATAAAATTTTGGAGGCCTGCAGACAAAGTATGTTTTGTAGAAGTAGTAGGCAAAGTACAATCTGTGGGCGCGGTAAAGCTCAGCGTAAAGGTAGAAATGTATGTAGAGCAAATGTACGATGATAAAAAGGCGCAAATTGCGGTTGAAGGCCTGTTTGTTTTTGTAGCATTGGATGAAAATCATAAACCGCAGAGATTATAAACAGGGATTTACAGCACGTCTGGGATGTTAATTGACGGAAACAGACTAAACGATGTCTTTCCCTATCCAACTTGTTTGCAAAAAGCAAAGTCCCTCAAAAGGTGGCACCAGCGCTATTTTTATTCGGCATTGCTACTCCCCGGATAAAAGAATTTTGCTGAATACCTGCGTTGGCTCAACAACCAGTAGTGATGGGATCCGGTAAAACAAATTTTTCAGCTTTATCAGCAAGATGCCAGCATTCGTGAGATTGTTCGACGCACCGATATCAGCCGTAACATCGTTCGTAAGTATATCAGCCGGTTGACAGAAACGCAAGCCTCCACGAACAACGATCTGGTATTAACTGCTTACGGCAGCAACCTGCTGCAACTGAACGAAGAAAGGATCCGGCAATTAACTCTTCGTTTGAATGTATAAACGCAAAAGTCTATGATGTAGAACAAATAGAGCTGAATTATAAACTGATAACTTCGTAACTGCTATGCTCAGGAGGGCTGCAAAGAAAATAGGGAAAGATAATGTTGGCGGCCAACTAATGTTATGTTAATGAAGAATTGTCGCATTTAAAGTGAGTAGTGAATGGTCAATAGTGAGTATGTATCTGCAATTATTCTCCATTCACTATTGACAACTTACACTTAACTTAACACTAGGTACTAACACCAAACCTTTGACAGCCAGCTCTGCTGATTTTTCGGGGACCTGATGTTGTACCTCCATATTTGAACATATAGAAGCTATGGCCCCTCAGAGCAAATTTATAAGCCTGTTTCTGCGGCCGGTGCGCCGGACCATCACTTTCCAGCTAAAGAACCTGTTTAAAGAAGAAGGATAAATAAAAAAGGGCCTTCGGTTTTGCCAAGGGTCGCCTTAAGTGTTTTTGCAACGGCACCTATCCCCGGCAACATTGTTCATATGTTGTCAAAGACCAAAGTTAATTTGAAATTAATGAGAATATCCTGTTAAACAGGCAAGGGAAAACAATGCTCGTAGATAAAGGGAGGAAACATCAATATGGAGAAATAAGGGATGCCGCCAGTAATGATTTTTTCAGTAAATTTAATGCAGGTATTCAATAAATTAATTGCCATGAAAATCACAAAAACAGGAAAAAGGGGAATCGACCTTATAAAATCATTTGAAGGCTTTTACGCAAAGCCATATATATGCCCGGCAGGTGTGCCAACAATCGGTTACGGAACTACAAGGTATCCTTCGGGCCAAAAAGTAACGCTAAGGGATAAGTCTATTACACTGGCACAGGGGCTTGATTATCTGAAATACGATCTGAAGCGCTTTGAACTGGCCGTAGACGCGTTGATAAGAGATGATATTAATCAGAACCAGTTTGACGCGCTGGTGAGCTTTACTTATAACCTGGGAGAGAGTAATTTGAAGATCTCCACGCTGGCCAAAAAAGTAAATGCCAACCCCAAAGATCCGGCTATCGAAAAGGAATTTGCAAAATGGGTTAATGCCAATGGGAAGAAACTGGAGGGATTGGTGAAACGCAGAAAGGCTGAATCAGATTTATATTTTTTAAAATAGGTAATCTTTATCTTTTAGTTTCTTTCCCTTTACTACCAAAAACCAGCCGTTATCTATTGGCAGATAACCATAATCATAACAAAAAAAGTAGGTGGCTTCTTTTTTAGTGGTGTACTGATGGGTAAAATACCCGAACCTGAATCCCAGGCCCGAGAGCTTTTCTCTTTCTATTTTGATGGTTTCCTGCTCCTGTGAGAGTAAAGACGCAAGCAGGTTCCGGTTCTTTTTTAAAATATTGTTGATATTACGTATGAGGCTGCTATGGGCGCCCTTTGCCTTGTTGTTATATACATTACGGCAATAATCATCACAGAATTTTTTGTCGCTGCGGCCCCTTACCGGCTTGCCACAGGCGAGGCATTTTTTAGGTTGTATTTCCATGGTTAGCGTTTTATTTCCCGTTTTGCGGAGCAGGTTTTAACGGGCCCGAAACATCCTGTCTGGTGTACTCATCTTCAACCCGCCATTCCTTATAAGGTGCTACATATCCCCTCCCGGGGAGGTGTCCGCCCTGCGGATGGTCCGGAGGATTCCTTTGAATCGGAAGATAACGTTCCCGTTTAACTGAACATAAAGTTAGTCATTTCCTGTCCTCCTTTTTCATCAAAGTATAATGCAGCCTGTATAAATTGAAGGATCAATGCTTAGAATCGTTGAAGGATGATATACTCCAATATTCCAGGACATTTCATCAAAAGTCAATGTCCAACCCGATAATATTTCGTTATTGTTTTTAATGTGCGATGAATTTAATTGTAAAACCAGCTTCGCCGTGTTTTCCGCCTAACCAACTGTCGTAATATATTTTAACGGGTCGGTTGCAATTGGGGCAATAGAAGTCAAGAAATGAGTTTGTTTTTGTTTCGCCATCTTCAACACTTCTAAATAATTCTTTGTCTGTCGAAGCCAAATTGGAATAGTCAGAAAATTGATGTTTTGTCAAACTTTTGAAGTCAATGGATACAATCTGATTACACTTATCACAATAATAGTCAGCAGTTGGATAAGTGTCCCAATCGGTTTGATTATTAAATTTTGTTTTGCTTAATATTTCTGTCGCAGCTTGAAGTGTCATAGCATTGCTTGTAACGGTTTGGGGTTTGGCGTTCGGGCAGGACAGTCTGTAGGAACTTTCACGTTTGAACGCCCGCCCAAACTGTTGCCTGGCTTTTTGTTAGCTGTAGTCCTTTTATTTATACGTTTTTTTTGATTTTAGCCAAATAAAATTCGTTCCAATACGGCAATCAGATTTCCTGTTGCGTGCATCGAAAAGGATGTGTATATTGATTTTGTAGTCATTCTTGCCATTCCAAACAGACAACCATCTATGAACGTTTGCACAATGCCTATATTGGATGTCATAGTGTTTTCGTAAGCAAAAGAGTGCATCAGTACAAATACAATTGCCTGAATAGATATGGCTAAGTATTTTTTGAGTTTTGAATTTAATAACTTTTGTAATAACAGTCCTCTAAAAAGTAATTCTTCTAACAAAGGCGCTAAAATTACGCTGCCCAATATTAAAATGATACTTGTTGCCGGATTATGATTCCAAGGTGTTATTTCCAGAATATTAAATTTATAAAGAGCAAATTCTGTCGCAAGTACAAAAAGTAAAAACCCCAACCACCAGCAGAAGAATCGGGTGGTAGTTATTGGTTTTTTCAGGAAGAAATTATCTTGATTTATTTTTTCTTTTGAGTTGCTATTTTCAAAGCAATTAACACAACAACAAAAGGTATTATTCTCAAAATAGCTGATTTGAAATCTGGTGTCATTTTTTTTAGTATTGCTTGTATTTTACTTTGTCCATTTTATTTTTACGGCTGACATAATTTCGAGTTCAAGTCTTGTTTCAGTCA
>JAPUDO010000018.1 GCA_027493055.1 Niabella sp. | reverse complement strand
AGTTCATAAGCTGTCTGTAAGCTATGAATGATGAACTATAAATTTCACTATTTACAATTCACAATTCACCGTTATGCCTGAAGAAAGTATTGAGCATTTGAATTTTGATGAGCTGAATAATAAAGCTATCTCAAACCCACTGGTAAAACATATTTATACTGCCGACCCATCCGCTCATGTTTTTGGCGGAAAGATTTACATCTATCCTTCGCATGATGTAGATGCCGGAGATGCGTTTGATGACCTGGGCAGCCATTTTGCCATGGAAGATTATCATGTGATATCCATGAACAGCCCCACTTCCGAAGCGGTTGACAATGGCCTTGCCTTACATCTTAATGATGTGCCCTGGGCCGAAAAGCAAATGTGGGCGCCCGATGCTCATGAAAAAGATGGTCAATATTATTTGTTCTTTCCTGCCAAAGACTACGATGGCATTTTCAGGATAGGCGTTGCTGTAAGCGATTCACCAACTGGACCCTTTACGGCACAGCCGGAAGCTATTAAAGACAGCTTTTCGATTGATCCGGCCGTTTTTAAAGATGATGATGGCAGCTACTATATATACTTTGGTGGTATATGGGGCGGACAGCTGCAACGCTGGCGCGGCGGTAGTTTCAATGCGGCAGAGCCTGAAAGTCCATTTGCGCACTTACCCTTAGATAATGAGCCGGCCTTATGTGCAAAAGTAGCTAAACTTACAGCTGACCTGCTGCAATTTGCAGAGCCCGTCAAAGATGTGCTGATTGTGGATGATAAGGGTAACCCGTTATTACAGGGTGACTCCAACCGGAGATTTTTCGAGGCAAGCTGGCTGCACAAGTACAAGGGTAAATATTATTTTTCTTACTCTACCGGCGATACCCATTTTATATGCTATGCCATTGGCGACAATCCTTATGGACCATTCGTATATACCGGAAGGATTTTAAATCCTGTTGTTGGCTGGACCTCGCATCATTCTATCTGTGAATTTGAGGGAGCGTGGTATTTGTTCTATCACGACAGCAGTTTAAGTAAAGGTATAACCCATCTGCGCAGCATTAAAGTTACAAGGCTGGAGCATGATGAAAATGGTTTTATAAAAACAATTGATCCTTATGGGGATTTGAAAATTCTGGTTTAGAATAAATAACTACCTTTTAATTAAAAACCATGCTGAAAAAACTTTTTTTTATTTTCCTGGTATTTACATCCTTTACAGCTACAGCGCAGGTGGATAAAAATAAATTCCCCTTCTGGGATCACCGGCTGGTTTTTGAGGAACGGGTGAATGACCTGGTAAGCCGCCTTACCCTGGAAGAAAAGGTAATGCAAATGCTGAATCATGCACCTGCTGTTCCCCGGCTCGGTATTCCTGCTTATGACTGGTGGAACGAGGTTCTGCATGGCGTAGCCAGAACACCTTATAAAACCACAGTGTATCCGCAGGCTATTGCTATGGCTGCAACCTGGGATACTACATCGTTATACACAATGGCTGACCAAAGTGCGTTGGAAGGCCGTGCAGTTCATAATAAAGCTATTGTGGAGGGTAAAAACGCTGACCGTTATTTAGGGCTTACTTACTGGACGCCCAACATTAATATTTTCCGGGATCCACGGTGGGGAAGAGGACAGGAAACTTATGGCGAAGATCCTTTTCTTACGGCTATGTTGGGTAAAGCTTTTGTAAGAGGCTTGCAGGGCGAAGATCCCAAATACCTGAAAGCGGCAGCATGCGCCAAGCATTATGCGGTGCACAGCGGCCCCGAGCCATCGCGCCATGAATTTAATGCAGAGGTAAGTAATTATGATCTTTGGGATACTTATCTGCCAGCCTTCAAAGAATTGATCGTAAATGCAAAAGTAGCTGGTGTTATGTGTGCCTATAATGCTTTCAGAACTAAACCATGCTGCGCCAGTGATGAGCTGATGGTAGATATACTGCGCAGACAGTGGGATTTTACAGGATATGTTACTTCTGATTGCTGGGGTATTGATGACTTTGTGAAATACCATAAAACACACGCCAGCGCTGAGGCCGCTGCCGTGGATGCAGTAATTAATGGCACCGATGTAGAATGTGGGGTTAATGTATATACTTCCTTAGTGAATGCAGTCAAAACCGGTAAAATATCAGAGCAGCAGATTGATGTATCGGTGAAAAGATTGTTCATGATCCGCATGCGGCTGGGTATGTTCGACCCGGTATCAGCAGTAAAATATGCGCAAACACCGGCAACAGTATTGGAAAGTGCACCCCATAAGGCCCATGCGCTTAAGATGGCACAGCAATCTGTTGTATTATTAAAAAATGACAATAATACGCTGCCTTTGAAAAAAACAATAAAGAAAATAGCCGTTGTTGGTCCCAATGCCAATAACAGTATTGCAGTGCTGGGAAATTATAATGGCATCCCGTCTGAAATTAAAACAGCTTTAGATGGTATTAAAGAAAAACTGGGAAACAACGCGGACATTATATATGAATTGGGTGTAAATTTTACAAATGATACTTTGTTTAAAGTGATGGATACAGGGTTACAGTTTTCCATAGACGGGCAGGCAGGTTTTAAGGCGGAGTATTACTCTAACAGGGAGTTAAAAGGAACGCCAATTGTAAGAATGGAAAAGGCTGTGGATCATTTCTGGCAGGAAGGTGAAACGGTTGTGGATGCCTTGCATAGTAATAACTTCTCTGCGCGCTATTCATCGGTATATACAGCAGATAAAGATGGCGAATTGCTGTTAGAGCTGGAAGCCGATGACGGGTATCGTTTTTATGTAAATGACAGGCTTGTAATAGATGCCTGGGAAAAAAATCGCTGGGGCTCTAAACTGTACACGCTGCCGGTAAAAAAAGATACTGCTTATAAGCTGGTTATGGAATATTGGCAGGGAGGTTATAAAGCTAATGTACGCCTGAGTCCCGGGGCACAGGTTAAAACGGATTTTACAGCCCTGGCTAATGGTGTTAAAGATGCCGATGCTATTGTATTTGTAGGAGGTATATCGCCGCAACTGGAAGGAGAGGAAATGCCTGTCAATTACCCGGGCTTTAATGGTGGAGACAGAACATCTGTTTTATTACCTGCTGTTCAAACGCGGTTGATGCAGGCCTTACATGCTACAGGCAAGCCTGTTGTTTTTGTAATGATGACGGGCAGCGCCATTGCTACGCCCTGGGAAAGTGAAAATATACCGGCAGTTATCAATGCCTGGTATGGCGGACAGTCTGCAGGTACTGCAATAGCTGATGTACTGTTTGGAGATTATAACCCCGCAGGACGGTTGCCGGTGACTTTCTATAAGAGCGATGCTGACCTGCCCGCCTTTGAAGATTATAACATGCAAAATCGTACCTACCGCTATTTTAAAGGGGAAGCTTTATACCCTTTCGGTTATGGTTTAAGTTATACCACTTTTAAATACGACAGGCTTTTCCTTCCTTCATCGGGCAGGAAAAAAACAAATATTCCTGTAACGGTTAGGGTCACCAATACAGGCCGCATGGCTGGTGAAGAAGTAGTACAGCTATATGTAAGTTACAAAGGCGGAAATCTGAATGCGCCTGCCAGGTCTTTAAAAGGGTTTAAAAGAATGTTTCTGCAACCGGGCGAAAGTCGGTTGGTACATTTTGTATTAACTTCAGAGGACCTGTCACTCACGGGTGATGATGGTAAATCTTTGCATCCTCCTGGTAAATGGCTGGTGAGCGTAGGTGGAGGCCAGCCGGGTGTGCAAGTAAAAACAAGCAGTAACACCATTCAAAAAATGATTGCTATCAATTAGAAAAGAATGAAAAGCTTTGTTCATTATTCGTTATGGCTGATAGGCGTATTGATTGCAATACCCTCTCATGCACAAATAAAGCTGCCACAAATTATCAGGGACAGTATGGTATTGCAGCGTGATGCCAGAATAAATATATGGGGCTGGGCTTCAGCAGGAGAAAAGATATCTGTAAAATTTAACAGCAGGTTGTATAGAACTACAGCTGCCGGCAACGGAAAATGGACATTACAGCTGGCGCCGTCCAAAGCAGGAGGACCTTTTGTTATGGAGCTTAGCGGAAAGAATAAAATTGTATTGCACAATATATTGGTAGGAGAGGTATGGCTTTGCTCAGGGCAGTCCAATATGGAGCATCAGCTGAAGTTGCATGATGTGTTTTATGCTAAGGAAGTGGCTGAAGCCAATAATCCCTGGATAAGACAATTTAAAGTACCCAATGTTACTAATCTTGAAAAGCCGCAGGAAGACCTGCCTTCTGGCTACTGGAAATATGCTAACGCTGAAGCAGTAAGGGATTTCTCCGCGGTAGCTTATTTTTTTGCCCATAAGATCTATGAAAAGTATAAGGTGCCCATAGGTATAATAAATGCCAGTTGGGGCGGTACCCCTATTGAGGCCTGGATGAGTGAGGACGGTTTTAAAGAGTTTCCTGCTATTCTCCGGACCATAGATAAAAATAAGGACACCGCTTATATCAACGGAATCAAGAGATATGTACCAGCGCTTCGGCCCGTTGTTGCTCCTGATAAAGGGCAGGAAGAAAAATGGTTTGATAGGGCTTACCAGCCTAAAGGATGGAGAACTATTGCTGTTCCCGGCTATTGGGAGGACCAGGGAGTGCGTAACCTGGATGGTGTAGTATGGTATCGAAAGGAAATAGATGTGCCGGAGTCTATGGTTAATGTTCCGGCAAAAGTTTTCCTGGGAAGAATTGTTGATGCTGATGAGCTATATGTGAACGGAACGAAAGTTGGGGTTACTTATTATATGTACCCCCAGCGCAGGTACCAGCTTCCTGACGGGTTATTACAACCGGGCAAAAATGTTCTTGTTGTTCGTGTCTCCAATAATAACGGCAAAGGTGGCTTTGTTCCCGATAAGCCTTACCAGCTGATAGCCGGTAACGATACCATTGACTTAACCGGCTACTGGCAGTATAAAGTAGGGCAGGTTTATTTACCACAGAAGGGAGGCAATAATACTATGACTTTACATTATCAACCTGCTGCTTTGTATAATGCCATGCTGGCCCCTGTTATTCCTTATACTTTAAAAGGGCTTGTATGGTACCAGGGAGAAAGCAATACCGGCCGGCAGAACGAATATGCCAGGTTGCAACCGGCCATGATTGCTGACTGGCGCAGCAAATGGAAACAGCAAAACGCCCCGTTTTTATTTGTACAACTGCCCGGATTTATGGATTATGATTATGTGCCGGTAGAAAGTGGCTGGGCTACGTTCAGAGAGGCACAGGCTAAATCATTAGCACTTGCCAACACGGGTATGGCTGTGGCTATAGACCTGGGAGAGTGGAATGATATACATCCCGACCGGAAAAAGGAAGTAGGAGAACGTCTGGCCCTGAATGCGTTTCAGACAGTGTATGGTGAAAAGATCACTGGAAAAAGTCCTGTGTATCAGTCTTTAAAAATAGAGGGAAATAAAATTGTTCTTTCATTTACCAACACTGGCAGTGGTCTTATAACCAATGATGGAGAAGCCCCGTCAGATTTTGCCATTGCCGGTGAAGACAAAAAGTTTGTCTGGGCTGCAGCAAGAATTGAAGGGAATACGATTATTGTTTCAAATGCCGGTATTTCAGCGCCAAAATATGTGCGCTATGCCTGGGCCGACAATCCTCCTAATCCTAATGTGTATAATAAGGAGGGCTTACCTTTAGCACCTTTCAGAACAGATGAATAATCATGTATAGCGTTTGGCTTATTCTTCGTAGCCACCTTGGTTCTGTGCAATGTCATAGGCGGCTACCTGATTTACAGCGGTCCTGCAGCCTGTCACATAATCCGGGTAAAGCCCCCCTCTGTTACTATTCGGCAGATTCCTGGTTCGCTGATAAAACCAACACATATTGTTTGCACCCCCCTCATCTGATACATAATTTTTTCAGTATCCATTGAATAATATGGTTTTTAATGGCGAAAGAAAAAATAAAAATGCAACCGATTGCATTTTTATTTAAAAAAGATCTTATCTTAGTATAAGAATTGCTATATATGAACAGGTGAAATTAATGGTTGCTTTGAGAGTACGTTACTGATCGTTTAATATTTATTAGGATTTATAATATGGTATTTATTGCTGGTAAATTGTTGGCATAACACCTGTTTTATATGATATTTCAGTCATTAAAGCCTGTAATTTTATTTAATGAGAAAATAGTCTATCTAAGCTTCCATAATCTTAAAATCAATAATTATGCAAAGATTGCTTGTAAAACGGAGGATGGTTTTTTATCATACCTGTTCCCGTTTAAATCGATTGTTATCGATTGTATTTATCAGTTTCCTGTTATTATTTCAAATTCAACTGCATGCGCAAAGCAGTAAAGTAACAGGACGAATTACGAACCTGGAAGGCGAGCCGCTTCCGCAGGTATCGGTATCACTTAAAGGAACCAATACCGGAACAAAATCTGATGAAAAGGGGCATTATGAAATAAATGCGCCGGGAAGCGGAATGCTGATTTTTAGTTCAACCGGTTATGGTACTATTGAAAAGCCCATCAACAATGCTGCTGTACTAGATGTAATAATGGAAGTTAAGGTAACCCAACAGGAAACCGTTATAGTGATAGGTTATGGTAACCAGCGGAAAGAAGCCGTTACTGGTTCTGTAGCATCCATTGGCGGCGATCAGATGCGTGATGTTCCGGCGCCTAATATCTCCCAGGCTTTACAAGGGCGACTGGCAGGTGTTCAAATGAACCAGACCTCCACCAGGCCCGGAGCTACTATGCAGATCCGTATTCGCGGCACGCGTTCTTTAACAGCTGATAACAATCCGCTGATAGTATTGGATGGGATTCCTTTTCCGGGGTCAATCGGAGATCTGAATCCTAACGATATCAAAAGTATTGATGTTTTGAAAGATGCTTCGGCAACAGCAATATATGGTTCGCGTGGCGCCAATGGGGTGATACTGGTTACTACCAATAAAGGGCAAAAGGGGAGAAAAGCAACAATATCATACAATCCCTATTTTGGTAACCAAACGGTATTTGCCAGATATCCTATGATGAGTGGAAGCGAATTTGTAGCATTACGTAAAGCCGCCGGTCTTTACACCAATAGTGTTGATGAAAGTGACGAAGTAAATACTGATTGGCAGGACCTGCTTTACAGAACCGGTACTATAAACAGCCATGATGTAACACTTGCCGGAGGGTCCGAAACAGGCAGCTACAATGTAGGACTGGGATATTACCGCAATCAGAGTGTGATACCTACCCAACGATACACAAGGTACTCTATGCGTTCAGCAGTTGACCAACAGGTTGGTGACTATTTTCGTTTTGGGTTTACTACCAATAACAACTATAATTTGAGCGAGGGTAACCAGATCGGTATTTTTGGTTCACTGGCGAACTCTCCAATTGCCAATCCCTATAATACTGATGGTACTTTAAAGCGTACTGTAAAAACATCTTTAGGTGAAAATTATGTATTAACAAGGGGCGTTGTTGAGCAACTGCAAAAAGATGGACTATGGCTTAATGAAACAAGAGGCTTTGCTACGTACAATGCCATATATGGTGAAGTGAAAATTCCATGGATTCAGGGATTAAAATATCGCATGAATCTTGGTCTTGATTTCATTCAAAGTAATGGTGGAGATTTCACCGGGGAAGGAGTGAATGCGGTAAATGCTAAAACTGAATCTTCTGCAGGCATCAGTAATGCACATACTTATCACTGGACATTGGAAAATTTAATTACTTACGATAAAACTTTTGCTCAAAAACACAATATCAATTTTACAGGGCTGTATTCAGCTGAACAACAAAAATATAATAACTCATCCATGTCGGCAAAAAACATCCAATCCGAAGACTTTCAGTTTTATAATATAGGGCGGGCCGATGGAGAAATTACTGTAAACCCGGCGAACCAGGGTTACTATATGTGGGGATTAACCTCATGGATGGGGCGTGTTATGTATGCTTATGATACTAAATATATGCTGTCGGTTACAGTACGTTCCGATGCATCATCGAGGCTTGCCAAAGGGCATCAGAAACATACTTATCCTGCTATATCCGCAGGGTGGAATATCTCTAACGAGTCTTTTATGCAAAATATAAGCTGGCTCCGCTCTCTGAAATTAAGAGCCGGTTATGGCCAAACTTCTAACCAGGCTATCAATCCGTATGCTACATTAGGACAGTTAAGTACCAGGCCATACAATTTTGGGAATGATGATTATGCTACAGGATATTATGTTTCTCAATTACCCAACCCCAGTTTGGGATGGGAGTATTCAGAAACTTACAACTATGGATTGGATTTCGGGTTATTTAATAATAGACTTTCGGGAACTGTCGAGTATTATATAACCAATACAAAAGATCTTTTATTAAGTCTTGGTCTTCCTGCCACCTCCGGAGTAAGCAGCTATACGGCCAATGTAGGACGTACCCAAAACAAAGGTTTTGAGATCACTTTGAATGGCACTATCATAGACAATAAAAACGGATGGAGCTGGGATGCAGGTTTTAACCTGTATGCTAATCGTAACAAGCTGGTAGCCTTGGCCTCGGGGCAAACAAGAGATGAAGGCAACGCCTGGTTTGTAGGACATAATATCAATGCCATCTTTGATTATGAAAAAATCGGCCTTTGGCAGGAAGGTGACTCATATCTGAATGTACTGGAACCAGGTGGAAAAGTAGGTATGATCAAAGTAAAGTATACAGGTGGATTTAAAGAAGATGGCACGCCTGAAAGAGCTGTTGGTGCTGCCGACAGACAAATCATTGATGTGGATCCCAAATTTGAAGGAGGCTTCAATACACGCGTTAGTTATAAAGGATTGGACTTAAGCCTGGTTGGACTATTTAAAAATGGCGGAATACTTGTAAGCAGCCTGTATGGTTCGGGAGGTTATCTGAATACCCTCACTACCCGCAACAATAATGTTAAGGTAGATTACTGGACCCCTGAAAACACCAATGCCAAATATCCAAATCCCGCAGGCCCTCTTAGTGGCGATAATCCCAAGTATGGAAGCACGCTGGGCTATTTTGACGCAACTTTCCTAAAAATACGTACTATCTCAGTAGGGTATGATTTCAACTACAGCCTGCTGAAGAATACAGGAGCCAGATTAAGAGCCTATTTCACTTTGCAAAATCCGTTTGTATTATTCTCTCCTTATCATAAGGAATCAGGAATGGACCCCGAAACAAACTCTTATGGTAATGAAAATGCCGCTGTAGCTTCTTACCAGCAAAGGATCCTCACTATCGGCACTAACACACCTTCTACCCGTAATTATGTATTGGGTTTAAACTTAACATTTTAAAAAACCAGAGCAATATGAAACATATACAAAAACAAATAATCCTGGGTATAACCCTTGTTAGTGCTGTGCTTGCAGGTTGCTCCAAAATTCTTGACGAACAGCCTCGCAGTAACTTCACTCCGGAGTATTTCAAAACGGAAAAAGGAGTGCGTGGAGGAATTACTGCTCTTTATGCCCATTTGCGCTGGATATATGGGCAAGCTTATTATTATAATGCGTGTCTTACAGGAACCGATGAGGCTACATGGGCTCAAAGTGCAGACGGTAACTTTAAAGATATGGACATGTCAGGCGTAGGTAACGTTACCTCTACCAGTTTTCCAACCAGCATTGTATGGGATAATGCGTTCGCCAGTATTAATACAGCAAGTGGCATTATTGAGAATGCGAAGTCGGTTGGTCTTTCCGATGCATTGATCGCAGAAGCGCAGTTCTTTCGTGCATTTGACTATTTTTTATTGGTGCAAACTTATGGAGGCGTTCCTTTAGACTTAGGCAGCGGCGAATTAGTATTTAATACCAATCCTGTAAGGGTATCGGTGCGCAGTACGGTTCCTGAAGTATATACAAAGGCAATCTTCCCTGATTTAAAAGTATCCATTAATAATCTTCCGGATGCTGGTCGTGTTACGGGAGGCGTTACTAAAACCTTAGCCCGTCTTTACCTGGCCAAAGCTTATCTTACCTATGGCTGGTGGTTACAAAACCCCAATAATATACCCACCTACCCTGAGGCTGCCAGAACTGATCCTGATGGTCATAATGCACAATGGTATTTTCAACAGGCTTATGATGTAGCCACTGCCGCTATCGAGAGCCCTGGTTCTTTTAGCTTGCAGGCCACCTATTACGATGTACATCTTGGCTCCAATGATCGCAACAGCGAAATATTGTTATATGCCGATCATACCGAAACCAGTGCACTTTATAACGGAGCTGACCTTATTTATGGTAGTGGTGGCGCGCCCGATAACTTCGCCGTTTGGATGATGACCTGGAACTATACTAATATCAGGAGTAGTTCCAGCAATTCTTCATGGGCGTCGGTAAGCTCTGTTCAAAGGGAGGCCGCCCAGTCGCTGGGACGTCCCTGGACACGCATGGCCCCGCCTATTGATGTTTTCACAAATACATTTGAAGACAAAACAAATGACTCCCGTTATGATGGTACTTTTGTTACCGCATACAGGGGCAACTGGGATAAAGCGGGTATAAGCGGCCCTTTGTATAATGCCAATTATATGCAGGTAGGCCCTGGGGATGCTATTTTGACTTTTCTTGATAGTGAACCATCTGTTGCTATAGACTATTCCAATTCCGTTTATAAAAGTAATGTAGGCGCTGGTGTATTGCCCGGCCGGGCAGATTTCGTTATATCTCCTAATGGTATCAGTCGCCTGAGGCATCCCGGACTTTGGAAACTAGGTACCTATAGAACTGATAATAACGGAGGTTTGGGCCAGCCTAATGCAGGATCTACCCGTCCTTTTAATATCGCTAAGTTTTCAGAGCTATACTTTGTTGCTGCCGAAGCCGCCGTAAAAGGGGCTACCGTAAAGTCTGGTAAGTCAGCCCGTGAATTAATTAATGTAATACGTGCAAGAGCAGGTAAATGGAGGTTTGATAATAATGGTAATAAAACTAAAGTAGCTGATAATAGCAATGCAATGACAGCAGCCACTCCCGGTACCATTGATATCAACTACATACTGGCAGAACGCTCACGTGAATATTATGGAGAAGGATATCGCTGGTACGATTTAGTCCGAACACAAAAGTGGGCTGAAATATCTTCTACGTATAAAATTGGTGGAGTTAATGCTACCGATCATACGCCAGTCAGCGTAACCCGTACCATCCAACCCTTTCATTATTTGCGTCCTATACCACAAGGCCAGATCGATGGTATGGAAATGACCGCAGAGGAGAAAAAAGCGTATCAAAATCCGGGGTATTAAAAAGAAAAACATAACTTTTATTAACTAATAATTCGGCTAAGGCAGGGCAGTCCCCTGTCTTAGTTTGTTTTTATACATAACTAAAAATAGTATGAAATCTTTTATAGTAATACCAATTAGGCTTTAAAAAAGTGTTGTTACCCTGAGTCTGCCGAAGGGCTTTTTTCAAATGACTAATGGTTTGGAAAGCCCACCACAAAATTGCTTATTGAACAGATTTTAATGGCTCAATATTATAAAGCTCTTTTTAAACCGGCGAACGAATATGAATCCCCGTTTGGTACAAGAGATATAAACTTTGACCCGGCAACTGGGTTGTAAGGCTATCTGTATGGCGCATCATCGGCCGGCGCCGGAATTACTCCATCTTACAGACAGGATGGGATTCCTGGTATTGATGAAGTTTACGACTGCTGGGAAAAGGGTAAGACACCGTTGGATTTTCATTGGATATTTCCCGATGAGCACGAAGCAGATGCCCGTGCTTTGGTGCGCTATGATAAAAAACATCCTTCAGTAATTGTATGGAGCTTTGTCAATGAGGTAGGGAGCAATATACTATAGTATTCAGGAATAAGAATGTTCATGTGACTAAAGATAAAAAGCCTGCACCGGAATTGTGCAGGCTTTGGGAAGATTTTACGGGAGCCTATTGATCGATAGATCCCATTACTTTTTTCATAAACCCGTTAAGGGCATCTTTTTCTGATTCGCCTGAGGCTATAGATTTGTGCACTTCCAGTGCTCCGCAGCAATTGGAAATAAGCTCACCAATTACATCCAGCTCTTCTTCTTTAACAGAAGACGCCTCACTGATGCTTTCCAGAACTGCAATAGCGTTTTCTATCTGCCCGGGAGAACAATTGCGTTGAATTTGCCTAATTACCGGTAATTTCATTGATCAATGTTTTTAAGGGTTCTTCTTTATTTGTCTGCACCTGGTTCACCAGCGCTCCATTGTTAAAGCTGGCAAAAGTAGGCAGGTTGTTCACTGCTGCCAGTTTTCTGCTTAAAGGGAACTTTTCAGCATCGGCAATTACAAATACAGCAGATTCGTTTTCGCCTGAAAGCCTCTTGAACTTAGGCTTCATCAGCCTGCAATTACCACACCATCCTGCCGAATATTGTACTATTACTCTTGAGTGCTGTGCTACTATCTCTTCCAGGTTATCCTGTTCTAATTCTATCAACATAATTTATTGTTTAATTTTTTGAAAAATATTCAGCCACCCCTTCAGTAGTAGCTTTCATGGCTTCATCGCCTTCTTCCCAGTTGGCAGGGCATACCTCACCGTATTTTTCAACATGCAATTGTGCGTCCAGCAAGCGAAGATATTCATCAATATTACGGCCTAAAGGAAGATCATTGATAGACTCATGACGAACAATACCTTCTTTGTCTATTAAAAAAGTACCGCGAAATGCCACAGGGGCGCCGCTGAACGACCATTGCCTGGTATCATTGTTAAATGCATATTCACCTGCCAGTACACCATAATTCAGGGAAATAGTTTTTGAAGCATCAGCTATGATAGGATAAGTTACGCCTTCAATGCCACCGTTTTCTTTAGGCGTGGTCAGCCATGCCAGGTGTGTTTCTTCTGTATCGGTAGAGCAGCCGATCACTACTGCATTTCTTTTTTCAAATTCGGCCAGCTTTTCCTGGAAAGCATGGATTTCTGTAGGACAAACGAATGTAAAATCCTTTGGATAAAAGAAAAGTATAACGTGCTTTTTACCTAAATACTGATCTAATGAAAAGTTATCAACGATCTCCTCGCCATTAATTACAGCTCCTGAAACAAAATGAGGGGCTTTTTTGCCTGTTAATGCCATTGTATAAAAGTTTTAAAAATGAATAATCAATTTTACTATGGCAGGCAAAGAATTAACAGGCGCAAAGGTATTTATTTTAATGGGCGCTTCAAAAAGATAGCGTCTTAAACTTTATTGTATTTTGTAATAGGGCTATAGATAAAATCTATTATATTAATATGGCAAATAGATTTTTATAATGGCCTTTTTTGCATAAATGTCAGGCTGCCCAAAACGTCCTTCGTCCCGGGCTCTTATGCTATCGCTTTCAGTTTGCAGTCATGGTTTATGTCTCACAAGCCCACATGACAGCTATTTTCAGTCCAGTTTCTTTAACGCTATATTCCTGAAATCAATTGGCTGGCCTTCGCTCTGTAAAGCAATATATCCGCTTGTAAGTGGTTTGCCATCTGTTTTTTGTTTAGGATCGAACCGGTTGGCCACACCACCCCCAATACTGGGTTTAGAGTATTGTAATACAGTATCGCCATTAATAATATGGGTGATAAGAGAATCGCCAAGCACTATCAGTTCGGCTTTTACCCATTCTCCTACAGGATAGGTTTTAGAAGAAGAATTCAGGCAATGCCCGTCATATTTGCGCCCTTCGTAAACAATTTCGGTACCTGGTGAGCACATATTGCCTGTTGGCCTGGGCTTCCCGTCAGGAAGGCCTGCAAGAAGCTGCATTTCTATAGAAATAGGCCAGTCCTGCTCTTTAGGCATGGTGCGCGGGTCCTGCGAGTGGAACATAATACCACTGTTTAAAATAGTATAGGAAGGCGCGTCTTCCATCCATCCATCTACAAAACGGTATTCCAGCTTTAAATGATACCGGGAAAAAGGCGTTTGATAATACAGGTGTCCATATCTCTCTTTAAAGCCGTCGTATTTATCATAACGCACTTTAATCATGCCATCTTCTGCCCGGAAGGTTTGTCCATAATTATCCCCTATATCATGATGATGGATCTTAACCAGCCAGTTATCCAGGTTTTTACCGTTAAATAAAGAGATCCATTCACTGTCCTTACCAGATTTATTTGCTTTTGGCGAACAGCTGGATAATAGAGTCATGAGCAGTAATGCTGCAATCGGTAATTTATACATGATGAAAACTTTAAGGCAATATAAAATAAATGTTTAGCATTTTGGAATAATGAACCTGTTTTTCAAATTTGGCCAACTGGTTATAATTATTAAACTTCGGGTAACAATCCGTTATTTATGCGCAACAGGTTTTCTTCATTTTTTATTTTTTTGCTGATTATCATTATAGCGCTGCTGGCTTATTTCCTGGGCAGGAAAAGCGCTTCAAAAACGGTAGATAATATAATAACCAATGATGTGCTGATAAAACAGATAGCAGAGCTTTCTGCCTTGGAAGTGCAGGGCAATGCAAGTATTAAAAGCAGTAATATTACTAATGACGGAAGCCTTTCAGATCATTTTAAAAAGCTTTTCCTGGAACGTACCTTTAATATTTCTGTGCCGTACGTAGCTAAATATGGCATTAACCTTGACAGACAGCATATAAATATTGAGGAAAAGAACAAACAGGTATATATTGTATTGCCTGATCCTAAATTATTAAGTTATGAGTTGAGAATGGACAGGATGAATGCGGCATCCCGTAAAGGCTTGTTTGAATCTAATGATGAAGAAGCCTACAGCAGGCTGATTCAAAAATTATATGCCCAGTCTAAGGCCCAGCTTGAAAGCAATGCCAGTTACCGGCAACAGTCAAAAGAAAAGATCAGGAAAATTATACAGGACTACTATGCGCCCCTGGACTACAAGGTAGAAATTACTTTTACCAATGAATTGAGAAGTAAAGTGGTGGACGAAGCACGGCAATAGATACCGGGTGGGTTTAAATTGCCGAAAGCTAAAAGCTTTAAGCCTTATGCCTTCAGCTTTCTGCTACAGCCGCCTGAATATAGTGAATAGTAAAAGGTAATAGGATTTTTTCCGCCCTTGCAGGTGTCATGCCTGGGGCAGATAAATTATCACCCGCAATTACACAGAACGTTAAGTAAACGGCATTGAATAGTATATGTTATTCCACCCCCTTATAAGTAACTGCTTTAGTCCCTTGTGAAGTATGAACTACTTCTTTTACTATCTTCTTGGGAGCAGTTGCAGCCGCTTCTACAGAAGGTTCTGCTAATTGGGCCAGGGTAGGGGCAATTACCAGCGACACAATAGACATAAGCTTGATCAATATATTCATAGACGGGCCGGAAGTGTCTTTTAAAGGATCGCCTACTGTATCTCCGGTTACAGAAGCCTTATAAGGTTCTGATTTTTTATAATACATTTTTCCGTTGATCTCAACGCCTTTTTCAAAAGATTTTTTGGCATTATCCCAGGCGCCGCCGGCGTTGTTCTGGAACATACCTAACAACACCCCGCTCACTGTTGCACCTGCCAGGAAACCACCTAAAGGCTCCGCTCCAAAGCCGGGCAGAAAGCCTATTATCAATGGAGATATGATAGCAATAGTACCTGGGATGACCATTTTTTTGATAGAAGCTTCCGTGGATATTTCCACGCACTTGTCATATTCGGGTTTAGCGGTTCCATCCATAATACCTGGTATGGTATGGAACTGCCTTCTTACTTCTTCTACCATAGCCATAGCCGCTTCGCCAACGGCACGTATGGCCAATGATGAAAACAGAAAGGGTACCATTGCCCCTATAAATAACGCGGCTAATACATTAGCTTTATAAATATCAATGCCGCTGATTCCTGCAACGCCTACAAATGCGGCAAATAAGGCAAGTGATGTGAGCGCGGCCGATGCAATGGCAAAACCTTTACCCGTAGCTGCCGTGGTATTACCTACCGCATCCAGCACATCGGTTTTTTCACGCACTTCTTTAGGCAGCTGGCTCATTTCGGCAATGCCGCCGGCATTATCGGCAATAGGTCCAAAAGCATCAATAGCCAATTGCATAGCGGTAGTAGCCATCATAGCAGCAGCGGCAATAGCTACGCCGTATAAACCGGCACATTGATAAGCGCCCCAGATGCCGCCGGCTAAAATATTGATGGGCATAAACGTAGACTCCATGCCCATTGCAATTCCGCCGATTATATTGGTAGCATGCCCGGTTGATGATTTTTTGATGATCATATTAACAGGGCGCCGGCCCATTGCAGTATAATACTCTGTTACAATTCCAATCAGAGCGCCTACCAGCAGGCCCACCCCTATAGCACCTAATACTCCATACTTGGTAAATGTAACTCCACGCAGTTCCATTCTTTCTGGCAACAGCCATAATACAAGGCCTGCAGAAGCTATAGCTGTAAGGATCATAGAACCCCAGTTACCCATGTTTAAAGCTCTTTGCACCGTACGTGTACAGATGCCGGCTGTATCGCTTACCCTGACAAATAAAGTACCTATGATGGAAAAAATGATACCAGCTCCAGCTATCAGCATAGGCAAAACAATGGGAGAGAAGCCACCCAGTGTATCAGTACCTGTTATTTTAATTTGCTGCGCCAGTACAATGGTAGCCAGTACGGTAGCTACATAAGATCCGAACAGATCGGCCCCCATTCCTGCCACATCGCCCACGTTATCACCTACATTATCGGCAATAGTAGCGGGATTTCGGGGATCGTCTTCCGGAATACCGGCTTCTACTTTACCCACAAGATCGGCACCCACATCAGCGGCTTTTGTATAAATACCTCCGCCTACGCGGGCAAATAAGGCAATAGTTTCAGCGCCTAAGGAAAACCCGGTCAATACTTCTATGGTCTGAAGCATTTCTTTAGAATTCATTGCCGCTTCGGGAGCAAAATAATATTTTAATATAATGTATAAACTACCTAAGCCTAATACAGCCATACCTGCTACACCCACACCCATTACGGCACCACCACCAAAAGATACGTGCAGCGCTTTATTAAGACTGCTCCTTGCGGCATGAGCAGTACGTACATTAGCTAAAGTGGCAGAACGCATGCCCACATAGCCGGCCAGGCCGCTTAATACAGCTCCAATAATAAAGGCCACTGATATCAGCCAGTGGGAGTGTGGATTGGTTTGTGCCAATATGGCCAGTAAAATACCCACTACCACTACAAAATAGGCCAGTATCTTCCATTCGGCTTTTAAAAAAGCCATGGCTCCTACACGGATATAATGGCTGATCTCTTTCATGCGGGGCGTGCCGCTGTCCTGGCTTACTACCCATTTAAACTTCAGATACGTGTACAACAGGCCAATGATGGCCATAGCGGGAACGAGATAAATAATGTGCTGCATATAATCTTTCTCAATTTGGCAATTCCTGCAAATAGTATTAAGTGAAGCAATGGTTATGGCCTCTCTCACTATAATAATCTGCAGGCGTTCGTTTTACTTTTTAAATGTAGTTATCAATAATTATTATGGTTATAAATATAGGGTTTTTATATTTCCCGAAAATAAATTTTATTGTCTTTTAATTTTGCCAGAACTGGTTCGTAGATATCTTTTATAACAGGTATATGAAGCCCTTTTAGCCTGATAGTGTTGTTTAATATCAGCTCTGCCGCAATGGCTAAGGGAAGGCCAACGGTTTTTGCCATTGCCGTTATAAGATGGTCTTCTCCCTTTATAGCCATGCTGCTTTTGGCCGAATAATATTTACCCCTTACTTCGTAATCTATTTCGTGCAGCATAACAATCAGATCTTTGTCCTGCCTGCCGAGCTTTAGCCTGGTTTCCAACAGGTATTGAAGCACCGATGAATGAGCGGGCAAAGTACCCGGAATGATTTCATTACTGAATAAGCCCAGGTAACTGAAAAGTTCCTGTACCAGCATCCTTTCTTCTGTGGCAACCTGTTTTGTGAGAAAATCTGTAAAATTTCCGGACTGCGTATGGGCTCGCAAACAATATAAAAACCATTCGGCAACAGCTTTGCCTGTATAGTTCTTTGCAGATACTGCATCTTCATTCGTCAATCCCGCTTTAATGATATATTTCCAGCCGGTGCAGAAATGCGGATGTCTTAATGTAGTGCGTATAAATGTTGCGGTGCTTTCAAGTCCGTATAAGGACATATAGGGTAAGGAATTGCGGTTGGGGTAACAGGCGTACCGGCCATAGCCGGGGATTGAAACCGTTCCATGCTGATTAAAAACATCAGGGTAATTAATTTTTATAATGTGCCCGTTTTCCTTGTATACCGCTCCGGCTTTGCCAGCGTTTACAATATTGGCAGGGTTCCAGGTAATTTTATAATGCCATGGGTTATCATCACTTTCTGGCGCTACAAGTCCACCGCAATGGGATTTAAAGCTTTTGATTAGTCCTCCCTGGTCTTTAATGTTATCAACCATTTGCATAGCGCTCATGTGATCAATACCCGGATCAAGGCCCATTTCACAAAGAAAAAGCAGCTGGTTGCTGTTGATCCCGCTTTCAAGCGCTTTGATTTTTTCGTCGAGGTATGAGGCTGTGAGCAGATTTTTTCTGAAAGCAATACAATCCTGTGCTACAATATAATGTAATGCCGGAGGCAGCATTGAAATAACAATGTGGGCCTGATCTATCGCTTTTATCCTTTCTTCTGTATTATTGATATCAAAAGACAGCGCAAAGGCATTAGGATGAGCGTTGATTTTCGATCGGGCAAGCTGAAGATCAGCATCTACCACTGTCAGAGTCCATTTACACAGAACAGACCGTTCCAGCAAATAGTTAATAAGGAGCGTAGCGGATTTACCGGCTCCAAATAACAGGATATTTTTGAAATCGTTTTTCAATGCTGATCAGGGTTAAAAACGGGCAAATTCCTTACTATATGCAATATAATAATTGTTAATCAGGAATGCATGCTGCCCCAGGGCAAATGCATCTGATTTTACAGGTTTCTATGCTTTATGTCACTCCTTACGGAGTTTTTTGGTAAGCTTGCTCTTATTTTTATAATCCTGTCAGCCCGTCGGGCTTATTTATCTGCTCATTTTTCAAATCCGCCGCGGCGGATGTAAGTGTATTATAAAAATGTACAATACCCCCGGTTATAAACCCTGAAAGGATGGCATAAATGCATTATTTGTGTGCTTGCGCTGGCCTTCCCGGCCAGTGTGTTAAGGTTACTTAGTATATATGTCATTGGCTTGTGAAGAGAGCTGGCCTCTAAGCTGATCAAGTAACCGCTATACCCAGGTCTGGAGACCTGAGCAAGAACGGCAAGAACGGTAATATTCTTTTAATATAAAAAGCCACCCTTAAGGCAGCTTTTAAAATTTTGCTCAGCAAATATTATATTATTTCTTCTTCCTGCCCGCAGGTTTAACAGGGGTGGCTTTGCTTTCAGCATCGGCCAGCTTTACGGCCTCGTAAGCATTTACAATACCACCATAAACCGAAATATCTGATAACAGAACATCCGGCCCGCCACCGGGGTTGGCTGTTTTAATCCCAGGTTTGCTAACCGTTTTTTCAATTATTTTTTTCACCTGAGCTGCGCTTAGGTTAGGATAATAGCTCATGATCAGGGCTGCAACGCCGGAAACCACCGGAGCTGCCATGCTTGTTCCCTGCAGGTTAGCATACGTATTGCCGCCGGGAACAGTTGAATATATCCTTACACCGGGCGCAAAAACATCTACTTCCTTTTTACCATAATTAGAGAAGCTTGCTGCGAGGCCGCCGGCTTTCTCATCGCCGCTTGCACCAACAGTGATCCAACTGGTGGGTCTTTTGCCATCTAAAAATTTTGTCGATGGAAAATTATAAGCAGTATCAATATTGACGGCGTCATTTCCCGCTGCATGCACCAGCAATACATTTTTGCTTTCTGCATATTTCACTGCTTCATCTATCCATTTTTTTTCGGGAGAGAATCCCTTACCAAAGCTCATATTAATAACTCTTGCCCCGTTATCAACAGCATAACGGATACCCAATGCAATGTCCTTGTCATGCTCATCACCATCGGGAACAGCCCTTATGCTCATCAGCCTTACATTGTCGGCCACACCATCCATACCCACGCCGTTGTGACGTGCAGCTCCGATAATGCCTGCTACGTGCGTGCCATGCATGGCCGATTCATTATCCACCAGTACATTACTGTTACCATAATACCTGTCATTAAGATCACTATAATTATCCTTCACTATATCATTGCGATAATTTTTAGGAGGTTGCTCACCCATAGTGGCTTTATCCAGGTCTTTATGAATATCCTCCATCAGCATTTTATTGGTAATATCATCATTGTCATTGCCTTTGCAGGTAGTTACCAATATTCGTTTTGCCTGGTTGGCTGATGCTGCAAGAGGGGTATAGGCAGCCAGATCCTTACAACTGTACACTTCTTTGTTTAAGTCTTTCCTGATCACTGAATCTCCTTCCGCAAAAACCTCTGCCAGTAATTTTAAAAATTCAGTTTCCTCGGGGTCAGAAGCATTTTTATCAATATCCTGTTTGGCTCTTACCCACATTTTATAATCTTCTTTTTCATTCGCTGGCACCTGGCTTTCGGTTTTTCCTTCAAACCTGTTCTTAAATTTCCAGTAAACCCTTGCCCCTTCAAAAGAATCTTTGGTTACATTTTCTTTACCATCTTTGCTGCCTAAAAAATTCCAGCCATAAATATCATCAATATACCCGTTTTTGTCATCATCAATTCCATTACCGGGAATTTCTTTTTCATTGATCCATAACACAGGTTTCAGGTCTTCATGTGTAGTATCAACACCCGAATCCACAATACCCACGATCACAGGGGTGCTTTTCAGTCCTTTTGATTTCAGGAATTCATAAGCCTGATCCAGACTTATCCCGTAAAGCCCGTCTTTTTGATGATCTTTTAAATGCCAGCCCTGGGGAACTTCATCCTGGGCCGAAGCAGTAACCAAAAATCCACTGATTGTAAAAACAAAACCTAATGCACCGAGTAGTTTATTCATGCAATAACAATAATTTTAAATAGAACAAGCTACAAAAATATAGTTAACATCTTAAAGAATATCATAAAATGACAGACGTTCAAAAAAACAGTTCAGCGGTTGATTGTAGTCAATAGTGAGTAATGAGTGATGAGTAATGAGTTGTGCATTAAAGCTGAAAGGATAGAGAGGCTGGGTATTCGATTTTTTTGATATGTAAATCAGGAAGTAGTAAGTAGTAAGTAGGGTTTACCCTGATCTGCCAACAGTCATCCGTCCTCTGTCAACTAAATGTCTGCTATCTCGCATCTAAATCACCCAATATCAAACTTAATGCCCTGAGCTAGGGGAAGCTTATTACTGTAATTAATAGTGTTGGTTTGCCTGCGCATATAATTTTTCCAGGCATCGCTGCCACTTTCGCGCCCGCCGCCGGTTTCTTTTTCTCCGCCAAAGGCGCCGCCTATTTCAGCACCGCTGGTGCCTATATTTACGTTGGCAATGCCACAATCACTGCCGGCATGTGAAAGGAACTGTTCCGCTTCGCGGAGGTTGTTGGTCATGATGGATGATGACAGGCCCTGTGGCACTTCGTTCTGAATGGCTATGGCTTCTTCAAGCGTTGCATATTTCATTATATAAAGAATAGGTGCAAAGGTTTCTGTATGCACAACAGGGTAGTGGTGCGCTGTTTCGGCAATGCAGGGCTTTGCATAACAGCCGCTTTTATAGGCTTCACCGGTCAGTACGCCGCCTTCAACAATAAAACGTCCTCCTTGCGTTTTGCATAGCTCAATAGCATCGAGGTAAAGCTGCACTGCATCTCTATCTATCAGGGGACCGACATGGTTTTCAGGATGTAATGGGTCTCCAATTTTTAACTGGCTGTAAGCATTTACCAGTTTTTCCTTAAAATTATCGTAAATCTCTTCATGAATAATAAGCCTCCGGGTGGTAGTGCATCTTTGGCCGGCAGTGCCCACAGCTCCAAAAACAGCTCCCGGAATAGCAATATTCAGATCGGCATCTTTAGAAATAATAATGGCATTATTTCCTCCTAATTCAAGTAAAAAACGCCCCAGCCTTTGCGCCACATTAGCGGCTACAGCTTTTCCCATCCGGGTAGAGCCGGTAGCAGATACCAATGCAACTCTTTCATCTTTTGCTAACCATTCACCGGCATCAGCGCCCCCGGCAATAAGGCAGCTTACACCTTCCGGAACCTGACAGGCGGTAAATACTGCTGCAATAATCTTCTGGCAGGCCACAGCACATAAAGGAGTTTTCTCAGAGGGCTTCCATACACAAACATCGCCGCAAACCCAGGCCAGCATGGCATTCCAGCTCCATACTGCTACAGGGAAGTTGAAGGCTGATATAATACCCACCACGCCCAGCGGATGGTATTGCTCATACATCCTGTGCCCCGGCCTTTCGCTGTGCATAGTGAAGCCGTGCAATTGCCTGCTCAGGCCAACAGCAAAATCACAGATGTCAATCATTTCCTGCACTTCGCCTAACCCTTCCTGCAGGCTTTTGCCCATTTCATAAGATACCAGCTTGCCTAAAGCTTCTTTATGTTTTCTCAATGCTTCAGCTATCTGCCGTACCACTTCGCCGCGTTTGGGAGCCGGCCAAAGTCTCCACTGCAAAAAGGCTTCCTGTGCTTTTTGTATTACCATATCATATTGCTCCCTATCCGCAACCCGTACTGAAGCAATTAGCTGCCCGTCTACCGGTGAAAAAGAAGCTATCTTCTGCTCATTTCCTGGCAGCCAGCTGTTGCCTGTTCCGGCTCCGCTGTTTTCGTTGGTTATACCCAGTACCTGTAAAAAATCCATAACTTATTATTTAGTGCTATAAAGATAGAACGTTTAAGCCTATAAAGAAAGGGGTAGCCGGATGCTGGTTTGAGTCAGAAAGTCCGAGGTCGAAAGCGGAAAGCATAAGGCTTAAAGCTTAAAGCTATTACATCTACATCCAACTTTTCAACCCTGTCCTCTGTCATCCGTCCTCTGTCCTCTTGTATGTTACTGGTGGTACACCATACATTAATGAGATGAGAAATATTTATGTACCCAAACAATTTTATTGAGCTCAATTTAAGTTGCTTGCATTATCTTTGATTTTTAATGAAGCTTTCCACGCAACATTTGCTCGGTATAAAAGACCTCACAAAGGAGGATATTTCCCTTTTTTTAGATACGGCTACCCAGTTTAAAGAAGTTTTGCAGCGTCCGGTAAAGAAAGTTCCTTCTTTACGTGATGTTACCATCGTAAACCTGTTTTACGAAAACTCAACCCGTACACGTATTTCTTTTGAACTCGCTGAAAAGCGATTATCAGCAGACACTATCAATTTTACGGCATCAGGATCTTCTGTTTCCAAAGGCGAGACCTTGCTGGATACTGTAAATAATATCCTGTCCATGAAAGTGGATATGGTTGTAATGCGCCACAGCGCCAGCGGAGCGCCTCATTTCCTGGCGCAGCATATACCGGCAGCTATTGTAAATGCCGGGGACGGAGTTAATGAGCATCCTACACAGGGATTACTGGATGCTTTTTCTATTCGCGAAAAAATGGGGAAGCTGGAAGGAACCAAAGTGGCCATTATTGGCGATATTACCCATAGCCGTGTAGCCATGAGCAATATGTACCTGCTTAAAAAGATGGGAGCCGAAGTAACACTTTGCGGTCCGCCCACTTTAATTCCCAAGTATGCCGGCGCAGCTTTTGGTGTAAATGTGAGCTATAACCTTGAAGAAACCTTAAACTGGTGCGATGTGGCCAATGTGCTGCGTATTCAGCTGGAAAGGCAAAACCAGGTATTATTTTCTTCGCTGCGCGAGTATAATCTTAGCTATGGCATCAGCCGCAAACTACTGGAAAGCCTGAAAAAAGATGTGGTAATTATGCATCCTGGCCCTATCAATCGTGGAGTGGAGTTGGATAGCGATGTAGCAGATAGCGGCCAGTCCATTATTTTGCAACAGGTAGAAAATGGTGTGGCTGTAAGGATGGGAGTACTATATTTGCTGTCTAATAAAAATAATTGATAATAGATGTTAGTTACCGGATATTAGACGCTATATATCATGTTATCATGTTAATAAAAAATTGTCACATTTAAAGTGAGTAGTGAATGGTTAATAGTGAGTATGTATCCGCAATGATTCACTATTCACTACTGACAACTCGCACTTAACTTAATACCAGATAAGTCTAAAGTTTAAGTACTAAATACTAATATTTCAATACTACGCATCAACTCTCAAAAACATGCCAGACAGAATTTGCCTTTTCCCCGGAACTTTTGACCCTATAACATTGGGGCACGAGGATATTATCAACCGTGCTATTCCGTTATTTGATAAAATTGTGGTTGGGATTGGGTTCAATACTTCCAAAAAACCCATGTTTTCTACTTCGCAAAGGCTGCAGTGGATAAGGGATATTTACGGCCATTGCCCGCAGGTGGAAGGTGCTGTGTATGAGGGGCTGACTGTACATTTTTGTCAGAAGATAGGAGCACAGTTTATTTTAAGAGGTATTCGTTATGTAAGTGATTTTGAATATGAAAAAACAATTGCAGATGCCAACCGTGCTCTGGATAAAAATATTGAAACTATATTTTTGACCGGGGAACCCAAATATACCTCGGTAGCCTCTACAATTGTAAGGGATATTATTAAAAATGGGGGAAATGCCAGCCCGTTTTTATCGAAAGTTGTTTGCGAATCCTTAAGAACGATTCCCCTGGCGGGATGATGCTTATTGTTCTGAAACCTGGAATGTGACGGGCTGTTTCCGGTAGGCTTTTACCTGTTTTCCCTGTACTATTGCAGGTTGCCATTTCCCTGACATTTTAATAACCCTTATGGCTTCTTCCTCCATCCCAAAACCATGTTTGGTCAGGGCTTTTACATCGCTTACATCTCCTTCTTTATTTACAACAAATTGTATGATGGTGGTGTAAGAACCCGGAGCTGCCTCATTATCCACTGTAACTAATGGGTTTAGATTTTTTTCCAAAAAGCCCCTCCAATTCCCTGGATACCTGGCATCTACATCAACCTTGCTGAAAACTTCAGGCCCGAGAATGATTTCACCTTTTTTATTTCTAAAAACAGGTTCATTACTGCTGCCGGCAACTGCCTTTTCATTTGCTGCCGGTGAAGCGGTGCTTTGAACGTTGCTGCTATCATTAGTTTCGGTAACCTGCGTTTCAGATATGCTGGCTGAACCTTTTGTTATTTCGGTTACTGTTTTATCATCGGCAGGTTTGCAACGGATAATAATAACCGAAGCGATAAGTAAGAAAAAGGGAATGAAAAGTAGTTTTTTTCCCCACTGGTAAACAGGTTTTTTAGATGTTGTTAACATGGCAATTCTTCTT
>JAPUDO010000017.1 GCA_027493055.1 Niabella sp. | reverse complement strand
AATTAACCAACATAATATGCCAAAATTGCTGGCGGCTTAAACCGAACTCAGGTTAGAAATGATTTCAGAACCTGACCGGCCCAGGACATCACCATATGGCACAGGGTAAATATTAGGCGAACCGGCAGTGGCGCCAACCTGGGTAAAACGGTTAATGAGATCGCGGGTATAATAGCTTTCCTTATCTGCAAGGCGGTCAGATGTTACCCATTGCTTTTCGTACTGGTAACTGGCTGTTGCAGACAATGAAGGCAATATGCTGTATTGTAATGATACACTCGCCAGTACATCCTGCAGGTGCGTGGTGGTATGATCATGATGATGATCATTAAGAGGATAATAATACCAGCTTAACAACCGCCCCGCCCCTGCTGTATCAAGATACCCGCTTCGATATAGTGCAATAGCGGCCGCGTTTCCATCGGCATCAACCAGACTCATATAGGGAATGTAACGGTTATTTATTTTTGATACCAGTGCAAAAGGCAACGCCCCGGTTTTATCGTTTGCAGAAGTATAATAAGCATCCATACCAACAGAAAGATTTTTGACAGGCCTGATGGTATTGCTGAGGTGAATATTAGTTTTACTGGAAGTAGAAAAGTTTTCTCCAACAGACCTGTTGTGGCCTGCGCTCAGCATCCAGGCTATCTGGTTACTACCGCCTGTAAAACTCAGCGCATGTTGTTGGATAACGCTCTTTCGTTGCAGGTGCCTTGCATATTGTTCTCTTATGTCTGTTGCCTCCAGTTTGCTGATCATGGCAGCAGAGTCACCTGCTGATATTAACCCCTGCCTTCTTTGTAAGAATACTTCTACAGCAGGCGGCAACGGCGGCCTGGCGGATGTATTGTTAATTATGCCATTAAAGTATCCCTTACTAAAGCTCATTGCCTCTGTTGCAATATAGTCTTCTACTGATACCTGCGGCGTATAATAAAGATCAGCAGGCATCATAATCATTACGCTGGATTGCATATTTGCTGACAGTTTTTGATTGAAGCGCCCCTTTTTCGTAGTGATAACAATAACACCGTTACCCGCCCTGGCACCCCAGATGCTGGCTGCCGACGCGTCTTTTAAAATGGTCACCGATTCCACATCAGCAGGGTTGATATTGTTGATGTCTCCTTCATAGGGAAAATCATCCACTATAATAAGCGGGAATAACGGGCCGTTGATGGTGCTCAACCCGCGTATGGAAACCGGGTTAGCGGTACCGGCGTTGGTACCACTTTTCCCAATATTGAACAACATGCCATTTGTTACGCCGTTCAATCGCTGCAGAATGTTGGTACCTGTTTGTTCATTCAGCGCCTTGCTGTCTAATACCACATAAGATCCGTTGACTTCGTTCGGCCTTAACTTCTGGTAACCTGTATTCACAACTACGGTTTCCATTTCTGTTGTAACAGGCTCAAGCGTGACCCGGAAGTTTGTTACAGGTGTTGTAATCACCACCGAATAGGGTTTGTAACCTACATGAGACACAACAAGGGTATCAGGAAAAGCCGGGAAGACGATCCTGAAGCTGCCATCCGCATCAGAGGAAGCAATGACAGCACGGTGCCTGGCCAACCGAAGTGTAGCACCCGGCACAGGCAGGCCGGTCACTGCATCCGTTACGGTTCCCCCGCACAATTGTGCATCAACTGCCTGCCTGCTTATGATAAACAGGAGTATACATAAAAAATAGTTCTTCATTTTATAACGTTGTTTTGGTTTTCAGATTTTAGAAAGCCTCTCTGCCTTACCTGTTCATTCATAAGGCGGATGGTATTTTCAATAATATCAGCCGACAAAAAAGTGGAGGAGCTATGAGCCATATAAACATTGTCTCTGGCCAGCCACGCGTAACTGGGTTTGCTTTGCTCCCTGAAATATTGTTGAATCAGGGTGTCAGCCGTTACTATGGGTATTGTAAAAGGTTTTTGATTTCTGGTTTCCCATTTTTTCAGGAAATTTTCTATCACAGCCGTCTTTTCCGGTGTAACCAGAATGATCTGCAGATCTTTTTGAAACCGGTTTTGTAACGAATCCAATAACGGGAAACGGCGGATGCACGGCGCACAGGAGGTTAACCAAAAGCCAAATACAACCATTTTAGGATTGCCGGTTTGCAGTACGGATAATTTTGCCGAATGAGATGGATAATTTAGCAGATGGTCGAGTGTGATATCCGGCAGCCTGTCGTTTATATACAGGGCCTGTGAAGTATTCTGCTGCGCTTTTCCACACAGGCATAGAATAGCCATGGCGCATAGCAGCGTTATTTTTTTCATATTGCATTTGTTTTGTTGTTATTTAAAATTGTTAGCTGTAGTGCCGGAAACAGCGGGCAGGCCATGAGACACCCTGAACCCGCCGCCCGGCAATATTTTAAACAGGGTTTTTGGGCTTACAGGAAAATAAAAACTGATAACCGGAAATAGTGCAAATAACATAGCATACGCGCAGGCGCTGGCATAACGCGTACACGTAGTAAAAATCGTTGTATGGCTTACAAGGTTGCAAGGCTCATCGTTTGTTGATGAGTCTCATACAAAAGGACCAGACCTACCCGCCCTTTGCTATCCGGGCTCTGACAAAGCCCATTACCATCTTTCGATAGCTTGCCGCAAATGCGTAAGTAGGCCCAGTCCCTTTGAACTGGGCACTTTAACCTACTCTCGCGGCGTTGAACTGTCAGATTCGGATAGCGAGACTCGTTAAATGCTTCTACTATTTTAAAGTGCAAATATAAATATCGATGTTCTGCACACAATAAAATATAGTTTTTTTCTAAACCAAAAATAATAAAATAATTTTAATAAAATACACATATTGACTATTAATAATAAATATTTTGATTATTTCAAATATCCAATTCGTTCATTATTTATAAATATTTAATGTATTGCTGGTTTCTTTGTTGGATGATTAACGAAGCACCATTTAGTACTGCAAAAAAGTTAATCCTAACGGATAATATTAAAAATATATCGGAACTTTTAGAAACGATACCTAAAACTGTTTTAGCTAAGGCTATGAAAACAAGTCCGAAAAGGTTTAATGGATTAATTGAAAATCCTCAATTGTTTACTTTTCAGGATGCTTATATCATTGCTGATTTAATCGGTGTTTCTAAAGAAAAAATTTTAAATATTATTCATTCCACTTGCGAAGCATCATAAATCTTCGCCTTGTTTCGTGGGACATCCGGCGACCCTGGCGACGCTGCCATGTCGCGCGGGTCACCCTAAGTCCCCCAAGCCAGCCGCTTTAGAAAACACTAAAAAAAATTGGCTTTATTGTTCTTTTATGACCCTGGCGACGCTGCCATGTCGCGCGGGTTTCTCTAAGTCCCGCAAACCAGCCGCTTTAGAAAACACCATAAAACAGCTTATTTTTTCACAATATTTTTAGCAGCGTTGCCAGTTGGGTAAGTTGCTCCAGTCCCCAAAAGCTGATTCGCT
>JAPUDO010000016.1:23974-26919 GCA_027493055.1 Niabella sp. | reverse complement strand
TTGCGATTATTCTGCCTAAGCCTATATTCAATAATCAATTTTCAATACATCAATATTCAATCGTAGTAAAGATAGCTTTCTGCTTCCGGCTTTTAGCCTTCGGCTTATCGTACATTGTACTCCTGACATAGTACATTTTGCTGGATGCTGGCGAAGACTTAACATTTAATATTCTACATTTCACATTCCCGGTATTCTGTCATCTTTACTTCCTGTCTAACGTCTAAATACTCTGTACTAGCATCTAACCCCTTCAACTATCTTCAACCTTCCCTCTGTATAAATTTCAGGTTTCTTTGTATGCCTTTATACTTGCTTCGTTTTAGAGGTGAGTATTTGAATGTTTTCCTGAAGTTATCTTCTGTCATGGCTTCCCACTCGCTGGAAGACAGGTTCAGTATTTCGGGAAGGGGATTGAAAGCAGCTTCTGTATTGGGTTTGCTGAAACGGTTCCAGGGGCATACATCCTGGCAGGTATCGCAGCCAAACATCCAGTTACTGAACCTGCCTTTCATTTCATCGGGCAGTAACGTTTCTTTCAGCTCAATAGTGAAATAAGATATACAGCGACTTCCGTCAATCACTTTACCGGGTAATATAGCTCCTGTAGGACAGGCGTCAATACATTTGGTGCAGGTGCCACAGAAGTCTTTAGCAAAAGGATCGTCCGGGATAAGCTCCAGATCAGTGATCAGTGTAGCAATAAAGAAGAAAGAGCCGCTTTCTTTATTGATGAGATTACCATTTTTGCCCACCCAGCCCAATCCGCTTTTTCGGGGCCAGGTTCGTTCCAGGACCGGGGCCGAGTCCACAAATCCCCTTCCTTGTATGTTTCCCAGCTTTTCCCTTACCACAAACAGGAATTCGTTAAGTTTTGCCCTTATTACTTCGTGGTAGTCATTGCCATAGGCATATTTGGCAATTTGAGGTGCTTCCTGTGTTTGGTGTTGGTTGGGAAAATAATTCAACAATAAAGTGATAACTGATTTTGCACCCGGTACCAGCTTGGTGGGATCAATACGCAGGTCGAAATAGTTTTCCATATATTTCATCTGCCCGTGCATACCTTTATTCAGCCAGGCTTCCAGCTTGCGTGCATCCTCGGTAAGGGGTACAGCTCTGGCAATACCGCAATAGTCAAACCCAAACCTTTTGCTGGTCTGCTTTATAAATAAGGTATGGTCGTCTATGATCATTATTAAGTTGACGGTTGACAGATGACAGGAGTGAAAGGTTTAAATATGAAAAGATTTTAGTATTTAGATAGTATATATGAGCTTGATATCTGATACCTGATGCTTCCTGCTTTCTGCCTTTAGCTTTTAGCTATTTCCCATTAACTACTCACTATTCACTTCTCGCTATCCACTTCAAACAAACAGGGGCATCTACTTTTATCCGCTCATTGGTATATGTGAGCAGGCCGGTACGGGTATCTCTTTTGAAAATAGTTATATCGTCTGACTTTTGATTAGCAGCCAGTAAAAACTTTCCTGATGGATGTATGATGAAGTTGCGGGGGAAATTACCCATTGTAGATTGTTCGGTAATAAAAGTGATCCTTCCGCTCTTGCTGTTAACTTTAAATATTTGTATGGTGCTGTTGCTTCTTTGCGAAACATACAGGAATTTTTCGTCCGGCGATAAGTGAATGTCTGCTCCCGCGCCTTCCGGACCTGCAGGCAAATGATTTGCTGTCTGGATGATCTTGTAATTACCGGCTACCTTGGATATCACATCTACACTGCCGGACATTTCTTCAACCAGGTAGGCAAACTTCCCGCTTTTTGTAAAAACAATATGTCTCGGACCGCCTCCGGGTTTTACATCAATAGCTGATTTGCCAACTGTGTCAAGCATCCCTGTTGCTGCGTTGAAAGGATAAACCACTACTTTGTCCAGGCCCAGATCAGGCACAAATACATGTTTATTATCAACGCCTACATAAGTGCAGTGCACATGCGGTGTTTCCTGCCTGGCTTTATTAATGCTGCTTCCGCTATGTTTTATAAACTGTTGCAGGTTACCAACAGCGCCATCTGTAAGAACAGGATGAATCGTAAGGCTGCCGTTTCCATAATTGCCGGCAAATAACCATTTGCCCGTTTTGTCAATGCTTACATAACAGGGTGCGCTCCCGTTGTTAGGTTGCCTGTTAAGGAGGGTGAGCGTTCCGGAGGTTTTATTATATGTGAACGATGATATTTTTCCCTCGTTGCCTTCGTTTACACTATATACAAATTGGTTATCATCGCTGATGCACAGGTAAGAAGGGTTTCCTGCTTCAGCTACGCTTACCTGCCGGGCCTGTCCTGTTTTGCTATCAAAATCATATACATAAATACCCTTGCTTTGGTTGTTATTAGTATAAGTGCCAATAACCAGGCGTTGGGCAAATAAGCTGCCTGTGGAAGTGAGCAGGAGCTGTATCAGTAAAAAAATATAGGTCTTCATAATAAAATTAATTGGGGTTAAAAATAAAGATAATTATGGTTACAAGTTACTGGATACCGGTTGCTGGATCTTTCGACCTCGGACTTTCCGACTTTCTGACTTTTGGTTTTCATCTCGTACATCAGTACACCGTACATCTTACATTATACCGGATACTGGTTCCAGGTTGCAAGCTAAGTTTAAACGGGCGTATCATTAATTATCAGGTTCAGACACATAACCGACGGGAGTATAGAATTTCTATATCTTGTAGCTGGTCAAACCATTCCTTTTTCTGCCTCCTTTGCAGCCGGCTTTTAGCTTTCATAGATGCTGGTTTCTGGATACCTGTTATTTGCCTACATCGTACATCTTATACCGTACACCTATACATTATACTGAATGCCGCTTGCAGATTTTAGGTGAACAATGTGTGTGCCTGCAGCATCCGGCTTTTAGCTTTCAGCCTTCGGCTTTATGATTTCATAGATGCCGGATACCTGTTATTTGCC
>JAPUDO010000016.1:0-23874 GCA_027493055.1 Niabella sp. | reverse complement strand
AGCTTTCAGCCTTCGGCTTTATGATTTCATAGATGCCGGATACCTGTTATTTGCCGTACATCTTACATCGTACACCGTACATCACATAATGTTATATAATTTTTAACAATCCGCTACAAACTCTTTTTGGTCCTGTATCAATCTATATATCAGACAACAATATTTAAAGAACTACTAAACTTATAACAATGAAAAAGATATTAACCCTTTCTCTTTTGATGATAGCCGGTATTGTTTTATTGGCAAGCTGTACTAAAAGGGACTATTATGATGACAGGAATGATGTGGAAATTTCAGTAATATTTGAAGTATCTGACAGCCCTTACTCAATCATACAGTTTAATAATGATGGTACCTATGCTATCATTGAGCACCTTGAGAATAACAGTAATCGCTGGCCTATAAAAGGCGACCGGTTGCAGGGGCGTTTTTACGAAGGAAAGGAAAGTACTGTTTATAACTTAACTGCCGGATATAATAATAGAGTATATGTAGTGGAAGTTGGAATTTTAACTATAGATGATGCCTGGGACGCATTAGATTATTATGTTGACGATTTTTATGCAGTGAAAGGAATGAATAAATCTATGAAGATGAGCTTTGAAAGACGCATTAAATAGGCAAGTTATCCGTTCTCTATAAAACAAGGGCCGCAACTGCGGCCCTTATCTTTAATACTTATTCAATGCTGCTGTAATCTTTTCATATTGTTCAGCGTCTGTAACATCCTGCGGTTCAAATGCGGATCCTATCACTTTTTCATATAGCTCAATATACCTGTTGGAGATAGTGTTGATCCATTCATCCGTCATTTCCGGAACCTGCTGGCCTTCTTTTCCCATAAAATTATTTTCAATCAGCCACTCCCTCACAAACTCTTTGCTCAGTTGCTTTTGTTTTTCGCCTTTTTGCTGGCGCTCTTCAAAGCCATCGGCATAAAAGTACCGGGAACTGTCAGGCGTATGTATTTCATCCATCAATACTATTTCACCGTTCAGCTTACCAAATTCATATTTGGTATCAACCAGTATCAATCCCTGTTTCAAAGCCAGTTCCTGCCCGCGTTTAAATAATGATAAGGTCAGTGATGCAAGCTGCTCCCACTCTCCGGCAGTGGCTAATCCCTGTGCTATGATCTCTTCTTTGCTGATGTCTTCATCATGCCCTTCGCTGGCTTTAGTGCTGGGCGTGATAATGGGCGTTTCAAAAGCATCATTCTCGCTCATTCCTTCCGGTAAATCAACACCACATAAAACCCGCTTACCGCTGTGGTAGGTTCTCCAGGCATGGCCGGTTAAATGTCCCCGCACAACCATTTCAATTTTAAACGGATCACATTTATAACCCACAGCGCTGTTGGCAGCAGGCGTTTCAAGCAGCCAGTTCCTGCAAATATCTTTGGTAGCATTCAGCATATAAGCTGCAATCTGGTTCAGCACCTGTCCCTTATAGGGGATAGGCCTGGGCAATATCACATCAAATGCAGAAATGCGGTCAGAGGCGATCATTACCAGTAAACGGTCATCAATGGTATAAACGTCTCTTACCTTACCGCGGTAAAAGCTGGTTTGTTGGGGAAAGTTAAGTTCAGACATGGCGCGAAAATAATGAGAAAACACTGAACCGCTAACAGAGAAACAGGGAGGGTGCAGAAATCTTTTTCACAGTGTTACGCTTCTCTGCTTTGTGTTACTCCCTGGGGATGAAAAGGAAGCGGGGCCGGTCCGGAGAACTCCTTGGGAGGGGGAAAGTCTTTTAGAAAAATATTTTTTGAAATTAAACTAACAAATGTTATTTTAATACCATCATTCACAAAACAAGTTTTTATGAAGGTTACACGATTGCTTATTCTAACTGCATTCCTATGGATTGCCACAAACACTTATGCCCAAACAATAAGAGGTGTTATTAAGAGCAGCGAAAGCGGGGACGGTATTCCGGCTGCATCAGTTGTTTTAAAGAGCGATGAAACCAAGGGCACTATGGCCAATGAAAGCGGGGAGTTTGAGTATACAGTGGCCTCATTGCCTGTAACCCTGAAGATCAGCTCTGTTAATTATGAGCCACAGGAGATAACAGTTACTTCAACGGCTTTCCTCACTGTTTCTTTAATCCCTTTAATGGGCCGGGAAGTTGTAGTGTCTGCATCAAGATTCGGTGAGCGTTCGTTGGAATCTCCGGTTACAATAGAACGGGTAAGCGCTGCGGCAATAAAGAATACCCCGGCTGCCAGCTATTATGATGTTATTTCTAAATTAAAAGGCGTGGATGTGGTTAATGCCTCGCTGACTTTTACATCCCCTACAACAAGAGGATTTGCAGGAAGTGGCAGCACCCGGTTTAACCAGCAGGTTGATGGTATAGATAACCAGGCACCGGCGCTTAACTTTTCCGTGGGAAGTGTTGTAGGCCTGAGCGAACTGGATGTGGAAAGCATGGAATTGCTACCAGGGGCGTCTTCCGCTTTATATGGCTCGGGAGGTATGAATGGTACTTTGCTGATCAATAGTAAGAATCCTTTCAATTATACAGGGCTGTCTTTTCAGGCTAAGGGTGGTGTAATGAATGTAGGTAATGAATGGAGGGATGCTTCTCCCTATTATAACCTTTCTTTTAGATGGGCGCAGAAAGTATCTGAAAAATTTGCTTACAAGATAACATCTGAATATATACATGCAAAAGACTGGTTAGCGAGAGATTATAGAAATTATGCCAGGGTAGGGTCCAATGGTGTTATAGCAGATGGTACCCGGGAAACTGCCCCCAATTATGATGGTATAAATGTATATGGAGACGAAACAAGAATACCTTTAAGCCAGATCTTGCTGGGAATTGGCGCACAAGTGCCTTTTTGGTCTTCATATATTAACTCATTACCCCAGAATATAACCATAACAAGAACCGGTTATACTGAGGATCAGCTGGCTGACCCCAATACTATTAATTATAAATTGGGGGGTGCGCTGCATTATAAAGTGGCTCCCCGGGTAGAAGCTATTTTAATGGGATATTTTGGTACCGGAAATACGATTTATACCGGAACAGACCGCTATTCGTTAAAGGATCTGAAAATTTCGCAGTATAAGTTTGAGCTTAAATCAGACAACTGGTTCGCAAGGGCATATACAACTCAGGAAAACGCGGGAGAGTCGCATAATTTATCAGCAACAGCCGGTTATTTTAATGAGGGCTGGAAACCTACCGTTACCTATGCAGCCGATGGAACTGCAACCCCGCAACCTACTGATTGGGCTATGGAATATGCTTTTACCTATTTAAATAGTAAACTGGCCGGGCAAAATGACCTTGCTGCCCATAATGCGGCCCGGGCTTATGCTGACAGGAACAGGCCTCAGCCGGGAACACCTGAATTTCAAAAATTATGGGACCAGGTTCGCTTAACACCGATATATAAAAAAGGTGGTTTGTTTTTAGATAAATCGGACTTATATGTAGCCGAAGGCCAGTATAACTTTTCTTCACTATTAAACAATGTGGTAGAGTTGTTAGCCGGAGGGAACTGGCGCCAGTTTGTATTAAACAGTGAAAAGACCCTGTTTCATGAAGTAGATGGGCCTATTAAGATCAATGAAATGGGTGCCTATCTGCAATTAGGAAAGGAAATTATAAAAGACCGGTTAAAGCTGACAGGATCTGGCAGGTATGATAAAAATGAATATTTCAAAGGACGGTTTACACCACGGGTTACCGCGGTAGTTACGCCGGCAAAGGATCATAATATACGCTTATCTTATCAAACGGCCTATCGCTTTCCCAGTACCCAGCAACAATGGATTGACCTGGCAGTGGGAGCCGGAACACTGATAGGCGGTAATAAAGTGATTTGGGAGGCCTATAACCTGATTGACAATCCCGGTTATTCTGCACAGGAATTCATTGCAAATCCTGCCAACCGTATCCCAATAATGTATAAAGAAGTCAAGCCTGAAAGTGTGGTAAGCTATGAATTGGGCTATAAAGCGCTTATAAGTAGAAAAGTAATGGTAGATGCGTATGTGTACACAGGTGAGTACACTAATTTTATCGGCAGGAGAGATGTGGTACAGTTTTATGATCCTGCTGATCCTGCTGCTTACAGGGGTATTTCTGTTGTAGTAAATTCCGATGTAAAAGTAAAAACTTTTGGCTGGGGCCTTAGCTTCGACTGGAGGCTGCCTTCCAATTTTTCCGTTAACGGAAATATTTCTTCTGATGAAATTAAAGATGTGCCCAACAATTTCCGGTCATCATTTAACTCGCCAAAATACAGAACCTTATTAGGATTAAGCAACTCCGGCTTTGGCCCGGCTAACCTGTTTGGATTTAATATAAGCTGGCGCTGGCAGGATAAAGTGTTTTTTGAAGGGGATTTTGCCAGTGGCACCCTTAATCCTGCCCATATAGTAGATGCTGCCTTATTATACAAGCTGCCTGCTGTTAAGTCGCAGATAAAGCTGGGCGCCAACAACCTGTTTAATCAGTATTATACCAATGCCGTTGGTAATCCCAGTATTGGCGGACTTTACTACCTCGCTTTTACTTATAATTTACAATAACCCTGTTGTTTACACTAAACATATTTTAATATGATTGTTATAAATAAATTTTTTAAAACCTTTGGGCTGATGCTGCTTGTACCTGTTTTGTTGATGCAGGCATGTAATAAAGAATTACCCGGAGCCGTTCCGCTAACTCCCCAAACGCCTTCAGGCACGGAAACTATTTTGCAGAAGCTGGATGCCGCAGAGTTTTCAATTTTAAAAGCCGCCGTTACTAAAGCCAGCACATTTGCCAGCGCTACAGGAAAGCTGTCTGATATATTGGGCAATGCAGATAATGAGCTTACTTTTTTTGCCCCTGATAATACCGCTATACTTACTTCATTTTCTTTATTGGGCCTGCCTGCCAGTCCCTCATCATTAGATTTTTTCAGCGCAGGAAAATTAGATACATTACTGAAATACCATATCATAGGTGGCCAGCTTTTAACTACCGGAAAAATACCCGCTACTTTTCCCAACATGTACCTGCAAAGTAGTTTAGTACTGGCTCCGCCTTCAGCCTCTTTGCCTCCGGGATTGAGAATGCCTGTTTTTTTAAGTAAAGTTGGTTCTGCCGTTTTTGTTAACAGCGTTCCTGTTACCGCTGCGGATATAATGGCCTCTAATGGCGTTATGCACAAAACATATATTGCTTTGCTGCCTCCCGAACTGCTACTCTGGCAAAAAATTGCTACTGATGCCAGCTATAGCTATTTCAGGGCCGCGCTGCTTAAAGCCGATGAAGGTGATGATAAAAAGACTTTGCAGACTGCATTGAGTAACCCCGCTGCTAATCTTACTGTTTTTGCACCTACAAATGCTGCTTTCCAGGCGTTGCTTACGGCTCAAATTACACAAGGTGTATTGCCTTTAGTGAAACAATCCTATATAACAACAGGGTTGGTGCCTGCGGTCAAAGCTGCCAATCCCGGCATTTCTGATGCTGATGCATTGGTTCAGGCCACAGCTTTGGCAGAAACAGAGCCGCATAAAGCAAGTATCATAAATATGGCTACGGCCCAGGCTGCAGGCCTGGCTGCTACTCCCGATGTATTTACAAACCCGGCCCTGGCAGGTGTTTTAACGGCTGAAACAGTAAAAGGCCTGGTGGTGTACCATATTATGGGAGTAAGGTCTTATACGGTAAATATGCCAGCTACTCAAACTAACTATCCTACTTTGCTGAATGGCGCTATTGCTGCACATCCCGGGATAGGCTTAAAAGCAGTATTTGGCGCAACCGGCGTTACAGCTGCTACGGTAAAAGGAGCGGCTAATGCTACTGCTTCCAATATTCCCATTAATCCTTTAACCAATGGTACCAGCGACCAGAATTTTATAAACGGAGCCATTCACAGGATTGACCAGGTATTATTGCCTCAATAATATGATACGCCGGCTAATAGCCTGATTACAAAAACGAGGCTGTCAGGAGGTATTTCAGCTTGAGCCCAAAGTTAACAAGTTTAAAAGTTTACAAGGAGAGGGATTCCAAATTGTTGCACCACAAGTAACAGCTATACACCGGTCTGGAGACCTTAAGTGTTCGAAACCTTAGAAAAATCTCGAAGAGATGTTATTACTATAGAAAAATCATTTGGATTTTGGACGAAAACCCCGGTGACACAGGATATTATGCCATTCCTTCGGGATTCTAATCGGGGTATATGCTTTTTTTATAATAATATTAGCCCTGCCCGTCCGGCAGGCGGGCTTTCAGGCTTGATTAAAACATATTTTCAGGTTTTGAACAGTAGTAGTTTGGAGACCTGAGTAAGTGGGGACGAACCATTGAACGATGGGGTATTAATGCCTTTCACCCCGAAGATTCTGTGGTTTCTGTGAGGAGCACTAAGGTCCATTTTACTTTTTCTTTTTCGCTGCTGTTTTTTTCTTGGCTGCTGCCTTCTTAATGGGTTTATCAAAAGCAGTGGGCTCTTCGGCAACGATCATTTTTTTGACATCGTCTAATGAAACAGTGCTTAATTCTTCAGGGGTGTATTTTTCACCGTTCTCTTTCCTGCCTATTTTGATCATCTTCTTGCCAAAACGGATAAAAGGTCCCCATCGGCCATTTTCCAATGCAATTTTTTCATCTTCCCATTGCTGAATATAGCGGTTAGCTTCCTTTTCAACCTTCGTTTCTATCAGTTCCTTAATATCGTTGTCAGAAAGATTATCAAAGTTGTAGCGGCGCGGCACATTAATGAACATATCGTTCCATTTTATGAACGGACCAAAGCGCCCTTTGCCTTTTGTGACCGGTTTGCCTTCAAAAGTGGCTATAGGCGCATCAGCCTGCTGTTTTTCCCTGATCAACTCAATAGCACGCCCCAGGTCAACGCTAAACGGATCTTCTCCTTTAGGTAAAGAAATGAAATCATCGCCCAGTTTTACATAAGGTCCGAAACGGCCAATATTTACCGACACCTCTTTGCCTTCATATTCGCCCAGTACCGCAGGCAGCCTGAATAGGTCCAGTGCCTCTTCCAGCGTTATGGTTTCTATGCTCTGGCCTTTTTGCAGCGACGCGAATTTCGGGGTTTCCTCTCCTTCGGCGCTGCCTATCTGTACCATAGGACCAAATCTCCCCATGCGTGCTATTACCGGCTTCCCGGTTTGCGGGTCAATGCCCAGCTCACGCTCTCCCTTTATGCGTTCCGCAGTTTCAATGGTTTTTTCAACATCTATTTTAAAGGGATTATAAAAATCGTCTATCATGTCGTTCCATTGCAGCTTTCCCCCGGCTACATCGTCAAACTCATTTTCGATGCGTGCAGTAAAACCGTAATCCATGATATCGTCAAAATACTGCTTTAAAAAGTCAGTTACTACCAATCCCAGGTCGGTAGGAAACAATTTTGCTTTTTCAGCGCCGGTTATTTCTTTCTGTGTTACTTTAGAGATATTATTATCTTTCAGGGTAAGCACACGGAAATTTCTTTGAACGCCTTCCTTATCGCGTTTCTCCACATACTCCCTTTTTATAATAGTAGAAATAGTGGGTGCATAAGTAGACGGACGCCCAATACCTAATTCTTCCAGCTTTTTAACCAGCGATGCCTCTGTATATCTTGGAGAAGGCCGGGTGAATTTTTCGGTGGCTGTCATTTGTACCAGGGGCAGACTTTGCTTTACCTGCAATGGCGGTAACATGCCTTCGGCAGATTCATCTTCTGTGATATCTTCCTCATCCCTGTCCTCACGATATACCTTTAAAAATCCTTCAAACTTAATCACCTCACCCGATGCGGTGAGTTGTTCTTTATTAGTTGAAATATCAATAGTGGCGGTGGTTTTCTCCAGTTGAGCATCTGCCATCTGGCTGGCCATTGTTCTTTTCCAGATCAGCTCATAAAGCCGTTTCCACTCTGCGTTTTCAACGGTTGTATGGCTCATGTAAGTGGGACGTATGGCTTCGTGCGCTTCCTGTGCGCTTTGGTTTTTATTTTTATAGCGGCGAAACTGGTGATAATTCTCTCCATACATGCTTTTCACCGTATTGGTAATATCGCCCAGCGCTGTATCGCTCAGGTTTACGCTATCCGTACGCATATAAGTAATATGCCCGTTTTCGTAAAGCTGCTGCGCAATCAGCATGGTTTTACTAACGCTGTAGCCTAGCTTCCGGCTGGCTTCCTGCTGAAGGGTGGAAGTGGTAAAAGGCGCTGCGGGAGTACGTTTGCCCGGCCTTACCTGTATATCGCCAACGGTATAATCAGCATTAATGCAGGATTGCAGAAACTGCTCAGCACTTTCGCTGTCATTGTATCTTTTCCCTTCTGCTTTAAAATGGATCTGTCTGCCTGTTGTATCAGTAGCTGTAAACACAGCTTCCACCTTAAAGCTGTTCTGTATTTCAAAAGCATTGATCTCCCTTTCCCTGTCCGCAATCAGCCTTACAGCAACGCTTTGCACGCGCCCTGCGCTGAGGTTGTTCTTTACGCTGATCTTTCTCCATAAAACAGGGCTTAATTCAAAGCCTACTATCCTGTCCAGCACACGGCGGGCCTGTTGCGCATTTACCAGGTTCATATCCAGCCTGCGTGGCGATTCAACGGCCGCTTTAATGGCTGGTTTGGTAATTTCATGGAATACAATGCGCTTGGTTTTGTTGGGATCCAAGCCCAGCACTTCGCACAAATGCCAGCTGATGGCTTCCCCTTCGCGGTCCTCATCCGTTGCCAGCCATACTTCTTCACTTTTACCGGCTATTGTTTTCAGCTCCCTGACTACTTTTTCCTTTCCGTCGCTTACAACATATCTTGGCTGATATTTTTTTTCTATATCAATGCCCATGCCGGCTTTTTCAAGGTCGCGTATATGGCCAAAACAACTTTTCACCTGGAAATCCTTTCCCAGGAATTTCTCAATTGTTTTAGCCTTTGCAGGGCTCTCCACTATCAATAAATTCTTCGCCATTTACTTTTAAACAGTATTATTTTTTAGTTAACCGACTGCAATGCACAACGTATTTGCCCTGTTTTCGCCCTGCGGTTCTGTTTAGCATATCACTATACAGTTTCGCCCATCAGCGACCAAAAAAGAAGTAAAACCCGGCAATTGCAGCTTCGATTTTGGGAACAAGATTAGTACATTTTTTATAAATGCAAATTATTTGTAAACAAAAAACAGTTTTTTAATGCCTTTTACAGGAAATTAATAATGGCAGAGACCACGTTTTCATCCCTGTAAATACGCCGGTGCCCCAGGCTGCTGGTAAACAGGAAATGAAAATTAGGCAGGTGCTTTTGCTGCAGCTGAAGCGCATCATCCACCGGCGTTACCTTATCTCCGGTGTCATGTACCCAAAGCACTTCCCCTTTAATTCTGTTTGCAGCACGGTTAATAGAAAACCATTCAATATTTTTATTACTCAGGTGGCGGATCTTATCATAAAAATGCTGCTGCACCAGCGGATCTTTGATCCTCATCTCCCTTAAAAAGTCTTCACATAGTTGCTGGGTATTAGCTGCCGGGGCTATCAGAACAGTTTTAATACGGGTATTGTCTGGTATTTCTTCAAGGTGCAGGCTAACTGCAAGTCCTCCAAAAGAATGGGCCAGGTAGGCATCAAAAGGCCCGAAATGTTCATTTACGGCATGAACGAAGTTTTTATAAACAAGAGCATTAAGGGTTTTACCCTTGCTTAACCCGTGGGCGGGGGCATCAAATGCCAGCACCTCGTACCCTTTGGCAGACAGCTTTTCCGTAAAATGTTTAAAATTGGCTGATGCAGACCGGAAGCCATGTACCATGAGCAGCTTTTTGCTGCCGCCTTTGTTCCATTGGTGGCCGGTGATTGTAAGGTTATTGAAATCAAAAGAAAGATTTGTTGCATGGCGCATCTGCTTAACATCATAAACTGTACTGAAATGAGGCGTGCAAAAAATTTGAAAAGCTTTATGTCCGGCCTGTTTTTTTGAAAATAGTGCAAGCAGCTTTAGCCTGGCGCGGAAATAACGTATAAAGAGGTCTTGTATTTTCATGATCAAAAAGGTCAAAAAATGGAATCAGAGTAAAAACTGTATTATATGCAAAAGAAAGTAATAAAAGTATATGTTTGCCCTGCTACATTATCATATTAGCTAATTGGCACATTGGCTAATTGGCTAATTGTTTTCTAAGTATGTAACTTTACGCAATGGATATAGTTATTATTGGTTCGGGAAATGTAGCAGCCGTGCTGGGTCGGAAATTTGTAGCTGCCGGGCATCATATATTACAGGTGTTGAGCAGGAATGCCAGCGCTGCATCGGAGCTGGCCTACGAATGGAATACGGAGTCTGCCAATTATTCCAGCCTTATTAACAGGGATGCAGATGTATATATAGTTGCTGTAGCCGATGATGCTATTGAAGATGCTGTTAAGGACCTGGTGCTGCCTGGTAAAGTGGTGGTGCATACCGCGGCTGCAGTGAAAATGGACGTATTAAAAAATGTTACTGACAATTACGGCGTATTTTATCCATTGCAGAGCCTGAGGAAAGAGCAGGGACAAATTCCGGAGATACCGGTTTATATAGAGGCCGCTAATGACAACACAAAAAAAGTTCTGGATAAGCTGGCAAGATCGGTTTATAAGGAGGCCTGCTTTACCGCTGATTACGATAAAAGAGCCAAATTGCATGTAGCGGCTGTTCTGGTAAATAACTTTACCAATCATATCTTTTCTTTAGCAGAAGTCTACTGTAAAAAAGAAGGTATTGATTTTGCTGAATTATTGCCCCTGATAGACAATACATTTAACAGGCTGCATGAAACCCCGCCTTCTGCGCTGCAAACAGGCCCTGCTGTAAGGGGCGATACAGATACTATTCACAAGCATATAGCGTTGCTGGAGAAACATCCCCAGCTATTGAAACTTTACGGGTTTTTAACGGAAAGTATCCAGGGATACTCATTATCTGAACGTGTTTGATGATTGCATTGGTCATTCTTTTACTTTTGCACCAGCAAAAACCATAGAATGAATGTTTTAAGCAGCTTTAAGCAAATAGATACTTTTATCTTTGATATAGATGGAGTGCTCACAAATGGCAGTGTACTGGTTCTTGACAGCGGGGAAATGGCACGCCTGATGAATGTAAAGGATGGCTACGCTATTGCGCTGGCAATAAAAAAAGGGTATAAGATTTTTATTACAAGCGGCTCTTCTCCCAATCCCACCAGGATACGATTGAACAATTTGGGGGTTAAAGATGTTTTTTTCAGGGTAGCGGATAAGGGCGTTTTTGTCAGTAATTTGATCAGGGAACACGACCTTAACCCCGACAATATCTTATATATGGGTGATGATATACCCGATTTACCGGTGTTTGATATTGTAAAGCTGAGTAGTTGTCCTGCCGATGCTGTAACTGAATTAAGGCATGCAGCAAAATATGTCTCTACTAAAAAAGGAGGAGAGGGCTGTGTGCGCGATGTAATAGAAAAGGTTTTAAAGATGAGGGGCGACTGGGACGGTTCGCCTTTTATTGCCTCTGCATAAAATCGTAATTCGATAATTAAATAAACCCTATGGCGTTAATAAAGCCATTTTTGAGATTAATACGCTGGCCTAACCTCGTATTTATCATACTTACGCAGGTTTTGTTTGAGCTCTGTATTTATCGTCCTGTATACGCAGGTTTTGTACCTGACCACAATACCTTTCAATTTGTAATGTTGGTAATAGCCTCAGTTTTTATTGCAGCAGCGGGGTATATTATCAATGATTATTTCGATATAAATATCGACCTCGTAAACAAACCGGGTAAGATGGTGCTTGTTAAAAAGCTGAGCAGAAGGTGGGCGCTCGCCTGGCATCTGTGCTTTAGTGTTGCCGGTATCATTTGTACAGCCATTGCCGTAAACTTTTTTTCAAGATGGTACCTGGTAGTGGCTAATATTATCTGTGTTTTTCTTTTATGGTTTTATTCAGCCAGGTTTAAGAAAGACCTGTTAATAGGCAATATTATCGTGTCGGTACTAACGGCATGGACTATTTTAATTGTATTCCTGTCCAAGTATTCATTGCACAATGCTTTTGGAAATGCCGATCCGGGCCAGGCAAGGCTATTCCGGTTTGCTATTCTTTACGCAGGATTTGCCTTCGTTATTTCATTAATAAGAGAAGCCATCAAGGATATTGAAGATATGCCTGGTGACGAAAAATTTAGCTGCAAAACAATGCCCATAGTCTGGGGGATCAATGCAACAAAAGTGTATATTACTATATGGCTTACCATTGTAACAGTAGTGCTTTTAATAATCCAGTTCTATATATTGCAGTTCAGCTGGTGGCTGGCAGTTATATATTGTTTTGTGTTTATAGTGCTGCCTTTGCTGCATATATTCCGGAAACTGGTTAAGGCGCAGTCTACGCAGGACTATCATCAGCTAAGTAATTATACAAAAGGCGTAATGCTGACCGGAATTTTATCTATGTTGTTCTTTTATATTTATCTGTAGTTTATGAGTGAAACCATTGTGCTGGCTTCGTCTTCTCCGCGCAGAAAACAATTGCTTGAATGGGCAGAGATCCCTTTTGAAGTAATAGTAAAGCCAACTGACGAAACCTTCCCCGAAACATTGAACAGCAAAGAGGCCGCCATACATATTGCTTTAAAAAAAGCATTGGCAGTAAAAGATGATATTGCTGCCAGCCGTACTATTGTAGCTGCTGATACTGTAGTTGTGTTAAATAAGGAGATCATTGGAAAGCCTGAAGACGAAGCTGATGCTGTTCGTATTCTTACCCGGTTGCAGGGCGCTACACACCAGGTTATTACCGGCGTTGCTGTTATAAAGGGGGAGAAGCAGGTATTATTTGCCGATGTTACTGAAGTAGTGTTCCATAGCCTCAGCCCTGAACAGATCAGGTTTTATGTGCAGAAATATAAACCTTATGATAAGGCAGGGGCTTATGCCATACAGGAATGGATTGGTGTTACAGGTATTAAATCCATTACCGGGGATTTTTATAATGTTATGGGATTGCCTGTAAGCAGGGTAGTGCAGACTTTGAAGAATATTTAGTAACTTTAAGATGGAATGCGCTAAACCCGTTCCATCAACTTATGAATGAACACCTGCTGCAGTTTATCTGGAGGTTCCAGTATTTTAATAAATCAGGATTGACCTCCGTTTCCGGTGAGCCTGTTGAGATCATAACGCCCGGGATCTTAAATACCAACCAGGGTCCCGACTTTATTAATGCAAAGATCAGGATCGGCAATACGCTTTGGGTGGGTTCAGTAGAGTTGCACCTTAAAACCTCAGGCTGGCTCAAACATGGCCATACAGGCGATAGTAATTATACCAATGTTATTTTGCATGTGGTTTATGAGAACGACAGGGAAGAAAACCCTATCCCGGTTGTAAAGCTTCGCGACAGGATTGCTAAAAGTCTTTTGTATCGTTATAATGAATTGATGCTGTCGAAGCAGTTTATTGCCTGCGAAAAGCTGATCTGTAATGTGCCTGAGCTCACGGTCAGCATCTGGAAGGACCGGTTGATTGCAGAACGGTTGCAGCGTAAGGCTTTGTTAATTGAAAAATATTTAGAGCAGAATAACCAGCATTGGGAAGAAAGTTTCTGGTGGGCCCTGGCAAGAACTTTTGGGACTACTATAAACGCCGAAGCCTTTGAGGCACTGGCCAGGAGTGTTCCTGTGAATATTCTTGCAAAGCATAAAAACCGGCAGATACAATTAGAAGCTTTATTGCTCGGCCAGTCTGGGGTACTTTCAGGTACTGCTTTTAATGATAAATATGTTTTGCTGCTGCAAAGGGAATATAAATTTTTACAGGCAAAATATAAACTAAAGCCGATTGTATTTCCTGTACATTTTTTCAGGATGAGGCCCGGCAATTTTCCTACTCTCCGGCTGGCACAGCTGGCCGCATTGGTGTTCAACTCAGCGCACCTGTTTTCTAAAATATTAGAAGAGCGGGATCTGGATAACATTAAAAAGTGGCTGGCAGCAACACCTAACCCTTTTTGGAGCTACCATTATACTTTAAATGATGAACCTTGTTTCAAAGAAAAGCCTGTAGGTTCAGATATGATCAACAATATAATCATTAACACCATTGTTCCGGTGTTGTTTGTTTATGGAACCAGCCATCATCTGCAGGAAATAAAAGACAAGGCATTACAGTGGCTGGAAGAAACCCCTGCAGAGCAGAACACCATCACGAAAAGTTTCAAAATATTAGGTCTTCAAAATAAAACAGCTTACGATTCCCAGGCGCTTATTGAATTAAAAACGCGGTATTGTGAACATAAAAAATGCCTTCATTGTGCTATTGGTAATACTGTGATTAGGAACTGATAACCTGTTCGCTCTACTCAGATTGTTCCCACGGCAGTTAAATTTCTATCCTTCCATGCAACCATCTTGGCACGGCATTTGTCTAAATATGCAAAATCTTTGTTGGGTGATGTGTTACCCGGTATTTAATTGAGGGTTTAGATGTTGCATTACTCAGAATAGTTTAACAAAAAATGAGAGATATGAAAACAGGAAAAGCAATTTTAGTAGGAGCGGCTATGTTATTTACAACAGCAGCAATACATGCACAAAGCATGAAGAATACGATCAAGATCGGTGCATTGGCAGGGGCCTCATTGCCTTCTAATAATGCTGCAGCAGGAGCAGGTCTTGATGTGGCTTACCAGAACCTTGTAACCCCTCATTTTGGGCTGGGTGTTGCAACCGGTTATCAGCATCATTTCGGTAAGGAAAATGATATGAATGGCACCAAGCTCAATAATAATAGTTTTGGGGTGGTACCTGTTGCTGCCCTGGTCAGGTATTATCCAAAGGCCGAAGGTATCTATATTGGCACCGACCTGGGTTATGGTGTTATTACGGGAGATAAGAACGTGGCTTCAAATTCAACTGTAGCACGTCCTGACGGAGGTTTTTATATAAAGCCAGAAATAGGATATCATAATCGTAACTGGAACATTTTTGCACATTATTCAAAAGCTTTTACCGGAGATAAAGGAACAATTACAGCAGGCAATGAAACCCAAAAATACAATGCAGGTATTGTGGGTGTTGGCTTAGCTTACAATATTGGCCTCGGCGCCGGCAGATGATTTTTATAAACACCTAACCATTATCTTATCCATAATCCGGCTGTAAACCTCAGCCGGATTTTTTATGAAGGCTGTTCGAGGCGTCCTCGCCTCGAACTTTTATGTTATCGCCTCCTGGCGATAGGCAGGAGCGTAAGCTGTTTGGGGCGACTTCGCCTCGAACTTATAATATTGATTTCATTATTTTTGCCCGATGCGAAAGTTAAGTATGGATGAGCTGGGGCGTAAATCCGTTGATGAAGTGAAAGCCTCTGAGAAGATACCTATTGTGGTAGTGCTCGAAAATATCAGGAGTGCATATAATGTGGGTAGTGTATTTCGTACCAGCGATGCCTTTTTGATAGAAGCCATTTATATAACGGGTTACTCGGCCCGCCCGCCACATAAAGAAATTAAAAAAACAGCTTTGGGGGCCGAGGAGTCAGTAAGCTGGAAACATTTTGCCAATGCCGGTGCTGCTATTGATACATTGCGTAATGATGGCTTTAAAGTGTATGCTATTGAACAGGTAGAAAATAGTACACTGCTCCAAAACCTGGACTGGAACAGCCACGAAAAAATAGCTATCATTTTTGGAAATGAGGTAACCGGGGTAGAGCAATCTACTATTGCTCTTTGTGATGGTACCGTTGAAATTCCGCAACTGGGAATGAAACACTCATTAAATATAGCCACTGCGGCAGGCGTGGTGCTTTGGGAGCTGGTACGCAGAAAATTGCAGGAGAGTATTTAACTTTGCAGTATGGATACCATAATTGTTAAACCAGAGAATGCCAGACAATGGAAGGAAGTAATGGATTTCCTGAAAAAGTTCAAGGTGAAAAAAGAAGTATATAAAGAGCCTTCCAATGCCCAGGTGCTGAAAAGCGTAGAACAGGGTGCAAAAGAAGCATCCGCGTTTTTAAAAGGTGGAAAAAAACTCAGAGAGGCCAAGGATTTATTGGATGAGCTATAAAATTCTTTTTACGCCTGAGTTCGAGAAAGAGATAAAGCGTTTGTCTCGAAAATATCCATCTTTAAAACAGGACTATCTGGAATTATTGCACAGTTTATCGGCTAATCCAATACAAGGGATTTCTTTAGGTAATCAGTGTTTTAAAATCAGGCTTTCTATCAAAAGTAAAGCCTCTGGAAAAAGCGGCGGTGCAAGGGTTATTACCTGTGTTAAGGGTTGTTCTGGAAACAATAATTCTTGTGTCCATTTATGATAAATCAGAAAAAGCAACCATTGCCGATGCAGAGTTAAAAGCACGGTTAAAAAAATATTTAAGTTAAAGTGTCTGCAGTAAAAAAATATTTAAACCTCGTAAAGTTTTCACACACCATTTTTGCAATGCCTTTTGCAATGATCGGGTTTTTCCTGGGTTTCAGGATCTTTCAAAAAGTATATACAGATGATTTCCTTTTAATGGATATGCCTTACTGGAATACTTTCAAAATCCTGTTTAAAGAAAAATGGGTCGTTCTGTTGCTTGTTATTGCCTGCATGATCTTTGCACGCAGCGCAGCAATGGCTTTTAACCGTTATTTAGACAGAAATTTTGATGCTAAAAATCCGCGTACAGCTGTAAGAGAAATTCCTGCCGGGATTTTGAAAGCAGACAGTGTACTTTGGTTTACAATTATTAATGCTGTACTGTTTATTATTTGCGCTTATCTCATCAACCCTGTTTGCTTTTTCCTGTCGCCGGTAGCTCTTGCTGTTGTGTTGGGATATAGTTATACCAAGCGTTTTACATCCTTATGCCATTTGGTGCTGGGGGTAGGGTTGTCACTGGCGCCAATAGGGGCTTACCTGGCAGTAACGGGTAAGTTCGATTTGCTACCCATTCTTTTTTCTTTTGCAGTTATATTCTGGGTAAGCGGTTTTGATATTATTTATGCTTTACAGGATGAGGAATTTGACAGATCCAACGAGCTGTTTTCTATTCCCTCTGTTTGGGGTAAAAAGAAGGCCTTGCGCATATCTGAGCTGCTGCATCTGCTGAGCTCAGCCTGTGTTATAATTGCAGGGTTTATTGGTCATTTCGGATGGCTTTACTGGATCGGCATTGCAGTATTCACGGGAATGTTAGTGTACCAGCATAGTATAGTAAAGCCCCACGATCTGCGCCGGGTTAACCTGGCATTTATGACTGCTAATGGTATTGCTTCCGTTGTATTTGCTGTATTTGTAATAGCCGATTTATTAATTCATTAGATCCAACCTTACACAATTGCCCCGCATCCTTTCAATAGATTATGGCCTTAAGCGTACAGGCATCGCAGTAACTGATCCGCTGCAAATAATAGCAACCGGACTAACAACTATCGAATCCAAACAGCTGGTACCTTTTTTAAAAGATTATTTTTCTAAAGAACCGGTAGAGAGAATAATCATTGGTATGCCCAAAAACTGGGATGATACCGATACACATGCCACGCCATTGGTGCATAAAGCTATCAGGGAACTGAAAAAAAACTTTCCTGCAATCCCTATAGAAACGGTTGATGAACGCTATACCTCTAAAATGGCCAAAGACGCCATGCTTGAAATGGGGCTGAAAAAAATGCAGCGCCGTAATAAAGCATTGGTAGACGAAATAGCTGCTACCATTATGTTGCAGGAATATTTGAACAGGTGAGGGGAGTTGCTGGTTTCTGGTTGCAAGTTACCGGATACTTGTGGCTGGATACTGGTTCATAGTTCATGGACAAACCTTATCAACTTTTAAACCTTTAAACGCTTCAACCTTCTTTCTCTCAACGGTCATCAGTCCTCTGTGATCTTTCCGACCCCGGACTTCGGTCTTTCCAACTTTCCCCCTAATCAGTTACCTTTGCGCTCATGATTCTTCCAATTGTAGCATACGGAAACCCCGTTTTAAGAAAAGTAGCAGAAGATGTTGAACCTGACTATCCGGGTTTAAAAGAATTGATTGCCAATATGTGGGAAACAATGTATGCCAGTAACGGTGTAGGACTGGCAGCGCCACAGGTTAACAGGCCCGTAAGATTATTTGTGGTAGACTCTGAGCAGATCATTGAAAATATGGAGGATGAGGAAGAAAGAAACCAGTATCCCGGGGATAATGGTGTTAAAAAAGTTTTCATTAATGCTTATGTTAAAGAGCTGAACGGAAAGCCCTGGGCTTACAATGAAGGCTGCCTTAGCATTCCCAGGATCAGGGAAGATGTAACCCGTCCTCAATCAGTAACCATTGAATATGAAGATGAAGACTTCAATCTTCATACGGATACCTTTACCGGTATCTCGGCCCGTGTGATTCTGCATGAGTATGACCATATTGAAGGAAAGCTTTTTATTGATCATTTACCTGCTTTAAAGAAAAAATTACTTAAAAGAAAGCTGAACGATATAGCATCCGGTAAGGTACAGGTAGATTATAGAATGTCGTTCAGCTAAATGTGCCTGTAATGAAAAAAGTAAGTCTGCTCATTTGTTTTTTCATTCTAAATATTGGCTGTGCGCTATCTCAAAAATACTCGGTTCAAAATGCGCATTCGCACAACGATTATGAACAGGCCTGCCCGTTTGAATTGGCCTATGAACATGGCTTTGGCTCTGTGGAGGCCGATGTATTTTTAACTAATGGACACCTTTTAGTGGCTCATAATATTAAGGATACCCAATCATCAAAAAATTTAAAGAATTTATATTTCGATCCTTTGCTTATGCACATTCGCAAAAACAAAGGAAGCGTGTATCCTAACCGGCATAAAAAGCTTTTGCTTTTAATTGACTGTAAAACAGAAGCTGTCCCTACGTTGAAACAGATCATTAGCCAGTTACAGGAATATCCGCAGATAATAAAATGTAAAAGTGTTCAAATTGTGATTACCGGCAATCAGCCCGATAAAGATTCACTGTTTGCGTACCCGTCTTTTATTTGGTTTGATGGAGATCTTAATTATAATTACGCTGAAAAAAACAGGTCCAGGTTAGCGCTTTTCAGCGCCAATTTTAGAAACTACTCTCAATGGAACGGCGTAGGAGTGCAGCATCCCAAATCTGTAAAAAATATAAAAGCTGCAGTAGAAAAAGCGCATAAAACTACCACTCCCATCCGCTTTTGGGGCGCGCCCGATAATCCGGACGCGTGGTCTTTTTTTCAGAGTGTGGGAGCAGATTATATTAATACAGACGACATTCCGGGGCTTGCCCGGTTTCTAAAGTAGCCTATAAAATCCCATCATCTGCAAAGCTATAATATCCTGCATCGCTTACAATTACATGATCCAATACTCTGATGTCTAAAAACGAAGCGGCCAGTTTTATTTTATCGGTCAGGTATTCATCAGCTTTACTGGGGTGCAGGCTCCCCGAAGGGTGATTGTGACTTAGTACAATTTTTACAGCATTTTTCTCCAATGCACGTTTTAAAATAACCCGGGGATCTGCAACAGTGCCGGTAATACCACCTTCGCTTACAATATCAAAGCTCAAAACCTTATGCGCCTGGTTCAGGTAAATAACGGCAAATACTTCATGCTGGTAATCTTTAAGCCGTTCCTTTAAGAACATAGCAATATCTCTCGATGTCACAATGATATCCTTTTTAGGTAAACTGCCTGTCTGCCGTCTCCGGCCAAGTTCAAGAGCAGCAGCAATTGTAATAGCTTTAGCTTCACCAATACCTTTAACCTGGATAAGTTGTTTAATGCTTAGAGTGCCCAGTTCATTCAGGTTATTATTTCCCAGTCTTAAAACTTCTTTGGAAAGGTCTACGGCCGATTTTTGCTTAGTGCCGTTATGGATAAGTATAGCAAGCAGCTCCGAATTGCTGAGGTTACACGCGCCAATGGATAATAGCTTTTCCCTGGGCCTGTCATCTTTAGCCCACTGTTTGATGGTGTTTTTAGGTTTCATAGCTACAAGATAAATTTTTTTTGGTTAGTTGCCAATAGCATCATGTCTGCCTGTTTCTTTCCCGGGATCAAAAAAATAAAAAAAACATGGTTCAGAAAAAATAAAAAAATATCTTCGCCGCTCATTCATAAAAACCATGCATAAAGCTCAATCAATCCCCCACGCCGCCAAAATATTCTCAGGAGCTGCATCGCAGGAATTAGCAGCCGAAATTGCAACCCACTTTGGTTGTGAACCGGGAAAATTAAGTATTCAACGCTTTGCCGACGGAGAAATTTCTCCTAATTTTCTTGAAAGTGTCAGGGGCGACTATATCTTTCTGATCCAGAGTACTTATTCACCAGCCGATAATTTAATGGAGCTGCTGCTGTTAATTGATGCAGCCAAAAGAGCATCGGCCTACAAAGTGATAGCTGTTTTACCTTATTATGGCTATGCAAGGCAGGACAGGAAAGACCGGCCCCGCGTTGCCATAGGCAGTAAATTAGTGGCAAATATGCTTACAGCCGCCGGTGCAGATCGTATTATTACGATGGATTTGCACGCTCCCCAGATACAGGGATACTTTGATATTCCGGTGGATCACCTGGACAGCCACGCTGTTTTTATCCCTTATGTGGAAAAGTTACAGCTAAAAAACCTTACCTTTGCGGCCCCTGATGTGGGAGCAACCAATCGTATAAGGGAAATAGCCAGCTATTTTAATGCAGAAATGGTTATTTGTGACAAGCATCGCAAGCGGGCGAATGAAATAGGAAGCATGACGTTGATAGGAGATGTAGAAGGCAGGGATGTAGTAATTATTGATGATATATGTGACACAGGCGGTACTTTGGCAAAATGCGCGTCGCTTATAAAAGAGAAGGGCGCCAATAGTGTAAGGGCAATGATCACTCACCCGCTTTTGAGTGGTAAGGCTTACGAAAATATAGAAAGCAGTGTGCTGGAAGAATTGGTGGTTTGTAATACCATTCCGCTGAAAAGAGAAAGCTCCAGGATAAAAGTGATTTCAGTTGCAGAACTTTTTTCAGTAGCAATACGCCACGCCTTCGAAAATAAGAGTATTACCAGTTTATTTGTACACTCTAATTTAAGAACAAGCTAAGTAAATATTAAAACAACATAAAAATGAAAACAATTACAATCGAAGGACAACTGAGGACCGACTTTGGCAAAAGAGCCACCCGCCAGATTCGCTCTCAGGGTAATGTGCCTGCTGTAATTTATGGGGGTGCTAAAGAAATCAGCTTCAGCGCGTCAGCAGCATCATTCAAGCCAATCGTTTACACGCCAAACTTCCAGTTAGCTGAAATTAAAGTTGATGGAGCTACTTACAAATGTATTTTAAAAGACCTTCAGTTTGATAAAGTAACTGATGCGCTTATTCACGTAGATTTGTTAGAACTGGTAGATGATAAAAAAGTGATTGCTACTGTTCCTCTTAAGTTTACAGGTACTGCAAAAGGTGTTAAAGCCGGTGGACGTTTTGTATCCAAGATCAAATCAGTAAAAGTAAAAACTTTACCTAAACACCTGGCAGAAACTATCGAAGTTCCCATTGATGAGCTTGATATTAACGGTAATATCAGGGTGGAAGATATTAAAGCTCCTGAAATGGAGATACTGAATTCCCCCCGTATTCCTATTGCTTCTGTAGTAATGACAAGGCAGTTAAGGCAGGAAGAAGCCGCTGCGGCTAAAAAATAATAAGTTGAAAGAACTTGGAAAGCGGCTGTTTCAGTTATTGAAGCAGCCGCTTTCTTTTGTACCCATGTCAAAAGCATAATTCTAATATATTGTTGTAATGCCGTAAAGTTGGAGCTTAATCTTGGGGCCGACTAAAAAGGTAAACGAAGGTTCTGAGAATTGCATAAACGACTATTAGTCTCTATCACCTACCCGAATAAATGAATCATTTGGCAAACTTTTTGGTCAGCCCCAACCCGTTTATAGTTGCAAAAGTCCCGCGAGGGAGGTCGTATGCAAAAATTTATATCTATACAGCTAAGTTGGAGCTTAATCTTACTGCGGAGCGGTAACCCGTTTATAGAAAATGTTAATTCCAAAGTTGAAAGCGCTGCGTGAGCTGCGCAACATTTGCCCTGGGTATTTAAAGAAATAAATTTATGGGGCTTGCCCTGTGTTTGTCCTTTATTTTGCTGGCAGAATAAAATAATTTGAATATCTTTTCAAGGCATTAGCGCCTGTTTAAAAAGAAAAAAGATGAGAATCGAATACGAAGTTAAACTGGGGTTTAAAGACGTAATGATACGTCCTAAACGCTCCACCCTTAAAACCCGTGCTGCTGTGGATTTAGAGCGGGAGTTCACTTTTTTGCATTCAAAAAAAGTATGGAGAGGTGTGCCTGTCATAGCTGCCAATATGGATACGGTGGGCACTTTTGGGATGGCTATGGCATTATCAGCAGAGAAAATGCTGACAACTATACATAAGCATTATTCTCTTAATGAATGGACTGTATTTCTGCAAAGCCAGCCTGACGAAATATTTCAATACATTGCTGTAAGTACAGGCACAGGTGCAGCAGATGCCGATAAATTAGGACAGTTATTAAGCCGGTTCCCGGAACTGAATTTTATATGTATTGATGTGGCAAATGGCTACTCCGAGCATTTTGTGCAGTTTGTTAAAGAAACACGCAGCCGGTATCCCGGTAAAACAATTATTGCCGGTAACGTTGTAACCGGTGAAATGGTGGAAGAGTTGCTGCTTGCCGGGGCCGATATCATTAAAGTGGGTATTGGGCCAGGCTCAGTTTGCACTACAAGAATCAAAACAGGTGTGGGCTATCCGCAGCTATCAGCTATTATAGAGTGTGCCGATGCTGCTCATGGCCTTGGAGGCCAGATTATTTCCGATGGAGGCTGCCAGGTTCCCGGTGATGTTGCCAAAGCATTTGGTGCCGGCGCTGATTTTGTAATGCTTGGAGGAATGTTTGCCGGGCATGATGAGAGCGGGGGAGAACTGATTGTTGAAGGAAATGAAAAGTTTAAGCTGTTTTATGGCATGAGTTCTAAAACAGCCATGGATAAGCACGCCGGCGGAGTGGCTAATTACAGGGCCTCCGAAGGTAAAACGGTTAAAATTCCGTATCGGGGCCCGGTAGCAGAAACCGTTAAAGATCTGCTGGGCGGCGTACGCTCCACTTGTACCTATGTGGGAGCAGCCAGGCTGAAAGAACTCACAAAGCGCACTACTTTTATTCGTGTAGCAGAACAGCATAACGAAGTATTTGGAGGATGATTATTTTCCCATCTGTGAATATATAGCATCAGTCTTGCGTCGCACAGCGTCAATTGTGTAATATATGGCAGCCTGTATAAGCGTTAAAGCCAGGTTATAATAAACCTGTATCAATTTATTGAAATAAATACCATGTGGTTTGTATGAGCGCCCCGGGCAGTGTCTGCACTAACTGGAAAATATTGGTAAATCTATAATGATAGTTTCGATACGCTTCATTACTTATTTTATTAGATTTTTCAAAAAAGAGTGGTGCAATATTTTGTGGTTTAGTAAAAGGTTCTTATATTTGCATCCGCGTTTGAAAAAAACGTTATAGTTCTCTGAGAAATGCATCTGTTTAAGATGTATAATTTCGAAAAATAATGAATGCAATATATCTTTTGTATTCCGCTTATATCCCTCTTTTCAGTGATTATTTTTTTTAAATAATTTTCCTGTTTTATAGTTTGGATTTGAAATTTTAGTTGTATCTTTGCCGTCCGATTTTTGTTATTGTTAGGGTGTAGTTCTTTTAGTTTTTTTTGGTTTATATGGCAGGATTTATTTTGGGAAATAAATTTGTTTAAATGGGAAAAAGGTTTTACCTTTGCAATCCCAAAACGGTG
>JAPUDO010000015.1 GCA_027493055.1 Niabella sp. | reverse complement strand
CATCCGACACCTCAATTCCCTGGGCGGCTAAAGGACTTTGAGCGCCATCCAGTATTTCTTCTTTTGAAATTCCATCGGTGTGCGCTAATCTGGAATATAGCTGTCCCCGTTCTTTCAGAGAAAGTTTACCTTTCCAAAACAACTCTATCTGCTTTCCTAATTTCATCGTGTAACATAAATACTGACCGGGCGTAAAAAAAGAAATACTTTTTTATTAAGGAATTGTTACCAATTGCTTTACAGGAGTTAAGGTATCAATTGGATAAAAGTATTGCCATAATGCCAACAACGGGCGTTACACCCGAAGGGCCTGGTATCGCAACCCTACGGCGTATTTCCCTTATAGCCTGTTTAATATACTCCTTAACAGTAGCGGGTTGCAGTTCCAGTTTGGCAGCAATTTCTTCCACAGAAAATCCTTCAAATTTGTTCAGAGTGAATATTTCCTTTCTTTTCCCTTTCAGGCAATTGACTGCATTTTTCACAAGGTTTATTTGCTCCGTGTAATTTTCTTCCGTTGTTTCGGTATCATTCCAATAATTGTAGGCCAGCGATTCATCGGTAATGAGTAAAGATTCCTTTACCATTTTTTTTAGATGAGACAGGGCTTTATTGTGACTAACCACAAATAGCCAGGGGGCGGCATTGTTTTCTGTTTCAAACTTATGCAGGTGCATCCATAAAGTCATAAACGTTTCCTGGAAAACATCTTCCGCCGAAACCGGGTCTTTCACAATTTTAAATATATTGGCATACACCGGCGCATGATATTTCCGGTAGATATCATTAAACAGTTTCCGCTTATCAGGTTTCCCGTTATATTCAAACTTACGCTGCTTCCAACCCATTGCTATAAACAGGGTATATGCCTTACCCCCGGCAAAATTACCATTGTCAACTACTTGCGCATGTTAACTTTTTGTAACTTCAACCTGCTCATTTTTAAAAGATGGCCATTCCTTTGAGAAAACACTATAATATAAGGTGCAAAGAGATTGCTAACTACCACAAACGATGCTTCCTCTATTTTACAAGAATGTTGATTGTGAAATCCTCCTTACTTCTGCTTTTATATCCGCATAAGAAGTCTTAATTGCGTAGCACTTCTTTTCAATAAAATCCACAACAATGCCCATCAGGATTTGGGGCATTTTCGTTATCCAGTTCCTAACTATTTTTGGTGATAGAAGATTTAGTCCTAAGACTATTTTACCTCAATTTTAGCTTACAGACTTTAAGGGGTACTGCCCGGACATGGAATTTGTTCTTACTAGATTACTTGCAATCCATTGTAATTACAAGACAAGGTCATGATATCCCTGGCTATTTATCGGAAATATCTATTGCACTAGATGAAGTTTTATTTTCGCCGTAAATACAGCGTTCTCATAACTTAGCAGTAAAAGTCCCCGGTTTTTTTGCAATAGCTGATCAGCGATCCAAAGCCCCAATCCAAAACCTTCATCAAAGGCGGTTACCCGGGTAAATTCATTTTTCAGGCTTTCAGCATCTGCAATTATATGGTCGGTTACATTTGTGATTTTTGTGGAAATAAACTGCCCGGAAACTGTAATTTTGAACTGGATGACTGATTCAGCTAACCCGTATTTAATCGCATTTTCGGTTAGATTAGACAATACCATGGCTAACTGATTTTTATCCCCGGTTACAATAAAGGAAGCATCAGGGGGTTCTGCAATTAATTTTATCCCTACCCTTTTTTCGAGCGCTTTCGGCTGGAAGGATTCAACGATTTCAACGATTAGCTCTGCTATATCAAGTTTTGTTTTATGGGTTATGATACTGTCTGCTTTTAGCTGGCTCATCCATAAGAAATTGTTAACAAGCCCTTTTAGCCTTTTCACTTCATTAATCTGGTTGTACACAAGCTGATTCATTTCCCCCGATACTGCCGTCTTATCAATCGTTTGCAGTTCGGTAAGCATGTTGGCCAGGGGTGTTCTCAACTCATGGGAAGCCGATGCGAAGAATGCGTTTTGTTGTTGCGACTGCCTTTCTATCCTCGTCAACATTCGATTGATGGCATCCGTCAGTTCGTATAGCTCATCTTTTACTACGGGTTCTTCCAGCAGCTTTATGTCGTTGGCAAGATCGATTTTAGCTGTTTTTGCAATCATTCTGTTTAAAGGGCGCAGGAAAATACCCGACAAAAAATATCCCATGATAAATGAAAGAATAACCGCTATGGGAATATATAAAAAGAGTAACGTTTTTAACCAGCCCAATGCTGAATTATATTCTGCAGCGGACAAAGTATAAACGACTGATATAATTCCTCCTGTTTCTAATTCTTTGATAGTTTTAAAGCTCCACCACTGTTTCCCTTTGCTAACTACATGAACTTCGGCATTAGGTGCTTTTGGGGGAAGAGCATTAAATAATGTATCCGGTAAAATTTTGTTATCATAGGTAATGAGAAAATACTCTCCGTTCTGCGGAATGGGGATGGTGACCGGGTTTATATCTGTTTTCCGAAGTATCGCGGTTGCTCCGGAAGACAGTCGACGTGTGAAGTCTTTTTCCAATACTTTGCGGGTAGTGCTGTAAACAAGGAAAATGATTCCGGAAAGGAATAAAAGCAACAGGCAGTTGAACAGTAGCCCAAACCTGAACCGGATACTGTTGTAGAAGGGATGCGTGGTATACCTTTTCACGGAGTTGTGGTTTTATTTCCTTTTAACATATATCCGGCTCCAATAATTGTTTTTATTAGCGGTGTGTCAAATCCTTTATCTATTTTTTTCCTGAGTTGGTGCATGTATACCTCAACTATATTGCTTTCGGGGTCAAAACTTATTTCCCAGGCATTTTCAAGTAGCTGGTTTTTGCTTATCACCTGGTTGGCATGCCTTGCTAAGTAATGGAGTAATGTAAATTCTTTAGACGTGAGTGCAATCTCTTTGGTGCCACGTGTCACTTTCCGGCTTGCAATATCAATTTGGAGATCATCTACGGTAATCTTATTGCTATTTGTTTTGCTCGCTATTCTTTGTATCGTTCTGATCCGGGCTAACAACTCCTCCCATTCAAAGGGCTTCTTAATATAGTCAACAGCGCCAAGATCAAGTCCCTCCACTACCCGCTTTGTATCACTAAGGGCACTGACAATGATCACAGGAGAAAGAATATTGAACGCCCTTAAATTTTTCAACACTTCAAATCCATTTAAACCGGGCAGCATCAGGTCAAGCAATATAAGATCAAAATCCTCTTCAGCCGCTTTTTGCAGAGCCGTCGATCCATCATGACAAATAACTGTCAAATATCCGGCTTGTTTTAAGCCTTTCTCCATAAAGCCAGACAACTTCTTCTCATCTTCGACTATCAGTATTTTCATTGAACGGTGTAATTAACGTTGTCAATAGTAATTGAAACTGGTTTTACCAATATGTATCCCTGCATATTTACAGTTCCGTCATCTGCACTGCGGGCGAAACCTTTTACCCGGACGATTTTTCCATTTTGTAACAGTTTGCCGAGCACTTCAGTCATTTTGGGCCTTAGTTTCACCAGCTTTCCCGACAGGATAAATCCCTCCACCTGTCCGTGCAGGTCATATTGAAACTGGACTGAGTTGCCTGTTATTTCTATTTCGATACCATTAGATGGCGGCGGCGGCGGGATGCCCGCCAGTGTTATTTCGTCCCCGCTTGTCTTTGAGCGGAGAGCCAGTAATTCAAACACCGTTTCCTTTTCCAGGTTTTGGCTGGCGTCGCCAACTTTCGCATCGACCGCCACATTTTTTTCAGACAGAGCCAATACTCTTTTAGCAGCATGAGGCGGGAAATGCAACCATTTTTTTCCTGTTGCTGTTTGCAATAATATCTTATCGATGTCGCCGATAGGATTGCCGCCATATTCGAGCACTGTGCCTTCTATTGTCTGGTCAAAAGAACCTGATTGAGATGTTTGGTTCTGTTGCGGTTTAACGGGCAAATCTCGCGTTGCAAGCTTTGGTGTATATAAGTATTTATAGGCAAATGCACCGATCAATATTAAAAGAACGGCGATGATAATTGACTTGATATGTTCTTTTGGTAAGTTCATCTATAAGTTGTTAAATCCATAATGAGGCTATCGCCAGCAACAACGCCGGTAGCATAACAATGAAACCAATTTTTAAAAACTGCCACGCGCTTATTTCCAACCCTTCTTTTCTCAAAACTACGAGCCACAATATCGTAGCCAACGATCCGGTCACAGAAAGATTGGGACCGAGATCAACGCCAACCAGGATTGAGCGCTGAACAATATCGGGGATACCGGAGATCTGTACGGCGTTTGCTGCTATCAAGCCCGAAGGTAAATTATTCATGATATTACTAATCAGGGCAATTCCAACGCCACTCAACCACGTGGTTTCGGCTACCGAAGATTGAACACCTTGCTCAAGCCAATGTTGCGTAGCGTTTAACAGCCCGGTTTTAACAAGACCTTCTACTATTACAAACAGGCCTGCTACCATAGGTATAACACCCCAGGAAATCCGGGAGAGCATTTTGGCCTGGTTCAGCCCTTTACGCATAGTAATCAATAGTAGAATACCGATACCCGTTATGAATGTTGGCATACCTAACTCAAGCCCCAATGCAGAGCAGCTGAGTAAAATAATGGCGGAAAGTAAAATTCCCCAACCAGCGAGCTTTGCTTCAGCCGATAAACGGGGTATTATAATATGGCTTTCAATTTTTTCTTTTAGTTGTTTTCGCTGGTTATAATACAGGCACACATAAGTAACAATAACAGACACAACTGAAGGGATGAGATAGAGCCGTAACCACAAAACCAGCGGAGGTAATTTCTTGCCGTAAATAACAATATTAGCCGGATTGGAGATTGGCAGTACAAAAGAGGCGGCATTAGCCACGAAAGCGCATATTAAAAGATAGGGTATTGGATTTTTCACTTTAGCAGCTTTTACCGCCGCAAATACCGCCGGAGTTAATACAACAGCAGTAGCATCATTTGATAAAAAAACAGTTGTTAAAATCCCAACTAAATAAATCAGCCCAAAAAGTTTTAAGGAAGAACTTTTCGAAGACGTCACTGCAAGTGCTGCGAGCCAATCGAATAACTTTTCCTCCTTTGCAATTTCGGCTAACAGCATCATGCCCGTTAAAAATAAATATACGTCAAGCCCTTTTCCTATGTCGGAGATTGCTTCGGCGGGAGTTATAAGCCTTAACAATAAAAGCATGCAACCGCCGGCCAATGCCCAATAAAATTCAGCTATTTTGAACGGCCTGATAATGATCAGAAAAATAGACACCAAAGCAATAAGCCAAATAAGTAAATTCTGCATGTCTCAAATCTGTTTTTTTATATCCCTAATATTTTCCGTTAAATCTAAGCCCGCCGCGAAAATATTGCTTTTCAGCATTTATTCTCACAGTAAGATTAAGCGTACCCTCCAATACCAGGTTTTGTATAACAACGCCAATTCCGCAGGTATCTTTAGGGTATACAAACCCGCATGGCAGATGAGACGAGACGCTATCATATAGACGCAATACAAAATTAAAAATGCTTAACTGCCAGACACCAACAGCCTTCCCGGCGATTGAATTTACAAAACCATTTTTATGGTAAAAGGAGGGGCAGCTTCATCGCCCCTCCTAAATGTTTGTCAAAAACATACCGGGTTCAATTATCGGGAACAATCAAAGCCAGTACAGCATTTGCCTGGTTAATCAATAACATATTGCTGACCATTTACAGTAATAGTTTTGCAACGTACGATGGTATAACCTCCATAACTTGCCTCACCATTATTGTTTGCTTTCTTCATTCCTGTATAAGATATCCCTGCATTGTTTTGAAGCAGATTACCCAGTTTCCGGGCCACATGCGGTGGTATTCGAAGAATTGCTTTTCCATCAACCACCACACCCGTCATTTCACCTTCCTTGTTTGTCTGTAGCAGTGAAATGCTTCCATTGCCTGACACATAGGTTTCTGCAGGCATTGTTCCCGGCGTAGGCGGGGCTGCATCAACAATTATTTTTCCATTTGCATTAATGCTTATCATCATGATTTCTTTCTCTCCAAGTGGTGCAACGTTATAAACACCATTTACAGAAACCATCGCACCTTGCTTCATTGATGTAACAACCTCTGCGCCCAGATGGGGCGGAAATTTAACCAGCAGGCTATCATTGTTACTCAGGATATAGAATCCTTCGTAAATATAGTCATCATTAGTTACAAGCCTTATTACTTTGCCCTGGTATGTTGAAACAGTCTGTAGCCCTTCACGAGGCGGTGATGGGGGACCCGCGAGAGGACGAGGTCTTCCTGGCTGCGCCATTACGCAAATGCTAAGTAGCATAAGAACACCAGCCAGGGCAACCTTTCCTGGCGCTAGAAGATGGTTAAAAAGCCTTAGGCGGCTGTTGATTGAGTTCGTCATTTTCTGAAAATTTTATTTGAATAATGTTTTGCCAAAATTGCACTGCACATATAAGGAAGGCATGAATAAGAAATTAATTTTTATTAATCTCCATCACTTTGATTTCAAAGTTGTGATACACCAGTTCATTACTTCCAATAATGTATTGAAAGCGATCTTTTCATACGCAGGAGATGAAGTATCTGCAACCGTTTCCATATTCTGCTTCGCAATTGCAGAAGACACCAGCAAAATAAAAATTTCTGTCCCATCCCTTTTTTTGTCAGTGCCGGGCTGTTAACACCAGCGCCTTGTATAAGGCTAACAACGGAGAGATGTTCTTTGGTGAATATGATGGGATCATCAGCTTTTTCTCAGTTCTTGTGAAAGAGAATCAGATTCCCGCACCGTCATTTATTACCGGCTTTACTGTTACCGCTCCTTCAGGATGAGGAACCGGGCATCTCAAAATAAACCCTGTTCAGTGAGAAAATATTGATCTAAAACATAATGAAAATGTATGTTCTGCTGTCCTTAGCCTGACATTTTTTATAGCAAGATTTTTCTATTTCAGAACTCTGGTAAAAAGGAACAATGAACTCACAAAGTTAAAACCGAACTTTTTTACTAATACTTCTCTTGAAATACGCACTCATCTTCCATTAATTATAGCGCCTGCATAAAAGCTTATTCAGAAAGCGGCCGATAATATGAGTGACAAAAGTCAGCTAATTACTATCAAGCATAATTCTGAAAACCCTTTACAGCTGGCAAATGAGCTTATGGATTTCCGGCAGGTAGAAACCGGCTACCTGCCTCTGCATGTTTCAGAAAATGATATCGTATCATTCATTACACAAATCCTCGCTTCATTTGATGAAATTGCACTTACAAAACATATTACCACTGAATGGGATGAACCCGCTGATCCCCTGTTAATCTGGTTTGACAGAGAACAAATGGGTAAAGTCCTTTATAATCTTTTGTCCAATGCATTCAAATTCACCCCGGAAAACGGTTTTGCAAGCATCATAGTTCGTGAAAACCGGGATTCGGTTATTGTAACCATTAGCAATAACGTCAAAGGCATAGCCAAAGGAAATCTTGAAAAACTTTTTGACAATTATTTTCAGGAAGATGATAATGAACGCCGAAACACTGGTTATGGAATTGGATTAGCGCTTGCCAAAAGCATTATAGAACTTCACAAAGGGAATACCTATGCAAGCAGCGACAAACGGCATAACAATAGTGATTATATTACATCCTTTAATGTTACTTTGCTGAAAGATAAAAAGCATTTTAACGAAATACAGTTATCTGCAAAAGAACAGCTCCAATCAGTAAGCTATCCGACAAAACAGGAGCAACATTTCCTTTCCCATCCGTCAACAGAGGAATATATTGACAATATCAAAAAAACGATCCTGCTGGTTGAAGATAATAAGGCCATCCGAGCCTATATTAAGGAAAGCCTGCAAAACACTTATATGATACTGGAGAGTCCGGATGGCCTTGATGGTTGGGAGCAGGCTACCAGCAGTGTTCCTGATCTAATTCTGAGCGATGTAATGATGTCAGGTTGACGGGCTTGTCCTTTGTGAAAAACTAAAATCGGATATTCAAACAAGCCACATACCGGTTATTCTATTAACTACTAAAAACTCTGTAGCGAATCAGGTCACCGGACTTCAAACCGGAGCAGATGTCTATCTCACAAAACCGTTCAGCGTAGAAGTTTTGGAGCTGCAGATAAGGAACCTGCTTGCAGCGCAGGAGCGAATGCGGAAACAGTTTACCAATGAATATATGCACACTGCAAATGATCTGGTTGTTGCAGTTGCAGGTGCTGGCGGTGATCCGGCAGCAGAACCAGACAACCTGCATATGCACCCCATTGACGAGGCTTTTCTCAAAAACATTATAAAAATCACGGAAGAAAACCTGGAGGATTTCGAATTTGGCATTCTCAGACTCAAATAAAATTCTCCATAAGCAAGAGTAGAATGGTGCTTATTTTAGGTTTTCCATAGAAAGGCACCGCCAATCAATGCTGCATCTTCACCCAGCTTTGCAGGGAGCAGGCGCACATCTGAGTAACCCTCATTTTGTAAGGCCCTCTGACAATGAGAAGCAAATAGCTCCCATGCAAGAGCGATATTACCTCCTATAATAATACTTGATGGGAAATCACCAGCACTACGATACCTGGACATTAAAACATCAGCCAATGTACTGCCAAATGTCCGGAACAAATGGCCCGCAACTTTATCGCATGCTGCCAGCTTTGCCAGCTCCTTAACGCTTCCTATAGTCAGGCCGGTTAGCGATGCATATTCTTTAATAAACCAACGGGAGCTCAAATAATCTTCCGCCCTGGTATCACCGTAGGGCATCCGCCACAGATCGCCCTCCTGCACCTCACCCCTGTTACATACAGCCGAACCTAACCCTGTACCAAGGGTCAGACCTAACACGTTTTCATTTTCAAGCCCTCTGACAAAAGAACATTCACCCAACAGGAAAGCAGCAGCATCGTTCATAAAACGTATTTGTCCGGGTACTGTTTCCAAAGCAGCGGCAAGCCTGTTTTTAATATTCAGCCCATACAAACTTTCATATTTGTGTAAACCCGTGATAAGACTTATACCCTGATCATAGTTAAACGGCCCGGGTATAGCTATACCAAGCGGAGCAACCGGATAAGGCCCCGGGTCTGCGCTTTTACGTATGGCATGTGCCCAGGTATTAATAATTGTATCCGCATCCTGCATTGCATCTATTACGCACCGATACCGGGTACTTTCCAGCACCTTATTATTCTGCAAATCAACCTTGCAAACAGTAATATGCGTTCCACCGATATCTGCTCCGGTAACTATATGATTTGTCATTTTTCTGAAAAGCACATTATAAAAAATTCATACAAGAATACTCCCGAATATAAATAGCTTCTTTATCCTGCGCCTCTTCGCATATTAAAGGCATTACCAAAATTCAGAATGTCACGGCATTTTTTTCCATAGTGCCTGGATTTCCTCTAAAGTTTTTCCTTTGGTTTCAGGAACCATCCGCCAGATAAAAATGAACGCAGCGGCCGACAGCAACATGAATATCCAGAAGGTTTTTGCGGCACCTATGCCAGGCGCTTCCAGCATCATGGGAAAGGTTTGAGAAACAATGTAAACGGAAAGCCATAAAAAGAAGATCGCTATGCTCATTGCCCTTCCGCGGATATGATTAGGGAAAATTTCGGATACCACCACAAAAGTGAGCGGACCCAGCGAAATAGCAAAAAATGAAATATAGGCCAGTATCCCTGCCAGTATCCAGTAGCCCCCCGTAAGGCGGGCATAAAAGGCATAACCTATCAGCGCCAGGCATATACACATGCCTGCCGAACCGATGAGTAATAATTTTTTACGCCCAAGCTTATCCACATACCTGATGGCCACAAGCGTCATTAAAAAATTCACGCTCCCTATGCATACTGTTTGCAGCAAGGCCGACGAGGCGCCGCTGCCGCTGGCTTTAAATATTTCGGGAGCATAATACATAATGGCATTGATGCCGGTAACCTGCGAAAAAACAGAAAGCAGTATACCTATTACTAAAGGTATTTTTAAAGCCGGATTGAACAGATCGGAAAAGCGGCCCTTTACTTCCTTTAGCGAGGATGCGATCTCTTTCATTTCCTTTTCCGCATTTTCAGGTCCGTTCATTTTTATAAGAATATCACCGGCATCATTCCAGCGCCCCTGCGCTGCCAGCCACCTGGGGCTCTCCGGTGTTTTTATGAGCAAAATAAAAAATACAACCGAAGGAATAAGCCCTGAGCCGAACATCCATCGCCAGCCTTGATCTATATTCCAGGTTTCGTTGTACAAACCAGCAATGGCCGCATTTACAAAATATATCAGCAGTATGCCGATAACAATTCCCAGCTGATACACGGTTATAAGCTTACCCCTTATACCAGGTGGGGCAATCTCGGAAATATACATAGGCGCCAGTATGGAGGCCAAACCTATACCCATGCCCCCGATAAACCGGAACAGGATAAATACACCAATTCCGGAAGGCAGCATAATACCAGCCGATGAAAGCGCAAAAGCTACCGCCGCAAGCAATAGCACTTTTTTACGTCCCAGTTGATCACTTAGCATGCCGGCTACCATGGCTCCTGCCATACATCCTATAATAGCGCATGAAGCCGCCCACCCTGTCATAGCCGCTGATAAGTGATATTTTTGCTGTATAAATCCTATTGCCCCGGCCACCACAGCCGTATCGTATCCAAATAAAAGCCCTCCTACGGCGGCTATTATGGTGCAGGCATATACGTATTTGAGATTCTGTTGTTGCATTGCTTTTATATTTTTTTCAAATGGCATTTAGCCTATCATGCATTCTTACAGTGCAAAAGATTTTGCTCATTGATGAATGCTTTCAGGGTAGCACATCTCCGGCCTTTGCTTTCTCCATACGGGCGAATGGTATAAGCTCCCACACCTGCCGGAACAATGAATGTTTCAGCATAATGCACAACAAAGGGAGCAAATAAATCATCAGGACTTTCTACAACCACCTCGCGCCCTTCTACAAGATTGATCACATTTACAACCCCTCCGGTATGGTGCATTACTTTATCATAAAACCAATGACGGCGCGTTTCTATAAAAAAATTTTCATGCAGGCCGGTCCGCTCTTCTATCCATCCCTCCCCTTCGGCTATCTTCTCTGCACGGTTTAAAATATTTTCCCTGGTCCAGCCGGTAACACGGTTCCACTGTATATTATTCTTTCCATGTTGCAGAGAGATAGGTCGTGGCTTGCCATCCAGCCCCATACGCCCCCAGTCCCAAAGTTTAAAAGTAAAAATATAGGGTGTGGCACTTATTTCCAGCACTACCCCGTTAACACCGGAACAATGTACCGTTCCTGCAGGTATAAGCACATGATCATGCTTTTTTACCGGCCATTTTTCAACATATTTATCGGCGTCAAAGCTGACCCCCGTTTTTTGTGCCTGCTCAAGAGCAGCCATCATCGCATCCGGATCAACACCCTCTTTCAGGCCCAGGTATACCATAGCACCCGGTTTCGCCTCCATCATATAATAGCTCTCATCCTGTGTGTAACTCATGCCGAACTGTTCTTGTATATACGATTTGAGCGGATGTACCTGCAGACTAAGGTTGCCGCCATCTATCGTATCCAGGAAATCAAACCGGATGGGAAACTCCTCGCCAAATATTTCTCTTACAGGCTTACCCAGCAATGCATCGGGCTGAAAAAAGACGGCATTGATTGCCGGCGTTTCAAACACAAGATTACCGAAATGCAGCAGCAGGCTGTTCTCTTCAGGCACACAATCGAAAGCCCATGCATAATTGGGCGCTGAGCGGTCAAGATCACAAACTTCTTTCAGCCATTGCCCACCCCAGGGGCCGGGATCAAAAAATGGCACAACCCGGAAAGGACGCTGAACAGTTTGGTACAAAGCATCCTGCAAAACCTTTCCCGTAACCATTTTGGGATCCTTAGCATGGGTGGTATCCAGCACATAATCTGCGACAGGTAATATCTCTTTCTTTAACCGGTCACATACGCGCCAGTCCACAAAAAAAGAACGCTTGTATAAACGGGCAAACGGATCGTCTTCGTTGTGCACACCCAGGTTGCCGGTTTCATTTCGCCTGAAACGAAGCTGAATCTCCCAGCGTGGCATATCAGCATATATTACAACATCAGGTGCCGGAACCACAAGTGAAGCGCCGGTTCCATATATGCAGATGATACCTTCAGTACGTTGAGCTACCTCATCTTTCAATGTTGCAAGTTTTGCATCATCATAAAAACTACGCACAGACAACGGTGTTATATACCCGAAAACAGGATCATCAGTTATATAAGGAGCAAATTTGTCATTAAGAACCGACTCCTTCAACATAGCACTTTCCGCGTCAATAAAACATACTGCGGGTAATTGGTTTTGAAGTTCCCTCACCAACACATGGTTCATAGTGCCATGATAGCATTCCAGTACTATGATCGTTTTAGTGCCAGATGTTCCGGGGATATTTTTTTTTATTTCACCGGCAATTGCTTCCCATCCCGAAAAACCGGAATGACCAGGAATCTCTATTTCGGGGTATTTATTATAGTTTGATTTTACAGATTTCATTACAAAATATTCAATTGCTTTACAAATAATATGTGGCGTGGTGGCAGGTGCACCATCTTAAGCCTGCTCACCGCTTGCATTATTGAGCACCGCTACCATTGCACTCACTTCCTGTTCATCTGCTATATATACATTGCCATAGTCGCTTACGCGCGCATTGATATACCTAACGGGGTTATCTGCTTTTTTCCTGGCAGAAGCATGATATTCATACGCGCCGCACTCGTGTATAAGCGCAGCAAGATTAGATGAGTTTACTCCTGCCCCCGGCATAATACTGATCCTGTCTCCGGCCTGCTCTACTAACTTAGCCAGTACTGTACCGGCCTGCGGAGCTCCGCTTTCCTGGCCTGATGTCAATACCCTTTCACAACCGCATGCTATGATATCTTCCAGCGCCACATACGGATCGGGGGCACAATCAAATACCCGGTTACAGGTAACCCCCATAGGGCCGGCCCAATCCACCACCCGCTTCATTCTTTCCTTATCTATAACAGCATCGATAGTTTGCACCCCTACAGAAATGCCATCACAACCAAGTTCCCGGCATATTAATATATCCTCTTTCAGGATATCAAACTCTTCGTCGGAGTAATAATAACTGCCAGAACGGGGCCTTAGTATGGGATATAGCCTGATTGAAATTTGCTCTCTTACCTTTTTAATTGTTCCATAACTGGGTGTGGTTCCGCCCTCAATAGGGTTATCGCACAGCTCTACCCTGTAAGCGCCAGCTTTTTCGGCAATGATGCACGATTCAATATGAAAAGCACATACTTCTAATCTTAATTTCTTTTCCATCTTGTATAGTTGTCTGTTAAATAAATCTTTTTATTACCTGGTTTGAACGTTAACGCCGCTTCCATAAATCAATATTTAGCTGCGCCACCGGAACTGCTATCTATAATGACTTTCTGATTTTATAATACGGTCAATATGATTGTTCCTTACAGATAAAGTGAAACCGGGCTGCAGGCTATAGCAGCCATATTCACCGTTTTTTGCCAGGGCAATAAAGCCCACCTGGATAGCAGCTGCCTTTTTAGGATTTATTTTAATAATCCGTTCAACAGCAGCTTTACAGGCAGCTGTTGGGGAAAGTCCGGCGCGCATTTGTTCAACCACCAGGTGAGATCCTACAATACGCATCACTTCTTCTCCTACGCCGGAAGAGGTAGCGGCCCCCACTTCATTATCTACATAAAGTCCCGCTCCTATTATCGGCGAATCGCCTACCCTGCCATGCATTTTATATGCCAGGCCGCTTGTAGTGCAGGCCCCGCTTAAGTTACCCTTTTCATCCAGCGCCAACAGTCCTATTGTATCATGATTATCCGTACCTCCCGGCATAGGATCATTGTCCTTGTTATATTTTTTGTTTTCAATATTCTTTTCAGGCTCATACTTCGAAGTTTTCAGCCATTCCTTCCATTCAGCTTCTCTCTCCGGAGTTAAGAGGTTTATTTTTTCAAAACCATTGGCCAATGCAAAATCCAGTGCACCCTGCCCAGACAACATTACATGCGGTGTCTTTTCCATTACCAGCCTTGCCACCGAAATCGGGTGCATAATATGTTCTATACACGCTACAGATCCACAATTGTAATATTCATCCATTATACTGGCGTCCAGTGTTACATATCCATCCCTGTCTGGCTGGCCACCATATCCTATCGTTTTGTTTCGCGGATCCGCTTCCGGAATTTTCACACCAGCTTCCACAGCGTCCAGCGCTCGCCCTGCTTTTTGAAGTATTTTCCAGGCTTCAGCATTGGCTTCTTTCCCAAAATCCCAGGTAGAGATCACTACCGGCTTCTGTACTTTCCGCTTCACATGACCGGCCCTGTTTAATGCAAATGCTCCGCCGCTGCTTAAAAGAAATGAGCTTAAGGATGCTGTTTTTAAAAATTTTCTTCTTGAAGACATAATCGGTATTTTATTGTAATGGCTCTATCATATAACTATACGAATATTTGTTGCCGGTTAGCCGGTAAGGTGCATGCGGTAGCGCTCCCCAGCTATTATCCCCGCCAACGCCGCGCTGTCCCAGGTCAATATGCAGAGAAATAAAAGGCCGCTCGTTGAGATTGAAAGGATGTTGTTGCTTCTTGGTCAATCCCGGGTCCAGGTCTTCTGCCGTATAAGGCAATGCGCTAAACCCAACAGGTTGCATTCCTGTAACTTTAATCCCTTTACCCGAGGAATCTGCCAGTGCAACCCAGCGCACATCTGTACGATACCCGTTTTCCTGCGGGCGAAGATAATTGGCCGTAAACTGCTCCTGCAGCGCCTGATGATATAACCCGATAAAAGCCGCTTTATTCCTGTCAGCATAATTCTCCCACGGACCCCGCCCATAAAAACTTATACTATTGCACGCTTCAGGTACCTGCATACGCATTCCAAACCTTGGCATCTCCGGCAGCGAAGCATTTCCAAGATCCATGGATGCGCTTACTCTAACGGCACCATTATTGAGTATATGGTATGTTACAGTGTACGGTACGCCTATATCAGTAAGTAAATATTCAACGCTTAGCATAATCCCTTTCGGGTTCTGCGCTCCTGTTTTTACATGTTGCACTTTCCGGTTGGCTGCAGCAGCGCGCCATATGCCCAATCGCTGAGGCATTTCATTGCCAAAATCATTATCAGTAGGAGCCCGCCAGAAATAAGGCTCCGGAAACTGTTCCAGCAATGGTACGCCGGCCTGTTCATAAGAAATCCAGCGTCCGTTCCTGATATCAAATTTTCCGGCTGTTTTACCGGACCGGAATGATAGGTGCGTATCGCTTTGAATCACCTGCAATGACCCTTCCGGTTCTTTAAAATCATTAAAAAACCGATTCCGTTCTCTTCCCAACTGTTCGGAAGCTATCAGGGTTCCGCCGGGAACCAGCCCGCTTTCCTGTTGTGTGAATGCGTATACATTCAATAACATTTCATCTTCTTCGTTGTCATTCAGAATGGGCAGATCTGTTATTTTGGATTGTCCCGGAAGCAGATGAAGCTTAAATGTTCCTTTTTGTGCTACCTTTCCGTTTTTCAGCAGCTCCCATTTAAAAACAATATTATCGGTTGACAAAAAACTATACTCATTTTTAACCAGCACCTTGCCTTTTTTCCAGTCCTTGCTTTCAAAAGAAATATACTGGTACACTTTTTTTACTTCGTGAATAGCAGGGTGATAAGACCTGTCGGATGCAACCAGACCATTACCACAAAAGTTTTCATCATTATATAAATGTCCCGATCCCAGATCACCGCCATACGCCCAATATACCTTTCCATCAGCTGTTTTGCTTTTAATGCCCTGATCGGCCCAATCCCAGATAAAACCGCCCTGCATATGAGCTGATGTCCTTATTATATCAAAATATTCCTGGAAATTACCGCTGCTGTTTCCCATTGCATGTGCGTATTCACACATAATATAAGGGCGATTTTTGGTTGTATCCTGTGCATATTTTTTCATATCGCCAATATGCGGGTACATGGGGCTTACGATATCCGTATTTAGGTCTTCGCCAGCCTGTTCAAACATCACCGGGCGTGTGGGATCTTCCTGTTTAAGCCAGTGATAGGCATCCCTGAAAACCTGCCCGTTACCACACTCGTTGCCCATGCTCCATATAATAATGCTGGGGTGATTTCTATCGCGGGCCACCATCCGCTTAATACGATCCATTATAGCCGGCGCCCATGATTTTAAATATGCCGGATGACGGGTTGTGTCAAAAGTACCCTGAAAATTCACCCCCATTCCATGAATCTCAATATTTGCTTCATCTACCACATATAACCCGTACTCATCACAAAACTCCAGCCAGAGAGGATCATTGGGATAATGCGAGCTGCGGACTGCATTAATATTGTTTTTCTTCATTAGCGCAATGTCCCGCACCATTTCCTCGCGGGAAATAATATGACCAGTAACATCACTAAACTCGTGCCGGTTTACCCCGTGCACCATAATCCGCTTTCCGTTTACCAGCAACTGCGCATTGCGGATCTCTACTTTCCGGAATCCCACTTTACGGGAAACGGCTTCCATCACCTGTCCCCTATCATCTTTCAACAGCAACACCAGCCTGTACAGGTTCGGCGTTTCGGCAGTCCATGCTTTTACATTTTTTATTTTTAAAGTTGAAAAACCGGCCATTGTCCCATGTACCGAAGCTTCAGGCGCCTGTAGAATGGACCGGTCCGCTGCATCATACAATTTTGCATCAACAGATAGTTTACGGAGATCGGGGTTCTTCAGCTTTACATTAATCGTTAGTAAGCCTGTTTTGTAGGCTTCGTCCAGATCTGCTGACACACCGAAATCTTCCATACGGGTCTTATTTTTGGCAACGAGCCATACATCCCTTTCAATACCGGTAAGGCGCCACATATCCTGGTCTTCCAGATAGCTCCCGTCGTGCCAGCGAAATACCTGCAAGGCCAGCATATTGGCTCCGGCTTTTAAATAAGGCGTAATATTAAATTCCGCTGGTAACTTGCTGGCCTTACTAAAGCCAGCTGCATGGCCGTTAATATATAAATACATGGCACCTGACACTGAACCAAAATGTAGCCACACCTCTTTATCATTCCAGCTTTTGGGAACACCAAAGGAATACCGGTAAGTGCCCACCGGGGCAAACTGATGATCAATAAACGGTGGATTTACCGGGAATGGATATTTGATATTTGTATAAATGGGGATCCCATAACCATTCAGTTCCCAGTTTCCCGGAACGGGTATCGTTCCCCACCGGGAGTCATCATATCCGGCTATATAAAAATTTTCGGGTCGCTTTTACGGCTGAGCAGTATAAAAGAACTTCCAGTTACCATTCAGCGGCCGCACCCAGGGGTTTGTTTCTTTATTTCCGGCAGTTGCTTCATCAGGATAAGCGGTAAAGGATGCGGAGGGCGGCTCTTTATTAATGTCGATAATCGTTTCGTCTTCCCATTCTTTATAGGTAAACGATTGGCCCCGGGATATCACCGGTACGTTTATATAAAAAAATAATAAAAATATTGCTGTTATATTTTTTAATCCTTTTTCTACCACTTTTTATATTTTAACACTTTAAAATATTTTTTCGCGTTGCCTGCCCGCAAGATTCTAATCATTTATCCAATGGCTCAAATGCAAACACATATTTCCCTTTTTTTGAATTATCGCCCGGCAAAAAACTAATACGGTATAATACTTTACCCCAACTGTTCATCATTTTAGGATCATCCATTACCTTTTGTTCTATCCGGGATTTCATCATTGATGCATTGTACTTCAGTTTCATCATTTTTTCGCCTGCTGTATCATAAAACATAATAGTTCCCGGCACTTCCAACCTAGGATCACAAACAGTAAGGAAATGCAGGCAGGTCGTGTCTTCTGTTTTTTCTAATTGGTATAACTCTGTAAGTATCATTTTATCTTTTTGCAGAGAAAAGGAACGTTCCCATTGCCTGATGCCTGCCGCGGCAGGATAAGCCCTGGAAATATCCAGGCTGATGACCGTTTTTTGCCCGGCCGCTTTCATGGCAAATGAAGCAGCCCTGTAAGAGCGGCCTTCGTGTTGCATGGCGCCGTTAATAGTAGGACAGTTATGCCATTGCGACTGCATATTCCAAAGCTCATAACGTTTGTTGCTGAAAGTTTGTGCAGTATAGGTACCTACACCAGCATCAACGATAACAGGTTTTCCGCCAACATATAAAATAAAATTGCCCACATCATTGTGATTATGGCTTTCATCATTATGTCCACCCTGTACGGCCAGGAAGAGATCTTTGGCAGAGGAACCCTTTCTTGCGATCGCCACCTGGAGGTCAGGAAATAAAACAGTCGGGGGTTTGGACAAAGCAGGAGATGTATGAGCGAGATTTTCAAATAAGGTAGCGGACTGTATAAAATTCACCAGTGTTTTGGAAGAAACCCTTTTTTCTTTCTGGCCGAACAGATAAGCTGCAAAATGCTTTAGCTCTTTATCGCTAAACATTTCACCAAAAAGATACACGCTTTCGGGGTCTGGAATAAACTGCGGCACCGCATCAGCGAAGTTTACAAAGTAACTGCCATTTATGTGCATTTTATAAATATACGATCCCATGTTGAACAGCAGCTTATTATCATTCCAGTTCAATACACCCTCTGATACACTATTTGCCAGGGATAACAATCTTATCAGTTTCCCTGCTCCCTCATTCCAGTAAGAAGTGCCTTCGTCGCAACCGCCATCAGGAGGATACTGATTGATAAAATAATCGGCACTGAGAAATACTTTGCTAATCAATTTTTGCAGTGTATCCATGTTGCCTTCTACCAGTAATGCTGTGTGCAAAACATTGGTATTGATCCAGGCATTCCAGTTGTTAACGTGGTGCCCCCTGAACCCCATCCACCAGAAATCATTCCGTTTTAAATAAGGCTCAAGAAAACGCTCCTTCAATTCCTTTGTAATACGCCTGTTAATAACCGGTGACACTTTTTCAATCTGATCTTGCAGTAAGAACTGAACCAGTGCAATATTCACAGCGGTTTCAGCATTAACAAGGCCTACAACCTGTTCGGAAGGATCGGGCAGATCGGCACCAGCCTTTTGCAGTTCCACAATTGCCGGAATCTCCCAGGTGCTTTCTTCGAGTGTGGCCCATAGCCCGTTAATCAGCTGGGGAAGATATTTTTTTTCATTTGTCAGCAAAAATGCAATGACCAGGTTATAAAAATGTGCCCGTCGCTCCAACTGCATTTTCTCGTACCGCACCCGGTTCCCGCTTTCTTTATATTCAAGAAAAGAGCTGGCAGGCAATGCCTGCCAGCCAAAGGACAAAGCCTCGTCAGCTTTTTTCTGAAAATCATGTTTTATGGAATCAGACAGAGCTCCTATCTTCCGGAGCATATAATCTTTTTGCTTTTGCCGCCACCCATTTATATGCTTCGCATCAGGCCTCCAGCCCGTAGCCTGCAAAGCCGATGTGAGGTAGTTGGCGGCCCCATCAACACGTTGTGCTTCAACTACATTATCCAGACATATCAATAAGATACCCAACCAAAACGCTATTCTGTAATTCTGATATTTTTTCAGCATTCTTTCATTCTCCTCTCTCTTATGATTGTATTACCCGATTGTATCACCAGTTAGGATTCTGATCAAGCGCTTTATTCAGCGCCAGTTCTTTTGTTGGCAATCCCCATAAATAATCCCTTTCCGGATTGAATTTGCGGAATGATTGATCTTCAAGCAATACATAACCATTTAACAACTTAGGAGTAGCGCCTGACGGATTTTCGGCGGGGAAGTATCTTCTTCCCAGGATGGCCCTGGGCAGCAATGTTTCTGCGGTTTTCCAACGCAGCAGGTCCCAGTATGCATGTCCCTCAAAAGCAAGTTCCACTGTTCTTTCCCGCCTGATCTCTGTTTCCATATTCAACCCATTGGCACTCACAAATGCATTGGTAAGCAGTGGCAGCTTACCGGCATCATTAGCCGTGGCACGTTTACGAAGGGCATTAATGGTAAGGTTCAGGTCTTCATCGCTTATCGACCCGTTCTGTTCAAATTTAGCTTCTGCATAGTTCAGCAACACTTCTGCATATCTTAATACATTAAAGTTTACATAGCTGACATTGGAGGCCCAGTCGCTTACGATCCAGTATTTCCTGTACCGGTAATTTACTCCTGCATTATAGGCAATAAGACCACCCGTTGATGGTGTTATCATTGTATTATTATAAACAGACATTTCCATCCTCGGATCCCTGTTCCTGAACTCGGTAAGAGAACTTGTCTGGTTGGCGGAAGAATCGTAAGCCGAAAGCCCCCCGGGTAGACCATCCTTGTATAGATACATATCCATCATTTGTCGTGTAGGAGCTATATGCGCCTGATCGAGGTACTGCCTTCCGAAATTATGCGAAGTGATATTGTTATTCTGATTCTGTCCGTAAAGCTTCACCAGGATGTTCTCCTTGTTGGTGGCATAAGTATAATTCAACTGAGGGCCTACTACTGTCTGAACCGGGTTGCCGCTGGCTCCCCCATCGTATTGGAATAAATAAAAATAGCTTTGTGCGCCCTGTGTTGTGTACAGGGTATGTTTTGCCTCACTCATTACTGTTGAACTGGCATCAATAGCCACCTGCAGGTTACGCTGCGCAGTGCTTATACTCCTGAATTTATCCCACGTACCCTGAAACAGTCCTACCCTCGATTTGTACGCCAGCGCTGCAGACCGGGTGATACGGCCATATTCAGCAGCAGCCATCACATCGGGCTGGGGACAATTGGCTGCGGCAAAATCAAGATCGGCATACACACTGTCTATCACTTGCTGCCTGGGTGTACGTGCCGAGTAAAGCATTTCATCACCAGCCGTTAGTGTACGATTGATATAGGGAACATTGCCAAACCGTTTTACCAGTTCAAAATAGGACAGGGCTCTGAAAAAGCGGGCTTCACCAAGATACCTGTTAATAGTAGCCGCATCGCCGGTTACAGTTACCGATTTTTCAAGAATATTATTCGCAGCCCTTATTGCCTTGTAATAGTTGATCCATTCATTGGATGTAGCCGGCGCCACGCTGGAGCCGTCTCCAAAACCAACAGAACGGTCGCCGAATGCTTTATCGGAATAATTATCCTGCAAAGGTGTTGGATAGCCGGAGGGGTCGTCAGCCGCATTCAGGCCATTCAAAAAAGTATATAGATAATTACATGCCTGGCTCATATCGGTAGTCGTTTTCCAGAAATTATTATCAGCAAGCTGCGATCCTGGTCTCAGATCCAGCTTTTTCATACATCCGGCTACTGTAAGTACAGCCACGGGCAGCAGCCACTGCATAACCTTAAAGCAATATTTTTGTATCATTGATTTATATTTTATATGAATCGATAGAATAAATGTTCAACTGTTGAACAGTACTGTTATATCATTTAAAAATTAACGTTGATGCCCAATGCATACACGGCAAAATAGGGATATGCATAAGAAACATTAGCGGGACTTTCAGGGTCAAAATACTTATACCAGGCTTTGGTGGCTGTCCATATATCCTGGCCACTGAAAAATATCCTTGCCTTTTGTATTTTTACTTTGCTTAACAGGGTGGAAGGAAGTGTATAGCCAATTTGCAGGTTTTTCAACCTTACGTATGCGCCGTTTTGAACAAAGGCGCTGTTTATGCGGGTGTTGGTTCCACCGCCGGCCAGAGGCCGCGGAAATCTTGCGTTCCTATTTTCCTCCGTCCAGTAATTATCAATATAATTATCCAGCGGATAGCGCCAGCTTTGCACAAAAGGAAGCGCCTGGGTAGGATAAATAATATAACTACGCCTGCCGGTTCCCTGCAGGAAAACAGAGAAATCGAAATTTTTCCATTGGGCACCAAGATTTACACCAAAGTTGTAACGGGGTGAAGTGTTGCCCAGGTATACAAGATCGCCATGATCTTCAGGGGTACCCGTTCCGCCATTAATCAGCTTATCTCCATTTACATCCTCATACTTAATGTCGCCGGGAGCCTGATTGGTAGTTCCAAATTGCTTGGCACTCTGGGCTACTTCTTCAGCGCTTTGAAAATATCCCAACGAACGATAACCAAATATCGAATTAATAGGCATTTCAGGCAGTGCTGTATTAATGCCTTCTGAATACACCACATTCCCCAGGTACTTCGTTATTTTATTGGTATTATCACTTACATTAAAGCCAGCGAAGTAAGAAAACTCACCTATCCGGTCTTTCCAGTTGATATCAAAATCCCATCCCGTTGTTTCCATAGCTGCGGCATTGGTTGTACTTGGAACAACACCCAGCACTGCCGGGAGATTTACGCTGATAAGCATATTATCATTTACCCGCCTGTAATAATCAAAGCTACCGCTCAGGCGCCCCTGCAATAGTCCGAAATCGAGACCTATGTCAGACGTGGTTACAGTTTCCCAGCCAAGCCCTTCAGATGGCAATGCACCCTGGTACACATACGTTGTTGCCGTATTATTAAAAGGATAAACACCGGTGCTCAATGTGGCCACAGAGAGGTAATTGTTTTCATATAGCTCTCCTAATTGAGCATTACCCAGCTTACCCCAGGAGCCTCTTAACTTGAGTTCACTGAATATACCCAGGTTTTTGATCCACTCTTCCTGTGACAGGCGCCATGCGGCTGAAAATGCCGGGAATGTCTGACTGCGGTGACCCGGAGCCAAGCGGGAACTGGCATCATTCCTTACCGTAGCTTCAAAAAAGTATTTACCCCTGTAGTTATAGTTAAACCTCCCGAAAAAAGATTGCCATGCATTTTCCTGCAAATCATCTGCAACGGCCGTTACCGGCAATTGGGAGTTTGTAGTATAATTCAGCGTAGGTAAATTATTATTGGTAAGATTCGATTGGTAGGCATTTACAAGATCATAATTGTAGTACTGATACTGGAACCCGCCCAGCGCATGAAAATGATGGTCGCTTACCTCCAGTGTATAATCTGCTAATGCATTAAAGGTGTACCAGTTCTGGGAAGTACGATACTTTCTTAAGGAGTTCGCTCTATTCAGCCATGCATTCTGCGCAAAATCGCCCGAACTTTTAACGAAATTATATAGTGGTACTGTTTTGTAAAACAGGTCCTGGTTTTTCTGTTCTATATGCGGACTATAATTGGTGCTCAGCACAAGACCTTTTGCCAGGTTTTCGGCTTTTAAGGTGAACACTCCGTCCAGCACATTTTGTTTAGATTCGTTATAGCCCCCATCCTTTAAGGAAGCATACGTATTATTTCCGGATATGGACGCATATTTTGTTTCATTGCTGCCGGGTACAAATACGGGGTAGATGGGTCTTAAATTATATATATTATACAGTAGTCCGTAATCCCCGGTCAGCGTTCCGGCAGCCTGGTTAATAGTATTTTGAATAAATGACATACGGGAATCCAGGCTGAGTATCCGGTTGAACTTCGTAGTAAGGTTTACACGCAGGTTATAACGTTGGTTATCATCAGGCCCCACTTTAAACATACCATTGTTATTGTTGTACCCCAACCCTATAAAATACCGGGTTTTATCGTTGCCTCCTGTAATATCAAGGTTGTGCTGCCATGAGCTGAATTGTTTGTTAACAGTCATTCCTACATAATCCATCTCCTGATAATAAAAGAGGTTTGCGGGGTCATCGGGTACTAATGTAACAGACGGATCCTTAAACATTGCAATCTGCTTATCTGTGAAAGATGGCGAACCACCATTATTGATATTAGCAAGATTCTGCAAAGCTGCACTAATATGAAAAGGCACTGTTTGAGGCAGGCTTATAGGCTTTTTGATCTGGTACATACCTGTATAGCTTACCATCACTTTACCGGCTTTACCAGCTTTTGTGGTAATCAGCAAAACGCCATTGGAAGCCTTCGCTCCATAGATCGCAGCGGCAGAAGCATCTTTCAGCACCGTCATGGATTCTATATCTGAAGGATTGATTAATGTAAGGTTCGCATACTCCACACCATCCACAATCAGCAATGGTTTATTAGTACCATTTAGCGAGGAGTAACCCCGGATATTGATGTTCCAGCCTTCGGCCCCGGGCTGCCCGCTGGACCGGGTTACAACCAGGCCAGGTGAAAGCCCCTGCAATGCCTGAACGGCATTGTTTACGGGGCGGTTTTCCAGTTTGTCTTTTCCGATTACAGATACCGAACCTGATAAATTTACCTTCTTTTGAGTGCCATAACCTATGACTACTACATCAGACAGCGTGTTATCACTCTTTTCAGACATTTGGAGGCGCACGTTACTGGTTTTAACGATATGAAACATATCCTCATATCCAACATAAGAAACCCAAAGTGTATCTCCTGTTTTTGCAGCGATCGTAAACGCCCCGCGATTATCGGTAGTGGAAAACACCTGAGAACTACCAAGCTGAATAGTAACTCCTGGCAAAGGTTCTTCATTATCGTTTACAACAACTCCTCTTATTGTCTGGGCTAATGCAACAATACCCATGCAACAACAGGCAATAAAAAGCCATAGTGTTTTTAGTGATTGATTCTGAATCATAGTCTAATTTTTACAATTTTATTTTACGCAGAAAAAGCAAACAGTTTACCAACAATTAAAAAAACCCATACCAATGCATAGTACCTGTCAGAAGAAAACAGGCCCTGTCCCGCAAAGGTTTATCGTCAAACTTTTTAAACCCGGTTAAGCTAACAGCATTTTAGTTTCAAAAAATAAAGCAATCGCAATTATTATCATAGCATACAAGACAACCTTACAGCCCAAATAAAAGCACAATCAAAAATAGTACACCAGCAAAGCAGTAACAACGTCTAAATTTGCTAAGAAAGGTAAAATTTTTGCCTGCATTTTTTTAATCAAAAAGGAATGCATACCATATACTGTTTATCCAAAATTTTTAAAGAGATCAGCATTTATTCTGAAAGTTTTCAAGACATTTTTCCAAAGTGGATTATATTACAGCATTTACATTATCCTGTTAAACATCGCATCATAATCTTTTTCAATTCCGCGCACATATATATGTTTACCTAAAATTATAACCAATGATAACAGGTATGCATTCACTTCTTGCAGCGTAATGGTTTTACTTTATACAGGACCTATCTGTTACGCAGTATTAAAAACAGCTACTACTTTTTTGCCAGCTATCTTTTTATACAAAGGACAGGAAAACAGCATCCAAAAAGACAATATGTTTTTCATAATCGTAACATTCATTTCCTGTGTACAGAGCGAAAAGATTCTCTTTAAACGCGGACCCGTTCCGCCTATCTTGCCAGCACTGCCTGCTTTTTCCTGTTTTGGGTGAGCAGCAGTATCAGCACCCAGGCAAAGAGATAAGAGAGACTGCAAATCACAAAGAGAATATTATAGCCGCCCATGAGATTCCCAATCAGTTTATAATGATCCAGCAACGCTCCTACCAACATTGGAAAGAGAATGCCACCCACCGAACCAGCCATTCCGCCTATCCCGATTACAGAGCTAAGCGCACTTCTGGGAAACAGGTCTGAAGCAAATGCGAAAATATTAGCACTCCAGGCATTATGCGCAGCTGCGGCCAGCGCTATCATACCTACAACCTGCCAACTGTTGGCAGCATATTGCACAGTAATAACAGGAAGCACCAATATAGCAGCAATCAGCAGGGAGGTTCGTCTTGCCCTGGTAAGAATCATTCCTTTTTTTACCAGGAATAAAGAGAGGTATCCGCCGCCAATACTTCCTAAAGTTGTCGCAGCGTAAACCGCTCCCAGCTCCAGGCTGGGTTTGGTAAGATCCATATCGAACGCGGAAGAAAAGTAAGAAGGCAACCAGAATAAAAAGAACCACCAAATGGGATCGGTAAAGAACTTACCTACAATAAACGCCCAAGTGGCTCTGAACCCGAGCAGTTTTTGCCAGGGAATTTTTACGGCCACCTCTTCCGTTGCGCTTTCTTCATCACTATGAATATGCCTGAACTCCTCCGCAGATAAATTCTTTTTAGCTGATGGAAGCTGATAATACCGAAGCCAGAAAAACAACCATACAAAACCCAGCGCGCCTGTTATGACAAATGCTTCTTTCCATCCCCACGCACCAAGGATCAAGGGTACAAAGATGGGCGCCAATACAGCCCCTACACTCGCACCGGAATTAAACAAACCTGTAGCCAAAGCTCTCTCTTTCTTAGGGAACCATTCTGCCACCGCCTTGATGGCTGCTGGAAAATTACCCGATTCACCAAGCCCCAGCAATGCCCTTACCCAGATAAAACCACCGGTGCTCTGCACAAATGAATGAAGTATGGCTGCAATGCTCCAGAAAATAATAGAAACAGTATACCCACGCCTGGAACCGATTATATCTACAATGCGGCCCATGAACACTAATCCTACGGCATAAGCTGCTGAAAAAGCCATTACAATCCGGCTGTAATCTTTTTCGGTCCAGTTAAAAACCCTTTCCAGCTCGGGTTTAAGCAATCCTATTACCTGCCGGTCTATATAATTGATCGTTGTTGCAAAAAACAATAGCACAACAACCATCCACCTGTAATTGCCGGTTTCTTTTTTAGCATTCATTTCTGATTGGAATTAAATTAAATAACGCCAGGGTGTCACCACTTACTCCTGCTAATAGGGGAATCGCTATCCGCCATACGCTGCTTTCATTTTTTCCAGGATATGGCCGTTCACTTCTATAAGATGCCTGGTAGTTCCGGCTTTAAACCATTCAAAGAAGCGGTCCTGGTGATAAAACGGTTCGGGAGTAAGTAATTCATTTTCCAGGTAACTGATCAGGCTGGAATAGTAGCTGTCTTTTTCAGCAGCAATCATTATCCGTGCCCTGAGTGCATTATATTGATTGAGCTGTTCATTGATCGTCTTAATATATTGCGGGTGTCTCCCATTTTCAGGATTCTCAGTATCTAATACTTCTTTAATAAATACACCAGCCCCGCCATCCTGGTTGGGAGCAGGTATGCCCATCAAAGCTGCGACAGTAGGAGAAATATCAGTATGTTCAAAATAAGGTAACGCTCTGTTTGCAGCTACAGCAGGCCCTTTAAACAGCAGTGGTGTAATACCACTGTCGGGCTCAATAATAGGATGCCAGCCCTTTTCGCTTTGTCCCTGATCAGAAGTAACCACCAGAAGCGTTGAATCCAGTATTCCTTTCTCTGCCAGCGCCGACAAAAACCGTCCCAGCAGCATATCTGCCTTTTCAATACTGCTAACATACTGAGACCCTTCACCCCAGATATTCCGGTAGTAGGGCTTGTCGGACGTTGTGTAGGTGAGGTACCGCCCTTCATTTCCCGGCGTCTGCAAGTGTATGCGGAAATACTTTATATCATGGCGATTGATTAAATCAATACTTTGCTCCACCACCTGCTCATCCGACATCTCAGGATTGTGAATATTAATGGTGAAGCCTTTGCTTACAGAGAGGTATGCCCGGGTATTGGTTACAAAAGCAGAAACACCGGTGAACATATCCTGCAACATATTATTACCAGGCCGTATAAACAATGTACCTTCCTGCAATACGGGATTAGGAAAAGAAGAAGTATGTATGCGGCCGTACTCCCCTACTGTAGGATGATGCGGTGCAATCATATAAGACTGGTTGATATAAGTCCCTTCTTTGATCAGCGCATTGAAAACAGGCATTTTTAATTTAGATGGCGCTTTCCAATGCAAACCATCTATCAAGAATACGATTACGCGTTCCGGTTTATTTATCATCTCGTTACTCATTATAGCATCATTTTAAAACATCCGTTAATATCCTTCTCTTTTACCAAACACCGCTCCCTTTTCGAGGGGCATTACGTTATCCGCATAAAACTTAAGCCAGTTGTTTTCAAGGGTTCTTTCTACCGGCTTCCAATTGTCCAAACGCTGATTTAACAGCGCTTCTTCAATCAACAAATCTATCTTTCTTTCATTAAGATCAATTTTTACCTGATCATTTTCCTCTACAATAGCCAGTGGTCCTCCAAGCGCCGCCTCGGGCATTACCTGGCCAATGGTGATCCCTTTGTTAAGACCCGATAGCTCGCCATCCGTTACTACCGCCACTGTATCAGCAAGACCCGCCCCTGATAATGCAGCCATAAAACTGCATGCAAATACAGTACCCGGGCCGCCTACAGGACCCAGCATGCGTAATACAACAATATCCCCGCTGCTTATTTCCCCGTTTGCCAATGCCTGCATCGCCAGGTCTTCATCATTATATACTTTTGCAGGTCCTTCAAAAATCCTGCGGTCTGCATCTATGGCGGAGAGCTTTACAATAGCCCCGTTAGGCGCCAGGTTCCCCCTGATGATGGTAAGACCCGGTTCTTTCCTGAAGGGATGGTTCACGGGCCTTATATATACTTCATCTATTTCCACAGGCTCGCTTAATACATCAGCAAGTACCCTGTTGTTTACTGTATGCACATCCAGGTTCAGCTTGTTCCTCAACCGGTGCAGTACGCCCAATGTACCGCCTGCGCTGTCAAACTGTTCAATGCGGTCGGGGCCATTGGGCCTGATGCGGGTGATCTGTGAAAAGCCGACAGCTTCTTCTTCAAACATTTTAATGACATCAAGATGTAATCCTGCTTCTATAGCAATGGCGGTGAGATGCCGGACGGTATTAACAGAGCAGCCAATGGAAACCGCTACCCGGATCGCATTCTGAATACTTTCTTTTGTGATAATATCCCGTGGTCTTATATTGTTATTTACCAGCTCCATTATTTTTTTACCGGCTTTTAACACTACCTTTTTCAACGCTTCACTGTCAGCTCTTATAGGTGTGGAACCAGCCATTGCCATGCCCAATGCTTCGGCCATGCAATGCATTGAATTAGCGGTTGCCAAACCGGCACAAACCCCGGGCCCTTTAATAGCGCATCTTGTCCATTCCTCCATTTCATCCAGGCTCATTTTTCCGGTCAGAACAGTACCCACACCTTTATACACTTCTTCTATATCCACCTGCCGGCCATTACAATTACCCCCCAACTGGTAGCCGCAGGCTACTACTATAGCCGGTATATTAAGCCGCGCTGCCGCCATCAGGTGCGCCGGTGTGGTTTTATCGCAGGAAGATAGCAAAATCATTCCATCCAGCTCTGCGCCTTCTACCATTACTTCAATATCGTTTACCAGTAAATCCCGCGAAGGCATTAAATACCGGGCTTTTTTACCGGCAGAGGTAATAAAATCTGAAGGAGCAATGGTATAAACTTCAAATGGCAGTCCACCTGCCTCCCTGACCGCTTCCTGAGCTATGCGGGCATATTTCCCCAGGTGCTGATAACAAACAGACAAACCCGAAGAAGAATTGATGATTGCTATTTTAGGCTTCTCAAAATCCTCTTCCGCAATGCCCATCGCAATCCACTGAGAGCGCCTTACCGCCCAGCGCGTGCTTCCTTTTTCAAAATTGCTTCTCAGCTTATTCATATACTGTTTTTAAATGTTTTTGTCTCATCCATAATGCAACATCCTTACCCGTAAGTGCACCAGCCTTTATGTTTTCAGACAGCATCAGGCTGCAGGCTGCACCTGTGGCGTAACCCATTCCAAAACATTGTGCCGTAACTCTTGCAGAGGCTAATGCTTCGTGCTCGGCAGACATACACCTGCCGGCCACCAAAAGATTCGACGCGCTTTCAGGGATCAGTGTTTCAAAGGGAATATCATAATGATCATCTTCGAGGTACGCAATCTTAAGACTCCCCGATGCATGCAGCTCAATGGGCCATGCTGAAATGGTTACGGCATTTTCACTCTTATTGCCTTTGATCACATCTTCATTTCTTAGAGTGGCTTTACCCAATACAGAACGCGTTTGGCGGATACCTACCTGTACGCCTGTTTCTGCCATATAAGCGTTTCTGAAGGCAGGAAAGGTGTTTATTAAGAATGAAGCATAGGCTCTCGCCTGCCTGCGGCCTTCTATTTCGGCATAGGTAATATCTTTTGAATAAATACCTACCGGTACAGTTCCATCGGGAAAAGTGATTTTTGTCATATTACAAAGTACTTCACCGGTATTGGGCGAAGGAAAAAGATACACGTGATGGCGCGGCAGCAAATGATTTCCAGCCTGGTAAGCTTTCAATATTTTATGCCCGATCTCTTCCTGGTCTGTTTTCAAAAAAGACGGCATATCTACATGGGCCATTTTGAAAATCATGGTAGGCGTTTGCACTACGCCGTTATAACCTATCGAGAAGGGATGCTGTATGCTATTCACTACTTCGGCATCGCCCGAAGCATCAATTACATATTGGGGCTGTACAGCGAATTCGCCTTCACCGCCCTTAACAATAAGATATTTAATGCAAGCTTCCGGATCGGTTATCGCTTTAAGAAAATAGGTATGGTATAAGATATTACAATCAACATCACACAGCAATGCATCAGCTGTTTCTTTCCATTTAAGGCTATCATGCGGCACCAATAGTGTTTTACCGAATGGTACAGGAGCCGTCACACCTTTTTTTTGTTGAAGCAGGCGGTAAAACTCATCCGCAAAGCCAAATACCATTTGCCGGGGTTTCGATCCGGATGTAAATAACCCGCATATCGTTCCGCTCAGGCCCGCCACAGCGGCACCTCCGCAAAAACCATATTTCTCTATCAGCAATACCGACAGGCCCGCCCTCCTTGCCCCCATGGCCGCAGCAATACCCGCGGCGCCGCCTCCGATCACACAAACACCGGGCTTATATAGAACCGGCACCTTATACGATGCTACCTGAACCTGCTCTGTCATATGAAAGCAAAACTTTATCGTTGTCAGAAAAATATTTGCGATTACAAACATGTTCCGGCATTTTTCCATTCAGCACATCCAGAACCGCCTGCGCTGCGCTTATTGCAATGCGTTCATTCGACTCCCTGGTAGATCCTGCTACATGCGGGGAGAGAATAACGTTATCCAGCTGCAGATAAGGGCTTTCCGCCGGAAGCGGCTCCTCTCTGAAAACATCCAGGGCTGCACCGGCTATATCATTGCGACACAGTGAAGCCACCAGGTCGTCATCATTAACCAGCTCGCCCCGTGATGCATTAATAAGATAAGCTCCTTTTTTCATTTGAGTAATATATTTCTGGTTGACAAACCCCTTGGTTTCTGAAGTTGCCGGGCAATGGAGACTCACAAAATCAGATTGGCTGAATATAGGATCAGGTGTTTCTACAAAGAAACCGGTACGCTCCTCCTCCGGGGTAAAGGGATCATAAACAAGCACTTTCATACCAATAGAACACGCCAGTCTTGCTGTGGCTTTACCTGTTTTTCCAAAGCCTACGATGCCCAATGTTTTTCCCTTTATATCTATTTGTCTGGAAGAAAAACGTTGTCCCCATTGCTGGGTACGTACAGCTTTATCCATCAGGAATATCTGCTTGGCCATTGCCAGTACGAGCGACAGTACATGTTCTGCTACTGTATTATCGTTCGTGCCCGGTGTATTACAAACAAGTATACCTTTTTGAGCAGCGAACCGCAGATCAACATTATCAACCCCTACCCCGGTCCTTGCAATTATTTTCAAACCTGCTCCCTGTTCAATAACTTCCCTGTCGAAAACAGTAGTAGCCCGTAAAATAGCAGCATGCACATCTGTTATTAATTGCAATGTTGTATTCTTTTTAGTATCAGGTGCAAAAACAAATTGTACTTTATCTTTAAGCAGCTCTATTCCTTTGGCATCGATTGGTTCTGATACAAAAACTTTTGGTAAAGCTTTCATGCGTTTATCTTTTATATTTTTAATGGTCTGATAGCTTTTGATGTTTCAATTTCCATTCTGCTGAATAATGAAAATGAAAATGGTGATCACGCCTGCTTCATAAGAAATTTTTTAGTTGTTCAATTTCATCAATAAGAATCCCTTCATATACATCTTTCTATGCATGAAAAATCCTACCAATGTTTTATTATATTGTTCACTAATATTCAAATATTTCTATGAGGGCACTAAAATCCAGCCCCCCCATTTCCCGGCCCACAAGTATTTCCATTTCCTTTTGCAACATGGCTGCACCAGGCAACTCAAGCCCCGCATCCCGCGCCACATTGTTGGCAATACGCAAATCCTTGCTGTACAACTTTAGTGTGAACCCTGGTGTAAATGTTTTTTCAATCATTCGTTTACCCGCTATTTCCAGTGCTTTACCCGAAGCAAATCCACCCAGCATGGCTTCTCTGAGCCGGGCAAGATCTATTCCCCACCGTGTGGCCAGCGTGAACGCTTCCACTACGCCCTGGGTAGCCAGGGCTGTAGCTATCTGGTTACAGGATTTTGCAACCTGGCCGGCACCGGTATCGCCTATGTGTATTACCCGTTTCCCTACCGCTTCCAATACAGGTAAGGCGCGCTGAAAAGCCGTTGCACTGCCACCCACCATTACAGAAAGCGTACCGTTTATGGCGCCCTCCTGTCCGCCGGATACAGGTGCATCCAGGCTTTCTACATTCTTTTGTTTTAATTGCCTGCTAATATTACGTTCTGCATCAGCATCTATCGTTGACATGTCTATGTACAAAGCTCCGTCTCTTACGCCCTCTATTATTCCGTTTGTTCCTAATGCCACCTCCTGTACCTGTGGCGTATCCGGCAACATGGTTATGATAATATCGCTTGCCGCAGCCACCGCTGCCGGGGATTTGTGCACTATACCACCTATGTTCTTTAACTCCTGTTCAACAGCGGCATTCCGGGAGCATATATGTAACCTGAAACCGGCACGCATAAGATTTTGAGCCATGGGGTTGCCCATAATTCCCAAACCTATAAACCCTATCTCCCTGTCTTTTTTCATTTGGCTGGTTTGAACAGATAAAATTATATAGAGCCATTTAATTGCTTCTTTAAGGCAGCAACTGCCTGCCGGGCACCATTGCTGATGAAGAAAGCATCTGTGCCGTAGGCAAAAAAGCGGATACCCAGGTCATAGTATTGTTTCAGGACAGACGTATTGGGCAGTAAAATACCCACTTGCTTGTCGTACTTTTCCGCCACTTTTATAATATTGTTCACAGCATCTGTAAACAAAGGATGATCCAATTGCCCGAAAACGCCTAAAGCCATAGAAAGATCGGAAGGGCCGATAAACAACACATCCACCTCTTCAACAGCAGCTATGGCCTCTAAATTATGAAGGGCATTCAGCGTTTCAATCTGTATAATACACAACAGTTCTTCCGAAACCTTTTTTTGGTACTCATCAAAACGGCTGCCATATTCTGATGCTCTGATCAGTTTTGCCACACCCCGAATCCCCTTTGGCGGATAATACATGGCGCTAACAGCAGTTCTTACTTCATCTGCCGTTTCTATACGTGGGCACATAACGCCCTGCACTCCAAAATCAAGTACTTTATTTATGCGTTGGCGTTGGTTGCTTTCAACCCTCACAAATGAAGCTACCTTTTCCGGATCGATGCTCTGAAGCTGACACAATACATCCGTTTCTGATCCCATACCGTGCTCCAGATCGATCATGATCCAGTCGAATCCCGCTCTGGCTATCATTTCTGTAACAACTGCATTTCCCAGACTGAGAAAAGTACCCACCAACATTTCGCCGTCTTTTAACCGGCTTTTCAAATTATTCATTCATACCATTTTTGAGAAATCATTCAATGCCCATCCTTTCGGCCTGGTTCAAACAAAACAGCAACCGCATCTGCAGCAGCGTATTGACTTTTTTTATATACTGCACTATACCGGGCAACCGCAATCATTATTTTCTACTTTTTCTGATGCTATTAATTAATTGGGTACTGATATTTTACTTCCAAATAATTTATTTTAATACAATCAACGCGTTGCAGACCCAAAGGCTTTCCTGTTTTTTACTTTAAATAAACCTACCAAACCTCATCAACAAAAGAACTTAATTTATTAACGGATAGCAACCTCATAATTTGCCAAAAAAGATCAAATCTTTGCCCTCCCTGTAGCTGCTTCAAATAAATACAAGTTATGCATTTGTCCTGAAGTTTCTTTATCCGGAAAATGTTACATTTGAATAAGATTTTTTAATACGCACGCACAAATATTAAAGCACAGCTCTTGTCGATATGAAGCCGATTTTAATTAAAAACAGTCCACCTCCGGATCATTCTTTCAGTATAGAGGAACGCATCAGCAAGCGTTTCAGCGTTCCTTATCATTTCCATCACGAGTATGAGCTGACAGCTATTTTAAAAGGAAAAGGTTCGCGGTTTGTTGGCAATAATATTTCCAGGTTCGACGATACAGACATGGTATTAATTGGCAAAAATTTGCCGCATCACTGGCATAACGACGAGCCGGAAAATGAAACGCCCGAAGATTATATCAGGGCCATTATCCTCAAGTTTGACGCTGAATTTAATGGTATCCGGATTTTTGACCTGCCGGAGAATTACCAGATACAAAGAATCCTGAGCAAAGCTGATAAAGGCATCCGGATTACCGGTGAAACTTTTGACAGGCTGATTCATTTAATGGAACTGCTGCTGAACGCGAAAGGCCCGGAAAGGATTTCATTATTGCTTAAGATCCTGTATGAGATTTCCATTTCCAGCAATATCGAGATATTATCAGATACAGAATATCTACCCCAGGTAAAGGAAAATGATATAGACAGGATGAACAAGGTATATGATTATATCCTCAAACATTATTTAGGCAGGATAAGCCTGACAGAAGCGGCTTCTGTAGCCTGTATGAACGAAACAGCGTTTTGTAAATACTTTAAGAAACGATATGGGAAAACATTTATACAAGTAGTGAACGAAACTAAGATCAGCCATGCCTGCCGGCAACTTATGGGAGATGATATCACAGTGACCGAAGTTTGCTATTCCAGCGGTTTTAACAATATATCCAACTTCACCAAATCATTTAAAAAAATAATGGGAATGAGCCCTAATGAATATAAAAAGAAAATCCAAAGAATGGATAGATAGTATTAAATCGCGCAATATTATTTAAACAACTGTTGACTGACAGATTCATCCCCGCTCCATATTTTTTGTTGTGTCCATGCTGCGGAAGGTTCTGTCCAGAACGGATCGGCAGGAGGAATACCCAAATGAGTAAGCCCCATTGTACACATATACAGCGCGCCGGTATAATTATACCAATCGCGGGCCTCAGGCTGATGACCTGCAATACCGGCATTCAGCCACCCGTTTTCATCAAAGGTGCCCGGCATTTCCATCATGTTCCTGATTACGGATGTAATGGCAGCCCGCGTAGCACCGGCATGAAGCGGCGGCGGTAACCGTCCATTGCGAAAAACGGTGTATTCTAATTGCTGTAACATGGCGATCCTGTAAACCGAAGAACGCCCCACCACGGGAAACGTACCTTCGGGAGAGATCAGGTGTTCTGTAACTGAAGCATACCGCTCGCCACGGTTTACCGCATTTGCCAGGGCATTTTCTACATGCATGCCCATTTCCCGGCAGGTGCGTAATGTTTCTGTCAGTAAAGGCGAAATAACATAGCTGTTATAGTAATCCCAGTGAAAGTCGGGGCCATCTCCATATACGCCATCTCCCAAATACCATTGCTGGTGTTTATCAATTGCATACAGAATGGGTTTCTTTTTGCAGGTACCGGTCATTTTCCAGATAGCACTTTCTATTATAGCCGGGAACAATAACCAGTTACTTTTATTGGGTTTAAACCTGCGGTGTGTTTTCAGTGCCTCTATAATATGTTGCTGCTGATCCGATGTAAGGGGATCCCATAACTGCCTTTTTGCGAGCAAAAGGGGGTATGCTATGTAAGCTGCATGTACTATACGCTCCTGGGTAGGACCTCCGAACAAATAATCTTCCGATGCAGGGTCGGTAGCATTTACCAGGCATTGTCTTGCCAGCTTTATATACCTTGCCCTCAGTTGTCCTTCGGGTGACTCATCTTCTCCCAGGGACAGCCAGGGAGCCATGCCTGAAAGCGTTCGTCCAAAAGCCTGTAATGGTGAAGTGTGCAGATTGTCTTTGCGGGTTTCCCAATCTTTTACCGGCAGTAATTCCCGGAGTTTTTTTTTGCCAGGGCATCCAGGACGGGATCCGAAATTTTCAGCAGCATACTTATGGCATAATCCCTATCCTCGTTTCCACTTATTTCCTGAATGGGGGTCCAGGCCTTATCGCCTGCTGAAAGCAATTTATACAGTTCGCTTCCCGCCAGCAGGAAAGCGCCTGTACCATAGGTTTCTCCATCCTCATATTTTACATTGGTTGGCGCATCTCCTACTTCCTGCACATACCCCAGCTTACCGTTCGGATGCAAAGAGGTCATCAAAGCTTTCCATCCTTTTTCAATCACAGGAAGGAACTCTTTTCTATCCAGCAGGTTATTATTCACCCCCCATGACATTGCGTATACAAAAAAGCCGGTACCGCTCGATTCTTTTTGAGGATAGTTTTGAGGGTCCAGCAGGCTCTGGCTCCAGAAGCCGTTTTGCATCTGAAGGCGTTTCAGCTTATAACACATCTGCCGGAACTGGTTTTCAAAGAAACTGCGCGACTCATGATCCTTAGGCAGGTACTGTAATACACGTGCCAAACCGCCTACGACCCAACCATTGCCCCGCGACCAGAATATTTTAGCGCCGTTAGCAGATTTCATTTTGAAAAAACGATCATCCCTGAAAAAAAGACTATCACGCGGGGCATACAAATAGGCAGAGGTACGTTTCCATTCCCGGATCATATGGTCCATGTACTTAGGTTCTTTCCTCAATGTTGCTAAACGTGCATAAGCCGGAGGCGCCATAAAAAGCGCATCACACCAGGACCACCACTCCCACCAGTATTTGTTCTTATCAAAGGTAATATCAGGCTCTAACTCCCTTTGCATCGTGGCATCCATTACAAACCTTGATTTATCAATCATGTAATCCTGGCCTGTCATCTCATACAATTCAAGGAACACCTGTGAAATAGCCAGTACGTTGGCATCATAAGGGCGGGCCACCGTTTCCCAGTTTACAGTTTTACCCATATCCATCATCGCATCATAATACTTTCTGTCGGACGATGTTTGGTATAAAGCCATTAACCCCGTATAAAAAGGTGCATACTCCCAGGAGTTAAGCTGTTTGCCGGTTGGATTACCAAGCTGCCAGTCCGCAACTTTCTTCATCACCGACAAAACATCCTGCGGCGTTGTTCCTTCAAATGGATCTTTTATTCTTTTCAAACCGCAAAAAGAAGCCGACAATGCGCTCATCTGAAAAAACATTGTAGTAAAAACAACAATAAATACTCTGCTCATAAGAATCAATCATTTTAATATATCAGGCCAACTACAGCAAACAAGTATACTCCGAATTTCTAAGATCATTTATAATTTTTTGATATCCTGTTCAAGCAATCTTCTTGTTTACAACAACCCAAAATAATAACACCTTTCCTGATCCGCCAACTTCAAATTTTGCTAATATCCTTACTATTTTTGCTTTCTTTTTCTTTATTAAGAATTACACGATATTTTTTCCTATACTCCTGAGTAATCGTTTTTTATCAGGTCTTTTTTTGAGCAATTTCCACTATCAGGCAATAACTTTATCAATACCAGTGAAATCAAATTTAAAAATCATAGTAGAGTCATTTATTTTGTATTCAGATAAGATAATCGGAAACTCCTGATCTGAATTTTGGAGGTAGTCGATTTTTAAGTCTTTAGAAGTACTCATGATCTTAAAAATTTTTCAGACTGCCTTAGAATTCACCCGTCATGAAAAATAGACCATTTTAAAACCACCTTACTAAGCGCTTATACTGGTGTGCTGGTGGTTTTCTTATTCCTGCAAAGCTGGAGAGCCACTTTGATACCCGTATTGGCTATTCCTGTATCATTGATCGGTACGTTCATATTTTCTAGCCTGCTGGGTTTTACCATTAACACGCTTACCTTATTTGCCTTTGTATTGGCAACCGTGGATTTGGTGTCTAAAAATCTGACATATCTTTCTAATATTCCCGGGATATTTTGGTTAATTTTTCTTAACTTACTATAAGCTCTTTTTCTACACTGTGACGTGAGTAATTCGGTGAGTATTGATATTTGGGATTTTTACAAGTGATTAAAGATAACATTAATAGGGAGGCATTTTGAATCCTGTCTCCCCGACTAAAGTTTTTTAAAAGATGGGGACAAGTTAAGTGAGAAAATCGGTGAGTATTTTAAATCTGATTTATGAAACTTAATGCTGACGCGAGTGTTAGCAAATAGCTCTCTTCCTGTCTCCCCGACTTTTAAGGATGTCAAATCCTTTCAATCCTTGTAAATTCTATTGATTTGCAAAGCCTTAACTGACACACCCGTTCCCGTCGGATCGCACCATGGATTATTCGCGCTTTGCATTGGGAATGGCGTCACCGGGTTATATAGACTATTTTTTCGGCTTACCGAAAAAGCCCAAAACAAATATCTTGGCGTCACAACCCTACCTGTAGAAGGGAATGAACCAGTACCTTATTGAACAGATACATGACCTGTTATATATAATAATGGGCGTACAGAGTAGCACTCCCAAACCCAACATTTGTCTTCTTGATTAAATACATCCTCATAATATTCAATATAAGACTGCGTTTTTTTAGATACTACTATGTCGTCAACAATAATTTTTTTTTAAGAAAAATAAGTGTCAATTTTATAAAAACGAATAAACCAAAACCTACTGAATTGAGATGAGGCCAATTGGTTATGCCGCAAAATAGCGGCTGTCTATCATAGACTAAGGCCGGGGCGTAAAAGACTATGGTGTTGGCGAGGTATGGCTGATAATTTATTTAATTTTGAAGGAAAATTAATAACATATTAACAATCATCCTGCATACACGGACGCTGAGTTACTATCTTCCTTAAAAGAGAACGACCCGAATGCCCTGGCCCATATATATGACAGGTACAGCGGGGATTTGTTTGCTTATGCTTTAACGCTGGTCAAGCTGGATCACCTTGCAGAAGATGTGATACAGGATATTTTCATCAGGCTTTGGGACGCCCGCACAAGGGTGCATATAGAAAAGAATTTCCGCAGCTACCTGTTCCGTGCTTGTCATAACCGCGCCTGTGATATCAATAAAGAAATATCGAAGAACCAGGAACTCCTGGACGAACTGGTTCGTTACTACCAGCCGGAAGGTGGTGGGGAAGAAAATTTATCTGAACAGGCAGAAGATTATATGCAGTTGTTGAAAAATGCGTTAAAAGAGCTGACGCCACAGCGCCGCCGTATTTATGAAATGTGTAAGGAAGAGAAAAAAAGTTATGTGGAAGTAGCGCGTGAACTGGGTATTTCGCCCAATACTGTAAAAAATCACATGGCGCAGGTGCTGGATATTTTACGCAGGTATTTCCGTAGCCACAGCACGGTATTTTGGATAATTTTTATCCTGCTGGAAAAAAACTTTTAAAAATTCGCTTTCGCAATAGTCCTTTTTGTTATTTCAAAGTCTTTTAATCAGAACATGGTTCATTCCCCGTCATATTACAAGGAGTTGTTATCCCGGTTTATCAGGGACGAGTTAAGCGCAGAAGATATAAGCGTGCTATACGCGTTTATCAAAGAGGAACCTGAAGCTTATGAAGCCATTATGAATGACCCGGATATTATGACACTGGCTGAAAGCCAGTCTAAATATTTCCGGGAAAGTCTGTCCGGCGAAACGGAACAGAAATTAAAACAGCAGATTTTCTCCTATATAGATCATGAGATCCCGGGAGTTCAACGCTATCCCAGACAACCGGGTTTGATTCGGATATGGTATTGGGCAGCAGCATCCATCATTGTATTGCTCGGGTTAGGAATCTACTTTTATACATCATCCAATAAGAAAGAGCTTCCGGTTGCTGTAAACACACCTATAGATATCGAGGCACCCGCTACTAACCGTGCGATGATCACGCTTGCAGATGGCAGCAGGGTGTTTTTAGACAGTGTAAACAACGGGCAATTAGCGCAGTTGGGAAATATAAAGTTAGTGAAGCTTGCTGGTGGGCAGATTGCTTATCAAACGGCTGATGGTCAAATCTTAAAAGAATTACAGCATAACACTTTGACGAATCCTCGCGGTAGTAAGGTAATTGATATGCAGCTTTCGGATGGTACGCGTGTATGGCTCAATGCTGGTTCGTCCATCACTTACCCGGTAGCTTTTGTGGGTGGTGATCGTAAAGTGGAATTAAAAGGTGAGGGTTATTTTGAAGTGGCTAAAGATCCCGCGAAAAAATTTATTGTAACGGCAAACGGCACTACTACAGAGGTGCTGGGTACACACTTTAATGTAAATGCCTATAATGATGAAGGCGTCACCAAAGTTACTTTACTGGAAGGGTTGGTAAAAGTTGCCGGTGGAAATGGGCCACAGGTAATGATAAAGCCGGGACAGCAGGCAAAAATAACAGGTAGCCAAAAGCCAGTTATCAGCAACTTTGTTGATCTGGACCGTGTAATAGCGTGGAAAAACGGATATTTTAGTTTTGACGATCTGACTTTTGATGAAATAATGAGTGAAATTGAAAAGTGGTATGATGTTAACATAGTTTATAACGGAGAAGTGCCTGCTTTTAAAGTGGGCGGGTATATTAAGCCAACCAAATGTTTGGAAGGAACAATACAAGTGTTGGAATATCATGGGATAAAAATCAAACGGCAGGGGAAAACCCTGGTGATCTTTTAAGTAATATATAGTAAAACAATGAAAAATATTATCAGTATGACTATTAATTAACTTTTTAAAACAAAAACCGGAATTGTTGGGCAATTCCGGAAGTTGTTGTCGATCCAAAAACGATTGTTCAAACCATTTTTTATTATCAAAAACGATTGCAAGTTATGCAAAAAAATCCAAAAGGGTATTGGAGTAGTTTTGCCGCTATTTTATCAGGCTCGCCTATTTTTCAGCTAAGGTTAAATGGCTATTGTTTAAACAAAACAAAACTGGCCGTTCAATGGCTTTCCGATACAAAAATTACATTCTGCAAAAAGAGAAAAACTTTTCTTTATGCCATGAAACTTTATTTGTTCTTCTTTTTAGTTTGTATCACACAATTAGAGGCGAAGAGTTTTTCGCAAACAATAACTCTTGATGCAAAAAATATGTCTTTCAAATCGGTTATAGCTAATATAAAAGCTCAGACAGGTTATGGCATAAGCTATTCTGACGATTTGAGTTTAGGGAAACCGGTTACAATTTCTGTGAAAAATATTTCGCTTTCAGAATTTTTAGATCGAATTGTGGCCGATCAACCATTTTCCTATAAAATATTTGAGAAGAATATTTTGTTTACAAAGAAAACAGAACATCAGACACCTTTAAATAAAAAAAGTTCTGAAAAATCAGCTTTTAGCCGGATTAAAATTGTGGTTGTTGATACGGCAGGTGATTTTTTATCGGGAGCTACAATAAGCATAAAGAGTAAACCAGGTATAGCCATTACCAATAGTAATGGTGAGGTTGATTTTGACCTGGATGAAGGTGATTTAGTGGTGGTGTCTTATATTGGACATATTACACAAACGGTACAGGTTACTGCAGCAGCTATCAGGGAAAAAAAGTTGATTATAACACTAAAAGCAGATATTGATGGAGCCGGAACTATGGATGATTTGGTAGTAATTGGTTACGGCTCCGTAAGAAAAAGTGATCTTACCGGTTCTGTATCAAGTGTTAAAGTAGATGAGCTTGCCGATGTAAGACCTGCTACTTCTGTTGAGCAATTATTACAAGGCCAGGCTGCCGGTGTACAAATTACCGCCAATACCGGCGCCCCCGGAGGTGGAATGACATTTTCAGTAAGAGGCGCCACTTCTATAAGTGGGTCTAACCAGCCCTTGATTGTTATAGATGGATATCCCATTGGTATGGATGATGATGAAACCATGGCCACAGAGGGAAATTCGTATGATAATCGCCGTCCTCTTCAAAATCCGTTAGCGAATTTAAACCCGGGAGATATTGAATCTATTGAGATTCTGAAAGATGCTTCGGCTACAGCAATCTATGGGTCAAGAGCCGCTAATGGCGTAGTTCTGGTTACAACCAAAAGGGGCAAAGGTAAAGATCGGATTACCTACAATTTCAGGTCAGACATTAGTATGCTCCCCAGGAAAATTGATGTGCTTAATACAATGGATTATATCAATTACTCTAACGAAGCTGCTATAAACAGTGGCCGGGATTCAATTTTTGCAGATAGCCTAATAGCCAAGTACCGGAACGTGAATACGAATTGGCAGGATTTAATTTATCAAACAGCGATTTCACAGAATCACCAGTTAACATTATCCGGGGGAGAAAGTAAATGGAAGTATGCGCTGAGCCTGGGTTTTTTACAGCAGGAAGGCGTAATCAAAAAAACAAAGTTTAACCGGGGCGACATCAGGCTAAACCTTGATAGAAAATTTAATGACAGGTTAGCATTTGGGGCAAGCATGAGCGCCGTAATGAATAAGAACCAGGGAACAGCGCAAGCCTCCGGAGATCCGATAAGTGGATCCACTGTAAGAAATGCCCTTACTTCCCGCCCCCTGGATGCACCATTTACCGCTGATGATGAATTAGACCTGACCCAGGCTAACAACCCTTTGGTATTTATCAACCTGTTTGAGGATATTAATCGTAACGTTAATGTTATGACAAACATGTTTATTGATTATACCATAGCCAAGGGTCTTCTTTTTAAAATAAGAGGCGGAGCTTCGTATAGCTCTACACGCCGGGATTTTTACGCGCCAAGAGGAACCATTCTGGGTAATAATTCAAGTGGGTATGCTTACTATGGAGAAGGTAATTCATTTAACTACCTCAATGAGTACACATTAAATTATGACCGCACTTTTAATAACAAACACAGGTTAAATGCTGTGGGAGGCTATACTTATCATGACTGGACGCGCAGGAAGTTTGGTGTCAGGGCAAACAATTTTCCAAATGATAAATTGAAGTATTATGATCTCAGCAGTGCTGCAGCAGTTGGCACGCTTGTATCCTATACAGAGCAATGGGCGCTTTCATCTTTCATAGGCCGGGCCAACTATAGTTATGATAATAAGTACCTGTTTACATTTACAGGGCGGGCAGATGGCTCAACCAGGTTGGCAGAAGGTAGCAAGTGGGACTTTTTCCCATCATTTGCCCTGGGATGGAATCTGCACAACGAGAATTTTATGAAGGCAGCTCATTGGATCAATGAGTTAAAACTAAGAGCCAGCTATGGATTTTCTGGTAATCAGGCCATTGGTATAGGGGCTACGAGATCGAGGTTGAATTCAACCACAAATGTCATTGATGAAACGGTGCAAATTAGTTATACGCTGGCCAATCTCGCCAATTCTACACTTAAATGGGAACGGACTAAGCAGACGAATATTGGTCTTGATCTTTCTGTGCTCAATCGTACCGTCAATTTTACCTTTGATTATTATAATAAAATCACTAATGATTTGTTGATGAACCTGAATATTCCCGGGTCTACCGGATTTGGTTCATATCCTGTAAACCAGGGAAAAATTGAAAATAACGGATATGAGTTCAGTGTAGCTACAAAACCGTTGAACAAAGAAGTGAAATGGAACCTGGCAGGTAATATATCATTCAACAGAAATAAAATTTTAAGTTTAGGTGATGGCGTTAAATCATTTTCTGGCCCAATCATTGGACCTATTGCCAATAATTCTTCTCATATTGCTAAAGTTGGATTTCCGATAGGATCATTTTATGGCTACAGAATCATCGGGATCTATCAAAATGATGAGGAAGTACAAAATGGTCCGGTTGATTCAGATAATGCTCAACCTGGTACATTTAAATATAAAGATATAAATGGGGATGGCCGGATTACTGCTGATGACAGGGAAGTGATTGGTAATCCATTTCCAAATTATGGGTTTGGCATTAATAGTGATCTTACATGGAGAAACATCTCTCTCTCTGCATCTGTAATAGGAACTATTGGCCAGGACATAATAAATCTTGCCCGGCATAATTTAGATGCACTTGCGCGCGAAAATGCATCTAATATTAGGCAGGAGGCTTATGATAACCGGTGGGTAGGTGAAGGCACCAGCAATACATATCCTAAGGCAAGAATGTCAAATGCGTTTAGTGGCAGATTTACTGATTTTATAGTAGAAGACGGATCTTATGTTCGATTGAAATTTGTAACCATTTCGTATCGGTTTGTATTGCCTAAAAAATATCTGATTAATGAAGCCAAAGTATATGCTACCACCACCAATTTACTAACGTGGACAAAATATAAGGGTTATGATCCTGAAATAAACAGCCTGGGAGGGAATGCAATGATGGCTGGTGTAGATAATGCAAACATTCCACAATTCAGAACTTTTTCAATAGGCCTTAGCCTGGGGCTGTAATTTAAAAATCAATTACAATGAAAAAAATATATCAATTCATAATTATAATTACAATTATAGTAAGTTTTGTCAGCTGTTTAAAAATGAAAGAAGTGATTTTAGATTCTCCAATGGCAGATACTTACATAGAGAGTGAAAATGATGCACTTTCATTACTTAAAGGCGCCTATTCTTTTTTGTCAAATCCAGATATGTACAAGGATAATTACTTCAACCTGCTATTTTTTTCTGGTGATGACGTTATGACTGCTACGGCAGCATACAGGCCTGTTTTAGAGCGCACTGTAGCAATTAGCAGCGTAGATGTGGGTGACCCCTGGGGCGAGTTTTACGAATTAATCAATAATACAAATAGCCTTCTGGCTGCATTTTCCAATTCAGATGTTATTTCCGGAGAATTTAAGAAAAAAGCATTGGGCGAGTTATATTTTTTAAGGGGGTATAGTTATTTTAATTTAGTCAGGTTATACGGAGGCGTACCACTTAGCTTAGCGCCAACTACTGGTACCTCTGATTTTTATCTGGAAAGAAGTACTGTTGAGAAAGTGTACACCCAGGTATTTGATGATTTAAAAAAGGCAAATGAATGGTGTATTCCGTTTAACCTGCAACCGGCTAATGAATTGGGCCGGGCAACCAAAGGCGCAGCACAGGCCATGTTAGCGCTGGCATATTTAACATATGGAAATTATAATGATTTAAAACAGGCTGATGGCAAGGAATATTATCAATTGGCAAAAAATTATGCTGATAGCGTGATCTTATCTAATCAATATTCCCTGTTACCCAATTATGCTGACTTGTGGGATGTGAATAAAGAAAAAAATGCTTATAAAGAAGTAATTTTTGGAGTGCAGTTCGCACGTGACGGCACTTCATCCGGCAACCCCTCCAAAGGCTCAAGTTTTGCATTTCGTACTCAGCCAGCTCAGCGATACTTTGTTACAGGAAGCACAACATCCGGGAAAGGCTCTGATCAATGGCGGTTGCAGCCATGGTTTTATGATTTATGCACTACTGGTGATTTTACAGGTGATTATCGTACCGATGTTACTTTCCTGACTCAATATAGTCACCAGGGTGGCACCACTACCCGTATTACATATCCCAGAACAAAAATGGCAGGTAATGAATTGGTAGATCTGTATCCGTATTTAAATAAATACCGGGATCCCGATGGACTGCAAGATCTTAATAATGAGAACGATTTATTCATCATACGTTTGTCTGAGGTGTACTTAATTAAAGCAGAAGCTGAAAATGAATTAAATGGTCCTACTGCAGTTGCCTATGAAGCATTTAATAAACTCAGGGAACGCGCCAGGCTTGCGAACGGAACTGCCCGTACTACGCCGGCCAACCTTACGTCCGGGTTATCAAAAGAAAATTTTCGGCTAAAAGTATTTGATGAAAGAGGCCTGGAGCTTGTTGGCGAAGGACATCGGTGGTTTGATTTGGTGCGGATGCGTTATATTGACGGGCGCACTATGATGCAGTATCGCTACGAAACATTTTTACCTTCGTTACCCAAAACTGCCCCTTCTTATAATGCAACCACAAACACCTGGGGCGGAGGTAAAGTATATCCAACAAATATCGTTGCCTGGTCTAAAAAAATGCTGCTTTGGCCCATACCTGGCAGGGAGATAGACACTAATCCCAATATGAAACAGAATTCGGAATACGGCTGGTAGATAGCATTAAATCATACTAAATAGATTAAGAAATGAAACAATTATTTGCATTTCTATTAATGGGTATCTTCCTTTTACCGGTTTTGCTTGCCAGTTGTAAAACAAGTAAAGGCTCTTCATTTGATATACCTAAAGAAATTCCCGAAGTCCCTAAGGCAGTTAATCATACTTATTGGATTGCCGCGGACGGGAATGATGCTAACCCGGGAACAGAGGCCCAACCCTGGCTATCACCCCAAAAAGGCGCAACAGTAGCGGAAGCTGGAGATACTGTATATTTCAAAGCGGGTACCTACAATATTACCCAGGCTATTACTATAGCCAATTCGGGTACTTCTGACGCCTGGTTAGTTTTTAGCGCTGCCCCGGGGCACTCCCGCGAGGCAATATTTACAGGCACTGCAGGAACTCATTTAAAAGGTGCCTGGTTTGCTTCTGGGAAAAGTTATATTCAATTAGTAGGCCTGTCTATTCAAAAAATTACTAATGGCTCCGGAATATGGATCAGGGGGCGGGAAACCAGCGAAGGTGTGGGATCTGCAACCGGTATTCGCGTGATTAATTGTAAGATTGACAGTGTATCTAATATTGGTATTGCTATTACAGGTGTTCCTTTCACAGCTGATGGAACTTTGGGGACACCTGATTATAATATTACTACAGATATCATAATTGAAAATTGCGATGTTACCAAAACGAATGAAACTGAAGTGCCTCGCAACGAATGTATATCTATTGGCGAAGGTGTTGGGGATATAATCGTACGAAACAACGTCGTTCATGAGTCTAATCAATACGGGATAGATTTTAAAGAAGGAGTGGATGGGGGAAAAATATATGGAAACACTATTTATGGCATGGAAGTCCATGGAATTTATATTGATGCTATAGGAAAATGGAATAAAAATATCGATGTCTATAATAATAGAATATACGATGTAGGAGGGGCGGGTATTACTTTAGCAAGGGAGAAAGATGGCACAACGTCCACACTGCAAAATATCAGAATATTTAATAATATCACATATAATACAAAAAGGGAAGGTGTAATGCTTTATAATCATTCCGCTGATAAAGGCGGAGGTGTATTGGATAATATAAAGATCATGAATAATACGATATATAATGGCCTTACCAGGAATGGTATCAGGGTTGTACACCCATATATTTCCCTGGCCACCGTATATGTTTTTAATAATATAGTCTATCAGACAGCTACGGCCCCACTAAATCTTAAAAGCGAAGTAGTAGCTAGTAATAATCTTGCAGGAATTGACCCTCTTTTTGTTAATGCAGGTAGCGGCAATTTTAAAGTGCAAAGTAGCTCACCGGCCATAGACGCCGGGATCTTAGCAAATGCACCGCTTTTTGATTATGATTACGTGAGCCGGCCTCAAGGCACAGGGGTGGATATTGGAGCTTTCGAGCAATAAAAATATTTCTATTTCCTTGATAAAACTTAACAGGATCTGACTACTATAATAGTAGTAAAATCTGCTGCTCCATAGAACTGGTGCTATTGCTGAAAAGTAAGATTTTAAGCCAATTTCTAAAATTTAAAAAATATAGCGATGCGAATACTCAGAAATCACATTTCATGTGTTGCCATGTATGTAGTAATGATTGTTTTGGTAGGCTGTTCGGTCAATAAGATGAACGAATTGGTAGTTACAGACGCTCAACTTTCAGATAACAAAAGTTTAGATAATCTGAATCTTTTAACAAGCCAAACTTATTGGGTTGCCCCAGGCGGTAATGATTCTAATCCTGGAACAGAAACAAGTCCCTGGAAAACACCACAAAAAGCAGCAACAACGGCTCAGGCCGGCGATATTGTATATTTCAAGGCGGGCACCTATAATATTACACAAGCTATTACTATAGCCAATTCGGGTACATCCGGCGCCTGGATTACTTTTAGCGCGGCACCAGGTTTTGCACGGCAGGCAATATTTACAGGCACTGCCGGAACGCATTTAAAAGGTGCATGGTTTGCGTCAGGGAAAAGTTATATTAAACTAGAAGGATTAACTATTCAGAAAATAACGAATGGTTCTGGTATTTGGATAAGAGGTAGAGAAGCAGGAACTGGCACAGGTTCAGCAAGTGGTATTCGAGTTGTGAATTGTAAAATAGATAGTGTGTCAAATATTGGAATTGCGATAACTGGCGTTCCCTTTACTGAAGACGGAACATTAGGGACGCCCAATTATAATATAACTACAGATGTGATTGTTGAAGACTGTGATGTTACTAAAACAAATGAAACAAGCACGCCTAGAAATGAATGCATATCCGTTGGAGAAGGAGTGGGTAATATAATTGTCAGAAACAATACAGTATATGAGTCAAACCAATATGGAATTGATTTTAAGGAAGGCGTTGATGGTGGCGCGATTTATGGTAATACTGTCTATGGTTTAGAAAAGCACGGAATATACTTAGATGCAATTGGAAAGTGGGATAAAAATATCGATATCTATAATAACAAAATTTACAATGTCGGAGGTGCCGGAATAACGCTGGCACGCGAGAAAGATGGCAGCACTTCTACTCTTCAGAATATAAGGGTGTTTAATAATATAATTTATGATACAGATAAAGAGGGTGTAATGCTGTATAATCATACGGGAGACCTGGGCGGAGGTGTGTTGGATAATATAAAGATAATGAACAATACTATTTATAATGGAATCTCAAGAAATGGAATACGAGTTGTACATCCGTACATCTCTTTAGCCACTGTATACGTTTTCAATAATATTGTTTATCAGACAGCCTTAGCCCCGTTAAATCTTAAAAGCGAAGTAGTGGCCAGCAATAATCTAATAAATACAGATCCGATGTTTGTTAACGAAACAGCAAGAAATTTTAAAATAAAAAACGGATCACCTGCAATTAATACGGGAACCGGAACAAATGCACCCTCATTTGATTTCATTTATGCAACGCGTCCTAAAAGAGGTGGATATGATATTGGTGCCTACGAATATTAATGCAATGCAGCAAAATACAAATTTTTTGAAATCAAACTTATTATAGTCCGTCGATTTAAGGCAGCGCTCCCCTGTTCTTTTACCGGATAAAGAAATTTTTGAGTATGAAACTAAAGATATCTATGAGATATTATCTGAATTTATTCCTATTATTGATTTTACCCCTGTTTGGCATAGCAAAAAATAATGTTCCCATTCGCCCAATTAATAGTATCAGGTCTGTTTATTGGGTATCACCAGATGGGAATGATTCCAATCCCGGCACCGAAGAGAAACCCTGGCTGACACCGCAAAAGGCTGCAACTATGGCTAAAGCCGGAGATGTGGTATATTTTAAGCCTGGAATTTACCATATTGATAAAGCCATTACTATTGAAAATTCAGGAACTGAGAGTGCCTGGATTACCTTTAGCGCTGCGCCAGGCTTCTTACGCAAAGCTATATTTAGCGGAAATGCGGGAGAAGGCAGAAAAGGCGCCTGGTTTGCGTCAGGTCAAAGTTATATCAGGTTAATGGGTTTAACCATCCAGCATATTCAATCCGGGGCTGGCATCTGGATACGGGGCAGGGAAAAAGGACCCGGAAAAGGCTCCGCTACCGGAATACAGATTATTGATTGCAGAATATACAATACCTCTAATATGGGCATTGCTGTTACGGGAGTTCCATTCCCGGAGGATGGAACTTTAGGGACGCCTGATTATAATATTACAACGGATATACTTATTGAGGGTTGCGACATAGAAAAGACCAACGAGCCCAATGGCGGGAATGAATGTATCTCAATAGGAGAAGGTGTGAGTAATGTTGTAGTCAGAAACAACATTGTACATAATTCTGACCAGTATGGTATTGATTTTAAAGAAGGTGTGGATGGAGGAAAGATTTATGGGAATACGATTTACGGAATGGAGAAACATGGTATTTACATAGATGCCATCGGAAAATGGAATAAGAATATTGACGTGTATAATAACAAAATTTTTGACGTTGGCGGAGCAGGAATCACGCTGGCCAGAGAAAAGAACGGAGCCACATCCACGCTACAGAATATACGGGTGTTTAACAACATAATTTATAATACTTCAAAAGAGGGCATCCAGCTTTATGATCACAAATTCGACAAAGGAGGCGGCGTGCTCGAAAATATTCATATCATGAATAATACCATATACAATGGCCTTGTAAGGCATGGTATAAGGGCCATTCATTCTTCAATTTCCCTGTCAACGGTATTTATATACAACAATATTATCTATCAAACGGCCCTTCAGCCCCTTGAGGTTAACAAGGAAGTGGTTACTAAAAATAATCTGATAGGGATTGATCCAATGTTCGTACAGATAGAGGCTAAAAATTTTCATTTAAAAGCAGGATCGCCAGCGATAGATAAAGGTGTCTTGCTAAATGCCCCGGCTTTTGATTTTGATAATGCTGAACGTCCAAAAGGTCCTGGCATTGATATAGGCGCGTATGAGCAATAAATATCTTAATTAAGGAAAATTATTAACGCTTAAATTAATTTAATGACTAGCAGACGGCAGTTTATTCATGAGCTTGCTTCCGTTGGAGCTGTTGTTGTTCTTCCTTCGAAGCCAGGCTGGTTGGGTATATGGGACAAACCTTCCCATCAATTGCCCGAAATATTTACGGCAGATTATCCACGCTCTTTCTTTTTCAGAAAGTCTGAAACGCTGGCATCATCAGGTGAATATAGTTACAGCCAATGGGAAAAAATATGCTCAGGCCAAAGTGGTATTATGGGCAAGGCTTTGGATGAAGAAATTCCCGGCCTTTCAAACACCAATATTGACTTTTTCAGGAGGTTCAAGAAGCAATATCCCGGGCAGATTGTGCTGTTACATTATAACGGAAATGCACGGGATCCTGTAACAGCTTCGCAATTTTTTGCCGGCCACTGGGTATACTACGAGGGATGCAAAGCAACACAGCATATACCGGCAGTAACGGGCGCAACAAGAATAGTGGTGGAGAATGCGAAGCTTTTCAAAAAGAATATCGGGCGATATGGGAATTTTAATGAAGATATTGGTATTTGCGCTTTGGGAAATGACGGAAAGCCCGACTGGCATTATAGTGAACAGGTAAAGTTGCTGGATGTAGATCCTGACCAGAATGTCATAACAGTTCAGCGTGCCTGCTATAATACCAGGCCTAAATCATTTGAAGCAGGTAATACATGGTTAGCGGCGCACGTGTCAGAGGGACCATGGGGGCCGGTTTCAAAAAAGCCCAACTTGTTGTGGTACTACAATCATTCCTTACTATGCCCGAAAGATAAAAACGGTAAAACCTGTAACGATATTCTCGTAAAGGAAATGGGTTCATTATTTGGTTCAGGTGGCGCGTTGGAAAACTTTGACGGGATTGAATTTGATGTACTGTTAAGCGAAGTAACGGCAGCCTATCCGTTAGGAGAAAGGCAGGCTGATACGGATGCGGATGGCAAACCTGACAATGGAATCGTGGACGGTATCAATGAATATAGTGCCGGGATAGTTTCATTTTGCCGGGCACTTCGAAAAACATTGCCGAAACAAAAATTGATTCTGGCGGATTCTTTTAAGAAAGGGCATCAAAGGGCATTTAATATCATAAATGGAATAGAGAGCGAAGGCTGGCCTTCGCTGGGTGATCCCAGGTTCAGGCAATGGAGCAGCGGCGTAAACCGCATGCTGTTCTGGAGCGCAAACTGTAACAAGCCGTCCTTCAATTTTATTAATCATAAATGGGGCGAGCGAGCTAAAGAATTTGTCACCCCTGGCTCGCATCGTGTGGTAATGGCTATAGCTCAATGCGTAGATGCAGCTATTACTTGCTCTACCACGCCGGAGCCTGAGGCTAATGGAGTAGTAGGCATTTGGGATGAATTGATAAAAGGAACAGAACAAAAAAATAACTGGCTCGGAAAGCCGGTTTCTGACACCAGGCGTTTAGCGCTTTATACAGATGATTTGTTAAACGGGGAGGGTAAAAAAATAAACGAAACCTTATTCAGGCGTATTCAGGCAAAAGAGGGTACTCATATTTCCAGTGAGAGTGGTGAAATAAAATTGTATGCAGCGCGTTCGGAAAGGGATAAGATTTGTTTTTCTTTTAACGACATACGGGTATCGGGTCCGGATCTCGTTGTGTCTTTTAAGATCAGGGGGAATGTTCTTGAAAAATATCCATCAGAAATTGGCAGGGAGTTGTCTGCCGGTATATCTGGTGATCCTTCCGCAATGGAGTTCATCAGCTGGTTTAACAGTAAATGGTTTAACGTGGTAATTTATTACACGGACATAAAGCCAGGCACAACAAAAATCAGTATTGATGTTGAAATAGAAGGAAATGAGCCTGTTTATATTAATAATTTAACGGCTCATGCTTTTCCGGATGCAATGGTTCGTGATTTTGAATATGGTGCGGTGCTTATTAATCCATCCGGTCACGATCTGGATTTCAATTTGAATATGCTTTTTCCTGATACAAGGTTTAAAAGACTAAGCGGCTCTTCCAAACAAGATCCCTCCTTCAATAATGGCAGCGAGCAGGACGAAAGATTGACACTAAGCAGCAAGGACGCCATTTTCTTAATAAAACAAAATGTGTAGCGCTGCTCTGTTATTCAAAGTGGTGTGATTATAAAATATAGTTTAAAGTGGATAAAAACATTAAAGCAGTTGATTTTTTAATTATGATCTTAAAGGCAACGTTGAAGCCTGTTGCTTCCGCATTTTTAATACTGGCTATAATTCCCCTGCATGCACTTTGTAACAGGCCTGGCGCCGGGGAGGATACATTGAACATATCAACCGGAGGGTTTTATGTTGTTGAAGGAGCTGGTAGGGAAGTATTTAATTTTAATGCCGGTTGGAGATTTTATAAGGGGTCTGTAGCCGGTGCAGAAAAAATTTCCTATGATGATGAAAGCTGGACTGTAGTCAACCTTCCGCATGGATTAGAGCTGCTTCCGGATGAAGCCAGCGGGTCGGTTAATTACCAGGGTGAAAGCTGGTATCGAAAAAAGTTTTCAGTTCCTTCAACGCTTAAAGGAAAAAAAATATTCTTAAATTTTGAAGCCATCATGGGCAAAAGCAGGGTGTGGGTGAACGGACAACCGACGGGCAGGCATTTTGGAGGCTATCTGCCATTAATGCTGGATATAACAGATCTTGTCAGGTTTGATAAAGAGAATATTATTGCTGTTCTGGCAGACAATAGTGACGACGAATCATACCCTCCCGGAAAAAGTCAGAAAGTGCTTGATTTTTCTTATTTCGGTGGCATTTATCGCGATGTCTGGCTGATCAGTATGGATAAGTTACACATTACAGATCCAAATTATGTAAATGAAAGAGCCGGTGGCGGGGTATTTGTTCATTATGAAAACCTGTCAAAGGAAAAAGTAACTGTAGCTATAAGTACAGAAGTACAAAATGAATCAGCGGTTGAGACGCGTTGCACTATAGAAACATTTATAAAAGACCATACCGGGCATATCATCGGTCAAAAATCCAGCGCTATAAGGATTCTGCCTGGCAGTAAAATGGAGATCAAGCAGGAAATAGAAATTATCAGGCCTTATTTATGGAGTCCTCAGCAGCCTTACCTGTATGATCTTTTTTCGACCATAAAGCAGGGAAAAGATAAAATAACTGATGGTTTTAAAACCCATATAGGTGTGCGTAAAATTGAGTTTTTAGGAAAAAAGGGATTTTATTTAAACAATGAGCCTTATTCCGGAAAGCTTATGGGGGTCAACAGGCATCAGGATTTTGGTTATGTAGGTAATGCGCTCAGTAATGCTATCCACTGGCGTGACGCAAAAAAACTAAAAGAAGCGGGAGTGAATGTAATCCGAACCGCCCATTATCCGCAAGATCCTGCATTTATGGATGCCTGCGATGCGTTAGGTATCTTTTACATTGAGGCTACACCAGGCTGGCAGTTCTGGAATAATGACTCAATTTTCGTAAACAGGGCATACCAGGATATACGAAATATGATAAGACGTAACCGCAACCGGCCTTGTGTTTTACTTTGGGAGCCGGTTTTAAATGAAGCCAAATATCCTGATGAATTTGCAAAGCGTGCCAATGAAATTGTACGGGAAGAATTTCCATTCCAGGGTTGCTACACAGCATGCGATGGTAACCGGGAGTCTTCAAAATACTTTGATGTTTTGTATTCACATCCCTATGCGTTTAAAGATATGCATACGAAATATCTTAAAAATAATACAGAAAATCAAAGTAAATATGCCATCGATTATAGTACCACCGACAAATGTTATTTTACTAGAGAGTGGGGCGACTGTGCAGATGATTTTAATGCACAGAATTCCCCAAGCAGAGCACATCGTTCCTGGGGTGAAGCTCCCCAACTGATTCAGGCAATGCATTATGCCAATCCCGATTATCTGTATTCATCCTATAATAATATTTACTTAACACCTCAACAGCATGTTGGAGGGTGTTTGTGGCACTCTTTTGATCATCAGCGCGGATATTCACCAGATACATTTTATGGTGGTATCATGGATATCTTCCGGCAACCTAAATATTCCTATTTTATGTTTGCCAGTCAAATTAAGCCCGGTACCTTAATTGCCGGTAAAAAGACTGAACCGATGGCGTATATAGTAAATGAAATGACGCCTTTTTCGCCAGCTGACATTGTAGTTTTCTCTAATTGCGATAGCATACGGCTGACAGTTTCAGGAAAATACATTAATACGATCACTACGAAAAATAATAACAGTGGAATGCCATACTTCCCGGCTGTATTTAAAGATGCATATCGCTTTTATGATGTGAAAGCGCTTTTCAGAGCCGGCGAAAAAGATAGCGCAATGATTTTGGCTGAAGGATATTTAAATGGAAAAGTGGCTGTGCGCACAGTCAAAAAGCCGGCACAACGGCCTGCTAAACTTAAGCTGGAAATTGATGACAGTGGCATACCAATGATGGCTGATGGCTCAGACTTTGCAGTTGTAATTGCAAGTATTACAGATAACGATGGTAATGTAAAGCGGCTCAATAATAAAGAAGTCTATTTTGAAGTTGCAGGAGCAGGCGAATTAGTAGGGGATGCTTCTATTGGAGCTAACCCCAGGCGAATAGAATGGGGTACCGCGCCGGCTATCATAAAAGCTGGTTTAACGCCTGGAACCATTACCGTCCGGGCACATTTGGATGAACGGTATTTTCATACTGCTCTGGATGCAAGCCTTGAAATAAAAACAGTAAGCCCGGCTTATAAATTATTATACGATAAAGCAGAAGTAGCAGGGATAACGGCTAACGCCGATAGTGCTCCTGAGCAGTATAAAGATAATCAGCCGGAATCTGTAAGCAAACTTAAACAGCAGCTTAAAGAAACAAGAAATGAATTAAACCAGCTAAAGCTGAAGGAGGTAGAAAGGCAGCAGCGGGCAATGGAAGAGGGAAATGAAAAAGGTAAACAATAATATTTAGATAACCGGAAGGAATATGAATAGTATAATATTTTTTAAAAGAACCATATGCGCTTTTTTTATAATTGTATGTTTATTCAGTAATGTGTATGCAAAAGATTTTTATTTAAAAGATTACCTGACGCCGGGCCAGAAAGATGCAACGCCTGCTGTTTTGCAAATGCTGAAAGATATCAGAGGCCACAATAATGCAAGAATTATTATAGAGGAAGGCGAATATGATTTTTATACAGAGAAAGCCTATGAGCAGTATTGTTATATATCGAACCATGATAATTCGTTACGGCGAATAGCTTTTCCTGTAATAGGTTATAATGGTCTTGAAATAAAAGGCAATAATGCTAAATTTTATTTTCATGGTCTGATGATGCCTTTTCTAATCGAAAACTCGGTAAATGTAAGTATCTCGGGTATATCCATTGATTGGCGGATACCACTGCATAGTGAGGCGCTTATTGTAGCTGCCAATGAAAAAGACAGTACTTATGATTTGCAGATTTCTGCCGGATACCCCTATGTCTTAAGAAATCAAAATCTCATTTTCATAAAGGAAAATGGTTATGAGCATGATTTAAGCTCCTCGATACTTTTTGATCCTGCAAGAAAAGCGGTAGCCTATAATAATAATAAGTACATGCCGGTAGATCTGTTATCAACAACAGAAATCAGGAATAAAGATAAATTCAGCTATCCCAACTTTATTAATTTCCGTTTTCCTTTATACGATCTTCAGAACAAAGAATATACGGCTAACTGCATAGAAGTCAGTCCGGGCCATGTTCGCATAAAAACCAAAAAGCCTCTGCCACCTGTAGGCATGGTGCTGGTTTGTAAAGGCAGAGGTCCCAGTAACAGGTTATCTAATGGGCTCCTAATAGACAGGAGTAGTAAAGTATTATTGAAAGATCTGGCAATATATCATGCCGGGGGCATGGGAGTTATTGCGCAGCGCAGCGAAAACATTACACTCGAAAAAGTACGTGTCCAGACCAACCCTGACGGCAACAGGATGGTGTCTACCACTGCTGACGCAACTCATTTTGTAAACTGTAAAGGAAAAATCGTATTAAACCAATGCGTTTTCCAAAACATGCTTGACGATGCAACGAATGTACATGGTTCCTATATTGTAATGGATACTATTCTGGGACCTGATAAATTAGGAGTAAGGGTTGGCCATTTTCAACAACAGGGCTTCACTTTTGCTGAACCTGGCGACAGAATTGGGTTTGTAGATGAACAGCAATCTGCCAACTCGAAATTCTCCGCTATTGTAAAGTCGGTAGAAATGATTAATGGAGGTTATTACATTATAACATTCAATGAAAAAGTATCTAATAAAATAACAAAAGATTATGTACTGGAAAATCTTGACTGGTACCCGGAGCTAACTGTATCCAACTGTACCATAGCTAATAACCGGGCAAGAGGTATTTTGCTGTCAACGCCTAAAAAAATTATTGTTGAAAATAATTATTTCAGTAATATGATGTCTGCTATTTTAATACCTGTTGAACTTTCCTGGTGGTATGAATCCGGTTTGGTTGAGGATTTAACAGTGCGTAATAATAAGTTTGGGGATTGTTGTTATGCAGGCGATAAACAACCTGTGATCAATATTCATTCTTCTCTGGATAAAAACGATTATACCTTCGGGAAAATTGTTATAGAAAATAATGAATTCAGTCAGTTTGATGCTGCAATCATTCACGCAAACGGCGTAAAGGAATTACAAATACGCAACAACATCATAAAAAAATCGGGAAGCTTCAAGCCCATTTATCCTGATATGCCTGTCCTTCAGTTAAAACATATCCGAAATCTTAAAGTGAAAAATGTTACTTATCCCGGCACTTTAAAAAACAATGTTATTATAGAGAATATTGAAACAAAAGATGTTGATCTTTAAAACGACTAATATGAAAAGTAGACTTCTTATACTAATTGTAATCCATCTGCAGCTTACAGCATTTGCAACCATAGATACAACCGCTTCGCCAGTACCTAATATACTGTTTTGTATTGCGGATGACGCTTCCTGGCAGCAAATGAGCGCTTATGGCTTATGCAAATGGGTACAAACACCATCGTTTGACAGAATCGCAAATGAGGGCTTGCTTTTTATGAACGCTTATACGCCTAATGCAAAATGTGCCCCATCAAGAGCCTCTATACTTACAGGCCGGAACCCCTGGCAGTTAGAAGCCGCGGGAAACCATAATCCATTTTTTCCTTCAAAGTTCAAAACTTTCATGGAAGTGTTCACAGAGCACGGTTATATAACCGGGTTTACCGGGAAAGGCTGGGGCCCGGGAGAGGTCGGTACTGACAAATATGGACAAAAGCGAATGCTTACCGGCAGGGAGTATAACGCAAAAAAACTAACGGCGCCCACATCAGGCATTTCGGCAATTGATTATGCTGCCAACCTGGACGAGTTTTTAAAAAATAAAAAATCAGGACAACCCTTTATGTTTTGGTACGGAGGTATGGAGCCTCATCGGGAATATGAATACGGCTCCGGGATTCATAAGGGAAGAAAAAAATTATCAGATATTGACAGTGTTCCGCCATTTTGGATTGATAATGATGTAACCAGAACAGATATGCTTGACTATGCTTATGAAGTAGAGTATTTTGACTTTCAGTTAGGCAAAGTATTAGAAGTGTTGAAGAAGCATAACCAATTAGAAAACACAATTATTGTTGTTACCTCGGATAACGGGATGCCATTCCCAAGAATTAAGGGGCACATGTATGAATATGACAATCATCTCCCTCTTGCTATTATGTGGAAAGGGCATATCAGCAATCCGGGAAGAAAAATCTATGACTACATAAGCTTCATAGATTTTGCACCTACTTTTTTAGAAGCTGCCCATATTCGGCAACTGCAAACTGGTATGCAACCAATACAAGGCAGGTCTATATTATCTATTATTAAAAGCAAAGACGGGAATTATATCGATGCGACCAGGGACTATGTTTTATTGGGCAGAGAAAGAACGGATGTTGGCCGCCCACATGATGAAGGGTATCCACAAAGAGCTATTGTAAAAGATGGTTTCTTTTTTGTCAAAAACTATGAACCATCCCGCTGGCCTTCAGGCAATCCTGAAACAGGTTACATGGATACTGATGGAAGCCCTGCCAAAACCGAAATACTTTCTGCCAACAGAAGGCATGCCCATGAAGATTTATGGCAAATGAACTTTGGTAAAAGACCTTCACAGGAATTATACAAAATAAAAAACGATCCGTGGCAAATGAATAATCTGGCAGGGAATAAGATCTATGGCGCCACACAAAAAACACTTTTGAAATTTATGGAATCTAACCTGAAAAAGCAGGGCGATCCAAGAATGTTTGGCAAGGGAGATGTATTCGATAAGTATCCTTATGCCCCCCAACAGGTCAGGGGCTTTTATGAGCGTTACATGAAAGGAGAGAAAATGCCCACTAACTGGATACAGCCTACCGATTTTGAAAAGCAAATGAATAATAATTGATGACAACCATTCCAAATTCTATAACGAAGGCGCCTTCGTTACTTGCTATATTATTTTTTGTTTTTACTACCTGTTGTGTAGCCCAAAATATCAAAACAATATTTAACGGTAAAGATCTTAATGGTTGGACAGTGGTAATAAATGGAGCACCGGTAAATTCCGATCCTGAAAATTACGTAACAGTTCATGACGGTGTGATTCATATGTATGAGAACACCCCTGATTCAAAAGCTGTTAAATTCGGTTATTTACGTACATACGACAGCTCCTATAGTAATTATTGCCTTACACTTGAATATAGATGGCTGAGCAAAAAATTCGCGCCACGAAAACAGCAACCCAAAGATGCCGGAGTGTTATACCATGTAAATGGGAAGGATTCTGTATGGCCGGCTTCAATTGAGTATCAAATACAGGAAGGCGATACCGGGGATCTTATTTTTCTGCAAAGCGGGGGTCTGACGTATCGCCCACCTGCAGGTTATGAGTCCCCCGGTGGACAGGGAGCTCCTTACCTGTTGCCGGAGTTTGGAGGGAGGCTTCTGCGCACGAAAAGGGGATATAACGGCCGCTTACCACAATATGATAGCATAGCATCATGGAATAAAGTGGAAATTATTGTTCATAATAAAAATTATTCAGAGCATATCGTGAACGGCAAAACAATTGTCCGCACCGGGCAATTTGTGCACATGAATGATAGTGTATTGGAAAAGGGCGCTATCGCATTGCAATTGGAGGGTGCAGAAATACAATACCGGAACATAATAGTTGAGCTACTTGACGAGCCATTGGAAGCCAGCCAAAATATTATGGAATTTAATTCTGCCATTCACCGGCGTACAATAACTATTAAAAATCCCGGTCATGAAACAAAATTATTAACAGTAGAAAAATATGGCCTTGATGCAAACGATTTTTCGGTCAAAACCAAACTGCCGGAACAATTAAAACCTAAAGAATCTATCGAAATAGAAATTTTATGCGAGCCGGGATTGCCTGATAAGACGCGTTCAGCAGGCATCAGGTTTGGTTCTAAAAAAGACGGTGTTTTTATAACCTTGCATCAAAATATTCAGGAATTAAATATAAATAAATGAAGCAACTAAAAATAATTTTCGTATTTCTAATGTTATTTCAGGCCTGTTCTGTTTTGGCTTTTGACAAAGGGGATAGTTTAATAGTGCCGGAATTTTCTATAGCAGGGTTTTATCCGCTGCAAAACAGTCCGCGTAAGGTTTATAATTTTAATCCCGGGTGGAGGTTTCTTAAAGGAGATGCAAAAGGAGCTGAAAACTTCAATTTTGATGACAGTAGCTGGGAGGTTGTCAATGCACCACATGGCCTGGAAATATTAAAAGAAAATGCCAGTGGTATGCGTAACTACCAGGGGCCGGCATGGTACAGAAAATCCTTCATTGCGCCATCTGCTAGCAAAGCCGGCAGAATTGTAATATACTTTGAGGCTGTTATGGGTAAGTCTAAAGTTTGGATCAATGGTCATAAAATAGCGGAACACTATGGCGGCTATCTTCCTTTTGCTGCTGATATAACTGATCATCTCAATAATGAAGGTGAGCGCAATATTATTTCAGTTTTTACCGATAATTCTGATGATCCCACATATCCTCCCGGAAAAAGACAGAATCAACTTGATTTTGCTTACCTGGGTGGTTTGTACAGGGATGTATACCTGGTACAAATGAACTCATTGCACATTACCTTACCGGAAGTCAGCAAAACAACAGCTGGCAGTGGGGTGTACGTAGCAGTAAAAGACCTACAGGGAAATAATGCCCAAATGGATATTAGAACAGAAATAAAAAATGAGGGATATGCCAATATGCCCGTAATCGTCAGGAATACACTTGAAGATGCTACTGGTAAGGAAATTATGCATGTAGAAAAAAAGATGACTCTGCTTGCGGGGCAGTCTGAACAAATTATACAATCCATTAATCCGAAACAGGTTCATTTATGGCATCCGGACGATCCGTATCTTCATTTCATAAAAACAGAAGTTTGGTCAAAAGGGGAAATAGTAGATTCTTATAGAACCAGATTTGGTATACGATTATTTGAAATGCGTGGGGCTGATGGCTTTTTTGTAAATAAGAAATACATAGGTCACAAATTATCAGGTGCTAATCGACACCAGGATTATGCTTATGTGGGGAACGCCTTAACCAATTCGGGTCAATGGCGCGATGCCAAACTGTTAAGAGAGGGAGGTGTTACTATAATAAGAGCCGCACATTATCCCTTTGATCCTGCTTTTATGGATGCCTGTGATGAGCTTGGTATTTTAGTTACAGTAGCTACTCCCGGCTGGCAATTTTTCAATGAAAAAGATTCCATATTTGGAAAGCGCGTGATGGAGGACGTATGTAACATGGCCAGAAGAGACCGGAACAGGCCATCGGTGATACTTTGGGAAACCGCGTTGAATGAAACAAAGAATCAGCCCATATCGATGTTGAAAGAGTTACATCGTATAACGCATGAAGAAATGCCTTATCCGGGTGTTTTTACTGCTACGGATGTTACTCACGCAAAACTTGCAGGATTCGATTTTTACTATCACGGAGATTTTCAGGAAGATAAAAACTCATTTACCAGGGAATATGGCGATGGAGAGGAAGTGGAGAACTTTTTTTCACAAAACGCTATGACACGGGTTAAGAGAGAATGGGGTGAGCAGGCTATGTTGAATCAAGCGCGTATCCGTGCTGTTGGCCTGGATGAAATTTTTAGTACGCCCCGTGTAAGAATTGGTGGTGCAATATGGTGTGGCATTGATCATCAGAGAGGATACCATCCTGATCCCTTCTGGGGAGGCCTGCTGGATGTATTTCGGATACCCAGGTATTCTTATTATCTTTTCAAAAGCCAGTATGTTCCGGATTTTCAATTGAACGGAATTAAAACCGGCCCAATGATTTATATAACACATGAACTTACACAGGTATCCGGGTCAGATGTAATTATTTTTAGCAATTGTGATGAAGTTAGGCTGACCTGGCTGGGTAAAGTAATGGGTGTTCAAAAAGCCGACAGCGCTCTAAGGAATATGCCTCACCCGCCTTTTATTTTCAGGAATGTATTTGATTTCCATGAGATATCAAGGGACTGGCGAAGCAGAAGTAATAAAATCGAAATGATTGCAGAGGGACTGATCAATGGTAAAGTGGTTTGTACGCAGGTAAAAAAATATCATGATCGATCTGCAGGAATTAAACTGGTTGTTGATGCTTCAGGAGTTGGTATTGCTGCCGATGGGTCTGATTTTGTACCGGTAAGAGCAATAATTGTTGATCATAAGGGTGTTCCCAAAGTGCTGGCGTCTGAGTATGTGACTTTTGAAGTTTCTGGTAACGGATCTTTAATTGGCGGTGAGGAAAATACCATCAACCCGGTGAAAACACAATTCGGGTCTGCCACCATCCTGGTAAGGGCAGGTGTAGATCCGGGGATGATAAAGATCAAAGCAACTACTGATGGTTTGAAAGGCGATGAAGTCAGTTTTTCCACACGTCCTTCACCATTGCCCTTGCTATTTACAGATAGCCTTTCTGTTTCTTCTGCAAAAAGAAGTATTCCTGAAACAAAAAATACACAAAAGAAAGTCATCAGCAATGACAGTTTACAACAATTGAAAGAAGAGAATATACGTTTGCTCCAGGAGTTGACCAGCAAAGAACAGGAGATAATGGAAATGCGAAATAAAAGAGGGGAATAAAACACTTTACCTAAATTGTAATAAACGCCGAACCGCCAAATGTGGGCTTTTATATCTGCTACTTTCTTGCAGCCACTTTCCAGAGAGCCAGACCCTTACCAGGGGTACAAGTTTCCCAATTTCTTTCAGGTACTCATTAAATTTTTTATTAGAGATTACAGGAAAACTTCTATACTTTTCAATTATCAGAATTGTAGTGGCTATAAAACCGGGCATTGGCAGAACAACCCTCATTTACCTGATGACCAAACAGTACAACAAGGTCGCAGACAATCTGGTTAATATCAACGATATGTTTGAAACCAGGGAGCAGGCTATTCACCTGATGAAGCAACGTACACAGAGGATTGCAGAAAAAGCAGGAGCATAGATAAATTCTGCAAAAAAAGTAGTTGAACGTATATGGCAATTCCTGATTTTCCTGTATCCCAGCATACTCAAAGAAGAACCCTATAAAGTATTATTTGCTTGTACTGCTAATAAATCGTATCTTTAGCTGATTACAGCTATAGCAAAGCATTTTCTGGGTCAGTTTATTTCCGCCTCTTCTCCTTCCCCAAAAAATAGTTTCCTTTTTGATCGTATTATATAAGAAAGGCCGTTTCGATTTTGGAAGATCACTTGATTTCTTACTTTTTAAAATTCACTTTATATGTTAAAAATAATGGGAGCGGACAAAAAAATCATATCAGATAATATCTGGTTTACAGGAGACGCTATTGCGTTGTTAAACAATTATACTACAAATGGAAATACTATTCACTTAAACGATTGGAACTGGTATAAAGAGCTAAGAAGTGGGACTGTATGTTATATTGTTACCGATATTAAGAAAACCAGCATTCCTATTTAGATTGATCCATTTTCATTATTTGCAGACACTTTAATAAGTTTAAGTGATCTTTTCAGAAAATGCAGATGATATAAAGACCAATAATATCCCTTCTTTCAGATAGAAGTCGTATCTTTATAAAGACAGGCATAAATACTCCGTCATTTCAAGTCAGGACCAGTTAGAATATTTACTACATAACATTAGCATTTATTTCTCTTCTTCTTCTTCTTTTGCTGCTTGCGTTTAGCCTCTATTCTTAATTAAAAAATTTATTACAATGAACATGTATGTTTCAAACCTGGGGTTTCATGCCTCTGACGCAGATCTGCGCGAACTTTTTAATCCATTCGGGAAAGTGTCTTCTGCCAAAGTCATTATGGACAGGACCAACGGCAGAAGTCGCGGCTTTGGATTTGTAGAAATGGTTTCAGCTTCAGAAGCTGCGAAGGCAATGGATACGCTGGATGGCAAAGAAGTTAACGGCAAAAGGATTGCTGTTTGGGCAGCAAAAGAAAGAGAAGACCTTTCTGATAAAAGAAGATGGTAAATAAAATAACAGACAGTTGGAGGGGCCAACAGGTCCCTTCTCATTTGTTTGTATAATAGCAATATAATAACCATGCATACGGACTGCACGGGTTTAAATCATTTGTTTAAAAATAATTATTATGCATTTTCAAAAACAAGACATGGCAGGTACTCATTATAGCTGGGATAAAAAACAACCTGTTTTTAGTGGCGGGCCCAGCCGCAGAAGCTTTGATAAAAATAACGGGGATCAGGTGCTTTTCCTGATCAACTACTACGCATCACTGGCCGGCCATATCAGCCTTCAGGAATGCAGGATAATAGAACAAACAATCACCCGGGATTTACCAGGCAATGCTAAAAGTGAAATCTCAGCTTTTAACTGGATCACACTAAGCGCTTATACTACGGTATAGCCTAATTGCCTAACGCCTTTAAAATAAGTCGTACTCCGAAGTAAAAACAAGGTCAACCTTTTTCACTGAATTCTCCCGGGAAGAAGTGTTATCTCTAACCTGTACAGAGAAAGTATCATACAGGTACCCTGGTAATTTTTGAGAACAAAAAGAAAGCCATCGTATTTGATGGCATTCATTATTGCATGTATTCATTTACCTGATCGCAAAGCGGAATAACAAGTTAGTGATATGCTTGAATCAAGGGTACGGCCAATCGGTATAATGACAGACCGCACCTGCATATCTAACTGAACTGTTATTTTTATCTTGCCTGCTTTACTTCAATCGCTTCAAGCCCCCTCGCAGTGTCGCGCGTGGTATAAGTTACCTGATCGCTTGAGTCAATCTGATGTATAAGGCCGTTTCTATGCACAAAAATATCTTTGCCGCCTTCTGAAGGTGTTATAAATCCAAAACCCTTTTCGTCATTAAAAAACTTTACTGTTCCTTGTTTCATAATTGTTTATTTTAAGTATTAATTGATAAATGTATAAGCTATACCTTTCTTCCCCGCTCTTCCGGTACGGCCAATGCGGTGAATATAGGCTTCCATTGTCTGGGGTAGCTGGTAATTGATCACATGAGTAACATCCTGCACGTCTATCCCTCTTGAAGCAACATCAGTAGCGATCAATACACGTGTGTGCCCGGTCTTAAATTGCTTGATAGCTTTTGTACGATAATTCTGCGATTTATCACCATGGATCACATCCGACCTCACGCCTCTTCGTATTAACTGCTTATTGATCTTATCTACCGTTCTTTTGGTTTCGGCGAACAGCATTACTTTTTCAAAGCTGTCACCGCTCAACAGGTTGAACAGTACTTCCATTTTATCTTCGTCAGGAGCCACTTCAAGAACATTCTGCTCCACTGTGCTACTGGCGCCTTTACCATTGCTCACGTTTATAATAACCGGGTTCTGAACTATCTGGCGGACCAGTGTTTGCTGAGAAGCGTTAATAGTGGCTGAAAACAACAGGGTTTGCCTGCGTGCGCTGGTGAGTGATACGATAGTTTTAACGTCATTAATAAATCCCATATCCAGCATACGGTCAAATTCATCCAGTATTAGAACTGCTATTTCATTCAGATTTAAAGCCTTTCTGTTTACCAGGTCTATCAACCGTCCGGGCGTAGCAATTATTAAATGGTTCTTTGCTGCAGCCAGGGATATATCCCTGCTCACGCTAGTGCCCCCGATAAAGCAAGCTGAACGGAACCTCATGCCTTTTGTTAGTGCTTTAAATTCTTCAGCAACCTGTTGGGCCAGCTCTCTGGTTGGCACCACTACAAGACCTTTGCCATTTTTGTTGTGCAATAGCTGTTCTACAAAAGGTATCAGGAAAGCTCCGGTTTTACCTGTACCGGTAGCCGCAATACCAATCATATCTGCGCCTTCAATAAGTACCGGTATAGCGCTCTGCTGTATTTCTGTTGGATACATGTAGCCTTTAGCTTGTATATTCTGCTTCAATAGTTGATCAATGGGCATATCTGAAAAAGCCAATGTGGCTTCAAAGCTTACAGGTTCCTGTGCTTCAGGCTGAGACTGCAATAGAGATGGATCTATAGTGATCATTTTCTTTCTCCTGGGTGTACCAGATGTTGTATAATTCTTTTTATTTCTTATACTGTATTTCATTTGTAATGTTTTTATCGGTTTGATCTGCTGATCAAATCCTGTTTTAAGATGGTGTAAAAGTGTTTCTTTTACTTGAGTGATTAGTTTGTTACTCGCAAGGCATAGTGCCTAATTTGCGTAACATCATGCTATGGCTTTTTACAGCGGAAAAAAAAGTGGAATAGCTGTAATAGGGTATGCCAAATTCCTCAGTGGTTTTCTTTACTATCGGCGCCAGGTGCTTATAATGAACATGGGAAATATGCGGAAACAGATGGTGTTCAATCTGGAAATTAAGACCACCGATCAGCCATGAGAACAACCTGCTGCGGGGAGCAAAATTGCAGGTCGTAGCCAGTTGATGCACCAGTCTTTCATGTTCCAGCTTGCCGGCATTGTCCGGCAAAGGATAAGAAGTATCGGGCATTACATGGGCTGTCTGGAACACAATGGATATACAAAATCCTGTTACAAAATGCATAGTCAAAAAAGCCAGGATCACTATCCATGGGGCAAAGGAAGTAAGCAATAGCGGTAATACCAGGACGTAGGAATAATAGATAAGCTTCCAGAAAATGATCCTTGACAAAAGCCTGCGATATTCCTCTTTTTCTTTAATCAATCCCAGTTTCCTGTAGCGGTTAAGCCTGATAAAATCTTTGGAAGTGATCCAGGATATAGTGGATAAACCATAGAATAACCAGACATAATAATGCTGAAAAGGATGCAGGCGGTTCTTTTTAGCATGAGGGGAAAAGCGCAGAAAAAAAGGAGCATTAATATCATCGTCGTGCTCATCAATATTAGTAAAGCTATGATGTAGCACATTGTGCTGTAATTTCCATACTTCATCGCTGGCTCCAATGAGGTTCATTGTGTAGCCCATCCATTTATTAAGATTCTTACTTTTAGAATACGAGCCATGCAAAGCATCATGCATGATACCCATGCCTACGCCAGCCATTCCAAATCCGCTAAGTATAAATAAGGCAAACAAATGCCAGGTATGGGTCACACCGCCAAAGCAAATGATACCCAGAGGGACAAAGTAAAGCGACAGCATGAAAACCGTCTTTAGAATCATGGCCCGGTTGCCGAACCGGTTCTTACCACTGATCTTTAAATAGGTTGCAACTCGATCCTTTAACGTGGAAGAAAAATCAGCAGCAGCTGATTTTTTGAATGATAGCTTTTTTATAAAAGAAGATTTAATAAATAATATAAGTCCTGCCAGGATATATAACTACCCGTGTTTTCTAATAAAGCAGTAACTTATTACAAGAATGGAAGTATCAGGAGAAGAATTGCTTTAAAGCAAGCTAAAATACTCATTGCAATTTGCAACACACTTTGAAAGAGTTCCTGTTAAAACAATAACAGAGCAGCAAAGATAGTTAAATAAAGTTACAATGCCGGAAAAGATTTAAAATAGTATTACCCTGACAAACATATCCGAACGATTTTAAAAAGTATCTTTGGGCTATGTCACAATTGAATATTGGCGATAAAGTTAAATTACTGCCCCCGTTTTCAACAACTCATATATATACTGTTCTTTCGGTAAGTGGCTCGTATGTTACGCTGTTCCGAAAAGGTGAACATAAAAACCTGGTGATCTACATCAAATGTATTCAAAAACTGGATTGACAACGATATAGAATTACCCCTAACTCCTGAAAGGAAGAAATGGCTAAGCCATATTAATCCAATTTTCTTAATACAATAAATCAGAAACAATATATATATATCATTTCTTTATCGGAGATATCTGAAATTGTTCGTTTCTACTGGTTAACAGATGAGTCTCTTACGTCTCATTTTTATCAACTTGCTTCCAACATGAACGGTTCTGATTAAACTGATACCATCGCGGAAACATCTATTTTAAAATCATATGGGGCGGATCAAATGTCCATCGGTTGTCCCATGAATGAGCCCTGCCAGGCATACATTTTAAATAAAATCCAGAGCAGCATTTACTATTTTTCTTCTTTAAAATGTATTATTCAAATACCTACTTTGACATCATCCACCAATCGAAATACATAATTCGGCCCAATTTCTTTTCTCCTTTAAATACAAAATACACATCGTGTATGCCCGAAACCTTTGTAAGGTCGGTATTTACCAAAGTCCATCGGTCATCGCCACCAGTAAGCGGTACTTTCACCGTGCCCAGCAAGGGGCCGTCTTTAGCATCAAGGCGCAGTTCCATGCTCACACCCACATTATGCGTAGTACCTACTCTTGCCGTAAATTTTGATGCGCCCTCTTTAAAATCTACTTCCCTTACTTTGGTGTAAGCACCATCGGCCATGGCATTAATAAACACACCTGTTTCTTTATGCTGTTTGGCTTTTACATCTTCGCTCCAGGCAATAGTTTCGGCCTGAACCATTTGATATGGATTGAGTGGCTTTAATGATTTTTTAATGCCTTCGGTCATTTGTAAAGGTTTAAAAGTACCGTCTTTGTTAAATTCGGCTTCTTCTACCGCTACAGAACGGGTAAAGCCCCCTCCTCCCGGCAATGCACCGTTATGGTAAAAAAAGTAGGTTTTGCCTTTGTAATCGGCTATGCCGGGATGGTTGGTAAAACTTTTCCCTTGCTTAGGCATCAGCGTTCCGCCATATTTCCACGGACCTAAAGGACTTTTGCCTGTAGAATACCCAATATGCTCGGGAAGGGGACCGCCAGCCCAAAGCAGGTAATACAAACTGTTGCGCTTGTATAGCCAGGGACCTTCTTCATATAAAGTAGGGCGATCTTTTACGTTGCCTTCCCGCTTCCCGAAAGATGCTTCTGTCATGGGAACCTTTACCACTTCGCCGCTATAGGAGATCATATCCCCGTTCAATCTCACATAATAACAAAACGGGTTTCCCCAATACAAATAGGCCTGCCCATCATCATCTACAAACACAGTCGGATCTATATCGCCCCAACTGCTTTGCACCAATGGTGCGCCAATAGGATCATAAAACGGACCATAAGGATTATCGGCCACGGCCACACCAATAGCAGAACGGTTGGTTTTACGGTCTTTTACCGGTGCATACAGGTAGAACTTATCGTTACGCTCTACCACCTGTATCGCCCAGGCATCACCCATTCCCCACTCAAAAGTTTTGAAACCCGCCACAGCTCCGTGATCGGTCCAGTTCACCATATCTTCGGTGGTGTACAATTTCCAGTCGTTCATCACAAACCAGGTGGAGTTATCCTCATCATGGCTGGTGTAGAGATACATTTTATCTTTATACACCAATGGGGCAGGATCGGCGGTGTATTGCGTTTGCACAATTGGATTTTGAGCCACAACAACAAAACCTGTCATGCTCATAAGTGTTACCATAACGAGTGTCATGCTTGATAATCTTGTCATAAATATTATCTTTTTAAAGTGGTTGATACATTAGTGTGATCTTTCATTTTACTAATATGCGACATTATCTGCCTTCTTATACTAATATTATTTTAAAACAACCGTTGCCAATTTTAAATCTTTATCGGAGGAGCTATTACCATACAATAGCTTGTATGAGCCAGGTTGAATTTTCATCTTGCCGCTATCTGTATCAAAAAATTCGAATGCCTCAGCTGGGATCCCTATTAGCACCTTTACTGTTTTACCTTTTGCTACTTTCACACGCTGGTATGCTTTCAAGGTTTTAAGCGCACCTTCTTTGTCCGCTTCCTTTTTTATGTAAACCTGTACTATTTCAGTACCTGGGCGTTTACCCATATTAGTAACGGGAACAGTTAAGGATAAGCCTTGCCCTGCTTTCAGTTCTGTAGCGCTCAATAGGGCTTCCCCTATAGAAAAGCTTGTATAGCTCAGGCCGAAGCCAAATTGAAAAAGAGGATCTGGCTGAAAACGATAAGTGCGCCCTTTCATAGAGTAATCTTCAAAATCGCCTAATTGGCTCAGGTTTTTATAAAAAGTTATGGGTAACTTACCTGATGGATTATAATCCCCAAAAAGTACATCAGCCACAGCCTGACCGCCTGACTCGCCTCCATACCAGGCTTGCAGTATAGCATCGCAGCTTTTTGTTTCGGGCACAAGCGCAATGGCGGAACCGGAACAGTTGACAAAAATAACCTTTTTGCCTGCTTCCCTGAGGGCTTTAAGACAATGGCGCTGTACTGCCGGCAATTCAATTTCTGTCCGATCCCCGTCTTTAAATCCCGGATAAGATATTGGCATTTCCTCGCCTTCCAGCATTGTAGATAATCCACCAGCAAATACAACCGTTTCAACGCCTTTCAATTTTTCAATAAGAGCGGCAAAATCAACATCCTTCTCTTTACCAAAATCAAACTCCAAGTTAGCTTGCCAATTATTTAATTGGGCATATCGTACGGTGATCTTATATGATTTTCCATTTTCTAACTTAAAAACCATTTTGGACGGAATAGCTCTCCAATTATTGTAACTTATTAATAAACTATCATTCACCAAGAGTTCAAAACTTCCCGCAGCTGCATATTTGAAAACTATTTCTTCTGTTGCTGATGCTAAAAATGTAGTTTCATATAATACTGAAAAGTCTTCCAGTTTTACGCCTGTAGCAAATTCATGTTGGCCTGCTGTAGTTAGTTTTATAGGGGTAGTGATATGTTGAACAGTCACTGTATCTCCCCTAAACGCTCTATTGTTCCAATATACAGCTTTCAGACCACGCACCCCCTCATGACCAGCAACTGGAATATAGCTATTTGTTACCTTGTCCTCTACAAGATCACATGCCTTATCGTAAATTACATTACTGCCTCCTAATTTGGAACGGATACCATTAAGTATTGTAACAGTACGTATAGGAATTCCGTTATAATTACCCCAAAGCATTGATTCGTCATCAGCATTTGGCCCTATTACCGCAATATTTTTGAGTGTTTTTTTAAGTGGGAGTACACTATTGTTATTTTGTAACAACGTCATAGACTGCAACGCCATTTGCAATGCCAGTTGACGATGCTCTTCATTATTAATCACAGAAGGAGGAATATTAGCCCAGGGAACCATACTATCATTATCAAAATCACCTAATTCCAATCTTCCTGTTAACACTCTTAATAGCGCCTTATCTATATCTTCTACTTTTACCAGCCCCCGATTTACGGCCTCTGTTAGTTTTTCAAAAGAATAATTTTGCCAAACACATTCAACATCCGTTCCTGAGAGGAGGGCCTTAGAGGCAGCATGTATTGTATCTGACGATACTTTGTGCGTGGAATAAAAGTCTGTAATAGCACCGCAATCTGAAACAACAAGATGCCTGTAACCCCATTCATCCCTCAAAATTCTTTGCAAAAGCCTGGAATTGCCACAACATGGTTCATCGTCCAGCCGGTGATAAGCGCACATCACCTGTCTTACATCAGCATCCATCACTAACGACTTAAACGCAGGCAAATAAGTTTCCCAGAGATCACGAGCGTCAACCTGGTTAAGATTTAGCTCATGCCTGCTCCATTCAGGCCCCGAATGAACAGCAAAATGTTTAGCACAAGCCAACAGCTTTCGGTACTTAGCCTCTTCAGGGCCTTGTAATCCCTTCACTACCGCTACTCCCATACGAGAGGTAAGGTAGGGATCTTCTCCATACGTTTCCTGCCCCCTGCCCCATCGAGGATCACGAAAAATATTAATATTGGGAGTCCACACAGAAAGACTTAGAAAACGCCGGTTTTCCTGTCCTCTTTTTAAGGATTGATGGTATTTTGCACGGGCTTCGTCCGAAACAGCACTGAAAATTCTATATACCAGTTGATCGTTGAAAGAAGCTGCCATCCCAATTGGCTCAGGGAAAACCGTAACACTGTCGTTGTTGGCAAGACCGTGCAGGGCTTCACTCCACCAGTTAAATTTCTTTACGCCCAGGCGCGGGATAGCGGGCGATTGATCAAGCAGTAAAGAAACCTTTTCTTCTACTGTTAACCTATCCATTAAATCTTTGGCACGCTGTTCAAAAGAAAGAGCAAGATTTTGATACGGGAGCTGCGCTACAACACGCAAACAACTCGCAACCATCAAAAAAATAAGTAAAATTTTCACCCGGTTCTGAAACATAAATATCGTGATTGATTTTTAACACCCCTGGCAGCACTTTTAACTATACCCTATTTTTTAAACAACCAGTAATCAAAATTAAAAAGTTCTCTGCCGGCACTAATATTCTCTCCTTTGAACACCAGGTAAACATCATGAACACCTGTTACCGGTACCATTACAGCTTCAGTAAAAGTTTTCCATGCCTGCCAGCCTCCTGTACGAGGTACTTTAATAGCGGCCAGTTTTGTTCCGGCAACACTATCAATACGCACTTCAAGGATGCCGCCATCGAGGCCTGCGGCAATAGCAGCTGAAAAGCTTCCAGGAGCTGTATTACCAAAATCAACGGCCCTTACCTTTATGTAACCGCCTGTGCGGATTCCTGAAACATACACCCCTATCTTTGCTATTTCCGACGTGGTACATTTTTCAGACCATGCAATGGTTTCGGCTTCTACCCGGTTATACGGGTTAAGCGTACCTGCCGGCTCAACACCTTCCTTTGTTATTGTTATCGGGGGTATAGTACCATCTGCATTATATTTAAATGATTCTATTGCAGAGGAGCGACCGTAGCTCCCGCTACCCTTTAGCAGGCCTGTGTGGTAAAACAAATAAGATTTGCCTTTAAAATCAATAATACCGCCATGATTGGTGAAACTGTTGGTAGGCTGATCAACCATAATTTTTCCCTGGTACTTCCACGGGCCTACAGGTTCGTTGCTGGTGGAATAAGATAAGGTTTCTTTTCCTTTTTCCATACCGGCAAACATCTGGTAATAGGTACCATTGCGCTTATAAAACCAGGGACCTTCCACATACATATCCTTGTTGGATGGAGGAGCGGTCTGATTGTTATTGGCGTTATTGTTCCGCTGAGGTCTTACACCGCCAAAAGCTTCTACACTTTGCGGAACTTCCACAATATCGCCTGAGTAGGAAATCATATCCTTGTTCAGCTTCACATAGTACAAACTTCCATTGCCCCAGTACATATAGGCCTGCCCGTCATCATCTACATAAGCCGTAGGATCAATATTAGACCAGCTTCCTGTAGTAATCAGCGGCTTACCTAAAGCATCCTTAAAGGGGCCTGTTGGGCTATCTGCTACAGCAACGCCAATAGCCATATTATTATCAACGGTTTGAGCACATATATACCAGTAAAATTTACCATTACGCTCCACACATTGTGCTGCCCAGGCTCTATCCCTGGCCCATACAAAAGATTCCAACGCAATGGGTACGCCATGATCGGTCCAGTTTACCATATCTTCAGAGGAGTAGACTCTCCACTTAGTCATATAATAGAAATCAAAACCAGGTATGTCATCCCCCGTATACATGTACACCCTACCCTTGTAAACCATCGGCGCAGGATCGGGTGTGTAATGCGTTTGTACCACAGGATTTTGGGCGGGTATAATGCTACCGGAAATAATGGAAAGCACTATACTGAAAACTAATTTCAAATTTCTCATATGAATATTTTTAACAGATGCAGTATAAAAACCGATATCGGGTCTACCATTCACCTTTTTTAACCCTTACCTAATTCATGGGGATTAAAACCACTGTAAAGCCGCCCCTGCGCAGCATTTTTACCTGGATGGCGGAAGTATTATCAACAATTGAGTACGATGTCACCAGTTCCTTATCATGCCTGCCGTCGGCTATCAATACCATACGGTATTTAATATCTTTTTCGAGGAAGCCGAGTTTAATCTCTTTAACTTTTTCGCGGCCCTCAGCATTAATACCTCCGATATACCAATTACGGTCTTTTCGCCTTGCCAGCGAAACATCCCTGCCGGGATACCCTTCCAACAACTTTATATCGTGCCAGGCAACCGGCACATTTTTAAGAAAAGACCTGGCCGCATCGGGAAGATCCCTGTATCCTTCGGGTCTGTCGGCGAAATGTTGCAGGCCCGACTCAAACAGCACTGCTAAAGCCAGCTCATGGCCATAGGAAGTAATATGCGGAAACTGGGAATTGGTAAATGTTACCGGCGTGTAATCCATTGATCCCACTACATTCCGTGTGAACGGCAGTATCGTATTATGCTCGGGTGCGGTAAAGGTAAACTCAGGACCGTTGTTATACCATTCTGCTCCCCTTACTGCTTCATAGGTCATGAGGTGCGGGTAGGTTCTTTGCCAGCCCCTGGGCACAATACACCCATGAAAATAAACCATCATTTCAAATTTGGCGGCGTCTTCCAGAATGTCCAGGTAGTATTGGATCATATCTTGCTTTTCGCTTTCAAAGAAATCTATCTTTACGCCGGCAACGCCCAGCCTTTTAAGCTTTGTAAACTCCTGCACCCGGTTTTCATGCGTCAGCATCCTGTCTTTGGGTGTGGCGCCTACCCAGGTATGATCTCCTCCCGAGTTATACCACATCAAAGGTTTTACACCTTTGGAATGAATGTATCGGAGGGCGTCTTCTAAATTACCGCCATTACCCATAGCATCCCATTCCCAGTCCAGCAGTGTATAGGGCCAGTTCATTTCTACAGCCAAATCAGTAAAAGCACATACTGTTTTAAAATCTTTAGTGCCATGATTGCTTGACCAGTAATTCCACGATACCGCACCTGGTTGAATCCATCCTGTATGGGTTACTTTTGAGGGTGCTGCCACATCGTCTACTAAAGTAGAGCTCACTATATCTGCAAGAGTGCCCATCACTATTACCCTCCAGGGCGACTGCCAGGGCAGCATTATCGTTGGTTGCGATTCGCCTTTGCCTCGGCCATCCCCGGGATGGGGAAAAGTAATTTTATAGGTCGATTTTTCATCAACATTCTTAAGCTTAGAGCCACAGTAATTGCTGTTTACATCTGATTCGTGGAGTAAAAACCAGCAAGCACTGTCGCTGGTGCTGAATAATGCAGGATAACACCATTCATCCTGTCTCACTTTTTCCCTGCTCATGCCTGCATACAACCCCTCATTGGCCGGATTCCATTTCTGCATCCAACGCATTGTTTCAGGCGCTATTGTGTAAGCCGTAAGCTCATCTTTTACAATAAAAGAGTCTTTTTTACCAGGTAGTTCATAGCGGAATGCCACTCCATTGTTGTAAGCACGCACTTTAACCCTTAACTTTTGTTTCCGGCTATTTTCAAAAGAAACTACGATTTCATTGGCTGAATTTTTACGTAAAAGCTTCTTGCCATGCGGCATAGTGTATTCTTCATTTACCAACACAGGGTTTGTAACTCCTATGAGTCGCAACCCCTCAGAAAAATCAGCTCCGTCCAGCATAAGCCCCATATCAATTTTAGGAATAGCATGTATGGTTTTAATACTATCCCGGTAATCTATTTGTAAACTCCACCTGCCCTTTTGTGCAGGATCCGGAGCAATCGTGCTTACTACAATTTTTTTATTGGGCGAAGTTATAACAGGAGGTTGCGAATAAGCTTTGTAACCCAACCAGCTAAAAACCTGTAACAATAAAATAAATTTTGCAAAATATCTCATATTTTAAAATGTGCTGGTCCTATTAATACAATTCTGATTTTATTTAATAATAAGCACTTAGTTCATAGTAAATAGGAAATTACATTATGGCGAATGAAGTGGGACCTTGCACTTAAACATTCAATTGTTTCATATATATATGCAATAGATAACAGACACTATTTGACACTACTAAATTTATAATATTGTACACCATGTACGGGAACATCAATAGCCAGCTTGCTGTTAGCGGTATTTATCTTAGCGATATCTTTTTGCCGCCAAAGGTCTCTGACTACCTGTTTACCTTTAATTCCAAGTCTCACAAAGTCAGCATAGCTCAATTTCACCTTATCTCTTCCGAAATTAGCAAACGCAACAGCCTTGCTTCCATCTTCCAATTCCTTAACGTAAATGCGCAGCTCACCTATTGTTTGCATACAGGTACCCTGTTTACCCAAAGCATCCTGATTCACAGCGATTACTTCGTTATTGGTTAACAGGTTTAAGGTAAAGGCATCTAATTTCTCCAAATCGCAGCCGATCAACAGTGGGGCCGAAAAAATACTCCACAGTGATAAGTGCAAATATTGTTCATCAGGTTTCAGACGACTGGCGTGGGCATTACCCCATCCAACAACGCCAATGACCAGCATATCCGGATCATTCCAGTTTCCAGGTTTTGCCCAGGGTGCGGCTTTATCCTGTGCTAAAGCTATATTGCTGATGCTTGACCAGGTATCTGTAATGTCGTGAGTAGTACGCCACAATTGTCCGCCAACAGATCCACCCCATTTCCAAACGTCACCCATCCCATATTGGCAAAGCGCATATACAATGTCGCGGGGCTGCTGACGCAGATAATCGCCCATAATCCGAAAAGGCCGAACTCCTTTTTCCGGATCTCCTCCACCCTCAAAAGCCAGCGATGGCACTTTATTGGGATCATTTTGTGGCAAGCCATTAATGACACCTCCATAACTGCACCAATCATGTTTGAGATAATCTACTCCCCACCTGGCATAACTTTCGGCGTCTTGTTTTTCGTAGCCGTAACTACCAACACACCCTCCGCAAGTCCATGGTCCGGGCGAGGAATAAATACCCATTTTTAAGCCATTAGAATGAATATAGTCTGACAGGCCTTCCATATCCGGAAATTTTTTATTGGGAATAATATATCCGTTTTCATCACGGAACTTAATTCCGGCTGCCGAATCTTTTCGGTTGTACTGCCAGGAGTCATCAATATTGATATACGTCCAGCCATAATTAACCAAACCACTTTTAATAAGTGCATCAGCCGCTCTTTTTACCTTATCGGCCGATACTTCATGCCCGAAACAATTCCAGCTGTTCCACCCCATTGGTGGTGTGAGTGCAATTTCATCTCCACACTCAATGCGGAATTTTTTGGTATCTTTTCCTTTTTTATTTTTTGCAGTGAGCATCACATGGTAAGTACTTTTTTGCGCTATTTTACCGGTTATAATACCTGTATGAGCATCCAGTTGCAAGCCTTCAGGCAGATTGGTTGCCGAAAACACCATCGGGCGGTCGCCAGTAGCTGGTATCCTGAATAAGAAAGGAGAACCGGGTCTTACGCCAAAAACACTTGCTGCATTAATACGTGGTTTAGCGGGAGCGGCAGGTGTAAGAATATAAGGCTCCGTAGCCACAGGATTAAAGGTTTTAAAAGTTATTGCTCCATTTGTTTCAAACTTAGCATTTACCCAATCCGCGTGGTCATAATACGGCCCATTACCGCCATCTGTAACTACTAGCTCTAATTTCTTTACGCCAACTAAAGAAACCGTAACAGGTTTAGGCTGGTTACCTAATCGCATGATTCCGCTTGACCAAAGCTTTTTATCATCCGCATAAATTTCAAATTCTACGGCAGGATTCTGCCCTTTCATTTCATCATCCACTCCCACCAGTGCAGAAAATTCCGTTGCCTTTCCACCCAGGTCAATAAACAGCGAACTTTCAGCATGGGTGCCGAACCCGCGCTGAAATACGTTCCCCGCGATAGTTAAAGGCCGGCCATCAACAGTTTTATTTTTTCCAGGCGCGCCATAGCCCTGAGTAGCAACGCTCAGGTCTAACTCATCCAGCCAAACTGTTTGAGCCATTACAGATGGGCCCCACAGTCCACATAAAAAAATTATGCCCCCCAAAAAGAAAGTTCTTATCATAGTTTATATTTAATCACGGTTTAAATTATTATCTACAGTCAAAAACTATTTGCTTTTCAACCTCCACCAGTCAAAATTGAACAGGTCTTTTTCTCCTTTAAACACAAAATACAAATCGTGGATACCATTCACATTTTTTACAGGCGCATTATGGGTCCTCCAAAGATCTGATTCTCCGGTCTGGGGAATATTAATTGTTCCTACAAGTGGCCCTTTGAGGCTATCAAGGTGCAACTCAATTTTACCGCCGTTTATGGAAGCCACACTTAGTTCTATAGCTGCTGCTCCTTTGGAGAAATTAACACCCTTCACCATCGTGTAATCCCCGTTGTTAATGGATGTTACAAAAAAACGTTCGGCTATTTTCCGGCCCTTATTCCAGGGGCTTTCATTTTCCCATTCAGTAGCCTGGTCTGTTTTTACGCCCTCGCTAAAAGCAATGGTTTCAGCTTCTACTTTTTGATATGGGTTAAGGGATCCTAGCTGTTTAATCTTTGTGCTGGTCCAAAATGGTAATTTTTGAATGGTGCCATCGGCATTATACATCAGTTCTGTAACGTTTACGGAGCGCCTTTCCGAATGCCTTGTGGCAATTTTCTTAGAAAGTACATAGTTAAATCCAAATACATACCATTTGCCTTTGTACCGGATAATACCCGGATGATTACCGCTGGAACGCGGATCGCCATCCATTATCATTCCCTTATAGTCCCACGGACCAGTAGACGATTTACTCATTGCATAACCTATACCTTCCGGACAGCAGGTAGAGGCATAAGCCATGTAGTAGTTGCCACTGTGTTTCCACATCCAGGGACCCTCCTGATAGTGGTATGGGTCAGGCTGGCCTTTACGCTTGGCAAAAGAAGTATCTTTAATGATTTCCCCGGAATACGAAATCATATCGGGGTTAAGCTTTACATACCATAAATTGGGGTTTCCCCAATAAAGGTAAGCCTGCCCGTCATCATCTATAAATACCGTGGGGTCTATATCCTCGGTAGAATTTTTTACTAAAGGCTTTCCTATAGGATCTTTGAAAGGCCCGTAAGGGCTGTCCGATACCAGTACGCCAATTCCAAGACCATTGGGAACGGGACAATATAAATAAAACTTCCCATTGCGTTCAATACATTGCGGAGCCCAGGCGCCGTTATCGCTGTGCACCCAATTAAAATCTTTCAGAGAAGCCACCACTCCGTGGTCTGTCCAGTTTACCATATCAGTTGAGGTGTACAAGAGCCAATCCTCCATCTTAAAACCAAACGCGTCATCTTCATCATGACTGGTATATAAAAAAACGGTATCATTATATACGAGCGGAGCCGGATCTGCGGTGTATTTTGTTTGTATGATGGGATTCTGGGCCATTACCGGTTGTCCCATTACTACGATAACAAATAAGATTACGAGATATTGAAGATTCCTGTTCATTAGTTTGTTATATGCCGTTTAATCCTTTTTTATTATGATACCGGGGCGGAGGCGCAGTACCTTCATTCAACTGACCCTGTTCTCTTTCCACATTGCCATATGATCTAAATGCCATTGGTTAAGGATATGTACATCTTTTGTTCTTTCATCACTAATATTCCTTTGGCCGAAGCCGGCTCTTCTTTCCAACAACTTATTTTTCGCTTACTGTAAATTTGAAATAGTCCACATCCACATATCCTCCCAAAGATTTTGTAGCATAGTTGAATATAGCGAACCTGGTGCCCATAAATAGTTTACGATAGTCAAAGATCATTTTATATTCCGGACCTATTTTTTTCCAGTTGTTACCATCCAGGCTATAATAAAAAATTGCCTGGTCTTTATCCAGGTTAAAATCCCCATCAATACGGAGATAAACTATATGCTGATTCAATGCTATACGGGCCTTCTCTTCCACCTGCACATTGGTTACGGCCTTTTCTTTATCCGTTAGCTCTACAACATTAGTAGTCATGGTAAGGTATTTTTTTTCTCCCTCCATCATAACAGACAATATGCCGGAATGGCCATTGAAAGCGCTGAAACCAGCCACATCCCCATCTTTCATCTCCGATACATCCATCGAAATAATACCACTGCATGTTGGCCCCATCATACGCTGGGTAATGGTATTGGGAGCCAGGTACAGGTTCGGAACTACGCGGTTTGTTTTTAACCGCAAATAGCCGCTGCGTTCTGTTAGCGACCAGGCGCCGTTTACCGGGTTATGATTCCATTGCCAGTTTATTTTTAAGTTTTTACCAGAGAAGTCATCGCTTTCAACGATGCGTTTACCGGTTTCATAAGGTTTTAAGGGTATAGTTTCCAGCAAGGGCACTTTACCATTTTCATCGCCGAGCATTGGCCAGCCATCTACCCAGCGCACAGGCATCAACACGGGCACACGGCCTACACCGTTCCTGTCCTGAAATATCAAACCATACCAGTTGCCTTTTACATCGTCAATGATACAGCCCTGCGCTACATAAGGAAAGCCTGCAAAATTATCTTCCAGGATCATTTTCTTTTCATAAGGCCCCGTAATCTTATCGGCCCGGTAACAAACCTGCCTGCGTGGCTTACCCCTTGGCCAGGAGATCATCAACAAATAGTATTTGCCGTTGTGCTTTACTACCTGGTTCCCTTCCAGCAAACCTGTTTCTTCTGCATCTTTTTTAAAAATATCCTGGTTAATACCGCCAGGTAGTATATCCGACAAATCGCTTTTCAATTCAGTAACCCGTGTGCCGGAAAAAACAAAAGGCCGGTCATCATCGTCAAAAAACAAAGAGGCATCATGAAAATGCGGGGTACGGGAAACCAGTTTCCACTTTTCCGAGGATGGATCTGAACTGCTGTAAATATAAGCCCTGTAAGGCTCATCATTTGGAGAAAAGAGTACGTAATACTTCCCTTTATGATACCGGATAGAGGAGGCCCATTGACCCCGCCCATAAACCGTACCGTTGATGAGGTTGTACTTCGAATTGTCGCTTAAGCTATCAAAAACATAGCTTACCGTTTCCCAATGCACCAGGTCTTTTGATTTCATTACCGGCGCGCCAGGCATCAGGTGCATGGTAGTGCTGATCAGGTAGTAATCCTTCCCGTTCCTGGTAACGGACAGATCGGGCATATCAGCCCAGATTACCGGGTTTTTATACGCCGTTGCAGCTGTTGCACCTGAAACAGGCTTTGAAGAATTGCTACAACCCACAATTAATACCGCGGCAAACAGCCCACCGATTACTTTATACATTCTATTCACATTTAATCAATTATATCGTATTATGGTAGAATATCATTACCCGAAGTAGCATACAGGCCAATCAATGCACCAGTAAAACCGCCGGCTACATTCGTGGATAAAATATCGCCGGAAACCGCCCCCCCTACATTCTTAAAATGAGTCCCATCAATGGAATAGTTAAACGAATACTCATCCTGCTGGTTGGCTATTACCTGTAACCTGACAGGGTTTTTCACATCTACTTTTACACTGCCGATGAGGGTGGTAATGACAGGCGTATTGGGACGCGGCAGACCTGCCTGTCTTTTTCTTTCGGTTCTGGCCAATACCAGGTAATAATCATTATCCTTTTTAGTTACACCAAATACATAGTTGAACGCTTCGCCCTGGTAGCAGGTAATACCGGCAAGATCATTACCGGACTTTGGAACGTACTGCATGGTCACTTCTGCCACAAAGACTGAGTGCTGCTGCCTGTGAAATAATGCCGAAACCGGCGCCAGCGCTTTTATGTTCTCTGCAAATGGCTTAATGGTAAGGCCACCTTTGGCAGAGGTGCTGATAAAGTTTTCCCGGGGACCGCGCATGGCTATCCACCTGTAATCTAAAGCAGGCGCCGTGAAGTTATCAGTAAAAGTAAAGTTGCCATTAGGGAAAAAACCATTCTGACCGGTTTGATTGGTAACCCCCTCCGGTAATTTCAATTTGGCCTTCATGGGTACTAATCCATTTTCAAAAACAGGATAAGTACCACTCCAGTCAACAGGAAGGATAAAAGTTTCACGCCCCGTATTTACACGGTCCTGGGCATTAGGCCTAATGCCCAGGAACACGGCATAGTATTTTCCATCCTTACCTTCCACCAGGTCGGCGTGGCCGGTCCAGTCTATTTTCCCTTTCCTGTCTTTGGGAAAATGCCTTTGGGTAAGTATGGGATTGGATGGCGCCGGCACAAACGGACCTTTGGGGCTATCGCTCATAAAGATCACCTCGCTATGCCAGTCGCCGGTACCCCCTTCTGCGCACATTAAATAATATTTCCCATTCCTTTTATATATGTGCGGACCTTCTATCCAGATAGGCTTTTCTGCAATATCCACACCTCCGTCAACCAGTATTTTATCAGATCCTGCAATCACTTCATCCTTTTCTACATCATACTCCCACAGCTTGATCACCCTATGGCCGCTGTACAGCTCCTTTCCCTTATCCGGAGCATCGTTATGAACTACATAGGCTTTTCCATCATCATCAAAAAATAAAGACGGATCAATACCATCAAATTTTAACTTAATAACTTCGCCCCAGCCCTTAAAAGGATCTTTTGTCTTCACTACCATATTACCAATACCACCGGCAATTTGGGTGGTGATCATATAAAAGGTTTCGTTGTTCTTATTGTATTTTATAGACGGCGCATAAATCCCCGCCGACACACCGGATTTTTCTACTTTTAACTGCGAAGGCCGGTCCAATACATGACCAATCTGTTTCCAGTTCACCAGGTCTGTTGAATGGAAAACAGGAACACCAGGGAACATAGAAAAGGAAGAGTTTACCAGAAAATAATCATCACCCCTGCGCACAATGCTGGGATCAGGATAACAACCTTGCAGAATGGGGTTATAAAACTCATTATCCTTTAAAGGATTATCATTATACACCGCATCATTCCCTTTATAAGAAAACTGTGTAAACACAGGCATGTTGCTATCTGCTTGTTTCAGCTTTTTCTTTTGCGCCGGCACTGCAACGGAACAAACCGTCAAAATAGCGGCTAAGAACAGGCGTAACCCATTAAACTTAAGCTTCATTACTTTTATTTTTAACTATGTTTTCTAAGCTCCCTATTATAATTCTTCCTCCAACTCTATTTATAACCGGTTACAAAACCAATACCCATACGTCAAAATGACGGCATCCCAATATATCCTACCAGGAATACCCGGAAGAAAAAACTGTTTCGAAAATACCCCCGCATGAAGATTCCGGCATGAATTTTAAGATATTCATCTTTCATTTTTAGATATATCCTTTAAACTTTCAGCAATCACAGCATTCAAAAACGCCAAACCATCAACGATAATATCTTTTTCATTTTCGAAAACAGGATAAAAAGATATTAATCATCCGGCCTTACGTTTCTAAACCGGTTCAGGACAAGATGTCATTCAATACATCAGGTTTTATTATGCTCCGCGCTATCTTGCTTTATTCTGTAAACAATTTCATGTCTATAGATTCTCCCATCTTCTTATAACCGTCCTCATTGGGATGAAGCCAGTCATTATCATGCAATGCTGGCAATATTTTCTTTACATCGTCCGGGTTACGCATGATCTTATCAAAATCTATAACCGCATCAAACTTACTTGTGGTACGGATCCATTCGTTCACTATATCCCTTGCCAGCTGCCTGAAAGGCTTGTCGTAAAAAGAAGTTTCAAAGGGCAGGATGGTGCACCCGTACATTTTTATGCCTTTTGCGTGCGCTTTGTCGGCCATTAAAGAATAGGCATCAATCAGCTCCTGCGCTATTCCGGGAGCTGCTTCTGCATTTTTGATGCCGCCAATATCGTTGATACCCTCCAATATCAGCAGGTATTTCACATTGCTTTGCGAAAGAATATCCCTGTCAAAACGCGACAAGGCAGTAGGCCCCAGTCCACCACGCAATACGCAGTTGCCACCAATACCCAGGTTGAGAACGGCAGTATTTTTTGTTGTCTCATTGTTCAGCAATCTTTCAGATAAAATATCTGTCCAGCGGTTTTGCCTGTTGGTTCCCGAGCCCCTGCCATCAGTAATAGAATTGCCCAAAGCCGCTATAGCAAAGGCATCTGAAGAGGCTATAACATCAATACCATTAATAACATACCAATGATCGGTTGTAACAGCGCCTTTAAAAGCGGCTGAAGCAATTTGATTCCCTTCCAGTATATAAGATGTAGTGCGTGAGCCCGGATGCCCTGTAACGGTGGCTGACGTTTCGCCAAAATAAATGGTAATGGCAAGTAGTGAACCCGGCGCAAGTTTAAAACTTACCGGGTCCGAAAACACTTCGCTTCCAGGCTGCATAACAACCGATCCGCTATTTCCAAACTTTAATTGCTTTTGAGTTGCTATGTCAATAACACTACCCTCTTTGGGCGCTGCAATAGCTACACTTTTTATGGTAACCGGTTGCTTGCTGAACACATTGGAGAAGCGTAAGCGCAGCTTTTCACCTCCAACAGACACCCGTACTATCTGCCTGATTGTATTGTTGGTTAAGCCTGGCTGGGGAGGCATATTACCCGGTTCTACGAGTTGCGGAGCCGTTGCCCAGGTTCCCACCCAATTTTCCGGCTTAATAATAACCGATCTCTTACTACTGTTACATGATGTTATTAAAACACATATTGTAAAAGCAACCCATGTAATCAATAATTTTTTTTTTAATAACCTGTACATACTCTTTTATTTATTGCTCACCTGGCAGCAACCTTATTTTCCATCCTGGTTTCGGGTGGTCCCAGGTAACTGTGCTTCAATCCGCCTAAATCCAAAACTAATTTCTGCAATACCACACCCGGACTCACCATCCAATACTTCAGCGTATGTTTACCCTTTTTATCAATTTTATGGCTGGTATAAGTAATGTTTATATTGTTCGACACTGTTTGCGCCCATTCACGGCTATCTACTTTAAATTTATTGATGGAGACTATCTGAGGCTCGCCATCGTCAATAGAAACACCATATTGTAACCCGTTTTTGCTGTCAGTGTAGTTAAGTGTGGGAGAAGTATAAATATTCAATTTTACATTACCTGAACCGGAAGTATAAAAATCATATTGAAGATGAGGCGTTGTTTTTGATAATTTCACAGGACCTGTAGTAACAGGAAAAGTAGTAATACCATCCCCTTCGCGGCCAATACCAGGAATTACTTTCCATTGAATATCCTGCTGATCTGCCTTTCTTGTAAAGTTTGAGGCTGCGATAGAAACATAACCATCCTTCTCATAAAAAACGGGGTGTTTGATATTTGGAGGAATATCCGGCTTTACGGATGGCGTTGATAAAGCAGTGTTTGAAGGAACTGAAGCGCTACCCTCTGGCAAGTACTTTACTTCAGGCATTTTTTGTACCCTGGGCTCCTGCCAGTAGGTATAACCTATGTGCTTTTGAGACATCATGTGGTTCCACTTACCATCGTTAAGCTGGTGATATGCCACAGCTGTTAAGGAGTCTTTTATATAAAAATTTTTTACATCCAGAGCATATTTGTTAGCCAGTACATTATTCTGCTTAGCATAGTATTCATTCCAGGCCAAAGCGGTGTACATATTCTGAAGGGTTCCGTATGCCTTTACCGGGTGTAAAACCAGTTGAAAAAAGGCATCCTTTTGCTCAGCCGGAATTTTATTAAATAATGCTTCAGCCTCTTCCAGCAGCTTATTCCAGTTCTCTGTCACCCGGTTGCCTTCATTATAGTTTAGAATGCTGTAACTATTTCCATTTAACAGTTCCGGTTTTCTGCGGGAGGCATACTGAGCATAGGCAGACAGTATTCCGGCAATTTCTTTTGCATAAGTATTGCCGAACTGTGCTGTTGCCCATTTAGTATAATACTCCGAAAGATTGTCTTCGTTCAACAAGTTAACATTCCAGGCGTAGTCCAGGAAAAAACTGGTGGGCAGTTCCATAGGTTTTAAGTCGCCTACATTTACAATCCATATCTGGCGGGCATTATGCTCGTAAGCCAGGTGCATTTGTTCCCACACCCTTGAAATATTATTGGTATTGATCCACTTGTAATTTCTGGGACCACCCACATAATCAAAATGATAATAAATACCATACCCTCCTTTTCTTGGTCTCTCCTTTAAGTCTGGCAACCGGCGGATATTGCCCCAGTTGTCATCGCACAATAAAAGCGTAACATCATCAGGAACGCTCATTCCGTTGTCATAATAGTCCTGCACTTCTTTATACAAGGCCCATAACTGCGGTATTTCAGAAGCAGGTTTACTGGTCACCTCCTCCAATATTTTACGTTGATCTTTTACTATTCTTTCTAACAGGCTGATTGCGGTTCCTTCTGTCATGGGCTCGTCACCATCACCGCGCATACCAATGGTAATTATGCTTTCATGATCACGCATATTTTCTATACCCTTTCTCCAAAAAGATTTCAATCCTCCCTCATTTTTTTCATAATCCCATGCACCTTTACCGTAGCGTTTCCACTCTGCCTGCGCCCTTAGCATAGGCTCATGATGAGAAGTGCCCATTACAATACCCCATTTATGGGCCAATACAGGATTAAGCGTATCATCATCATTAAAAGCATTTCCCCACATAGCCGGCCATAAATAATTGGCTTTGAGCCTGAGGAGCAGTTCAAACAGATGCTCATACATTTTATGATTAAATCCACCGAACTTTTCCCTTGTCCAGCCGCTAAATGCGGGCGCTTCATCATTAATGAAAATACCGCGGTATTTCACAGAAGGAGAAGGATAGTTATACACCCCGTTTTTGAAATGCACTTCTTTTTTCTTTTTAACAGGCACATCTGCCCACCAATACCAGGGAGAAACGCCCATTTGAGCAGAAAGCTCTGTAACGCCGTAAGCCGTACCTCGCCTGTCGCTTCCTAAAATGACCAATGCATGTTGTACACCGTTATAAGGCTTGTTTATATTTTGCAGCTTAAACGCCTCCCACTTGCCTTTTAAGGAGCTTATATCAATTCTGGCATTCTTTATCAGTTGATTTATACCCTTCGCTCCGTCAACCGTACCAATGATGATCACATTTCCTGATGACTTAATTTTGTTAACAATGCGAGGGGTTTTTCCTGTTACTCTTTCTATATCCTTTTGCAGCAATACAGCCATTTTATGGATCAGCTCATCTTCAGAGCCGTCCACAAATATTGAGGCCACACCCGTAGCGGTAACAATGGGGAAACTGTTATTTCCAGCATTTTCACTTATAAAATGCTGCGCATTGACATTGAGAGAAAAGAGTATCAGAAAACACAGAACAGAATCTCTTTTTATAAAGTGCTTATAAGTCACTATTAAATTTTATAAAGTATCAGGTGATACACTTTAAATAACACTACATTACCATTTTAACAGAGACAATACTCTCACCGGAAATACGTATTCTTACAGATTTTTTGTCGCTGCTGATGGCATTATCTACAGCGCTCATGTTTTTATCGGAAGTGGTTTCCACTGCCGTTACAGATGTTATACCGGAAGGGATTACAAAGTCCATTATTCTGGCTTTGTTCGTCCTGTTAATGAGCACGACCGTTATATCATTGGTACCTGAATAGGCTGTAGTAAGAAAATCTGTAGCAGAAATATTACTGCCTAACCCTACATCGACCCTTGTTCTACCGGTTGCGTATTTGGCGTAGTGTGAAATAATATAACCGCGCTTTGTAATTTCTCCATTGGCATTGATATAATAGCCTGCGGGACTGGCGGGATCGGGGCTCTCGCCCATAAAGCCATAATAACGTTTTAAATACCAGTAAACATAGGCGTTGAAATTGTTAGTCATACAATCATGTATCTCTTCGGCCAACGTGGTTTTTAACGAAGGGAGCCATAACCAGTCATATCCGTTTGCCGTTTCGTTAAACAGGTGCTCAGTCACCCACACTTCCTTATTGTGCTGTCTTGCCAATGGGTAATCGGCTACTGTGGTCCTGAAATTAAATCCGTACAGGTGAGTAGCCACAATATCAAAATTGCTTACTGCTACAGGATCGTTTAATAACGCATCCGTATAAGATTTATTGAACTGTACGGTTTCTCCTGCAATCAGCTTTGCACCTACATTTTTTCCCTCCTGCTTTACAAAGTCGAGCATTTGCTGCGGGGTGTAAGAACACCCATCATAACTCACTTTATAATCAGGTTCGTTTTGAACAGATATCGCATAAATATTTACACCCTGACTTTTATAGTAATCTACGTAAGATTTCATGTGAGCAGCAAATGTTCCATAATTTTCAGGCAGCAGATACTCGCCATTTGTATTACTATTTGTATTAACCGATTTAAGATTAGGCGGGGGGGTCCACGGAGAAGCAAATAAGATGGCCCCTAACTCCTGTGCCCTTTTTGCAACAGCTACTTCCCGGCTCCAATTGGAAGTGTTGGGGTAAAGCATGAGCCGCCCGATATTAAGCCCTAATCCATCAGGTCCGTAAAGTTTTTCAATATCCTGAACCGATAGCTGCGTGTTTCCAGTCCACGAAGCATTGATCATACCTCCAAAGCCGGTTATTTTCTGGTACTTTACAGCAGGGTTTATCGTAATTCTATCGCTTCCGGAAAGGGCCGACTGTGTGATCGCCATTTTCTCTTCCTTTCCTGTAGTAAGGTCTTTGATAATAATATCCTGGCTACGCGGCTGTTCGCCAAGATTAGGTTTCAACCGAACATACACATCTCCCGATATAGAAGACAGATCTTCACGCCCGCCATTTTCTGATGAAAATCCGCTGACAAAACCATTCGCTGCTGTAGAAAGGCTCCATTTGGTCCGGGACCATCTTACTCCAACTTTAATACTATCAGCATCCGGAGCTGCAATTGCTGATGAAAGAGAGAATTTTGCATAAGTTGATCCGTCCACGCCATCTCCGGATACTTTGTCTTTATTGCACCCCCCTAAAAATACTGTAATTATTATAAAGTATAAACTTAAAAAGCCGGAAAAGCTAACACGATTAACATTTATTGTATTCAAACTATTCTTTTTTATTTTAAGCATAGAAACCTCTTTATTTATGCAGTCCATAAAAAGCATCGGCAACAGCGGCATAGGCCTTTTTACGAAGAAATTGATCCGTCCATAAACCTACCGGCTCATTGGCTCTCCAGGCAGAAGAAGCACTTTGATCTACCGGGCTTCTAAATGTAATACCAGCCCTTTTATTTGCAGGAATTAACCTAAGATAGGCTTCAACAAACCATTTGTACATATCAGCCTGCTGCTTATAAAGTCCGTCAGTTGCCTGGCTTTTTGATGCATTTATGCCTATATCAAGAGAGGCTATCTTAATCAATTTACCAGTTGCAGCCAGTACGCTTAACATGGTTTCTATTTTCTGCCTGTCCGATGCAATATTTAGAGCTAATTCTGTAGCAATACCATCCACCTTTACCCCTTTTGCTTCGGTGTACTCAATGAGAGCTGTAAGCCCATGAATTTTAGCAGGATTATCTACCAGGTTAGTTTCCGTAAAAAAGATTTTATCATCAGCACTGCTGTATTGCTTTACCATTGCTATAGCAATTGCAGCATAGTCTTTACCTAAATAATCCTGCCAATAAAATGTATTATCAGGAAGTGTGCCAATACCTGTGCCGCTACGCAATGTTGACGGATTGGTTTCATCTATTGGCTGGTATATAACACTCCAGGATTTAACACGCCCTTTGCCAGCTTCAGCTACTGCTTTTATCCATTTCTCCAGCTCTCCCCTGATAATTACAGCTTTTTCTTCGGGCGTCTTTATAATTGTCTGTCCAGGTATCTCCCAATCCATGGTGATATTATCAAGCAGATAGTCCGGACTACCAGTATTAGAACCAATGGTTAACACAAACGAAGTAAGCTCTTTTTGTTCATCAGTCAGATTGAGCGTTGCAACAGGTAATTTAATCATTCCCCGCCCCCACTGATCAGCAGCTATACCAAAACTTGACGGGCCTCCGTATCCCTTTAACGTAACAGGTCCCAATGTAGTGGATATAGCAGCCTGCATCCCGGCTCCGTAATATCCGCAACAAGTGCCACCTTTAAAATCCACCATAATATTTTTATAATATCCCAGCTTACGCCCTCCAGGCAATGTAATATTGAATTGGGGGTAGGCAGTCCCTGTAACCTTTAATATGCGAATTGCTTTACCACTTTTACCATCAGGATCAGCTACAATTGTGGCCGATGCCGCGGAGGAAGTAGCAGGATAAGTATCGCCAATCGAATTATTTTCAAAATTCACTAAAACGTCAGATCCTGACACGCCAGGTAATACTACATTTGCTATCAAACTGTTTAAATAGGCAGCACGTTGCTGGCTATGCCACACAAGCTGACCAGCATATACAGGCATACTATATGGCTCATTGGCATTTAATGCCTTATTAAAACTTTCTACGGAAACCTTGCCATCAGCCTGCACATAATCAACATGATTTAACGATGTAAAGCTAATTTGATCAAAATGCTTTGGAACCAGTTTATACAATATAGAATTGTTTACAACATCATTAAATCCCAGCTCAACACCTAATTTAAAATTCGGCTGACTGCTATAATCCACATAAGTTTTGAGCGCGTTATAGGAATTCAATTCCTCCTGGTCAACCAAGCTTTGCGGCTTATCCACTTCAAATTCCCGTGCTGGAAATTTTCCACAGCCGCCTGTAAGGATAGAGGCTGTGATAAAAAGAAGAAACCCTGAATATAATTTTTTATTAAACTTATTCATAATAAAAGTATTTCAATATTTTATTTGATAACCGGTGTAAAATATTCTGAAGTGATGGCACGATCGCGCATCACTAAAGTATCTTTGGTTACTGTATTTAGCTTATTGGGTATCGATACCTGATAATCTAAGTAAAGAGCATCCCTGTCTATATTACCCCAACTCTTTTTTTCGCCTTTTTTAACAAAGGCGCCATTACCTGAAGCAGTAACACCTGATGTACCTGATGTTATTGTACATATACCGTCACTTCCAAATTTTAGAACCAATGTAACAGTATTGTTAACTCCGGATTTATCTTTAAAAATGACAGGAAAATTTATTTCAGTATATGAACGTGTAGATAACTTATTGACTTCGTCATTTTCAACATATTGCTTGTGTCTTACAGTATCTTTGGAGGAGGTTTCACCTTGATAGGTAATAACATCCTTACCACGACGCAGATAGTTTCCGTGCCAGGGGTTTACAAATTTCAAGGCGTAAAGCACGAAATTTTTTGTGGATAAAATAGAATCAGCATTTTGTACATTACTCATTTTAAGAGGTACAACATAAGTATTTATAAGCGATAGCGGATCTGCAAAAAAAGCATCCGTAAGCTGCACCTGCACACCGCCGATGATATTACCCGGAGTAATGTTTATTTTATCAGAAGCCAGGGTGTAATAATTGGCAGGCATAGGTACAATTTTCGAACCGTTTGCGCTAAAATATAAGTTATTCAAAAGAGATTCATCTACATTAAAGCCTATTGATACATTATTCTTATTGTCCCGTACTCCGGCCAAAACTGCCTTAATCTCTACTTTATGTTCATTATCCAGCGAGTTATCAACGTTTAGGTCTTCTCCCAAAACAATTGTTCTCACGGGGTATTGGTTGGCAAAATAAACAGCACTATGGTCGAAATCAGGGTGAACAATATCTTTATTTTTAAGGCACCCGCTACTTAACACCAACAAGCTACAAACACCTATAATCCATTTTATATTTTCATTCTTTTTCATTTGCAAATTTTTTATTTATTTTTAGCCAAATGGAAGTTGCCAGATATAAGACAATTTTAATTCCATCCTTTGTTTTGCCGTAAATTGCTATATTTCAGCAGCTCTGAGTATGGGACCGGACCGTAGTACATGTAATCCTGGTAGTCTCTGCTTTCAACACTAATAGGATTATAATTGGAGCCATTTATATCCATACCGCGTGCGGTCTCATTAAGATTAAGTTTCCAACGGCGTAAATCCCAAAAACGAAAACTTTCAAAGCACAATTCCAAACGGCGTTCGTTGCGAATCAATTCCCTCATTTTATTTTTATCAGCTTTACATTCTTCCAGATAAGGGTCACCATTGGCAGTGCCAACACCTGCTCTTTTTCGTATAGCTTTTATCACATCGTAAGAAGAGTATGCATGTCCACCGGCTCCGGTTGGGCCCCATGCCTCATTAGCGGCCTCTGCATAAACCAGGTACATTTCGGTATAACGAATACGGGGGATATAATGATTTTTATTACTGGTAGCAGAAGGATTTCTGTTTACATCCATACGAAGTCTTTTTTTCATGTAATAACCAGTTCGGGTTGATGTTTCCCTTACATTGATACCATTATCTGTACCTGATGCACTTCCGGTGTTGATTACAGTATTAGAAACACCAGCCGTACTCCCGTTATAAATAATATAGTTAGCGAGGCGGGGATCCCTGTTTGTATAAGGTGCTGATGCACTATAGCCACTGGCTGAATTACCAATCGGATATCCATTAGCCATTGGAAACGCATCTACTAAGTTTTGGGTGGGATTCATATACCCCGTGCCAAATAAACCGGGCGGATAGTTTTGAGCTTCCTGATCGCCATTATTTGAAAGGTTTTCTCTCCATATAATTTCGGGGGGATTAGTACCACCACTTAATGCATCTATTTCTCCCGTATTGGTATAATAAGTCACACCATTTGCTGCCAAACCATTAATGCCTCCTTTGTAATCAATAACTGCAGCAGCATTATCGGCAGCATTACCCCAGGTGACCGAATTAGCACTACTTTGAAAAGCCGGACTGGCGGCCAATAGTGCAGTTCTGGCACGAAAAGATTTTGCGATCAGCCCGTTAAACAGCTGCCGGGCATACTGTCCCATTACCCTATTATAAACAGAAGGATTTTGGGTTGCTGATTGAAAACGAGCGGGAATTTGACTCAAATTGGTAACATCATTATATTCGGTAGGTAAATAAGCCTCTGCACTATCCAAATCTTTATAAATCTGTTTTACGCAATCCTCAAAACTGGCACGGGGCTGGTTAAAATCCGAAGTACTGGTTTGAAACTCAGTAATAACAGGCACGCCTAATAATTGGCCATCAGCAGTATATCCGCCAAAATTCCTAAGCAGAAAATACATATACAGCGCTCTCAAACCGTAAGCCTCACCCCGCATGCGCATGTTAAACAGCTTTGCAGCCTCATCATCGACTGCCCACGCAACCTTATCTACATTTGCCAGAAAAAGATTAAGATACTGCATAGCACCATACGACTGGCCCCATATATTCGTTGGATTATTTGCTGATGTCCACGAACCGGTTGCTATTTGCAAATAGCTGTGGTTTTTTTGATTCGTAACAGCATCATCAGTAGCATAATCGCTATTATCGTAATACCCGGGAATAGTACGGTAAGCATTTATAAGAAAACCTTGTGCATAACTGGGGTCTGTATACATCTGCTCAACCGTTTTAAGGTTTTCCGGTTCAGGTTCCAGCCATTTCTTACAGCCAGTAAGCATCAGTACAAATGCAAAAATCAGTAATACATTTTTTTTCATCCGCATATTTTTATTTGTCTTTAGGTTGGATAAGACTATGTATATATGCCTCACTTTATGAGGATATTTTATCAGGCTCCGTTTCATATTGTAATGCGTTTAATTTATTCATTTTAAAAAGTAGCTTTTAAGCCAATGTTATAAAAACGATATTGTGGAGCTGATCCATAATTCGTTTCCATCATTTTACGCTCTTTGGATAAGACTAACAGGTTGTCTCCATTCACATATATACTTAAAGCATGAACAAAGGATTTCTTAAAAACCGCATCGTTAAAATCATAAGTAAGCTGTACTCTGCTCAAATTAAACCGATCATTCTTATACATCCAGAATGTGGAGTTTCGATAATTGTTAGTATTTCCTGTAGTGGTTAAGCGTGGATAAGAGCCTAATTGAGCCACTTCCCATTCACCCGCAACATTCTTTTGGATAGTAGTTCGGTCAAGGACCACATCAGAATATTTCCTGGTACCATTTACCCAGAAATAGTTATTATTCTTAAAACCAATTGACCCGTTTTGTCCCGATCCCAAAGCAAATAGCGTAATCCTTTTATACTTTAAAGTAAAATTTAACCCATACGTAAATGGTGATACTGCCCAGCCATTCTTTCCCAGGTCAACCTCATCCCTGCTGTCAATTATACCATCACTATTTACATCTTTATATTTAATATCCCCAGGTCCATAAGCACTGAAAGTTTGCCTGGCATGGTTATCTATATCAGCCTGATCCATAAAAATCCCCTCGGCCAATAATCCCCAATAAGCATCCAGAGGTTTTCCTGCCCTATTCTGATAATCATCTAAGTAAACTTCGTCCCGGCGCGCCGCCTCTGAATTATAGTACATACCGTTAACCCCAAAAGAATAATACAGCTCTCCTACTTTACTATTAAAGTTTACAGAGAAATCTACACCTGTGCGCTTATCATTATTATAATTGAGAAAAGGAAGAAAAGATCCTGAACCAGTAAAGTAAGATGGGTAAATAGTTGATCCGCCTCTTGTAAGCAACCCGTTGGTTTTTTGGGTAAAATAATTAACATCAAATGTAACCAGTCTTCTAAACAATGAACCATCTAACCCAATCCTGAATTCTTTACGTTCAATAAAAGTAAGATTAGGGTTGGCGCCCTGGCCAGATAAGGTAGTCCAGCCACCGGCTACACCATCGCGCCATTGATACCAGCCACCCAAAGCTCCGGTATTACCATAATATCCCTGATATAAATAATAGTCGGTAGGATCTCCATTTTGTCTGGTTCCGGTAATATCAATATCCTGCTTTAATGAAGCATAAGATGCATTGATCTTAAGGTCATCCACAAATGAAAGATTGTTTTTAAAAAACGCTTCATCGCTCATACGCCACCCAACAGTAAGTGTTGGTGAAAATGCATTACGATTATTTTCCGGGAGTTTTGCAGAATGTACCATATTCCCGGTAAAATCAAAGTAATACCTGTGAAGAAAATTATAACCTGCCTGAAAACCAAGATTGGTATTCCTTTTAGGATGATAATCTCCCCCGCCCCCATTGGTATCAGGATCACTGGAAAATTGTGAAATATATCCCCATCCTAATAATGAGGCAGTAACATTGTGCTTATTATCAAATGTACGCTTGTAATTGAACTGTGTAGCAGCAGATGTTATCTGATAATAAAGCGTTGTACCAATAAACTCATTCGTTGAGGACGCATCATTACCATACTTTACCAGGTTGGTAATTAAATCGTCGCCTCCATCAATTGACATCCAGGCGGGTTCATAAGTAGCATAACCCACAGTATAACCCTCGGTATAACGCGAAGTATAATCCATACTGTACTTTGCATTGAAAGACAAACCTTTTAGTATGGAATTTAAATCAGCTTCGGCACCCACATTAAACATAAACGTCCTGTTTTTGTTTTTAATATAGCCCGATGCCAGCATTTGAGAAAGCTCGTTTGTCTGATTCGTAGAAATACCTCCCAATAAGTATTTACCATCAATAATATTATTGCTATTTTCCAAATAGCTTCTAATATTACTATTAGTCGTGTCCAACATACTTATTGGAACGTATGGTGAAAACAGGTTAGGGCGTACTGATGCTGAAGCGCCCCAAAAATCTCCCCTCCTGTAAAAACTATTGGATACATTGGCTACCGCATCTGTTGATGCTTTTAACCATTTGGTCAGGTTCATATCTACATTGGTACGTATATTTAGTACAACATCATTATTTTTCCTGGACTCGCCTAAATTCATCAGACTGTTGTTATACGAAAACCCGATATTGGAGTAATACCTCGCGTTCTCATTGCCCCCTGATATCTCAGTAGTTAAATCCGATTTCGAGTAGGCTTTTTTAAGATAATCGGCAGAGAAAAAATTAAGATCCGGATACCTGTAAGGATTTTTTCCAGTAGAAGTATTGTAAATTTCTTCCTGTGAGTATCGTTCAGCTATACCATCATTTCTTGACGCTTCATTATACAAGGTCATATACTCTGCTGCATTCAAATAATCAGGATACCTTTTGGGTGTATTTAAACCGGTATTAACTCTTACGTCAATACTGAGCGGTTTAGCCACTCCTCTTTTTGTAGTAATAAGCACAACACCTTTTGATGCAGTACTTCCATAAAGAGCTACTGCATTAGCCCCTTTCAAAACTGAAACGGACGCTATTTCCACCATACGTACATCAGAAGCATTACGAGGAACACCGTCTACCAGTACCAAGGCCCCTTGTCCCCATATATTACCGTTGTAACCACCTACAAAACTTTGCAGGTTATCCAGGCTATAGGTACCATAGCTTTTCGTTAATACCTCAGATACATTAACGGAAGAAATTGCTCCCAACAAATCTCTCCTGGCTGTTTTACCAAAAGCCACATTAACAAGACTGTCATTATTGTTTGGAATAGACCTGATACTGTCAGCATCATCCTGTGCATTTACTCCCATAATACCCACAACAGACATGGTGAGAAAAACGCAGAAAGCTTTTATATTATTTTTCATCATTTTATCAGTATTTTTTATAATTACCAACCTGGGTTTTGGTTAAATTCAGGGTATATATTAACATCGTTGAGGAGAAATGGAAACCAATAATGTTTGTCGGTAAATTTTCGTTCAAACAAAACAGTTTCCCTGAAGTTTTTCACCTTCGCGTTAACAGGATCGGCATAAACCTGAGCATCAGGAGTATCCCTGTCAAATTGGATGGCTTTTTTTAGCGTATAAGGGCTTTGCGTAAGCATTAGCCAGCGACGCAGATCTACAAAACGGTGACCTTCAAAAGCTAATTCAACGGAACGTTCCCTACGCAACTCTTTTAAAAACTCGGTGGTATTAGTAAGGAATTTTGTATTTACATTACCTATTCCGGCACGTGCCCGCACTTTATTTACTGCATCTTCAGCTGAGAGTGCATAACCCGCTCCTTTGGCTTGGGGCGCATTATAGCCCACTGCTGTTGCCTCGGCATATAAAAGATATACATCAGCCAGGCGCATAAGGCTTAACACCATTACATTGTTCTCCTTATAACCATCCCAATCGTTCATAAGCTTAGATGTAAACTTGGCGTTCATATACCCGGTAAAAACGGCTTTAGTTGCATTATCTGTTCTGTATAATCCACCAGTGTAAAGGCTGGCATACTGTCTTTTATCATTATTACCCACACTGCCCGCATTATTTACGCATTTTATGCCGTCAAAAATTATATCGTGATAAAAGCGCGGATCTCTGCCTTTCCAGGGATATGCAGGGTTATAACCCGACTCTGGATCCGCCTGCTCGGGATTCGTAATAGGCAGACCGTTTGCCATTCCATAAAAATCTACATAATTAGCAGTGGGATATACTTTAATACCCGAATTATTAATGGTCATTGGACGATAATCATTCACCTGGTTCCAGCGCCAGCGGCCACCATTAGCTTCAGCCATATTTTCCATAAAAATGGCTTCTTTAAGGCCGGGTATTCTATTTGAATTAAACGTATAAAATAATTCCGTGTATTGAGAGAAAGGCGCCAGTTCGTACCTGCCTGTAGATTCAGTAATCTGTAAAGCCTGTGCCAGAACATCTGCTGCTTTTTTACAGTAATCAACATTGTAAGAACTATTGCCGGTTGAGGCTTTATTCATTAAAGGACTTCCTGCCCAAAGCCAGTTTTTTCCAAGGTATGCCAAAGCCATAATTTTATTAGCCCTAAAATTGTTGTTACCCAATGTTTGCATACCTGCAACGGTTTGATCCCAGTTTATTGGGAGCATATCTGCTGCTTTTTGCAGGTCAAGGGCTACTTTATCGGCTGTTTCCTGGTAGCTTAGTCGTGGCAACCGGGCCGGTTCACCCGCTGGTAACACCACATCAATATAGGGAAGGCCACCCCAATATTGCATCAGCATAAAATGAAACCAACCTCTGAAGAAGTATAGCTGTCCGGCTATAAGATTTTTCTCTTCTGGTGTAGCCTCGGTAAGTTTATCCAGATTGGCCAACCCAATATTGGCCTTGCGGATGGCATACCAGGCCAAACCCCATAGATTACCTTTATCTCCCCTTACCTGACTGGAAGGATTTCCTCCATTTTTAAACCAGGAGCCAAAAATTGCTGTATTCCATCCCCAATAATCGCCCTGATCTATGTTATACGCGAGAACACGAGTTTCTGTCGGTTCCCAATAGTCATCATCAGCAAAATTCCAGTCATTATGAGATCCAACTGCTGTAAGCAGTGGAATAGAGCTGTACAGTTCTTCAGTAAAACCCTGAAAATTCCTGAAATTTTTAAAAGCTTCCGTATCATCAATATCAGACACCGGTGGTTTATCTAAATACTTCTTACAGGAAACTGCGCCTACAATAAGCAGCATAACAACCGCAGGCAACAGTATTTTTTCAACATATTTTTTCATGAGTAACTTTTTTTATTAATGTTTGATTACATGAAACCCTACGTTATTTATCAAACCTTTTGAGTACTAAACGGGTAGAGTTCTGCTATTTTTTTATGTGTTATTTTCTTTTATCACTTATGCTCATTGAACTGCCACTTAAACGCGCTCACAACTAAAGGCATATCTTTATGGTTCCTTCAGTTTATAAGTATTTTACAGCGTTATATCTATTCCCACATTAAAACGTTTTACAGTTGGATACGCTCCGGATCCACCTCCACCACTAAAGTTAGACTCGCGATCATCGGGCATTTTTGTCCATAACAGCAGGTTATTCCCATTTAAAAATATCCGGCACGATTTCAGGCCAATCCTCCCCACCTGCACCCCCGAGAGTGTATAAGCTACCTCTGCATTCTTCAACCGTACATAAGAGCCATCATACATGTAACGTGTGCCTTCTCCGCCAGTTCCCATAAGTGAAGAATAACGCGGCAAAGGAACATCTCCCCCTCCGTTTTCTTTAGTCCAGTACGTACCTTCCACATAAGCCACATTAGATCCGGAGTAAGTATTGAAAGTGGGGAATGGCACATCACGGGTTACATTATTAACTCCATAGAACTGTACAAAAATGGCCAGCCTTTTCCAGTCGAACCCTACAGATGCATTATAGGTATTTTGAGGACGGCCTGAATAACCGTAGGGAACCAGATCATACTGATCTATAATGCCATCTGCATTGTAGTCTATTATATTATAATCTCCCGCAAGTTTATTTGCGTTATTAGCATTACGTATGGTGCTTCCATAAATATCATCCCAACTTTGCAAATAGCCATAGTCTAAGTACGCCTTGTACTGCCCCATTTGCTGACCTGCATTTTTTTGATAATTAGGTAGTAATTCAGGATCATCGCGGAACAATACTGTGTTTTTCGCATGTGTTACATTAAAATTTGCCCACGCCTGCAAGCCGCTACCAAATGTATGGTTCAGCTTCAATTCAATTTCATATCCTTTGCCCAGCACTCTTCCAAGGTTAGCTTTTGGTGCAGCAGCGCCAAAATAGGTAGGTACAGCACGACCATTCCCATCAATAATGATATCGCTTCTTAAATCCCGGAAGAAATCCACACTGCCGGATATTTTACCTTTAAAGAAGCCATACTCTATACCAAGGTTCCGTTTTTCTACTGTTTCCCAGGAAATAGCCGGGTTACCCAATGTTGTAATACGATAGAAAGTATAAGGCGTGTTAGCTACAGGACTACCCATTTGAGCGTTACCTCCATATCCCCACTGATCTGCATATAGCCAGGTACCGCTTACATTATCATCACCAATCCTGCCCCATGAACCTCTTACTTTTAAAAAGTTTAAAAATTTGACATTATCCATGAACCCTTCATTACTGATCGTCCAGCCTGCAGACAAGGAAGGGAAGAAGGCAAAACGAAAATCGGGACCGAATTTTTCAGAACCATTATAAGCACCATTTGCTTCAAAATGATATTTAGATGCATAACCATAAGTAGTACGGAATACCCAATCTTCTCTAAAACGATAAAGATTTCCGCCGGTAGCATATTTTTCACGAAGTACCAATCCCATTGCCCCTACATCATGTTGTCCGAATCTTCGGCTATAATTTAATTGTCCTGAATAGTTGATACGGCGGTAAGTTTGGCCTTTATCTACTTCCCCGGCCTGTATGGCCCACCTTATCATATCTGAATAGTCTAATTGGGTGCCTGTATTAATTTGGTTTTCGAGAGTAACAAGGCCCGTTTCAGGATCAATCCATTTACGCTGCGGCCCGTTGTACAAATCATTGATACCTCTTTTTATTTCCCTAAAGCTATTATCCAGCGAATAGTTAGCCCTCAGGCTAAGCCCCTTAATAATCATATTCAAATCCTGCTGTATAATAAAGTCGGTGGTAAGCTGCGTATTGGTTCTATTCTCCACACCTGACACAGCCAGGTTATAGACGGAGTTAGGCACATCTGCATTGCGTGGACTATAAAAACCCCAGGTACCATCTGAATAGATAGGTCGCATGGCATCAGATGCAGACCTGTAAGCAGATGCCCAAAAACCGCCATCATTGTCTGCCATGTTCCACGGTAATTTACGTACACCGTTAGACCCAAATAATTTGGTGGAGAATTTAGTGGTTTTAGTCAGGTTAAAATCCAGGTTACTGCGTACATTGGTACGGGTGTAACCAAACCCTGACTCGTACCCCCTGTTATTTTGAAAAGTTTTAAACAAGTCGCCCTCGCTTACAAAATCTACTGACGCAAAATAAGTAACGAAATTAGTTCCGCCTGATACATTAACATTGGCCCCATAAGACATGGTGCTTTTCTTGAAAAGCTCTTTTTCCCAATCCACATTAGGGTACCTGTCCCATTCTTCGTCATTTGCCGGATTGCGATATTTCAGAAGAATATTTTCAGGCTTATAGGCACCCCACCCCGCCGGAACAATAGAAAGTTCGTTCTCTATAACCCTGTTTTTAAGGGAAAGTGCATCATAGGAATCATACTTTTTAGGTAACTTAGAGGCTACTTTTGCGGTCGTATTGGTGCGTACCTGGATAGAGGCTTTTCCTATTGACCCTTTTTTAGTTGTAATCAGGATCACCCCATTGGCTCCTTTTACACCAAATACTGCAGTAGCAGAAGCATCTTTTAAAACAGAAATGCTTTCTACAGATGATATATCTATAGAACTCATTGAACGCTCCACTCCATCTACCAAAATCAGAGGTGCACTGCTATTCCATGATGTTTGGGCACGGATGAGAATTTGCGGGTCTTCAGCACCCGGCATACCAGTTGAAGTAGTTGTAACTACGCCCGGTAAATTACCCGTAAGGGCCATACCAAGATTTGTAACCCCGCCAGCCCGTTCAAGTACCTTGCCGGTGGTTTGGGTAATAGCGCCCACTACGCTTTCCTTCTTTTGACGACCATAACCTACCACAATTACATTTTCCATTGCTTCTTTAGAAACCTGTAGCTTTATCACAAGGTTGGTATATACACCAGTAAGCTTAACCACCTGAGCATCGTAACCCACGTTGGTTACAATAATCTTTGAGCTGGGACTGGCCATCTGAATAGTAAAGCTTCCATCATTGTCTGATACAGCGTAAACAGATGTCCCCTCCTCATTTATACTTGCACCTCTCAGTGGCTCGTTAGTACTCTCGGAAAAAACCTTTCCTGTTACAATAATCCGTTTCTGCGCCACTGCATAATGTGACAAAAAGAAGAACAATAAAAAAGCAAACAAAAATGTAGGAGCTACATTAAGGCCTCGCATTCGTTTTTGATTAAGCATATGTATATTATTGGTTCAAAAATTTTTTATCTGTTATGTGTAAATGTGAGCAGTTTACCAGTTTTACCGGGAAAATATCAGTGCCTGAAGCACAATATTATTATCTGAACCGGTTACAATCGTTAACAATACCTAATTCAACATACTGCAAGCACCTTTACTGTTAGGCTATGTAAAAGAATTTTAAATTAAAATCGATACAAAATGAAATCGGTTACAATTTTCAGGAAAAAAATTCCTCCATCAAGGAGTTGCTATTTTTCTTTCTTCTTACTTTGCCCGCAAAGCATATTTTTTGCTATGCGATTATATTTTTAAAGGTAGTGCGGGTATTAAAGATTTTCTTTTACAGATGTTGAAACAATTGTAAATTATGTTGAAAAATAATAAGTACAAATGTTGAGCAACGACAACAATTGATTGATTATTAATATTTTAAGAACTATTAGCTTAAAAACCTGGCGTTATTCTACGCCGTACTGATTTCTGACTGGCCAGACATTCTTGACCTGAAAGCGCTAAAACCTTATATCAAATAACAAATTTTAAAAATATATACATTCTAATTGAAGATCTCAAACCGTTCAGGGCTATCACGAAGAAAGCTCTATCTTTAAAAAATTGTAATGAATGTTGCGGCTATTATAAAACTGGTTGAACAATACAGGTGTCATCATTACCTTATGATTCGGTTACGGTATATCCGTATATTCGTTGCAGTTAACCAGCAAGCCCTAATTATTCACTGTACTGAGTAGGAGTTTTTCCAAATTTTTCGTGAAAACACTTTGAAAAATAAGACACGCTGTTAAATCCGACTTTATCAGCGATTTCTGAAACAGAAAATCGCTGCTCCTGGAGCAGTTCCACAGCTTTATTAAGCCTTATGGTTCTGATAAAATTGGTTGGCGACTGCCCGGTAAGCGCCATTAGTTTTCTATAAAGCCCGGTACGGTCCATAAGCATATCAGCACTGAATCTCTCAACGGAATAATCTGGATTATCGAGGTTTTCGTTTACGCATTGCAGCGCCCGCTCCAGCAATTCCTTATCCAGCGGATTGGAAGTAATGGTTTCTACCTTCACTTCTCTGTCAGTTGTAAAGGACTGGCGGCGGGTTTCAACCATTTGTAATAATTTACGAATACGTAAATGAAGCATTTCCATATCAAATGGTTTCACCAGGTAGGCATCAGCTCCCGATTCGTAGCCTTCAAATTGTGCTTGTTTGGAAGTCCGGGCCGTGAGCATGATGATAGGAATATGCGAAACAGAAATGTCGTTTCTGATTCTCCGGCTCAATTCATCGCCACTCATTTCAGGCATCATCATATCCGTAATAACCAGGTCGGGATGATGCTGCAATGCCATTTCGAGCCCCACCGCCCCGTTATTTGCCATAATAATATTATACGAACCGGCTAACTCCCCTTTTACAAAATCCCTGAGTGCATCGTGATCCTCCACCAGTAAAATCGTCTTTTTATCTCCACCGGCCATTTTATCATCATCGCTCCCCAATTTGCGCTCTCCCACATACAGCTCAACTTCAAACAGGCTTCCTTCATTTCTATTACCGGATACAGACACAGTGCCGCCATGCAATTCGGCATATTGTTTTACCATATATAGGCCTATTCCACTTCCTGTATTACCGTCTAGCTGATTAGCAGACTGATAGAACCTGTCGAAGATTTTGTCCTGATCGGCTTTAGAAATACCAACACCATTATCTTTAACACTGATATTTAATGTGTCAGCTTCCTCACTAATCCCGGCTTCTGCTACTATAGTTCCTCCTTCAGGCGTAAACTTAAATGCATTAGACAACAGGTTGGTAACCAAACGGGCTACTTTGGGTGTATCTATCCACATTTCTTTGTCTGTATCTTGTACAACAACTTCAAAATGTACTTTTTTCTCTTTTCCTACTGGTTCATATATGGCAAATAACTCTTTCAGGAAAGAAAGGCCGGTAACATATTTTAGCTGCAGCACTTCCGCCGCTTCATCTACCCTTTTAAATTCAAGCAGGTGGTTAATATTATCCAGCAATAAATCAGCATTATTACTGATTCGCTCCAGATCACTTTTTACCCCAATATCCGAAACACGGGATATCATTGATTTTAACGGTGTGATAATTAAGGTTAAAGGCGTTCTTAGCTCATGGCTTATGTTTGTAATAAAAGCAGCCTTTGCATTTTCAATAGCTTCTTTCTGCTGAATTTGCCGTTTCAACTCATTCCTTCTTTTAAAATACCGGTACAGATACCAGCTCGCAGAAATCAATAAGACCGCATAAAACAATTTGGCATAAATTGTCAGCCAGAATGGGGGCATGATAACCAACTGCAACAGCTTAGGATGTTCCGACCATGTAACCCCATCGGCACTTGCCAGAATTTTAAATAAATATTTGCCGGGCGGAAGCCGGGTATAGGTAGCTTCACCAATGCCTGAAGACGATTTTTCAATGCGCCAGTCGTCATCCACACCTTCCAGTTTGTATTTAAAATAAGTCTTTAGCGGATTGATATAATTCAGCCCAGAAAAATTAATGCTGAAAAAATTCTGATTATAATTTAAAACTATTTTGTCCGAGCTGGCAACAGCATTCTCCAAGATAACTCTTCCGCTATAAGAAACTCCTTCTGTGACCGGTTTTCCAAACAATTTAAAGCCAAACAAAACAGGGGAAAGCACTTCATTTGCTTTAATAGATATACTTTCGTTTAATACGTTTAGTCCGTCAACTCCTCCAAAAAACAGCTCAGACTGGGCATTGGCATATATAGCCCGTTCTAAGAACGTATGCTCCATCACCCCATCGTACCGATTATAATTTTGTACTATAAAGCGATAACCGTCATTGGTTGACATTTTTTTAATATTACTTATCCCTCTTGACGTTGTTATCCATAATGTTTTATCTTTACCCTGAATAATTGCTTTGATATTTTTGTTGGCCAATCCCTCATTGGTTCCAAGCCGGTATAATTTCTTCTTTTTAGGGTCCCATACATATAAACTCCCAAAGGAGCCTATCCATAATAAACCTTCATCATCAGCAAAAAGACAAATGAAATAATCTTTTATATTGGGATAATTGCTGCCTTCACCGTTTACTGTATCCATTGCAAAATGCAGTGTAAAATCTTTTTTATCAATAAAAAAGAGGCCCTTTCCTGATATTCCGGCCCAATATCTGTTCCAGGAAATGATTTGCTTAATCCCGTTAAACACTTCAGGAGGAAATATTAATGTATTTTTTAGGGAGGTCGGATCATATTGAAAAAGTCCACGGTTAGGCGTACAAATCCATAACTTTCCATCTTCAGTCTCAGAAATATAACTTATTGGCATATCCAGATGCTGATGTAAAGTCCCATTGTTATCCAAAGCGTATAACCCATTAGACAATCCAATCCATATAATACCCGATTTTGAATGATGCAATCCTCTGACTTCTGAGCCGGGCAGCGCTATTTTGAATTTACCGGAAAGAGCATTGTTCATCCAATCCGCTACATATAAGCCATCGAATGCTCCCAACCAGAGTTTACCTGGTGATGTGAGTATAGTATAAATCCGCAAATCGTCCGATCCTTCTTGCTGAAAAAAGCTTTTATCAATATTCAAGAAACGGGACCTTGACGGATGATAATAGTATAGGCCTTTATTAAACGTTCCGGCCCACAGGCCTCCCTGGTTATCGAATAAAAGTGTACAGGCCTCATTATATTCTTTACGTCCATCAGCCAACATAAGGTAAGGACAATACACTCCAATATCTGCCCCCTGATTGAAATACCACATTCCAACCTTTGCTGAAATCCAGAAGTTTCCTGATTTATCAGCAGTAAGGTTATTCAGCCAATACTGTTCCGTCTCAAGCAATATCCTGGAACTACGATTCCTGGTATCGAATCGTACTAACTGGCCTCTTCCTGCACCATTTCTTACGAGATATAAATAGGGACCCACTACATTTACCCAAAGCCTTGACCTGTAATCGGGATATTCTCCTTTCTGAAAGTTTTCACGATACATTTCGCTACGGGTTGACTCATCAAAACACCGCATCATACCCGACCCGTAAAAAAGGTAAACCCGCCCGTTAAGTTTCGCAACATCTAACAGCTCATCACCCGCTAACGCTTCACCCAACACCGTTTCTGAGAAAACGGAAACTTTTTTTTTCCTGTTATCGTAGCGATACAGCTTCTCAGCTTTGGTTAAAACCCATATATCGCCATCAGTATCTGCAAAAAAGTTTGCCGGCGGCTCAGGAAACCCAAGTTGTTTCAAGTAACCCAAAGGATTCTCCTGACCTTTTTCTGTGGCAATATCTATAACAGTTAGTCTGTTTTGGCTCATCACCCAAAGGCGGCCTTCAGCCAAATATCCTTTATATTGATAAGGCGAATACTTTTCAACATTTATTACATTTTTTTCATCGATATCAATTGTTCTGAAGCCACCTCCATTGAACAAATTAATAGTGCTTTCTGTAAAAACAACCAATCTCCCATCAGGCAATTGGGACAAATACCTGATTTGCTCTTCATGTAACTCAAACCTCCTGTCCAATGGAGAAAATACAAAGTTTTGCGCCTCTGCACAACACCATAATAATAATAGATTAATTAAGAGTAAAGCAATCTTCATATTTAAAATATCGTGTCAACTCAATAAAAGCCTTTATAAACGCTGTAGGCAATACCTCTCCGGGAATTGGTAACATTGCTTTCCCAATTACAATATAAATACGCTTCTGTTTTCATAAGCAAAATCTTCTAACAGGACAAGTTACACCAAAGCCTTCTGCCTGTCCTGACGATAAAAAAACAACCGTTAATAAGCATTTTTTTAATAATATCTGTTTAAATATATAGCAGCCTAGTATATAAGATATAATAAATTCAAAGTAAAATAAAAACGATTGCACAAATATAAAAAATAAATGTCCATTATACAATAATAAACAGGCCAGCAAATAAATACGCTTAAGTAAAGCGGTATGAGACCACGCGTTCTGTTCCTATTATACTGCATTGCCTTGCAAGCTTGTACTTTAGTGCTGCTATCTTCTTTTTATTATTCCTCTTTTCCATTTTTGACCAGGAAATATTTCCCACACCGCTAATAGCTCCGCCTACGGCTCCCCACGACCTCCTGTTGTTACTGAAAAAGTCAAGACCATGACAAAAAAGACCATAAGTACAGCAGTTGGGGTTGCCCTCATGGGGAGAATGGCTTCCAACTCCGTGCTATAAGATATAGCGATCTATCGAAAATGTAATCGGATTTTAGGATAGAGGGCCGGGGAGTCAAACGGAATAATTAATTATTTACAGTTTTTATCATGCCAGTTTTAATCTACTGTTTTCAATAATTTGGCTACTTCGTTTTCCAGGTCCTCCAAATTAAAAGGTTTCGCCAGAAAAGCCTGTGCGTTTGCCTGCTCAGAAAGTGAGCGTACCTCGCGGTTTGCAGAACAATAAATGACAGGGATATGTTTGCAATCGGGATCGCTCTTAAGCAGTTGGGTAGCTTTTAGTCCACCTATACCTGGTATCCAGTTATCCATAATAATGATAGCGGGGTTCACTGATTTGGTTTTTTCAATAATATTATCAGAGGTCTGGCTTAACTCTACCAGGTATCCTGAAGCTTCAAGGACAATTTTAAATATATCCAGAATGTTAGCATCATCGTCAAAAACAAGTATTGTTTTCTTACTCATAAATCTATTGTTTACTATTAAGCTGATTAATAAAAGAAGCCATATCTTCCGGTCTTAATATTTCATGCACCTGCATGCCGAGCAGTACCTGTTTAGGCATATAATTTACCTCCGCAGTGTCTGGATCTTGCAAAAGAATGGTTCCCCCATACCTGATTACGCTACGCATTCCTTCTACCCCGTCATTATTAGCTCCGGATAATAATAAAGCAGTAGTACCGGTCTTAAAGATATATGCAGCAGATCGAAAAGTGACATCAATTGAAGGCCTGGAATAGTTTACTTTTTCTGAAAGATCCATTATTACGTGCTCTTTATCTTCAAATAAAAGGTGGTAGTCCGGCGGCGCCAGGTAAATACAGCTATGATGGATTTTAAGTTTATCATACGCCTCAATGACCGGCAAGTTGGTGTACGCCCTGAGTAATTCTTCCAGGATGCTTTCGCTACCTGCTTTCCTGTGCAACACAATTATAATTGGAAAAGAAAGTTCTTTATCCAGGTTAGGGAGCATTTTTAAAAGCACGTGAATGCTGCCTGCAGAACCCCCTATCAATAATATTCCCGTTTGCTTGTAATAATTTTTCATCAGGATTCAGGGCCGATTTTTTTCCATATTTTTTCATTGTTCCACTGCCTGTATTTATAATCCAGGTTGGAAAACCGGATGGTTTCTTTTGCTCCTAATGCAAGGTAGCCTAATGGCTGCAAACTGTCATCAAACAATTTAAAAACACTGTTCTGAAGGTCTTTATCAAAATAAATAAGCACGTTCCTGCACAGGATCAACTGAAATTCATTAAATGAGGCATCAGATACAAGATTATGCGTTGAAAAAATCATTTTTTCATTAAGCGCTGAATGAAATCTCACCCTGTCATATTGGGAAACATAATAGGATGAAAGATCTTTAGTACCACCGGAAAGGATATAATTTTCTGCATATTGCTTCATAGGACCAGCTGGAAAAATACCTCTTGACGCTTTTTCCAATGCACCCGGATTAATGTCAGTGGCATAAATAAGTGACCGCTCATAAAGTCCTGTTTCTTTTAACAGGATGGCAAGCGAATAAGCTTCTTCCCCGGTGGCACATCCTGCAATCCAGATGCGTATAAACGGGTGTGTACCCAATACAGGCAGTATATCTTTTCTTAGTGCTTTATAGAAATGAGGGTCCCGGAACATTTCAGTAACATTTACCGTTATTTCCTCTATAAAATGTGGTAAATAGGATGCATCATTAACAAGCCGGTACCTTAACTCTGCAAAACTTGTAAACTTATCTATTATACAAATCCTGTTCAGACGTCTTTTGAGGGAAGCTTTGCTATATTGTGTAAAGTCATAGTCATATATACTGAAAATATCTTTTAGTAATATTTCCATTTCAGCATCTTTAACAATATCCGGCTCCATCATTTATAACCATTTTTCGATTATTGCCAGCAATTTGTCCACATCTATGGGCTTCGCAATATATTCATTTGCCCCCGCCACTAAACATTTTTCTTTGTCTCCATTCATCGCATTTGCAGTAACTGCAATAATCGGTACAGCGGCATATTTTTCAGAAGAGCGAATTTCCCGGATCGTTTCATATCCATCCATCTCCGGCATCATCATATCCATCAATATCAATCCTACCTCGCAATCGGATTGCATAATAGATAACCCTTCAGCAGCACTTTGGCAAGATATATAATTATACTTCCTGGCTTTGAGTGTTAACTGCAGCGCAAATATGTTACGGCTGTCATCATCAATAATCAAAATTCTTCTTGCTTTGCTCATCTTTTTTTATTAATTTTCATACATCCAAACACGCAAAAGGGACAGGAGCTGGTCTTTATCCACAGGCTTGGAAATATAATCTGATGCTCCAGACTGAATACACTTTTCCCGGTCACCAGTCATTGCCTTCGCCGTAATGGCAATAATAGGTATTTTAGAATAGCCCGGAGTTTTTCTGATACGCTGCATAGTCTCATAACCATCCATTTCAGGCATCATCATATCCATCAGGATAACCGAAATTTCAGGATGAAGATGTAACTGCTGTAATGCTTCTTTACCGTCTGTGGCAGAAAGCACTTTCACCTGGTAATCTTCCAGGGTTTTAGTGATTGAAAAAATATTTCTTATGTCATCATCTGCAATCAATACTGTTTTGCCTTTTAATATTTCAACAAGAGATCCAAGTTTGGTTACTTTTCTTTTTTGTGGTTCTGTATTTTCTTCTATCAGATGCAGGAATAGCCCTACTTCATCAAGAACCCGCTGGAAAGAATGAGCCGTTTTAATAACGATAGAATCTGCATATTGCTTGATCCGCAATTCTTCGGCGTGAGAGAGCTTATTACCGGTAAAAATAATAATAGGGAGGTTTTCAAGCCCCTGTTCCCGCTTAACTGCTTCCAGTATTTCATAACCTGTTTTATCCGGAACACCCATATCAAGGATCACACAGTTTACCCTGTCTGACAATAAGGAGGTAATACTATCCTGCACATTGTTTTTGATTTCTGAGGTAATGTTAAAGTTGCCAAGAAAGTAAGAAAGCGCAGTTGCATGCATAGCATTCTCTTCTACAATAAGCACTTTCCTGGGATTATTGGTGAGCGCATCTTCTATTTTTTTAAACACTTCTCCAAGCTGTTCCAAAGCAACCGGCTTATTGATAAAGTCGATGGCTCCTTTCATCAGGCTTTCTTTTTTTGCATGTATGGACGACATAACATGTACCGGGATATGGCGGGTTTTAGGGTTGCTCTTAATTTCATCCATTACTTCCCATCCGTTTTTCACCGGCAACTGAATATCCAGCAAAATAGCAAGCGGTTGGTATCGCTCCGCTGCCTGTGCCGCTATATCGCCCCTGACAATAACAATCGCTTTATAACCTTGCTGGTTACTGTATTTTAAAAGGGCAGTGGCAAAATGTATATCATCTTCAACAATTAATATTACTTTATCTTTTGGGTAGATATTATTCCTGTCATCAGCTATCTCTTTAGGAATATCTGTAACAGTTAATAGCTGTTTTTCCTGCACAGGTGGCATGGCACCGTCCTCAGTTACCACAAATGCGTCACTGCCAGCGTTCAACGTTGTGGGAATGGTAAGTGTAAAGGTGCTGCCTTCCCCCGGTGTACTTTCTACAGTTATTTCTCCTCCAAGTAAACGGGCAAGTTCCCGGCTTATAGATAGTCCCAGCCCGGTACCACCAAACTTACGCCTGGTGGATCCGTCTGCCTGCTGAAAAGCTTCAAATATGATTTTCTGATTTTCTTCGCTAATGCCGATACCAGTATCCCGAACAACAAACTGTAGTTGAGCAGCGATACCAGGTGATGATACTATATTTAGAGAGACTTTGCCAGTTTGCGTGAACTTTATGGCATTGGAAAGCAGGTTACGCAATATTTGTTCCAGCCTTTGTTTGTCGGTTACCAGTCCACCGCCTGTTTCCGGTGCCACATCAATCGAAAAATGGAGGCCTTTATTTTTGGCAAGCGGCTCAAACATATTCAGCAAATCTTTTCTCAGTACTTCTATGGAAATATCTTGGCAGTCAAGCTCCATTTTTCCTGCTTCAATCTTAGACAAATCAAGGATTTCATCAATAAGGCTTAACAGGCTGCTGCCGGAGCTCTGGATCACCTTTGCAGATTCTACCTGGTCACCATTGAGATTCTTATCTGCATTTTCCGCCAAAAGCCTGGATAATAACAAAATGGAGTTTAACGGGGTTCGCAGCTCATGCGACATATTGGCCAGAAACTCTGATTTGTATTTAGTACTTAGTTCAAGCTCTTCTGCTTTTTTTTGTATTTCCCTGTTTCGGATACCAATAAGCTCATTTTTTTCTTCCAGCATTTTGGAGCGCTCTTCCAGTTCCTGGTTAGATTGTAATAATTCTTCCTGCTGTACGCGCAGCTCTTCCTCGGAGGCCTGTAATTTTTGGGTTTGTGCCTCAAGCTCTGCATTTAGATTTTCGAGCTCAGCATGTTGTGCCTGTAATTCTTCTGCCTGAGCCTGTGTTTCTTCTAAAAGCATTTGCACATGCTTTCTGCCTTTTGCTGCCAGCATTTCAAGGGCAATGATATTACAGGCGTCCTGGAGAAAATTAATTTCTACATCTTCAAAATGTTTCTGGCTGCCTAACTCAATTACACCAAGGCATTGTCTGTTAACAAATAGGGGCAGCCATACCAGGTGGCTTACCTTAATTTGCCCGGTGGAGCAGGTAATGACGTAATCCGAGTTGGATAGATTTTCAAGTTTCTTTATTTTTTTGCTTTCAAAAACCTGGCCCACCATTCCTTCGCCGGGCGCATACTGGGTTTTCATATAGTTTTCTAATGCATGTGCACTTTTTAATTGCAATAGATCATTATTTATAAGATAAATAGCCCCATTGGAGTATTTCCCATAATTCACCAGCTGACTGAGCGTATCTTTTGCTAATACTTCCTCCGTTTTATTTCCTGCCGTCATTTCATTTAGCTTAACCAAACCAATCTGCCGCCATTCATTATTATTGATTTTTTCGAAGGAGTGCTGAAGGTAACCGGCCATTTCATTTAGCGAAGCTGATATACTTCCCAGGTCGTCCTTTTGTTCATCATTTACCCTTACCGTATAATCGCCTGCTGAAATTTTTTGTGCTATATGTTGAATGATATTGAGTCTTTTGGCAATCTCTTCATCTTTATCTTTTAATGCGCGTTGCATTTTTTCCCGTTGCTTGAATTCATTACGGATCTGTATATAAAAGTAAATAGTGATCAGTAAAGAGACGATTGCAGCGCATATAATGAAAATGGAGGTAGCGCTTGACCTGCGATGCATTTGTTCACTGCTTTTTTCAAGCACTACCGATTCCTTATTGATAAAATTACCGATAAGTTTACGACAGCTATCCATATATTGTTTTCCCTGCTCAAGTTCTTCTATACCTGGTGTTTTACCTTCTTTTTTTGAATCAATAATTTCCTTAAGGGAGTTTAATTGTTTATTAACAATATTTTCAACGCTGTCTATTTGTTGCGTTTGACGCTCATTATTGTGGATAAGAAAACGAACTTCTTTTATAGAAGCGGGTAGCGCGTTTACGCTATAATAATACGGCTCCAGAAAGTTACGCTGTCCTGTGAGTAAGTATCCTCGCTGTCCTGTTTCCGCATTTTGCAGATCGGACATTATTTGATTTAACGATTGAATAAGCCGTTGGGTGTGAATAACCTCAGCACGGTTATCCAGTTGCTTTTTTATGCTGATGAAAGAAGCAGATGAGGTTGCCAGTAAAACGAAAATTGAAAATCCAAATCCTATCTGTAATTTGCGAATAAGTTTTTTAGGCATAATGATTTTAACTAAGGGGTAAAGTAAAATAAAAAGTGCTTCCTTGTCCAGGTATGCTTTCCACGCCATAAGTTCCCTGGTGCTGCTTTATTATTTCTGCACAAATATACAGGCCTATGCCTAACCCCTGAAATTCCATAGCCGATTCTTCTGCCCGGTAAAATTTACCAAATACGCGATCCTTCTTATGCTCAGGGATGCCAATACCAAAGTCCTGAACTGCTATATAAACCTGGTCATTTTCCACTGCTGTATGCAGTATGATCTTTTCGGAGCCAGGTGCGTATTTTATTGCGTTTGTAAAAAAATTGATTAAAACCTGTTCAATACGTATGGCATCCCCGGTAATTTCTTTTAAGATCGGTACACCCTCTCGTTCTATATAAATATTTGAATGGCTGTTAGTGTTGTGGATGGTTTCTATTACATTAGTAATTAACAGTTCTACGTTGAATAACTTTTTATTCATTTTTAGCTTCCCGTTTTCAATTTTCGATACGTCCAGCAGGTCGGCAATAAGATTTTCCAATTTGCCAACCTGGTCGTGTGCCCGGCTGATATAGGAAGCCGTTGCACTACCGGGATTTTTGCTTTCTACCCGTTCCAATAATTGTATGTAGGCTTTTATACTGGTTAAAGGGGTTTTAAGCTCATGGCTGGCAATACTCAAAAATTCATCTTTTTTGCGCTCCTCCCGCTTTTGGTCGTCAATGTCGGTAAAAGTTCCTACCCAGCTTTTAATACCAGCCTCACTTTTTATTGGCATTATACGTAATAGATGATAATGATAAGCTCCCGACTTTATTTCTTTGATCCGAACTTCACACTCAAGTGGGATCCCTTGTTTTATGGCATCCATCCAAACATCTTCCATACAAACGTCATCCGGATGTGCTTCGGGAAATATAGCCATGCTATCGGAGTACTGAAACCACTTCCTGTTGACAAAAGTTATGCGGCCATATATGTCAGCTCTAAATGCAATCTGAGGCAGGCTTTCCAGGGTAGAATTAAGATCCTCTACCTGGTCTCTTAATTCCTGTTGCGCCTTTTTACGTATCTCAATTTCTTTTTCAAGCACTTTTTGAGTTTCATTAAGTGCTAAAGTTTGCTCATACAAGCGATGAAATGTAGTCACCTTCAACAGCAGGATGTCAGGATCAACCGGCTTGGTTATATAATCAATGCCGCCCGAAGCATAGCCTTTTGTAATAAATCTTTTTTCTGTATTAACAGCAGAAAGAAAAATAATAGGAATTTCCCTGGTTTTGCTATAACCAGCTAAATTTTCAGCAACTTCAAACCCATCAATACCTGGCATTTGTACATCTAATATAATTAGTGCATAATCATTTTTCAATACTTTCCGAAGCGCTTCCTCTCCTGAAGCCGCCGTATCGACCTCAAAGTCTTTCGATTCCAGAAGTTTTTTTAAAGAAAAAATATTCTCTGACTGATCATCTACAATTAAAACCATGAATCATTATTTATATTTTTACAGAGCTATCCATCGTTTTTACAGACTACCTACTTTAGAGGGCAAATTCGAAAATAGAAAAAAAAGAAATATTTTGCTATTCTTTTAAATTTTCTGCACTTATAATATCAGAGGCATTCAACTATTAGTAATGAACAGCTCTAATTTAAAGCCTCACAAAATCAGAAACGATCTTATTCCTATCGGAGGCTTTGTAAGGATTTCGAAAATTGAATGGAAGGCCTTGATAGAAAGATTATCTAATTTCCATGAACGTTGAAAAAATCCCCCGCTATAAAAGCGGAGGATTGCTGGAATTTGTTAAATGCTAATCAAACTTCAGCTTATCGATGAACTCATTAATATGCTCTTTTGTTTCGCCGGTTTTCTGTTGTATTCTTCCGAGCATTTCATCTTCTTTCCCTTCCTCATAAAGTAGATCATCATCGGTCAGATCCGCCCATTTTTGTTTTAGGTTACCCTTAATGATGTTCCAATTGCCTTTAATCTTATCATTTACTGTACTCATAATATTCCAATTTTAGGATTAAAAAATAATGTTTATACCAGATAGCTTTAATGCTTATTTTTATCAATGTCCTATAGCCACAGGTTGTAATGGCGACTTAATCTTCCATCTGTTTTACAGGATATTAAATCGTGTAAGTGTCTGAAACAGATTCAGCCGGTCCTGTAATAGCGTATAATAAGAACCTTCCGGGATCCTGATGCTTTTACTTAATTTAAGGGCTTACGACCTGAAATAACATTGAACAGTATTACAATGATGGCTATAACTAACAAGATATGGATCAAATTACCCATTCCCATTCCACCACCTATCCCCATCAATCCTAACACCCAAACAATAATGCATATGACAGCAACGAGCCATAATAAACTTCTCATAACTTATTTTTTTAATTATTAAAAGATATTAATTATGAATACATTTCAAATTCCCTGCCAGTCTGATCCGGAAGGTGAAGATTGCTCCGGTAATTGGGCCAGCAACTAACATTGTTTTCATCGGTATAAATATTCCTGATCGCTACCAGAATGGTAATGATTCTTGTTATTTAATCATAAATCATCCAATGCCATGTAATCGTTACTGTTATCCCGAACATCTGTTGCCGTGGAATACTATGTTTGGTGATTTTGAAGTTAATTTCCTTCCTGAGCTTAAATATTTACATGATGCAGGTTGCAATTATTCTATTCTCACGTATTAATCTGCGTAACCATGGGCGTAGTGGACAGGGCAATGGCAGAATTTATGGCGTCAGAAGTGCTTGAATATTGGAATGTGGCAGATGCTATCCGTTGTATTTAAGTTCGATTGTCAGAACTTTACCTAAAACTTCCGGCAACGGCATCCTGGTTAATCTGGTTCATTATTAGCATTTTTCCAGAACCCAGGTTAATGATGTTTAAAATACTGGATTTCTTTTTCATGTTTCCTGGCTGCCTCCAGCGAATCAAAGGTTCCGAGGTTTTTTCTTTTGCCCGTCTTTTTATCCGGGTGCCTGGAATAAATACGGTATTTACCAGTTTTAAGTTTTCGTATCATAGTGTGATGTTTAATGATAAGCCGCTTTCGCTAGCGGCTTATCATTTATACTTATACTGCTTTTAAATTGATCTCTGTTTTTGCAAGCCTTGTTAAACCAGTATCACAATTCTTTTCCTCTTTTAATGTCTGCAATAGCAGGTTGAGCGAAGTTTTATGCCCTAACAGTTTCGCATATGTGGCCAGTGTACCATAAGTAGCGATTTCATAATGTTCCACCTTTTGAGCAGCTGCAATGATAGCAGCATCCCGCACCGGGCCTGGCTTTGTTTCTTTGAGAATACCATCCGCCTCTTTAAGAAGACCATCCATAGCATCACATTTTTGAGCCTGCGCTTTCTTACCAATAGACCTGAATACTTCTTCCAGGCGTGTCACATGATCTTTTGTTTCTTCCAAATGATTACCGACCGCACCCTTCAGGTGTTCAGAAGTTGCATTTTTTTGTATTTTAGGCAGTGACTTTACAAGTGCTTTTTCTGCCCAATAGATATCTTTCAATCCATCTTCAAAAAATTCCCGGAGTTCATCGGCAGCACCTTTTTGGGGCGATACCTGTTTTGCTGTTGCTTTTGCCATGATTTTAATTTTTATGGTTTAGTATTAAGTTAAGTGTAAGTTGTCAGTAGTGAATAATTGCGGAGATATACTCACAACTGATAATTCACTACTCACTTTAAATGCGACAGTTCTTCGTTAACATAACATTAGTATAGAAATGCGCTACCTGTGTACTAAGAAAAAACTATACCATTAATGATTCAGCGCATCAGAGTATCATAAATTTTGCTATCCTGCCTTTAAGATGCTTTCCTACCGACTTCAACGGTGATGTATGCCGTGGTAGTTATATGATCGCGGGGAGAGATATAATTTTCATACTCCATAGCCTGTAGCTAATACGAGCCATTTTAAAAATTCTGATATGGTTTTCAACCCTGCTTTGGGTTGATTTTTCTTGATTTTAGCGGGAGTTCTTTCTTTATACTGTGGTGTGAGTAATTGGGTGTGTATTGATATTTGAGGTGTTACAAGTTATTGAAGATTAAATTAATAAGGAGGTTTTCGAATCCTGTGTTCCTGACTTAAGCTGTAAATAATTGATTTACAGATTTTTTATTTTCACAAATTTTCATTATTCAGACTGCTTGGACTAGTTTCACGGAGTAAAGTTTCCTAATTAATTCAAGTTGCTATTTAATCGGTGAGTTTATTCAATGTAAAAGCGAGAA
>JAPUDO010000014.1:15249-27038 GCA_027493055.1 Niabella sp. | reverse complement strand
CCCGAAGCGCGATCTCTCCCCTGTTGGCTATTAATATTTTTTTAAACATACTTTTTTAATACGATAATATGCCAATTAGCTAATTAGCCAATCAGCCAATTAGAAATATTATAAATGGAATAAACTAAAAAAATAACTTAGCGGGTTATTTCTTTTCGAAGTTGCAATAATCTTAGTTAATACTTTGTTGAGCTCTTCCTGCTTTTGTAACAGTAAATTACAATCAGGGTAATCATTTGCATAGGAGCAAAGCAATAACCAATACTGCGTTTCATCGCTTTCTTTTGCTGCTATTTTCATTTTGTGTATAAAATCCGCTTTGCCTTCGCTGTTTTGCGCTTCAAAGCAATTAGCTTCTATTGAGGTTCCGGAACGTAATAATTGCTTACTTAATACAAACTTTTTTTGCAAATCAAGTTCCTCACAATAGCTGATTACCATCAAAGAAAAGTCAAAAGACAATTTCAATATGGAGTTTTTCTCTATTGTTTCTCTTTTCATATTTGCAAGTATTAAAGTACACCTCAAATAACATTGGCTAATTAGCTAATTACTACGCAGTCTCTACCTCAAACAAAGGCTGATCGAACTCTACAGGAGAAGCGTCATCCACCAGTATCTTTACAATCCGGCCACTGATCTCGCTTTCAATTTCGTTAAACAGCTTCATTGCTTCAATGACGCAAAGTACTTTTCCTGTTGTGATAATATCACCTTCTTCAACAAAATTAGGCTTGTCAGGAGTAGGCCTGCGATAGAACGTACCGATCATAGGACTTTTTATAATGGTATTGTTGCTGGCAGCTTCGGATGCTTTTGCTTTTTCCGAAGGTGCCGGTGCTGATGCAGCTGCCGCCTGGGTTTGCGGGGCAGTGATTTGCGCCGGTGGTACTGCCATGGGTTGTATAGGATAAGGAGAAGCGGATACCAGCTGGGTTACAGCTTCCTCTTTCTGCTTTATAGACAGCTTAAAATCCTTTTCTTCAATAGTTAACTCCCCGATATTTGATTTATTGATCATCTTGATCAATTCCTGAATTTGCCTGAAGTCCATATTTTTCAATTTGACAGCTTGGTTTAAAAAATTATTTAGCGACCTGCTTTAAGAAAGAATAACTAAGATAAGTAAATCAATAACATTAACTGAAGATTTACTGCTAATTTTTAATGGGAATAAAAGTCATATACTAAAAATGGCTCAAAATCTTTATTGATTGCAGAGCCATTTTATAAAATCCACCTGTAACTATTCTTTTACCCGTTCCACGTATTCTCCCGTCTTTGTGTTTACCCTTATCAGTTCTCCTTCATTTACAAACAAAGGAACACTAACAGTTGCACCTGTTTCTACAGTAGCAGGTTTTAAGGTACGGGTAGCCGTATCGCCCCTTAACCCGGGCTCTGTATAGGTAACCAGCATTACAATTTTATCGGGCAGCTCTACGCTTACAGGCTGTTCAGTTTCTGTATTGATAGCAATAGCAACTTCCTGGCCTTCTTTTAAAAACTGTGGAGCATCAATCAGGTTTTCAGATACACTCATTTGCTCAAATGTATCGTTATCCATGAAGTTAAACCCTGTTTCATCCTGGTAAAGATATTGGAAAGCCCTTTTTTCAACTCTAACAGGGTAAATTGTATCGCCTGAGTTCCAGGTCTTTTCAATTGTCCTGTTATTATCTACGCCTTTAAGCTTCGCCCACACTTTTGCAGCTGCGCGAGCTGTTTTGTTTTCGCCAAACTCTACAACAGAGTAAAGGCTTCCATCCAGTTTTAAGATCATGCCGCGGCTGATATCTGCAGTATTTGCCATTGTAAAAAATTTAGGGCGCAAATATAGCATTTTTAACAAACCCTATAATTATATCATTTGCTGAGTATCAATTTACAGGGAAATCCCAATTTAAAAAACAAATTATAAAATATAATATATATTATATTTTATAATTATTATCATTTTATTGATAAATATTGTTAATTTTACAATTATGATAAATAAAAATAATAATATAAAAAATAGATTATTTGAATAATTTTATATATATTATTTTATATAATATTACTAACGCTGCTGCTATTTGAATTTGCTCAAACATTTTTTTTAACATTAAACTACAGTAAATGAAAGGAAAACTTCTTTTAGCAACCAAAGCTCTTTTCATCTCAAGTGCCATTTTTGCACAAACCGAAACTGAACCTGAAGAACCCAAAGGCGAACTGCAAATTAACGGGTCTGTTGATGCTTACTACCGTTATAATTTTCAAAATGCGAAATCGGCAGGAAACTTTAATAACCTGACAAGCTTTACCAATTCCCAAAACTCTATTGAACTGGGAATGGCCTCGCTGAAAGCCAGCTACAGCAAAGGGAAAGCCGAAGTAGTGGTTGACCTGGGTTTTGGCACCAGGGCAAAGGAGTTTTCTTATGCCGAAGAGCCTCATATTAATGATGATGGCGAACTTACCGGCTCTGCTTTATTACAAGCCATCAAACAGGCATACCTGGTTTATAAACCCACTGACAATATCCGCATATCTGCCGGTAAATGGGGCACCCACCTGGGATACGAGGTGCTGGATCCCCAGCTAAACCGCAACTACAGCATGAGCTATATGTTTTCTTACGGCCCGTTCTCTCATACCGGTTTAAAAATAGATTATAATATAGGCAGCGGATTTGGCCTTATGGCGGGTATTACCAACCCAACCGACTATTTAGGTGCATCTTTTGCCAAGAAGAATGTAATTGCCCAGTTCAGCAAAACTTCCGATAATGTAAGCGCCTTCTTAAACTATGTGGGAGGAAAAGACCTGGACGGCAACAATCATAACCAGATTGGCCTTACAGCTACTGCTACGGTAAGCGATGCATTTTCCCTGGGTTATGATGGTACTGTAAAGATGGTGGATCCGGTATCCGGCACTTCCGGTAAATGGTGGGGCTCTGCGCTGTACTTAAACGTAGATCCTTCTGAAAAATTCGGTATCACGCTTCGCGGTGAGTATTTCGATGATAAAAAAGATGCTGTGCTATTGGGGACGTCTCTTATTCAGAGCACTTTATCTTTCAATATAAAACCTACCAGCGGCCTCGCTATTATCCCTGAATTCAGGATAGACAGCGCCAAAGACCCTATATTTACTAAAAGCAACGGTACCACCACCAAAAGTGCCGGTTCCTTCCTGGTAGCCGCGGTTTACTCGTTTTAATATTTTTTTCACTGCTTAAGAAAAACGAACCCCTGCTCCTGCAGGGGTTCACTGTTATCAATAACATTTATACACATCGCTCTTCGGGACTTGCAGTCCCGAAGCTTTATATTGTAGCCTTTGGCTACAATATACTCCTGCGAAACAAAATGTTTCGCAGAGCTTTGGATGTTTCGCAGCGCTTTGGATGTTTCGCAGCGCATTGATTTCGAACTATCTGTTTTAAGACACTGTGTAAGGGCTATCAATAGCGCAGTTGATCCATTCGCCATCAAAGCTGGCATTGTATTTTTTATAGAAACGGATAGCCGGCTCATTCCAGTCCAACACCTGCCAGCAAATACGCTTAAAGCCTTTTTCCCTGGCTTCCTTGATTAATGCTTCAAACAGCAACCGGCCTATTCCCCTGCCGCGCATCTGTTCCGTAACCAAAACATCTTCCAGGTACATAGCCTGTCCTTTCCAGGTAGAGAAACGGATATAATACAGCGCAAAGGCAACGACCTCAGTGGAGGATGGTTCCCCCTCTCTGGCGGATGAGGTGGCTACAAAACCCCACCAAACCGGGTTGGCTCCAAAGCCGCTTTCTGTAAAATGCGCTAATGTTACTGTAACTTCTTTAGGTGCACGCTCATAATCGGCAAGCTCCTGCACTAATTCCAAGATCCGGGGACAATCAGAGGCCTCAGCCCGTCGTATATTTACAGATATAGCCAATGGTTAAATAGTGAGTAATGAGTGATGAGTAGTGAATAATAAATAGATAGTAGGAAAGTGTGTTACTAAGATAATTCAAGCCTCCTGCTTATAGCTTATAGCCTTAGGCCTTTAGCAACAGGCTATGAGCGACATCACATACATTTTAATAGGCCCATTCAATCAGCGTGGCGCCCCAGGTAAAGCCGCCGCCAAAAGCAGCCAGCACCAGTTTGTCGCCCTTTTTAAGCTGTTTTTCCCAATCCCACAAACATAATGGAATGGTAGCAGCTGTGGTATTACCATATTTCTGGATATTGACCATTACTTTTTCTTTGGGCAAACCTATACGGTTAGCCGTTGCATCTATAATACGCAGGTTAGCCTGGTGCGGCACCAGCCATGCAATATCATCGCCGGTAAGATGGTTCCTTTCCAGCAGTTCGGCACTTATATCAGCCATCCCTTTTACCGCAAACTTAAATACCGTTTGCCCTTCCTGGTAAATATTATGCTCTTTATGGGCCACCGTTTCTGCGCTTGCAGGATAGGCAGAGCCACCGGCTTTCATTCTTAAATAATCTCCTCCGCTGCCATCACTTTTGAGCAGGCTGTCTTTAATGCCTAATCCTTCTTCGTTAGGCTCTAACAATACAGCGCCTGCACCATCTCCAAATATAATACAGGTAGCACGATCAGTATAATCCACAATAGCACTCATCTTATCCGCTCCCACCACAATCACCTTTTTATAGCGCCCGCTTTCTATAAATGCTGCGCCCTGCGTAAGCGCAAACAGGAAACCTGAGCAGGCTGCAGCAACATCATATCCAAACGCGTTTACCGCACCAACTTTATTAGATACAATATTGGCTGTGGCCGGGAACACCATATCAGGCGTTACCGTAGCCACAATGATACAATCAATTTCTGTAGCGTCTATCCCCCTCTTGTCCAGCAAATTCCTGATGGCAGGAACGATCATTTCACTAACTCCTTTCCCCTCTCCTTTCAATATCCTGCGTTCTTCAATGCCGGTACGGGTGCGTATCCACTCATCGTTGGTATCTACCATCTTTTCAAGATCAAAATTCGTTAGCCTGTCTTCAGGAACATAACCTCCAACCGCAGTTATCGCAGCTACAATTTTATTAGTCATTGATTTGTATATAAAATTTTGTCCGAAGGACCCCTTCGGGGATGCCAAAGGTAAAGGATTTTTAAATTCTTAATTTTCAATTTTCCGTTTTACATTCGTTTCTATGATAGCATATTTGAAGGGAGCTTTTTCCGGCATTACACCATCCAGCGTAATTGTTGATACAGGCGGTATAGGTTATGAGGTAAACATCAGCCTGAATACTTATTCTCAAATCCAAAACCTGGAAAAGGGCCTTTTATTTACCCATCTTATCATTAGGGAAGATGCCCAACTGCTCTATGGCTTTAGCGACATAAAGGAAAAAAGTATCTTCCTTTTACTGATAAGCGTATCAGGGATCGGGGCTAATACAGCCAGACTTATCCTCTCCTACATGAAACCGGAAGAAGTAAGCACTGCTATTTTACATGGTGACAGCCGCTCGCTTGAGCGTATAAAGGGGATTGGTAAAAAAACAGCCGAAAGGGCAGTACTGGAGCTGAAGGATAAAGTAGGGAAACATTATACAGATGCTGCATTACCCGCAAATACAGGAGCAGCTATTGCTCCCAGCGTTAAGCAGGACGCACTTGAAGCCTTGCTGGCACTTGGTATTAACCGTCAGCAGGCCGAACAAAATATTATAAAGCTCTTACAGGCAGATCCTGAACTGCAGCTCGAAGACCTGATAAAGAAAGTGCTGAAAGGGTTGTAGGAGGATGCCGCTTTGAGGCAGAAAGCCGGAAAAGTCCGGAAGACGGCAAGTCCGAAAGTCCGAAGTCGCGAACGGTTACTGGATGCTGGTTTCAAGTTACAGGATACTGGTTGCCGGTTACAGACGCCGGATATTGGATCCTGATTACAGGCTAATGTCTGAGTACTGTTATCTGAATACTAAGTACTAAGATCCGTCATCCGTCAACTATAATCCCCGCCCGAACGTACCCGTTCGGTACGGGCGAGTGTCCTCTAAACTACTACTTATTCTTAAAATCCCCGCGTTTCCATGCATTGATAAATTCGGCCCAGGCAGCCGGGCTAAAAATATTCATAGGAGGTACCTGGCCCTGGTACCTGGCTTTCTGAAATACATTATTGAGCTGGCGATTGGTCATTTCCCGTCCGTCCTGCGGCAGTTTGGCCAGGTAGGCCCTTCGTGCTTCAGGGGTGTTGGCTTTCCGTAAAATTTCCATCTCATCTTCGGCTACAGCAACATTTACAAAATCTCTGGCAAACTGCTCGGGTGTAGGCCGCGGCCTTATTATAGCCACGGGGAGATAAGCCGTATCTCTTACCAGCGTTTTTACAATACTGTATTGCGTACCTTTCAGCGTATCGGGCACATGAACGCTGCCCGGTAAAAAGCTTACATGGGAAAACTCAATCACATCACCTTTTAATACGGCAATAGAAAATATACCATCATTATTGGTAATAGTACCCCGCCGGGTTCCTTTCACAGTAACACTTACAGCCGGTATGGCCTCAAGACTGTCGGCTGTCATAATAACCCCAAACAGCTGAACCACAGAATCACGGGCTTTTTCAAACTGGGCATTTGCATACAGCCCACAGAATAATGTAATTATTAAAAACGATACGATTTTCTTCACTGCGCCAAAATTAAGTACATGAATTTTAATAAAGACAACAATTTGGACTTACAGGTGTTTAACTTTAGCAATTATATTTGAATTTAACATAAGCTTTAATAATGACGAAGGAAAAAGTACTCGATGCATTAAAAGCCGTACACTATGCCGGCAACGAAAAGGATATTGTTACGGCAGGCATTGTGCAGGACCTGATGATTGAGAAATATTATATTTCTTTTAGCCTGATTATAGAGACTGACAACGCAGATGACAGGTTAAAGCTGAAAAGTGAGGCTATAAAAGCTATTAAAGATAATGTAGATAAGAATGCCGTTATAAAAATCTCCTTTCAGCATAAACCCGTTGCGGCAACCACCTACGAGCAGGAACAGGAAGGTCCTCTGTCCGGGGTAAAAAAAGTTATTGCAGTTTTCAGCGGTAAAGGAGGGGTAGGTAAAAGCACCGTGGCGGCCAACCTGGCACTGGCGCTGGCACAATCGGGTGCTGCCGTAGGCTTAATGGATGCAGATATTTATGGCCCCAGCCTGCCTATTATGTTTGGGGTTCGGGGCGAGCGTCCTATGATGAAAGACAGGAACGGCAAAGGAGTAATTGTACCGCTGGAGCGGTTTGGTATTAAATTACTGAGTATCGGCCTGCTGGTAGATGAAAGCAAAGCGGTTGTGTGGCGCGGCCCTATGGCCAGCAGCGCTATCCGCCAGTTCATTACAGATGTAGACTGGGGTAACCTGGATTACCTGGTAGTAGATATGCCTCCCGGAACCGGGGATATACACCTTACCCTGTTACAGGCAATAAAAGTGGCCGGCGTGGTAATAGTAAGCACTCCGCAGGATGTAGCGCTGGCCGATGCTAAAAAAGGCATTGCCATGTTTGGCCAGGCACAATTGAATGCAAGAATACTGGGGTTGGTAGAAAACATGAGCTATTTCACGCCTGCCGAACTGCCCGATAATAAATACTATATTTTCGGAAAACACGGCGCCAAAAATCTTGCCTCTGAATATGATTTACCTTTCCTGGGCGAAATTCCCCTGGTGCAAAGCATCCGCGAAGGCGGAGATATAGGCATACCGGTAATGATGAGCGATGATGAAATAACGAAGCAGGCTTTTATGGAACTCGCTGACAAAGTAGCCCGTGGCGCATAAAATAATTGTATATTTCAAAACACATCCGGAGTTCTCCTCATTTGCCGGTCTTCCGCCTTCTGACTTCAGACAGTACAAAAGTTTATCCTATTCAAAAGGTCGCCACAGGCGACAGAATAATATTGCGAAGCGAGGACGCTTCGCACAGCTGTGAGGACGGATGACAGGCGGAAGGTTGAAAAGTTGACAAGGAGGATTCTGCATTTAGCATTCTACATTCAATATTTTACATTCAATATTCTACATTTCACTCCTTCTACAACCCCAGCACTTCCTTCATTGTAAAAATCCCTTTTTTATCTTTTAAGAACTCTGCAGCTATTACTGCGCCTAAGGCAAAACCTTTACGATTATGAGCAGTATGGGTTATAGTTATATCGTCAATATCTGAAGTATAACTAATGGTATGTGTACCCGGAGCCGGATCTATGCGTTTGCTCACTATAAGCAGTTCATCCTTCTGAGGTTGTCCATCGTTCACCCATTTATTCAGCTCTGCATAGGTCTCCATCACGCCTTCGGCAAGTGTGATGGCGGTTCCGCTTGGCGCATCCCTTTTTTGCGTGTGGTGTATTTCTTCCATCACCACTTTGTATTCTTTATGCGGATGCATTAATGCCGCCAGCTTTTTATTCAGTTCAAAGAATAAATTAACGCCCACACTAAAATTACTGGCATAGATAAAGGCCCCGTTTTTACCGGCGCACAGCTGCTTTACTGTATCCATTTTCTCCAGCCATCCGGTAGAGCCGCTTACTACAGGAACGCCTAATTCAAGCAGCTTTACAATATTATCATACGCAGTATGGGGGCCGGTAAACTCAATGGCCACATCTGCCTGTTCTATATGTTCCTTATCCAATTCGTTCTGGTTATGCTCATCTATTTTCAAAACCACTTCATGGCCTCTTTCCAGGGCTATTGCCTCAATAGCCTTTCCCATTTTACCATAACCTACCAGCGCAATCTTCATTTATCAATTTTTAATTATTAATTATCTATTTAATCTTTACTATAAAGCTCATTCCTGCAGTGCGTGCCATTTCACTATACCCCGGCTGTATTTTAAAAGCCAGGTCGGGAGATATATCAAAACTGCTTAAATGCGCATCCACCGTTGCATCTACCACGTTCAAGGCCCATGCTATAACAAAATAAATAGCAGCATAATCCCTGTACCGCCGGTAATAGTTTCTTTCTGTACGCAAATACTCCGGCTGAACGCCATAGCTGCCCTCGAAATAAACACGTTTTAAATCCGCATTTACTTTTTTATACGCTTCACTACCTATAGAATCACGTCCCCCTTTTATAGCCTCTGCAATTACATAGGCGTACTGCATGCGCTTATACCACACAATATTATCAACCAGGTACACACCTGTTCCTCCTATAGCAGCATACACAAAGGGCAGTTTCCAGGCCTTTTTATTATACACCTGTCCCCAGCCCGGCAAAATGGCCGAGCGGATAGCCGCTTTGCGGGGAATGCGTGCTTTAGGGTTTGTTAATTTAGCGCTGTCTGTTTCTTCAAAAGCCGGATTTTTAATGGTAGGTTTTTCCACCGTATCTTTTGCTGCTGCCAGTTGCCGCGCTATTGCCGTATCCAGCGTTTGCGCGCCTGCCTGGTTTATACAGGCAGCGCTCAACAATAAGCCAAACAGGATAATTTTTGTTACAGGGCGCATTTTGCAAATAAAATACAGATTACTCTATGAACAAGTTAAAGTTAATCAATGGACACGTTAAAGTTTTGCAGCAGTTTGTTCAATTCTTCTACTGAATAATAATCAAACGTTATTTGTCCATGCCCTTTGGAGTTATGTTTCAGCTTTACCCGTGTATCAAACTGTGTAGCCAGTTTATCTTCAATACGCTGGAACGGGGAAGATAAGCCTGCTTTTGCCGGTTTCTTTGCCCCGCTTTCTTTGTACAGGTTACGCACCAATGCCTCGGTTTGCCTTACAGAAAGGCCTTTATCCTTTATTTCTTTAAAAATGAAAAGCTGCCTGTCCACCGTATCCACATTGATCAGCGCCCTTGCATGGCCCATAGAAATGGCGCCGTTCCTTACTGCCAGCTGAATATCGGGCGGCAGCTTCAGCAACCTGATAAAGTTGGCTACTGTGCTACGGTCTTTACCCATACGTTCGGCTACCTGGTCCTGCGTATAGCTGAGCTCATCCATCATACGTTTATAGCTCAAAGCCACTTCCATAGCGTTCAGGTCTTCCCGTTGCAGGTTTTCCAGCAGGGCCAGCTCCAGCAGCTCAGCATCATTAGCCTGACGAATGTAGGCGGGCACTTCTGTAAGTCCGGCTATTTTAGAAGCCCTCAGGCGGCGCTCCCCTGCAATCAGCCGGTATTTACCATTAGCTATTTTAGAAACGGTAAGCGGCTGTATAATGTCGTGGATCTTTATAGACTGGGCCAGTTCCTGCAGGGCCTGCTCATCAAAATCGGTACGTGGCTGCCGGGGGTTGGTTTCAATATCAGCAAGAGCAATCTTTGAGATATTGGTAGCCGCTTCCACCACTGTTTTTTTTAAGTCGCCGGTACCGCTTTTCAATTCTGCGTCAATACTGCCCAGGAGCGAGCGGATACCTTTGCCCAGCGCATCTTTATTTAATTTTTGTGTAGCCATTTCTTGGTTTCTGATTTCTTATTAGAGATTTGAGATTCCCTCTCCGAGCTTTTCCCGCAAGGCGGAAGAGAGGGTCAGGGAGAGGCATTATTCCAAAATCTTCTCCTCGTTCGGGATCCTTGTTAAATTATTTTTTTGCAAGATCTCTTTGGCAAGATTGAGATAGTTTACCGATCCTTTACTGTTGCCATCGTACAAAATAACCGGCTTGCCAAAACTGGGGGCTTCGCTCAGCTTGGAGTTCCTGTGTATAATGGTATTAAATACCAGCTCATCAAAATGGCGGCGCACCTCATTCACCACCTGGTTACAAAGGCGCAGGCGCGCATCGTACATGGTCATTAGGATCCCTTCTATTTTCAGATCGGTATTCAGTCTGCTTTGAACGATCTTTATGGTATTCAGCAATTTACCTAATCCCTCCAAAGCAAAAAACTCACATTGCACGGGCACTACTACCGAGTGGGCTGCTGTGAGCGCGTTTACCGTTATTAATCCCAGCGATGGCGAGCAATCCACCACTATAAAGTCATAATCATCCTGAATAGCTGCTAAAATTTCTTTTAGAACCGTTTCCCTGTTAGGATAATTGATCATTTCAATCTCTGCGCCCACCAGGTCAATATGCGAAGGAATAAGATCCAGGTTGGGTATATCACTTTTCAGGATCACATTCCGGGCCGGGGTCTGATTGGCCATGCAATCATACAGGCTCTGTGTAATATTCTGTAAATCAAACCCTATACCCGTTGTGCTGTTTGCCTGCGGATCTGCATCTACCAACAAAGTTTTATATTCCAGCACAGCAAAACTTGCAGCCAGGTTAATAGCTGTTGTTGTTTTACCCACACCTCCTTTCTGGTTTGCTACTCCAATTATTTTTGCCATATTTTAATGCCCGGTCATGGGGCTATTTTATTAAGCAGCAAATGTAAAGTTTTTTGCAGCAGGAATGACAGGGGTGCTAAGAATAGTTGACAGAGGAGGGATGACAGATGTTAGTATTTAAACAATAGTACTTAGATGTTGGATAGTAACCAGCGAGCTGTAATCAGCATGAAACCTAAATGATTAAAGCAGAAAGCCAGAAACCTTATGCTTCAAGCCTCAAGCCTTGCTCTTAGCCATGAACCATATAGTACAGAAATTCTATACTTAGATGTAATAAACAACTAATATTCTTTTGCTGAAAGCTTTATGCTTCCAGCCTTATGCCTTCGGCCCTTACCAGCAACCAGCATAATATACGATGTAAGGCGTACGATGTACGATATGAAAGCTGAAAGCGAAAGGCCGAAAGCTGAAAGCAGCGTACACATTTCCTCTTTTCC
>JAPUDO010000014.1:0-15149 GCA_027493055.1 Niabella sp. | reverse complement strand
TAACTTCCGGACCTCGGACTTTCCGACTTTCGGACTATAAGGCGTACGATGTACGTTATGAAAGCTGAAAGCGAAAGGCCGAAAGCTGAAAGCAGCGTACACATTTACTCTTTTCCTAACTTCCGGACCTCGGACTTTCCGACTTTCGGACTATAAGGCGTACGATGTACGATATGAAAGCGGGCAGCTAAAGGCCGAAGGCTAAAAACAGAACGCTCTTTACTATGATTTTAAGTTGATAGATGACTGTTGACACGGGATTGACAATCCGGCAACCAGTACCCAGTATCCAGTATCCGGCATCCGTTCGCGCATTACTCCCAACTCCGGACTTGCCGTCTTCCGGACTTTCCCAACTTCTATTTTATGAATGAAAAATTTCATGTACGTTTGATAACTTAATATACTCTGACTATGCGCAACGGACCGTTCTGGTGGATTTTAATAGCAATTATGGTATTGATTGACCTGTACGTATTCTTTTCTGTTCGGGGCTTATTTGTAACCGGGTCTAAAAGCAGGGGAATCTATACCATCGCCTACTGGCTGTTTTCTGCAATTGCACTGGTAGTAATACTCCTGTTGCCGTATTTTCAGTTTGGCGAACAACACAAGCTGTTAAAAAGTACCCTTTTTGTGCTGATTTTTGCATTTTTTATGGCCAAGCTGGTAGCCGCCCTGTTCTTTTTTATAGACGATCTCCGCCGCTCGGTACAATGGATTGCAGGTAAACTTTTTTCTGCCAATAATGAAATAAGCGAAATTGCCGGTGCAACGGGAGATACCATATCCCGATCCTCTTTTCTTACCTGGTTAGGCATTGTTTCGGGAGGCACCCTGTTTACTTCCTTTATTTATGGATTAAGCAATAAATACAATTACCAGGTTAAAAACATAAAGATCCCTTTCGCCCATTTGCCGGCTTCTTTTAAAGGGCTGAAAATTGTTCAGATATCAGATATACATACAGGCAGCTTTACCAATTTCAATGCAGTGAATAGAGGTATTGACATGATCCTGGACCAAAACCCCGACCTGATCTTATTTACCGGCGACCTGGTAAATAATAAAAGCGAGGAAGTAGGTGAATACCGGAAAGCATTTAGCCGCCTTACTGCCCCCATGGGCGTGTATTCCATATTGGGCAACCACGATTATGGCGATTATGCCCAATGGCCCGATGCGGCTACTAAAGAAGCAAACCTGGACAGGCTCAAAAAGATCCATGCCGATATGGGATGGCGGCTTTTGCTGGACGAGCACCTTCCGCTGCAAAGAGGAGCAGATACGATCGGCCTTATTGGTGTACAAAATATCAGCGGCAGGGGCCGGTTTCACAGCTATGGCAACCTTAGCCGGGCTATGCAGGGCGCCGAAAGCTATCCTTTTAAAATATTGATGAGCCACGACCCCTCTCACTGGGATACTGAAGTGAGCACAAAGTACACCAACATCGATCTTACGCTTAGCGGGCATACGCACGGTATGCAGTTTGGAGTTGAAATTCCCGGGTTAAGATGGAGCCCTGTGCAATATGTATATAAGCACTGGGCCGGACTGTATGAACAGGCCCATCAGAAGCTGTACGTGAACCGCGGATTTGGTTTTATAGGTTACCCGGGCCGTGTGGGTATTTTACCTGAGATAACGGTTATTGAACTGGCATAAACAAATTGCCACAGATACACAGATTTATTTGTGCATCTGTGGCTTTACTACTCAATACAATATAGCTTAGCATTAGTGTTTAATTAACTGATTGCTAAAGCCAGAAAACTTTTGCATCATGCTCGCTTACCGGAATATATAAAACGACATACATGATGAAAAAACGTATTGCATTTAAGCCTGTACTCATGTTTTGGGTAGCATTGGTAGCCGCATTACTTTTGTCAGGAAGTTGTAAGAAGGAAACTGAATTTGACGGATTGTCGGATATTAAGTTGATATTATACGATGAAAATGGAGTTAAGACCAATTCAATTAAAGAAGGGAAGGATTTTTCAATTTTTTTGGAAAATATAAATAAAACTGATGAGGTCATATATATTTCTCAAAGTGATTATCAGGATTTATTTACTCAATTGTACCCACAGCCAGAATGTTTAATGATCTACAAAGAAGCTGCAACTCCCGTAGGGAAAACACAAAGAATGCCCATCGGCAAACCCTATGACCCTGCTGTGGAAATTAATTTCCCGGCCATTAACCTACCTCCAAGAGCAGTAAATCCCGGCGACATTATGCATAGGTTTGGTTTTTCATGGTCCTATAACAAACAGAACCAACAGCTTGAAAAAGGCGTTTACTTTTCTTCTTTTCAGGGAAATATCACAATTGGTGGAATAAGTGGGTATATAGATACTGAAATAAAATTTGAAGTTTATTAAACCATCAAAATAGCTGATCAGAGCTATGCAAAAAGTGTTATCCTTCAGATGTAACAACTGAACGCACATAAACGTATCTTTGTTATATTACCCTCAAAACTTTTAACAATGATCAACCGCTATTCAACCCTTATAGTTACCCTGCTATTTTTATCCTTTTCTGCTGACGCACAATTTCATATCGGCGTTAAGGCCGGTGTTAATGCAGGGAAAATTGATGGTAAAAGTTTTAAAGAAGCATTTAATTACAGCTACCTGCTGGGCGGTTTTGCCGAAATAGGACTTGGTGACAAAGTAAGCATCAACCCCGAAGTGCTTTTTTCTCAAACTACCTCCACTACCGATACTTCTTTTACCAATACCCTTCCTGATTTTAATAATGACCAGGTAAAAGCCAAGCTTAACTATTTGTCCGTTCCTATTCTTGTTAACCTTCGCCTTATTGGCCCTTTGCACATAGAAGCGGGCCCACAGTTTGGTATTCTTATGAACAAGGAAAAGAACCTCCTGGAAAATGGTGAACAGGCCTTTAAAAAAGGCGATTTTTCAATGGTGGGTGGTGCCGGCCTAAACATCAGCTCCTTCAGGCTCACAGCGCGCTATGTAATTGGCCTGAGCGATATCAAGGATGTTGCCGTACAGGACCAATGGAAAAACCAGGCGCTGCAGTTCAGCGTAGGTATTGCATTTTAGAGCCGAGCCTGTTTTAAAATATTGTTTCATTAGCTTTCTTACAGCTCTTTTGCCTATGGCAATTGATCCATAATTTACAGAATACCACTAAGGTCTGCCAGCAAATACTGGGAATAGACTGTGACAGTGTCTTTTCTGTCACTCTTCCTTATTTCGTAAATTTTATACGCCAAGTTTTCGCAAATCAGGCCGATGGCATTAATATTGCCAAATAATGTTCCCTGCCGTTTACAGTATTAAATAGATGTTGTGAAGCGGGGATATGACAGTTTGTCTCAAAAAATAAAATTATGGATTTTAGTAAAGTGATTTTGAAGCCTGAAGATGATATGGATTTTATGCCGATATTCCCGCTTAATGAAAATGATACAGATGACAGCCAGGACATTATTCCTGATGAAATAGCTATTCTTCCGCTGAGAAATACGGTTTTGTTCCCCGGCGTGGTGCTTCCTATCACTGTTGGCCGCGATAAAAGTATCCAGGCAGTAAATGATGCGTACAAGGGAGATAAGCTGATTGGCGTGGTAGCTCAAAAAGATGCTGCCGTAGAAGAACCTGCCGCCAGTGACCTGGAGCCTATAGGCACCATTGCTAAAATCATCAAGCTGATCAAAATGCCCGATGGAGGTACCACCGTTATCATACAGGGACGCAGCAAATTTATCATTAATGAAATAACCACGGGTGATCCCTATTTTAAGGCAAGAACTACAAAGATCTTAGAAGGCGAGATCCCGAAAGACAGCGATTTTGAGGCTTATATCTCCAACATAAAAGATATTGCAGCCAATATTATTCAGCAATCGCCCAATTTACCCACTGAGGCCACTCTCATCCTGAGAAATATAGAAAGCCCGGTATTCCTGATTCACTTTGTCAGCAGCAACCTCAATACTTCCATCCAGGAGAAGCAAAAATTATTAGAGCTTACCGACCTGAAGCAGCGTGCTATTAACCTGATGGAGCTCCTGCAAAAAGAGCTGCAGTTTGTAGAGCTTAAAAACAAAGTAACCAATAAAACCCGTACGGAGCTGGATAAACAGCAACGTGAGTACTTCCTGCAGCAACAGTTAAAAAGCATTAAAGAAGAATTAGGCGGAGATCCCAATTCGCAGGAAATAAAAGAAATGCAGAAAAAAGCAGAAGCCAAGAAATGGCCTGCTGCTGCCAAAGAAGCCTTCCAGAAAGGGATTGAAAAGCTGGAGCGTATGCACCCCAGCACACCCGATTATTCAGTAGTGTATAACCATGTGGACCTCATGCTGGACCTGCCCTGGGATGAATATACCGAAGATCATTATGACCTGAAAAATGCGCAAAAAACATTGGACAATGATCATTATGGAATGGCAAAGATCAAAGAAAGGATACTGGAATATCTTGCAGTATTAAAGCTGAAGGGTGATATGAAGAGCCCTATCCTTTGCTTCCTGGGCCCTCCGGGTATTGGTAAAACCTCCCTGGGGAAAAGCATTGCCGGCGCATTGGGGCGTAAATATATCCGCTTAAGCCTCGGTGGCCTGCATGATGAAAGCGAGATCCGCGGGCACCGTAAAACCTATATCGGTGCTATGCCCGGGCGCATTCTGCAATCTTTAAGAAAAGCCAAAAGCAGCAACCCGGTTATTGTGCTGGATGAAATTGATAAAGTGGGCAATGATTTTCGAGGCGATCCCAGCAGCGCCCTGCTGGAAGTATTAGACCCTGAGCAAAACAATAATTTTTACGACAACTACCTGGAGCTGGAATACGACCTGAGCAAGGTATTGTTTATAGCTACTGCCAACAACCTGCAAAACATTCAGCCTGCGCTAAGGGACCGGCTTGAGATCATTAACCTCAGTGGCTATGCAATCGAAGAAAAAATAGAGATTGCCAAACGCCATTTGATCCCCAAGCAGAAAGAAATGCACGGCATTCCTAAAACCAGCCTTAAGATCGGTGAGAAAGTGCTGGAGCGCCTGATTGCAGACTACACACGTGAAAGCGGAGTTCGTGAACTGGACAGGCTTATAGCCAGCATCATGCGTAACAGGGCCAGGAAAATTGCACTGGAAGAAACGCTGAACAACTCGTTTTCCCTGGAAGAACTGCAGGAAGTACTGGGAAAACCTAAATTTAATAACGACCTCTATAAAGCAGTTACAGTGCCCGGCGTAGCGGTGGGACTTGCCTGGACTTATGTAGGAGGTGATATATTATTTATTGAAGCCAGCCTGAGCGAAGGTAAAGGTGAGCTGAGCCTTACCGGCAACCTGGGCAATGTAATGAAGGAAAGCGCTACAACAGCTTTAAGCTATCTTAAATCACATGCGCAGGAATATAATATTGACCCCGGGCTGTTTGGTAAGAAAAGCATTCATATACACGTACCTGAAGGAGCTACACCTAAAGACGGACCAAGCGCCGGTATTACAATGATGACGGCTATTACATCTGCATTAACAGGCAAAAGAGTAAAACCGTTCCTGGCCATGACAGGAGAAATTACTTTACGCGGGCAGGTACTGCCGGTAGGAGGCATTAAGGAAAAAATACTGGCCGCCAGGCGTGCGGGCTTAAAAGAGATCATTCTCTGTTCTCAGAATAGAAGAGATGTTGCAGAAATAGAAGCTTCCTTTATTAAGGGATTAAAGTTTCACTATGTAGACAGGATGGAAGATGTGCTGGACCTGGCATTGGTGAAAAAATAAGGGAGAGAGAGTTGACAGAGGACAGATGATAGTTGGCGGATATTAGATTTTAGTATTTAGACTATTGCTCTAAAATTATAGAGTAGTGTGGTTAACAGAGAACAGTCCTTACTCTCACATCTATTGTAGTTTTTATTCAAAATCTCATTTTCCAATTAGTATTCGCATCCTGCGAAAATCCTAAAACAGCCTGTACCTTAATAATACAATTGTTTTCATCTATTGTATAGTGAGCGGCGTAAGCGAACTTCTTTACTACAGCAAAACGTACTCCATAATAGCGATATGAGCGGTAAAACGGGACCCGTTTTACGACTGCAATCTCTTTTAAAAAAATTTGCTTAAAGCGTTTACCCAAACCGGAACTTATATCGTTGTACCATTCAACGATACGTTTTATTTCTAATAATGATTCAGGTGAATAAGCAACTTTAAAACGGGGCATTAAAATTTATTGATCATTTTCAAGGCAGTTCTTTCATCTATCAATAATTCAGGGTGTTTATTGTATTTATTGATACGTTTGCGTACTTCTTTTTTCTGCCATTCGGGAATAACATCAGGAATTTCCTGTTCCAATACGTTGATAAGTTGCTGCTTCTCTTTTTGTGGTAATGCCTTAACCAGGTCTACCAATTGAGTAAAATTCAGCGGAAGATATACGCTTGTTCCAGATGCTGCCATAGCATTAAATGTTTTAAAAGATTAAACCAAAGATAATTCCAAATTCCGGTACAACCATTCTGTTTAACACACTTTACAGGAACCGCGTCCCTCTTGAACTATGGAACCAGAAACCAGTATCCTGTAACCATCATATTGTGAAATGTACGATATAAGGTGTACGATGTACGAGATGAAAGTGGAAAGCCGGAAGCTAAAAGCTGAAAGTAAAAACCTTACGAGTAACCAGCATCCAGCAATCCGCTTACAGCCATTAATACAGCACCCTGAACTGGATTGTATGCTCAATATTCTTCAGCTCTTTAAGCAATCGCTTATCGTACTCTTTATTAATATCCACAATGACGTAACCAATATTGTGGTTGGTCATTAAATATTGCGCGCCGATATTAATAGCATGCTGAGCCAGCAAAGTATTTATCTGCGCCAGTACCCCCGGCACATTTTTATGTATGTGGATAATACGGTGTGTTTGCTTTACAGCAGGTAATTGAAGCGAAGGGAAATTGATACTACGGCTGACAGATCCTTTATTGATAAATGCTGTGATCCTTTGCGGAATTGCAGTATTAGCCGTTGCCGTTGCTTTTGCATCATCAAAAATAATAATTCCCTTTTCAGTGCAAAGCTCAACAGGCAGCGCTGTTTTGGAGGCGCCCAGGTAGCCGATCACTTTTAATCTGGATGCCTTTTTTATTTTCCGGCTATCTATCTGTACCCCGTTACTCGCCAGTATGATGCCGGCTTTCTGAACAGTTTTTTCATCTGCATCCTTACCGTTAATAATGGTCAGCCCTTCCTGTTTCAGCAACTCGATACTCTCCATGGGCACATTACCTTCTGTTATGCAGATGATCCTGTTTTTAGGATAAGAAATAGAGCCCTGCAGCTTATTGATGTATAAAAACTCATCAAAGCTGGGGGTGACATAGTCCGCCTTTGATGTAACACTTTTACGTGAAATATTTTCTGTGTAAGCAAAGAATTTCTTTATCAGCCCGCTTTCCCTCAGCTGAAAATCAGAGTAGCCATCGCCAATGCCATATAAATTCCCCTGCAGGTTCAGTTCCTTCATCAGTTTCACCTTCCCTCCTTCCTGGCTTAACGGGTTTTCCGCATCGTACCCGATGATATTTCCTTCATTATCGAAATGAAAGGTATTGGCATAAACGTTTTCTTTTTTGATACCGAATTTTTTCACCACTGGAGTAATAAACTCTTTAAATCCGCCTGATACGATCAGCACATCATCGGCATGTTTTTCAAAGAAAGCCGCATTTCTTAAAAAAGATTTAGACACTTTCTTTTTAAGATGGCTTACCAGCTTTTTAAGATGCTCTTTATTGGCCCCTAAAAGCTTCACCCGTTCAGCCAGGCTTTCAGAAAACGATATCCTGCCTTCCATAGCCATATTGGTATAATCTTCAATTTTTTTAAATATAGCTTCTTTATCAGGGTTATCTTTTAAAGATATTCTTACTAATTCATCCAGCGCCTCTACCTGGGTAAAAGTGCTGTCAAAGTCTATAATATAGTAGTTCTTTTGCTTCATAAAGCTGGAAACAGGTATTTGTAGTTAAAATCCGAAGCGCAAAAGTAAGGCAGAATGATGAACCGGGAACAGGAAGGTTTTTTAAGAACAAACGCATAAATATTTTTCGCAATTTGAATCCCGGAGGGATTACATGTTTATAGAAAACGTTATTAATAAAGCATCATTCGACCCCTTCAGGGTCGAATGATTTTTGTGTATATATTTTCTATAAACATTTGACCCTTTCAGGGTCATTCTTATCAGCCCTCCGGGCTTCCCATGTGAGTCTCCGCCCGCAGGACTCGCCGTACGTATGACGCTGAGTCCACAGTCTATGCACAATACCCTGGCTGTGAGACTCAGCTATGAAAAGCAAAAGCCAATTTATAGTAAAATTTTTCTACTTTACACCCCGTTTAAAAAAGATACATGCAATATTTTGAGGGATCTTCCATTACCCATATCGCCGTACATAAAGTGGGCAACGAATCTGAAGGAGAATATTTAACCTTATCCAAAAAAGAGCTTGTGCTCGCCCCTGAAGTAAAGGATCTGCTGATCAAATACTTTTTAACACCCTTCAGGTCAGAAGAGTATTTTCATTTTTTCAGTGAAGGACATATCAGCAACAATGATGTATGGAAGTCCGTTTGCTCTGTTTTTGACCACCCTGAACAAACGCTGCTGCAATCTAAACAGCTGGCCCAGCATTTATACAGCCTGGGCAATCATCCCAATGTAAAAGGTGGCGAATTGTATGTGGTTTATTTTAAGGAAGGTTTGCTGAACGGAGAAACAGTGGATGCTATCGGACTGTTTAAATCCGAAAACAAAGAACCTTTCTTAAAAGTATTTCCCACCGAAGATGCTTTTGAAGTGGAAAGTGAAGAGGGGATCAATATCAATAAACTGGATAAAGGATGCATGATCTATAACACCGACCGGGAAAACGGGTTTATCGTTTCGGTAGTGGACAGTAAGAACAAATCAGCAGAAGCGCGCTACTGGACGGACAGTTTTTTGAGGGTACAGCAGCGGCAGGATCAGTATTTTAATACCGAAAGCACGATGGCTTTATACAAAACTTATGTAGTGGATCACCTGCCCGAGCAATACAATGTAACTAAAGCCGACCAGGCCGATATGCTGAACCGCAGCCTTGCTTTTTTTAAAGAAAAACAGCACTTTGACCAGGAAACCTTTAATAACGAAGTGCTGCACCACGAGGAATTTATTGAAAGCTTCGACCGGTATAAACAACATTATGTTGCAGAAAGGGATATTGAGATAGCGGATAATTTTTCTATTTCCCCCGCAGCTGTAAAACGGCAAAACCGCAGCTACAAAAGCGTTATCAAGCTGGACAAAAACTTTCACATTTATATTCATGGCGACCGGAACATGATTGAGCACGGAGAGGATGATAAAGGAAGGTTTTACAAGCTGTATTTTAACGCGGAAAGCTGAGACAAAAATTTGTTTAAACTATGGCACGTAAGTAAAGAACGCACTGAAAACAGTAGATTACAGGGTATAAATTATTTTTGGTAAATTTGTTCAAACAGAGTTAAAATGACCAGTTTAAATTTTCCACTTACAAATGTGCAGATGGAGCTGATGAAGTTATATAGCACTGACCTATCGGACAATGATTTAACAGAATTGAAAACCTTGCTGGCAAATTTTTATGCGAGTAAAGCGATATCCCGGGCTAATGAGATCTGGGATAAGAAAGGTCTCACCAACGCCGATATGGATAAATGGCTTAACGAAAAATCATAAAAGTTGCTGGTTGTTATTGATACAAATGTTCTTTTGGTTTCCATCTCTGATCGCTCCAAATATCATTGGTTATACAGGGCTATTCTTGACGGAAAAATCCATATCAGTTTTACGCATGACATACTTATCGAATATGAAGAACAAATAGGCTTGCATTGGCATCCTGAAATAGCCAGTCACACTATTCGTTCATTATTAGAACTCCCTACAGCAAAACTAACAGTAGCCTATTTTTCACTTAACCTGATCAATGCCGATCCTGACGATAACAAATTTGCCGATTGTGCCTTTGCTGCTAACGCAGATTATATAGTTACAAATGACAAGGACTTCAATGTATTAAAATCCATTCCTTTTCCTGCTATCCAGGTAACAGACATTAACAGTTTTAAAAACACTCTCATTCAAAAAGGGATTATCAAATAGTTCCGCCCTTCTGCCCTTAGTTGTATTGTGCCGGGCTTTGCAGCAATTGAAAAACACCCCATGGGCTTACTCCCTTATTGCTTTTACCACTTTGCTGTAAGCTTTGGTTCCGTCCTTATCTACCTGTGCAATACGGATGTAAATATTTCTTTCAAAGCTGGTGTTCAAGGCTTCTGTATCCTTATTACAGGAAATAAATGTAACAGCGCAAACAAGGGCAGCAACGGCAAATAATCTTCTGTTTCTCCTGGTGGCAAAGCGACAATGCGGGCGGATTGCTTCCCGAAGCGCTCCTTACCTATTCACAGGCGCCTTTAGACGGATCTGTTTATTTTTCATCAATGGCTTATGATGACAGCGGTTTCCAGCTAAAGAAGGATTGCAAAATAACCATCACAGAAATGAACGATACTGAAATACAGGGCTCTTTTTCGGGCACGGTATATTTTGAAAACAATAATGGGGATCCGGACAGGAATAAAGCAGTTACTATTACCGATGGCAGCTTTTATGTACAGGCAGATCTAATAATAAAGCTTTCTTCCCGACATCTGTATTTCCATGCAAAAAATAAGTCAAATCCAGCAAAAAATAAATGGTGTTTCTCAGCCGGTCGGTCAGCCTGTAAATTTGAATTATTCTTACTTAACACAAAACAATACCAAAATGAAATCAATATTTATTACGCTGATCTTACTTATCAGCTTATGTACTTCTTATGCCCAGGACGCCGAACTACTTACCAACGAATCTATCATAGAGCTGGTAGAATCAAAAGTGAGTAAAAAATTAATTCTCACAAAAATAACGAACTCCCCCTGCGACTTTACAACGGACACCAAAGCAATAGTAGCTTTAAAAAAAGCAAAAGTAGATGAAGGTATTATCAGCGCTATGATGGAAAAGATGAGCTCTCAGACAACCAGGCAGATCAGACAAACATCCCAAAAAACAGGCAACGCCCCCGCCACATCAACCGATGCCCTTACCAAAAGTGCAGCTCCTGCCGCTTCCAAAGCTGTGGCAATGCTCAAAAAAGAAGGCAGTGGCATTTATTATTACCAGTCATCCGAAGCCAAAGTATATGAGCTGGAAGCTACTGTTTTCTCCCAGGCTAAAAATAGCAGTTGGCCCACTGCTTTTAGTTATGGCTTTGCAAAATCAAGTAAGGTAATGTCTGTTAGCGGATCTGAAGCCAATGTTCAGTTTGCAACCGCCAATCCTATTTTCTACTTTTATTTTGATCCTGAAAATAAAAGCCTCAATGCCCAGGCTCCCACATGGTTTGCAAGTGTTAGCAGCCCTAATGAGTTTCTGCTGATAAAATTTGAAAACAAAAAAGTTAAAAACTCAAGAGCTGTAATAACGGCGTCTGGTAACTCCTACGAACAAGCCCAGGGAATAGATGATAAATTTAAAGCGGCTTTTAAATTTAAGCGGCTTGAGAAAGGAGTTTATGAAATTTACTTCGACAAACCTTTAGAGCCGGGAGAATATGGTTTTATGTATGCAGGAGCTACGGCTACCAATGGCGGCTCCAGTCCACGTGTTTATGATTTCGGCATACAATAATCCTTCAAACAACACCATGCCCTAACAGTGGTGTAACCCTTGACTAGGCTTTAGTTCTCTGAAAAGTAATATCTTACAGCGTCTCCGCCGCGTATAGCTGAGCTTTGGCTACAGGCAGGCCTGATGCATTTGTCCCAAAACCGGCCCCGTTACAGCCAGTCGACATCGTTTTTCTTTTGGGGGCTGACTAAAACATAATGCCAGACTGAAACAGGCATAGTATTCCTGATGTAACCTGCTATGAAATAACTCCTCAGAAAATATGCAAAAACCCGGCAGATTCAAATCTGCCAGGTTTAAATCAAAAAAGACAAAAAATTTATTATCCTACCAGCTCCTCGTGCTTGCTGTATGCCTCCATCAGCTTCCGCTGGGTTTCATAAGGCACGGGCGCATAAGAATCAAAATTCATACTGAACCTGGCACGGCCCTGTGTGAGGCTGCGCAACGCACTGCTGTACTGGTGCATTTGCGCTAAAGGCACTTTGGCGGTTATCTTCTGAAAATGGCCTTCGGCATCAATCCCTTCCACCACGCCCATACGTGTTTGCAGGTCGCCCATTACAGCGCCTACCATTTCATCAGGACAAATCACTTCTACTCTATAAATGGGCTCCAGCAACTGCGGATCGGCATCTAAAAAAGCCTGGCGGAAAGCATGCAGCCCGGCTATTTTAAAAGAAATATCATTACTGTCCACATCGTGCATTTTACCATCGTACACGCTTACCCTTATATCGCGCGCACGGCAGCCTGTAAGCGGTCCGCTCTGCATCTTTTCCATCACCCCTTTTAAAATGGAGGGGAGAAAACGCGCATCAATCACGCCGCCAACAATACAATTGCAGAATACCAGTTTGCCGCCCCAATCCAGGTCATGCGTTTCTTTGGCACGAAGGTTTAACCCCTCCGGATCAGGCATGCCTTCGTACCAGGGCTCAATACGCATATATACTTCTGCAAACTGCCCTGCCCCGCCGCTTTGCTTTTTATGGCGGTAGCTGCCTTCGGCCCGGCGACCAATAGTTTCACGGTAGGGAATTTTTGGTTTTTCAAATTTTACGTCCAGCTTATGAATGCGTTCAATTTTCCATTGCAGCACTTTCAGGTGCAGCTCGCCCTGGCAATGCAGCAGTGTTTGCTTTAATTCAGGAGATGCTTCAAATTTAACAGAGGCGTCTTCTTCCTGCAATGTATGCAATGCCTGTGAAAGCTTTTCTTCATCTCCCTTATTAACAGCGCTGATAGCCACAGTAAGATTAGGATGAGGGAAGCGGATAGGCTGCAGCTCAAGATCGGCGCCTTTTTCATGAAGCGTATTATTTACATGCGTACTGCGCAATTTAATGGTGGCACCAATATCGCCGGCTGTTAACTCCTGCACCGGCAGCCTGTTATGGCCCTCCATCAGGAACAACTGGTTTATTTTTTCTGTAACGCCAGTGTTTTCATTTACCAGCTCGGCGCCCGTTTTTACAGTACCGCTATATACTTTGAACAGGCTGAGCTCCCCGATATGCGGTTCTATGATCGTTTTAAAAACAAAGATACAGGCAGGACCTTTAGCATCGCAGGATAGCTCTTTTCCCGATTTTGTTTTTTGAGGAGGCATTTCGTTAGGCGCGGGGCATATATAGTCAATAAAGCTCATAATACGCCCGGAGCCCATGTTCTTTTCTGCTGATGCGCAAAACAGCGGAAAAATATCATGCTTGATCATAGAAGTGTGCAACCCGTCTTTCATTTCCTCTTCCGTCAGCTCTCCTTTGTCGAAATATTTTTCCATCAGGCCTTCATCATTGGAGGCGATGGTTTCAATCAGTTCTTTATGCAGCAGATCGGCTTTTTCTTTCTGCTCTTCGGGGATAGGGAGTTTTTGAGGTTTACCTCCATCAGCACCATACTGGTACATTACCATAGTGAGCACATCAATAATGGCATTAAATCCGGGACCCGTTTGTACCGGGTATTGCACGGCTACCACGCTGCTGCCGAAATGGGATCTTGCCTCCTGCAATGTTTTATCAAAATCAGCATCGGCATCATCCAGTTTATTTACCACAAAAAGAGAAGGCGTTTTAAAAGCCTCTGTATATTCCCATATAATATCTGTGCCCACCTCTACACCGGCGGCGGCATTTAATACAATTACTCCCGTATCTGCCACCCGCAGAGCGCTGATCACTTCCCCTATAAAATCGTCATAGCCGGGCGTATCAATGATATTGATCTTATAATCTTTCCAGGTGGTGTGCATCAATGAAGCAAATACGCTGCTCTGCCTTTCTGTTTCCAGCTCGTGGTAATCGCTCACCGTATTTTTTGCAGCAACGCTGCCGGGACGCTTGGTTATACCTGCCTGGTAGAGCATACTTTCGGCAAGCGTGGTTTTTCCACTGCCGGCGTGGCCCAGCAAGGCGATATTTTTTACATGTTTTGAATCGTATGTTGGCATAACAATATTTTTAATAATAAGAACTAACGCAGGCTTTTACAGCCTACGGAACATTCTTTTTAAAACAAAGCAGCCAACCGGTTACAGGCTGGCTGATATATTATCTATTTAGTAAAATTGTGAAAATCCTGTTCAAGGCTGTCCAGATCGCTCACCAGCCTGTCCAGTTTTTCTTTTATATAATGATGGGGTATGCGATGTCCGAAATCCGGATGACGCCCGGCTTCAGTTACATGGTGCTTTATTTCATGTTTCAGATCGTGAATGTTGATCAGCTGAATATGAAAATTGTTGTGAAAATGCTCGATACCTTTCAGAACCTCCTGGTCCGTTTTTCCCGGTGCAAAGAAATATAACTCATTTTTAAGGTCATTTACTTTGGCACGGTAAGATACCAATACGTCATACCATTGCTTGCACTCATCTATGAGTGCATTGTGCTGAGCTTCTGTAACCATTGGAATAGTGTTTAAACTTGAAGAATAACAGTATCATACGGCGACTGTTTTTGTCTGTCCTAAAGATACTACACCTTTACGGGATAAAATACTGACGATGGTCATGTTTTTTCAAAATGATGGTCAATTATAAGAGGGAGGGAGAGGACAGAGGACGGATGACAGGGTGAGGAATGCAGCAGGAAGCCGAAAGCATAAGGCGTAACGCTTTTTAAGTTGACAGAGGACACCCGCTCGTACCGAACGGGTACGTTCGGGCGGGGATGACTGTTGACAGCGTACTCACTACTACCTATTCACCATTACCTACTCCCTACTGGCTCCCTCAAACACAGAAAACCCGATGATCTTCCTGAAGAGAATGCCACCGGGCGCTCTTATTATTGGTTGACCAACATTGGTGCTACATTCTACATAGGATTATGTAGAATAATCTCAAAGCTTTTTTATTACTGGATA
>JAPUDO010000013.1 GCA_027493055.1 Niabella sp. | reverse complement strand
ACAAAAGAACCGCTGCAAATTAAATTTTTACAACCCGGTAATTGATTAATTAAAAAATGAAGCCAATGCATGAGTATCTTATCTGCACCATTACCTAATAACGAGAATACCCGAAATGTAAAACTGCTTTCAGAACATTACACACAGGGTAAACATCGGGGCAGCGCCACTCCGGTTATAATCGGGTTTTTAGTTTCCACATTAATTATCTTGGGATTGGTAGCTTTCATTTCGTTCAAATTTCTGCAATGGTTTTTTCAATACCTTGATAAAGTTGCACCGTTGAACCTCTAAGCATTACGCCAGGTCATCATCGCTGAAAGCCAGTGGCAGCAAGTCCTTCGAGCTATCAATTATATATACAGGCCCTTCCATCCCCGATAAGATCAGCCTGATGGGTTTACCCGACCTCTTTTCATATTCTGTCAATGCCTGCCTGCACATCCCGCAGGGCGAAATCGGATGTTTGCTTTCGCCATCAAGCGGGTGGTAGCTGATCGCCAGTGTTTCAATCGGCTCATCAGCGTATTGCGTACCGACGGCTGCGAGCAAAGTGCGTTCAGCGCAAATGGTAACAGGGTAGGAGGCATTTTCCTGATTCGTGCCAATCACAGTACGGCCGTTCTCAAGCCTCGCCGCGCAAGCCACATGAAACCTGGAGTAGGGCGCGTAGGCTTTTTTTGTAACCTTTCTCGCTTGCTGCAATAACGCAGCATCATCTTCGATTAATTCATCCGAATTTTTGAAGACTTTGTAACTGAACTGAAATTTCTTTTCCTTCATAATTTTTTTTATTGTACCGGCTGAAGAATATATATGATCCGTGTTGTGTCACTCCCTTCATATTCCTGTTTTCTACTCATCAAAATCTGAACGTAAAAAACGGGCATCGAAGTTACAGCATTTTCATATCAAAAATAAACAAAGGCCGCAGTGGCAAATCAACATAGAACTCCCTAATTTCGCATTACAGGGGCAGGGTAATCAGCCTTGTCCCTGTGGGGGTTGAGTAATCAACCCTATTTTTTTGAAAGTTTGCCCTGCGCAGTTTGCGGCTCTTGGAAATGAAACTTAAAGAAGTCTTTAATTTTCCCTTTTACAGGCTGGTATTATTCAGGGTTGCATTAACCTATTGTTTCTATTTCGCCATGAGATATAGGCTAATAAAAAAATTAATCTGGATACCTTTGCGTATATGCCTGTTGCGTCGCTTCATAACCAAGAGGAATTGCTCCATCAGATTGCAGAAGGAAATGAAAATGCTTTCGAAACTATTTACAATTACTACCGGCCGGTTATCTTTACCACTGCAGCGCACCTAATTAATGAGGGGTGGATTGCTGAGGAAATAGTACAGGACACTTTTCTGAAAGTTTGGTTGAAAAGAGCAGAACTGCCGACTGTAGATAATTTTCCTGCCTGGTTATATACTATTGCTGTAAATCTTACATACAACGCCCTCGTAAAAAAAGAGAGCGAACGGAGAAAGAAAGCGAAAGGAGAATCTTCTTCGCCGAACAATCCCCTTACCCCCTCCGAATGGCTACAGCATAAAGAATATGAAGAAATATTGGAAGAGGCTGTTAAGAGATTGCCTGAAAAGCAGAAACAAACCTATATACTCATTAAGAAACACGGCAAAAGTAGAGGCGAAGCAGCTTCGGAGCTTCATGTATCTCCCGAAACGGTAAAATGGAATCTAGACCGAGCCATGCGGAGCATCCGCGCCTATTGTATGGCAAGGGTGGGTGATTTGAACTTTTTGTTGCTTGGTCTCCTAATTTGTATAAAAAATATTTTTTCGTAGCCTACCCCCCAAACCACTTTCACAAATTGTCTATTATTTAAGTAAGTATATGTCAGTAGCCAGGTTAAAATATTTGATTGAACGTTGTTTATCTCTACAGGCAACCCCCGTTGAGCGAACTGAGATGCTGGATTTATTAACTGATCCAAAAAACGAATCTGTTGCTAAGCAGATAATAACAAATAGTTACGAACGGGAAGGGCAGTTGGAAGACATAAATGCAGAAACTGCTGTAAGCATTTTCCAGGCTATTGTACAGTCTGATAAAAAAACTGCAAAAATTAAAAGCACTAAATCAGGCTGGTGGGCCGTGGCTGCATCCATTTTAATTTTACTTAGCCTGGGTGTTTATTTTTTTATCAACAGCAAACCGAATACTGCTATTGCAATAAGGACATTAGAAAATATTTCTGCACCCACTACCAACAGGGCAATGATCACTCTAGCGGACGGCAATAAGGTATTTTTAGACAGTGCGCGTAATGGGAAAATAGCGCAGGTGGGTAATATTAAATTAATAAAGCTCGCTAATGGACAGATTGCTTACGAGACGGCAGACGGGAAGGTTTTGAAGGAGCTGCAATACAACACTTTAACCAATCCGGAAGGAAGTCAGGTCATTGATATGCAACTTTCTGATGGTTCGCATGTATGGCTGAATGCGGGTTCATCTATTACTTACCCGGTGGCTTTTGTGGGCGGCGATCGGAAGGTTGAGTTAAGAGGCGAGGGATATTTTGAAGTGGCAAAAGACGCGTCAAAAAGATTCATTGTAGCCGCCAACACAACAACAACAGAAGTATTAGGGACACATTTCAATGTGAACGCTTATGGGTACGAATTGACAAAGGTTACTTTATTGGAAGGCAGCGTGGTGGTGAAAAATAAAAATACATTTATGCCGGTTAGTCCGGGAGATCAGGCTCGTATAACGCCTGCAGGTATGAGTAGAGTTCAGGCAAATGTCGACCAGGTAATCGCATGGAAGGAAAGTTTGTTCAATTTTGATGAGATGAATTTAAAGGAGGTCATGGAAGAGTTGGGAAGATGGTATCAAATAAGAGTAGCATACGAAGGAAACATACAACGTATAATTTTTGGCGGAAGCATAAGTAGAACTATTGATTTGGAAGATATATTGAATATCCTGAAAAAGTCGGGACTTAGGATACATTGGGATGCCGTTAAACGGGAATTAAAAGTGTACTCATGATTAGCAGCTTATAACATTATTGCCCCAACGGCTTTTTAAACAATTTCTTTTAAAATAATTGATCTGTATGAAGTAAATATTAAAATTGCCATCTTAAATAAAAAACAAAAAGGATGATGCGCCAACATCACCCTTTGAAGTTGATTTTAAACGGTTCCTATTACCAATATTTAAAACCCACTGCAAGGTATGTTAAAAAACACAAATGCGCCTGACACAGGCTTGCCATTTTCCAAATTATTTCTAACAATGAGATTGACTGCATTTTTACTGACGGTAACCTGTATGCAAGTATATGCTACTGGCATTTCTCAAAAAGTGACTACTGAGGTAAATAACGTGCCCCTGAAGTCTGTATTTAAAACGATAACCCGGCAAACCGGGTATGGGGTGATTTATAATAATTACCTGCTTAATAATTCACACCCGGTTACAATAAATGCTCGAAATATGCCTCTGAAAAACTTTTTAGACGCTTTATTAATTGA
>JAPUDO010000012.1 GCA_027493055.1 Niabella sp. | reverse complement strand
CTGGCCCCGCCTGGCTGTACGGCCCTGCGGATTTATTATGGGATGGATGAGGACCTGAAACTGCACGCCATAGTGGTTGCTGCGGATAAAGACAATGCAGATATACTGCCTGTGGCAATAACTGATGATGGCGGAGATGAAGGCATAGCAGAAAATGCCAACAGGTGCCCGCCATTATGCCCGCCGTCCAGCCCATTAAATGAACCTTAAAAGCCAATGGAATTTTGTTTGCTGTTAATGCACTGGTAAGTTTATTTGTAGGAGTGCCTGCTATTGTAGGTTGGATCCGTTATAAACGTATTCAACCTGCATTTTACCCGTTTATTTGCTGGCTTACCCTGGGTTTGATCAACGAAATAACCAGCATCTGTATCATTTACCGCTATGGCAATAATGCTGTCAGCTATAATATATTCGCAATGATATCTCCTGTTTTAATTGCGTATCAGCTTAACAGGTGGAAGCAAAAGAGCCTGGGGGTTTCATTTTTTTATGCCGTTGCTACCTGTTCAGTCCTCCTTTTTCTTACAGAATGGCTGCTGCGCGGCAGCTTTTCAGCGTTTTGCTCCTATGCGGTTATTATTAGTTCAACATTGATTGTTTTAATAAACATCTGTTTTATCTCGCGGTGGCTTTCCGGAGCAATAGATTATTTATACAGGGATGCCATATCACTTATTTGTTTGGGCTTTATAATACTGTATACTTATACCATAACAACAGAGTGCTTTTTATTTTTTGCCCAAAGCCTGCAAACGCCTTTTTTTCATTATCTGCCGATCATCTTTTCAGTTATTAACCTGCTGGTTAACCTGTTATTTCTGTTTGCTATATTATGTATACCACTGAGGATTCAATATTTTTTACGGCGCTCCTTACCAGTATAGCCCTGGGCGCTATATTTATTTTTTCAGGCCTGATGGTTTTCAGGGCACAACGCCGTTATTTTATAAAGCGGCAGCAGGTTTGTACCAAAGAACTGGAGGGCTTAAAAAATGAACGCCTGCGCATTGCCAGGGATCTTCATGATGATCTGGGACCGTTGCTAAACATGGTGTACAGGCAGGTGGAGTCTCTGGCTGATAACAGGGGTAACCCGCAGGAGCTTGCCTGTGCAGCAAAAGGTACATTGAAGATCATTACCGGGCGTATCAGCGAGATTTCTAACAATATGGATGACCAGCGAATCATAAACGCAGGATTGAAAAAGAGCATAGAACAGTTTATTTCGCAGTACAATCTTGCTATACAGCTTTATTTTCAGTTCCGGTATGAACTTACCCGGGAGCCATCACCTTTAACAGCCATTAGCCTTTACAGGATATTGCTGGAGCTGGTAAACAATACCATCAGGCACTCCGGGGCGTCTGTGGCATTTATTACTTTTAAACAGGAAAATAATATGCTCTATTTTCATTATGCAGATAATGGCAATGGGCTAAACCCTGCCCGGTTACAGGACAGCGAAGGCCGCGGGCTTGAAAACCTGCAGTACCGTGTATCGTTGCTGGGCGGACTGCTGGAAAGCCATTTAGAAGAGAGGCCGTCTTTTCTTATCAGGATTCCGCTGTCTTAACCTATTTACAACACCTAAAAACACATTTTTTATACATGAGAAATAACGCTGCTAAACGCGTTTTAATAGCAGATGACCAATATTACAGCATAGAAAGCCTTAAGCTGACACTTGCCCACCGGGAAGGGATTTTAGTATGCGGCCAGGCCGGCAATGGTGAAGAGCTGATCCAGTTGTCCACCCAGCTGGAGCCCGATGTTATTATAACAGATATCCGTATGCCGGGTATAAACACTGCGGACGCTATTGGGATTATACGTGCTGTACATCCTGATATTAAAATACTGGCCTGGACACAGTATGCGGATGATGAGCAGATCCTGAATATGATGAATGCAGGGGCTAACGGTTACCTGTTTAAACACGCTGATGCCGATGCCATTATAGCTGCTATTGACGCCGTAATGAAAGGGCAAACCTTTTTCTGTGAAATTACCAACAGCAGGTTGCTGTATATGATACAACACCGTTACCTGGCATCTTCTTACAAACCATTGCCACCCCATTTTTTTGCGGCTCATGAGCGTGAGATACTGGTGCTCATCTGCAAGCAATATAAAAGCAGGCAGATAGCCGCCCAGCTGGGCCTCACCAATAATACGGTAAACAAGTACCGTAATAACCTGCTATTGAAAACAGGCGCCGGGAATGTGGTGGGCCTGGTATTGTTTGCCCTGGAGCATGGCATTGTTAAAAAAGAAGATATCCCCGGAAAAAAACAATGAACCTGTACCATTTTTGGTATAGGTTCCGGCATCACAGCGGGCTATATTTGAAAAACCTGAAAGGGTATTATATGCGCCCGGTTTGTTTATTATATTATTCCACCAGTCCGCTGCGGCCCTCCCCCGGAAACCATACCGGCCGGGCGGGGCATTTACGAAGAAAGGGTATGCTGTACCAGGCAGATATATAAGATCCGGGTAACTCCGCCTGTGAAATGTGTTACTTTAAAAATGAAAAATGATAATGATGGATCAATATACAACTGTTAAACGATCAAATCGTTTAATTACTCCTGTACTAACAGGAATCATCATTTTCTTATTATTATTATGGATACCGGTTGTTATAGACAAATGGTTGCATTTTGAGTCATTTAAAGCCGGTATGATAAACCAGCCTTTACCTAAGGGACTGAAGGAGGTATTAGTGTACACGTTGCCTGCGGCCGAAAGCCTTACTGTTTTGTTGCTCATTAACGAAAAAACAAGATACCTGGGATTATGGCTATCATTTGTATTGCTGCTTTTACTTACAGGCTACGTAGGGTTGGCTTTGCTGGGGGCCTGGGAAAAATTACCCTGTAGTTGTGGCTCGGTAATTAAGCATCTTACCTGGAAGCAGCATTTTTTATTTAATTGTTCATTTTTAATATTAAGCGCCTATGGATTAAAAAAACACAAAAAGCAAAGTGTTCCACTTCAGTGAAGCGGGGCACAGTGGGCGGGCCGGCCAAAAGGCAGACCAATTAAACATCAAAGTAAATTTTAAAGTTTTTAAGGTAATCTTTTTTGAACTAAAAAAAGACCAGCGTATGAAACACATGCAATTTCTTAAAGCAAATATTGTAGCTATAGCGGCATTAGGTATTGTTGCAGGCACAAGTGCCTTTAATATGAATACGACAACCCTTAGTCAAACATATAAATATACGGGTACTTCTTTCGATCATTCTGCAGTCTCCAATCCTGCTAATTGGAAACTCTCAGCAATCCCGACTCCCGAAAATTGTGGTCTTGCTAATGAAGTAACCTGTACAATTCAACTGCCTAATGGCTTTGATAATGGAAGTGGAGAACTGGATGGTTCTAAAGCCCAGATCCAAACATCAGGATCCCCGGTTGAAAAAATGGTTTCAGACGTGATTAATCTTCAGCAAGAGGAACTTCCTTCTATTTTAGAAGATCAGACGGAGGGAGAGAGACCCTAAAATATCTGCTTTTCTAATTATTAATTACAGAGAAAATGAAGAAGCTGTCCAAAAAGTATAGACAGCTTCTTCATTTTTCAGGTCCCAGATGGAACCTTACCTAGTGTGTCTTTTAGACTGTCTTTTTTTCTCATAAATTTTACTACCGATAAAAGCAATCATATCATAACGAAATAATATAGTTTCATGGCATCCAGTTTTTTTGTCGAAAATATTTAGGGATTTTGCGGCATTGAGGTTTGTTGTATGATATCGGTAGGTAATGGTAAAGCGAAGTAGTCATCATTAGCTTTCAGAATAAATTCTGTACTGTTGATATATCTTTTCAGATCAATGCCCGAACCTTCTTTGTTGAGCCGTTTGATATCAATCCAACGCAGGCCCCGAAAGATTAGTTCTTTTCTCCTTTCCTTTAATATTAGCACAAGTGCCTCTTGAGAGCTCTCTGCCTGTAAGGGAGTAAATTTAGTGTTCCAGCGTGTTTTTAGCAGCTTGTTTAAGCTGGCAAGCGCCCCGGAAGTATTTCCCTGTCTGGCCAGGCACTCTGCCTGGATTAAGAATATCTCATCTGTAGCCAGGCCAGAGAAAAACCCGGTAATCGAATATGACCCTTTAAAGGAATAATAATTACCGTTTACTCTGAAATATATTACCTTCCTTAAATCATCGTCATGGTAGGAGCTGTATAGCGTGGTATCAATCAAACCCCGCCCCAGCGTTGATACATAAGTGTACATGTCTGTATAAAAAATGGTTTCAGTGTTAAATTCAATGATTGGCTTTGCACTGTTTGCAGACAGCCCTTTAAAGTCAATGAGCGAATCGCTGATCTCTAAAGCCAGCGAAGCATAATGGCTTGCACTATCATAGATTCTCATTGATAAATATGCTCTTGCCAGTAGTGCATAGGCAGCCCATTGGGAAGGACGAAAGGGATGCGTGGGCTTGATGGGTAACAGAGGTATTGCAGCTTTTGTATCAGCAATAACACGTTGGTAGCCTTCTTCAACGCTGGACCTTTGCGACGGATCGTTAAAGTCAGCTCCCAGCCTGAGTGCAATACCCAAATCAGTTTTGGAGGTTTCTGTATCATAGGCTTTTGAATGGTTCCAAAGGAGGTTTAAAAAATTATAGGCTCTGTAAAAGAATGCCGAACCTTTTACCTGATCCCAGGCGCTGCTATTGGCAGCAGTTCTTTCAATTTTAGTCAGGTACTCCAAACTGAAGTTGGCAGAAAATACAGGGGCGTAACTTTTTGACCAGTCATTGGGAAATTGATAAGGTGTTCTTTTCCATATGTAAAAGTCTTGCTCAGTAGTTTTTCGTGAGTCATAAACCGACTGTAAGATAAAAAAATCGTCTGAGGATGCTTCGCCAAGAATAGGGGTAACCCCTCTGTTCATTACATTGTTTGCATCATCCAGCAGGCCTTGTAAATCTGCAAGCGAAGTGGGTGTAACTGTCCCATTTGAAGATTTTTTGTCCAGGTATTTATTACAGGACAGGGTATGCCCGATAGCGAATATTGTTAAATATGTGAGGAGTATTTTAAAGTACTTCATTGTGTTAACTTTTTTGGATAAAACTGGTTAAAAATTACTGCGTACACCAAAAGAAAATTGTTGGGCAGGAACTATCATGCCGGCATAGTCCGGATCTATACCTTCTTTATTATGGGTCCATATCAGCCCCGGGTTCGACATATTGACAAAAAGTGTTAATTGCCTGAGGGCTGACTTTTCTTTTTTGCTAAACTTAAATGTATAACCGAGGTTCACGTAAGCCAATCTTATATGATCTGCCTTTAGTACATTGATATCTGAAAAACGATAGAATACATCCCGGTTTGTAAATTGAGTATAGTTACTGAAGACCATGGCGGGTACATTTGTAACTTTTTCATCGCCTGGTTGCTGCCAGCGATTTGCGAACTCTTTGTTGCCCGTTCCGCCAATATATAGTGCTCCGTATTGCAGCGAAGGCCTTACAAAGTAGTGGCCGAATTTATAAGTAAGGTTTGCGCTTAAACTGAATCCTTTGTATTGTATGGTATTGATAAATGAGCCAAAGATTTTGGGATCAGCAGACCCAATAAAGTAAACAGAACTGTGGTTGCCTTCATCAAAGACCGTTTGTTCCCTGATTTTTTGATAATCAGTAGTCAGCTCACCACCGAAATACCCCTGAGGGTCTCCTTTTTCATTTAGTCCTCCCCATCGGAAGGCTGCGATGGCAAATAAAGGTTTGCCTTTGACCGGCGTAACAGAAGTTCCACCTGTTCCTACAAAAGATGCAATGGTTTCCGACTCGGGTGAAAAGTAATCCGCAACCTTACTGACGTTGTAATTGAAAATCACATGACTTGTCCAATGTACCGGTTTTATGAGGTTTTGAGATATTAAGGAAATTTCAAGACCACGACCTCTCATAGAGGCTACATTTTTAACAATAGCGTTGGATACTCCCCAGGTAGTATAATCGAGAGGTGAGGGGCCGTAAAGATCGGTTGATTTTTTAAAATAATAATCAATAGATCCGTTTATCCTGTGGTTAAAGGCTTCAAAATCTACTGCTATATTAATTTGCCGGGTTTGCTCCCACCGGAGAGAGGGATTGTTAAGAGTGCTGATTTTCCTGATCGGCAGATTGGAGATAGTATTGCTTAAGCTTGTTGAAACAGGCAGTGCTGTACGGGCCGGGTCAAGACTTCCTCCTATACCAATTGTAGATCTTAACTTTAAAAGTGTTAAGGAACTAATGTTGAAGAATTTTTCTTTAGTAATATTCCATACAGCACCAGCGGACCAAAAGGGATTCCATTTGTCATTGGTTTTTAGTCCAAAGGTATTTGAGCCATCTTTTCTCGCACTTATATTTATTGTATAGCGCTGATCATAGGAAATTTCGCTATTAAAATAAGTGCTTAAAAATCTTTGGATATTAATGTTACCCACGAGTGGTGAACCTGGAATAGCTTTGGAGCTGCCGTTGATATAGGTTGGAAACGTACTTGAGTAGTCTGTGACCGCAAATGATAGCGGATCTTCATAGTAGCCGTACATAGTTTGACTATCAGGATTTTTACGCTTAGTTTCTCTAAACTCCGCACCGGCAAATGCTATAACAGACATTTTACTAAATCGTTTCGTATAGTTGAGCTGTGCTCTGCCGTTTTGAGCAGTAGCACGACCATTGCCAATAGTCAAAATATCTCCCAGTGGAATATTTAGTTTATAAGTGTTCCTTACCGTGTAGGTGTTAATAAGGTCGCGGGTATAAAAGCTTTCAATAGCAGACAGGGCCTCCGTTGTATTCCACTGCTGTTCCTGTTGAAAATTGAGTGACAGCCGTAAGCTATTTAAAAAGTCATAGTTGACGGCAATGTTAGCCAGCAGATTTTGAGCCACATTTTTCTGGTTCCGGTATTGGTGTTCTGTTAAAGGGTAGTACTTCCAGTTCAGCAGACGACCTGCACCTGCCGTATCCGTATAAATTCCCCTGTAATGTTGATCTATAGCAATAGCTTGCCCATTTTCGTCAGCGAAACTAAGATAGGGCACACGCTTACTTCCGATGGTTACATTATTATAGGCGGGGATTACATGATTCTGAGATAGGTTGTAAGTGTAGAATGCATTCAGTACTATTTCAAGATTATTCAGTGGTTTGAATTTATTTTCCAGCCTGATATTTTTTTTATTTCCTTCATTACCCTTTTGTTGTCCTTGCAACTGATTGTAAGACATAGCAACTTGCCATGCGTACCGATTGTTGCCTCCGCTCACCGAAGCATTATATTGCTGCGTGATTGGTTGTTGATAAAAAGCATTTAAATATTGTTGATGAGGATCTACCTTTAATAAGGCATTAATATAGGCAGCAGAATCCTGTGAGCTGATTATTCCTTTTCTTCTCTTAAGTAACATTTCATAAACAGGCGTTAATGCAGGACGGTTGATATTATTTGTATCTGCCAGCCCATAGTTATTGTTAAATAAATAATTTTCAACGTAAATGAAATCCCTGGTTGAGATTTCCGGTAGTCTGGCAAGATCTGGTAACTGACCTATCGTAATGCTAGCGTTGAGGTTCAAATTAAAGGCTTGGTTGTACCGGCTCTTTTTTGTTGTGATTACGATAACCCCGTTCCCTGCTTTTGCTCCCCATATAGATGCCGCAGCGGCATCTTTAAGTATTGTAACGCTTTCAATGTCATTGGGATTGATATTGTCAATATTGCCGGTATAAGGGAAGTTGTCTAAGACTATAAGAGGATCTGTGTATCCGTCTATGGAACTTAGCCCTCTAACAGTTAGATTTAACCCCTTTCTGTTAATTACTTGTTTGGGATCAAAATATATATTTGAAACGTCCTTTAAGCGGTTAAGAATATTGGGACTTAGTTGTTCATTGAGCAAAGCATTGTCAATTTTATTAAAAGAACCTGCCGACCTGCTTTTAGATGTCGTATGGTATCCACTGTTAACAATAACGTCCTCTTCTTCGTTTTCTTTGAGGGCCAGCTTAATGATAACGGGAGCATTTATATTCTTTACTTTAAAAGAATAAGTTTCATAATTAATATGCGAAACCTCCAGTATATTACCTGCAGTAGCGATCAGTTTAAAAGTTCCCTTGTCATTTGTGCGTGTTGAATGGTAGTTATGTATGTTAACTATATTGGCGCCGCTTATGGGCTTTCCTGCGGAGTCAATTACAATTCCTTCTATAAATGTATCGCTTGGCAACTGGTAATCATTTTTACCCGCTAAGGCTTTTTCGGAACTTAACAGGATAAAAAATAATGCTATTAAATGAAGCAGTAAGTTTTTTTTTATTTGGTACAAAAATATCATATGCAAAATTTTAAAGGTTCTTTTTTGAGGTGATTACCATCATTGGTATTTTCAGGTTAGTTTCTGTTAGCGTAAGATTATTTTTGGCTAATTCATCGTTTATTGCTTTGATACCCGTAGTGTTTTCATTGATTAAAATTTGAACAGGACGGTTATAATTAGTGCTGTCTATTAGAGGGTATTTATTGTTCCCGTTGCTTCTTATCCATTCTTTTACTGATGCAATGCTGCTGAAGGCTTGCTCCCCACTATTGTGCAATGCTGCTGTTGTGTCCCGTCCTGTTTTTTGGGAGCGGTCTGTAATAGTTAATACAAGGCATTTGGTATATTTTTTTTCAATAGTTGCCAGGTAGTCGGTTTGTAAATTAAGCTGATGCAGTAATTCTTTGAATAATTCTTTTCGTGTTTTCCCCTGGGTGTATATATCTATTGTATAAGCATTTTCTTTGCGCCACTGTGGAATAAGAGGCTTATCAATTTCCCAGGTGTTTTTTAAAGCTGCATCATCAGTGGGCACTATTAATCTGGCTTCATCATTATCAAATCCCGGCAGGAGTTCGCTTGCCAATCTTTTATAAATGGACCGCAGGTTTGTGTTGGCAAACAAAACGCCCTGGATAACATTCCCGCTTTTTCTGATTGAAAACGATGAGCCTCCGCCATTCAGGTTGTATAACAGCCCCTTGAAGATGACAGTATAGTAAGCGATTTGGTTGATCGGAGCCGCACTGTCAATGTATAATAACTGCTGACGATTAATATCTTTCTTGACTTGTAACCTAAGCTCCTGTTTATTAAATGCAGTTATTATGTTTTCTGGGGTTACATCTGTCGAGGAAGTTATAGCTATTACTTTACGATCCTTTATCCAAACATAATGGGGCAATGAGTTATGCGGAAATAACCGATTGGCTTTTTTGTCTTCTGCAATAAACGGTATAGATAATGGTTTTGAGTGTAAGGCACGCTTTTTTAAAAAAACTAAAATGGAGGATTCTGTGTCACCTGTAGTGGCACTATTTACCATAATGATCTGCAACCTGTCTTTAAAATGCTGTTGTAGCGAATCCATTTTAGGAAAAGCAGCCATACAACTCCCGCACCAGGTGGCCCAAAAATCCAGTATAACCAGTTTCCCTTCAAAGTCTGATAGCTTTACTGTTTTGTTTGAATAGTTTATAAGGTTAGTAAATGTTATGTCCGGTACCGTATCTCCAATGGTCAGTGGTTGTGTGGTTGGTTGCTGTGCATTTGCTAACAGGCATAACCCTGCTATTACGCCCAGCAGCGTTGTTTTTTTCATATTGCATTTGCATTAAATTTTTGTAATTAGGAAGCATACCATTGCCGGGTTAGGCACACCACACCCATGAGAAAAAATGCGGTGGCCTCCCGGCGGCCGTTGCTAAACAGGCTTTTTTGGTTTACAGGCATACAATACCTTAAATGCTATGATATGTGAAAAAAGATGGAAATATGGTGTTGGTTTGCTCATCTTGCTTTGGTTTTTAGATGAGTCCCGGAGGTAGTATGAGTGGCGCTTTATAGCAAAATGAAAGCGTGGAACTCAACTTACCGCATTAGAGGTACTGGTACACCTACACACGTATAAGAGAGCCCACGCCGTAACGTGGGCATTCTACTCATCATCTCGTGTGTTCAAAAATTACCAGTTTTCTAATGCGAGACTCAAAGCGAATGCTTCAAATATTTTTATGAAGTAGCCGCTAAAATAATATTTATATTATCATTTGATTAGTTTAAGAATTCTAAGATAAAAAATAATATTTTAATACGGTCTTATATGACCGTGAATATTTTCTAAATAATAAACACCTTGACTTTATAAAATAACAAGGTGAAATGATAACAGAAGAAATTAAAAAACTAAACAAGGCTTTTGGTGAAAATCTTCAAAAAATCAGGAATTCTAAAAAAATTTCTCTCTTACAATTGTCCTATAATTGTTCAGTTGATGAAAGTAAAATTTCAAAAATAGAACATGGCAGGTTTAATATTAAGCTGTCCACCGTATATGAACTTGCAAAAGGGCTGGATATCAGTCCTAAAAAACTGCTGGATTTTGAATTTGAGTTTGCCGAGTAGCAGGATTCAAAATCCTGAATCCTGCTTTATTTGTTCACTCCCAGCTTCAGATGTTAGTGTGGGTTTAACGATATCTCAAACAGGCTTACTGTTGCATTGTGATAATGTGCCGGCAAATTTTCTGTATCCTTCAGCTTTACAAGCCCCAAAAAATTAAATCCGCATTTTTGATAGTAATCAATAAGCCCCCTGTTTTCACCAACGGTATCCATGCGGATGTAGGCTTTGTTATTTTCAGCGGCATAATGCCTGACCCATGTAACCATTTCAGCCACAAGGTTTCTGCCTCTGAAAGCCGGGTGGGTAGCTATTCTGTGGATATACACTGCGGGGTCGCTGTTCCGTTCCTCCCATATTTGGGGATCGTTAAAAGTGATGGCCCAAACACAGGCAAACCGTCCATCTATTTGAATGTTCCATTGCCGTTTTTCTGCAATTTCTTTTTCAATCAGCGCTTTGTCAAATTCCGGCCATAGAACAGCTCCTTTTATTTTTTGAAGCGTTCTTGCAAATTCATAAAGCCTTAAAATATCATGTAAGTCCTCCGGCGTACTGTTTTTAATGATCATGGTGATAAAGGATCTTTTTTATGTATAATGAAAACTAGCAGGGCCGGAGTTAGTCGTCCATTCCTTTTCCTTCTAAAATTTGAGGGATATATTTTTCTATTCTTGATTGCCGCGTTGCAGATTGTTTGGCCTGGGAAAAATAGAACAGGTAGGCTCTTTGCCTGCCCGGTGTTAAAGAATGGAAGGCTTTTTTTACAGCCGGGTTTTTGTCCAGTACTTTTTGAAGCTCTTCCGGAACCGTATAGTCTGAGGTTTGCTTTAAAGTGATTTTTGCCCCCGATCTTTCAATTTCTATAGCTTCTTTGATATAGCTTTTGATGGTGTTTTTTTGTTTTTGGATCTGGTTGATATCTGTAAACCTTAACTGGCGGGCCGACTGAACATTTTCTGTTTGCCGGATCAGGATGCCTTTGGGATCTTTCAGCAACGCACCTTTATGAAACAATAACGCGCAATATTCTTTAAACCCGTGAATGAGCACCACATTTTTACCGTTAAAAGTATAACAGGGATGCATCCATTTATAATCTTCCTCAAGCTGGTTGAGGTCAAGAACTATTTCGCGCAACAGGGTCATTTCATCTTTCCATCGGGTTGCTTTGTCTAAAAACCGGTTAACTTTTGGGTTCATTCTAATAGAGTTTTGTAGTAGAAATGTAAATGTAGTTATTTGATTACGCAAATATCTTAAGTTATCTGTTTTATACATAGACTAAAAATTTTTTACCGGGTGTGCCTGTAATACAGTACAGTTGCGTAGATTATATGATTTTAGTATCTTTAAAACAACAAGTTGCTATGCCTTTTCGTAAAAACAACCGCCAGTCTATTCGTCTTAAAGGATACAATTATGCGCAGGCAGGGTTGTATTTTATAACTATCTGCACACATAATCGCGAACATTTATTTGGTTCTGTAATGAATGGCGCAGCGGTGGTAAATAATGCCGGCAGGATAACGGCAAAATGCCGGCAGGATATACCTGTCCATTTCTCCAACGCCGTATTACATGATTATATTGTAATGCCCAACCATGTTCATGGTATTATTGAATTACAATCATTATCATCCGCAGGGGGTCAAAATGTAGGGGTTCAAAATTTTGACCCCCTACATTTTGACCCATCACAGGTAATAACCGAAAACAAATTTCAACAGATTATTCCACAATCTATAGGTTCCATCATTCGTGGTTTTAAAATTGGTGTTACCAAATGGTTTCGTTATGAAAACGGGTATCAGCAGGATCAAAAAATATGGCAACGGAATTATTACGACCATATTATCCGTAATAACGCAGCATATCATCGCATTACGCAATACATTATTAACAATCCTTTAAACTGGAAGGATGACCGGTTTTTTACTTCATCAGCGGGGAACATTCCATAAACCTTGTTTATCTTTGCACTATGAGCGCAGGAAAACAGAATATCAGGCATCTGACTCTCGCAGAGCTTGAAGAGTACTTTTTATCTATTCGTGAAAAAAAATTCAGGGCGAAGCAGGTGTATGAGTGGCTTTGGATAAAGCCAGTGCAAAGCTTTGATGCTATGACCAATATCAGTAAAGACCTGCGCGAAAAATTAAGCCGGCGCTTTTCATTTCCTGCCATTACTATAGATACTACCCAGCATTCGGAAGACGGCACTATTAAATCCAGGTTCAGAACGGTGGAGGGCCACTTAACCGAAGGCGTGCTTATTCCTACTGAAGAACGCAAAACGGCATGTGTAAGCTCGCAGATTGGGTGCAGCCTGAGCTGTAAGTTTTGTGCTACCGGTTACATAGAGCGTAAGCGCAACCTGGATTTTGAAGAGATATTTGACGAAGTAGCGCTGATTAATAAGCAATCTTTAGAGGTGTACGATAAAAAGCTCACCAATATTGTTTTTATGGGCATGGGCGAGCCCCTGCTGAACTATAAGAACGTACTGAAAGCTATTGAACGCATTACTTCGCCCGAGGGGCTGGCCATGAGCCCGCGCCGGATTACCGTATCCACTGCGGGTGTTGCCAAAATGATCCGGCAGCTGGGCGATGATAAAGTAAAGTTTAAGCTGGCGTTATCACTTCATGCTGCCACAGATAAAAAGCGGCATGAAATTATGCCCATCAACGACAGTAATAATATTAAATCACTGATTGAAGCGCTGAACTATTTTTATAAGCAAACCAAAAACGAAATTACTTTTGAATATATCCTGTTCAATAATTTTAATGATTCGCTGGAAGATGCCGATGAGCTGATCAAAGTGTACAGGCAGGTGCCTGCTGATCTTATCAACCTGATAGAGTATAATCCTATTGATTTTGCAAAATTCACCAAGCCATCAGAAGAAAAAGTAGAAGCATTTATGCGGTACTTGGAAAAGAACAAAGTGAATGTACGCCTGCGCCGCAGCCGGGGTAAAGATATTGACGCAGCCTGCGGACAGCTGGCTAATAAAGGATAAGGTGTTAAAAGGCCGGAGGCTAAAGGCAGAATGCTGGTTGCTTTTTGTACATCGTACACCTTACATGGTATATGATGCTGGATATTGGTTACTTGCTTTATATTTAAGCATTGAATATTGATATATTGAAAATTGATAATTGAATATTTTTCGCCTGTTGTATAGAATATCCGAACACTCAATATCCAATGTTCAACAATCAATGCTCAGTGACAATTATTTCGGGCATTCTATATTTTACATTCTCTATTCCCTGTCAGCCGTCATCCGCCCTCTGTGATCTTAGTACTTAATCCTTTTTGGCCCTTAATGTAAAACCTGCGCTGGTACCTACATCCTGCGTACTTCTGATGTGAATGGTTTGACCATGGGCCTCAATAATGTGCTTGCAAATAGCCAGCCCAAGGCCACTGCCTGTGGCATCCATCCTGCGCCCTGTATCCGTACGGTAAAAACGTTCAAATATACGCGGAAGGAATTTTGCGTCAATACCTACCCCGTCATCGCTTATTTCGATTAAGATCCTTTTATCATCGGTACGGTAAATCCCTGCCTTGACAGTGCCGTTGGGCCTGCCGTATTTAATGGCATTTTCAAGAAGATTGAGCACCACCTGCCGTATCTTTTCCTTGTCGGCATGTACTGCAATCGGGGCTTCACACCCTTTTTTAATGCTAAAGCTGATGTTTTTAGGTTCTGCTTTTATGGAAATGCTTTCAAAGCTGTCTTTCAGCAGGTCCTGAATCACAAAGTTGGTTTTTACCAGCACCAGCTCTCCTCGTTCCAGGCTTGAAATTTCATCCAGGTCGTTCAGCAGGTTGGTCAGGCGCTCAACGTTCCTGGAGGTTTTTTTCAGAAATTTTTTTCTCAGCTCAGGATCTTCAGGCTCATCCTGTAACAGTGTGTCTACATAGCTCTGAATAGTAAATATGGGGGTTTTGAACTCGTGGGCAAGGTTTTGTAAAAATTCTCTCCTGAACTGTTCATTGGCTTTTAGCTGTTCCATCTGCTTCTGGTTCTGCTGGGCCCAGGCTTCCACGTCCTCGGTAACTTCTTTGATGCTTTTTTTAGGCAGTATATACTTGTAATAGGTTTCTTCTCTCTTTGTGGCTTTGGTTTGGTAAATAAACTTATAAATAAGCTTTATTTTACGGTAAATGAAGTTATCCAGCATAAAGGATATTAAAATATAGGCCCCTATCAGCAATACTACAAACGCCACCACGCTAAACAGCCATCTTCTGTCAACAATATATAATAAGAGACTTACTGGTATGGCCAACGCCAGCGCTGTGTAAAATGAGAGTTGTCTGGGAGAGAGGTTTTTAGGGTTCATATACCGAAAGGTACGAATTTGAAGGATGATCTATGCAGTGCAATTGCAGGGCGCTTGGATTGCTATTGGAGCAATTTCGCCGCCATATATTCACTGCCGGGAACATTATCATTAAATCTCGAATTTATAGCCCACTCCTTTAACAGTGGTAATGCAGTCCATATCCAGTTTCTGCCTTATTTTCCGGATATGCACATCTATGGTCCTGTCGCCCACAATAACCTCGTTGCCCCATATGGCATTTAAAATTTCATTTCTTAAAAATACACGGCCGGGCTTAAGGGCCAGCAGGTACAGCAGCTCAAATTCCTTTTTAGCCAGCACAATATCTTTATCATCTACCTGTACCAGGAACTTCTCAGGGTCGATAGTAATGTTGCCTACTTTGATAGCCGTGGAATTTTCTTTCTGTACCCTTCTTAAAAGCGCGGCTACCCTGCTCAGTAAAACTTTGGGGCTAACAGGTTTGCTTACATAATCATCGGCTCCTGTTTCCAGGCCCCTTACCTGTGTTATTTCATCATTAAGAGCGGTTAAGAACATAATCAGCGTATCCTTAAAAGCTGTTTGCCCGCGCAAAACCTGGCATACCTGCACGCCGGTTTTTTTGGGCATCATCATATCCAGTATTATTAAATTAGGTTTATGCTGATATGCTTTATCAATTGCTTCATCCCCGTCTTTAGCAGTAATTACTTCATACCCTTCTTTCTCAAGATTATAGGACAGGATCTCTAAAATATCAGGCTCATCATCAGCAATTAAAACTTTATATCCTTTCTCCATTTAATAATAATTTAAAGCAAACGTAACAGTAATTTGTTTCATATAGAAAAAGTGGGGGTGCACGGCGCCATACTTAATGTAAATTTAATATTGCACAGGCTGAATTTGAATAGCCGTGAGCTTTAATGAGGGCAAAAACAACAATATTGTATTGAACCCTATGACAAAATTATGCTTTTAAACCGGCAAAGCCGATAGAATAGAAAGTGTGAAGCAAGGACGCTTTATACAGCGGTGCCATTTGTTGTGGAACTGGCTAAAACCGGCTTAATTATTGCTTATTTGCGTATTTTAAATACTGTTATATTTGTCATTACCTTAATATACTATGAAAGTTTTATACAACATTAACCTGAAAAGGCTTATTCCTTTCCTGGTGCTGCTGTTTTTTACAGTGAACGCGGATGCCCAGAGAAGAAAAAAGAAAAGGCAGAAAGAAGCACCTCCTGTAGTGGTTGTAGATACAATACCTGCCTATACTGTTGCCATCAACAGGCAAATGATGCACGAAAAGGTAGAAAAAGAACAGGCTGCTTTGCTTGCTATTGATGGCAAGGCAGACCGCTTCCTGGTAATTTCCACCGATGCGCAGCTTAACGCTGCTGTTACTGATGCGGCAACTAAAAGGGTAGACTGGCTGCAATATGAGATTGAAACCAGCCCAACTATAGACCAGAGGCTTAAAGCCAACTACCTTGATGGCCTGGCAACCATATTGCGTTATGTTAAAACCTACAGTCGTAGCAGCCAGTCGGCAATACACTATTTACCCCAGGTTATGGCTACCTATAAGCAAGTGATGGAAGCGAATGCACAGAACCGGTCCATAGCGGATATTATACGGCCGCTTCCTTATGATATTGCTAATACTGCTTTACAGCCTGAAGTATTTAAAGATAATGTGGGGTATAACGAGGTACGTGATATTATGCTGCTGAAACTTGCTGAAAGGTATCCCGAAAAAACCTTTGCAGCGCTGAAAGCCTACCCCGAGGCGCAGGTGGCAGACAGTCTTATCCGGAGCATAGGGCATCAATATCCCCACCTGATATACGACTATGCCCAGGCCAATAATAAGTTCAGTTACAGGATACAGAATATAGAAGATGATCCGCTTATTGTTACAGTAGTATCTATGGCCCGCAATCCTAACAAAAGCGGACAGTTTTATTTCCCTTTTCTTGATAATATCGTAAAGGGAAAAATAACGATGGATGACATTGACAAGGCAAAAAATGATCCTGTTAAATATTTCAGGCTTTTGGTGCAAACCCAGATAGATTACACAAGTCGCGCTATTAACGGGGATACTGCTATGGAATATAAGAGCCTGCTGAAAAAACTGGAGCAGAAGGCCAAAGATGATTTTGTGGCAAAGATCAACGGACTGCATGAAATGTCAGATGCTGTAAGGTTCCGCTGCCTGCAGCCCTTAAATGCAGAGGAGCTTTATTATGTGGCTGTATTAACCAACGGGCTTATTTATACCAGCAGCTATACGGCAGGTGTTTATCCGCTCATGATGCGCAAGTCGGGCAATAAAGGAGATGAATTGCTGAAGAAATTACATTTTGATCATTACCGGAAGTTTTTAAGCCAGGCCGCCTCTTACAACACCCTGAAGAACTTCCTGGGAAGCTTTTCCAATACGGCAGATGCTAACGATCTCATGAAAGCTTTTGTTACCGGGCTGGAGAAAAGCAATGGACTTGAAGATGGAGTGGATGTGGCAGATTCCTATGCAAGCATTGCGGAGATCCTGCCGGACCTTGCAAAAGACATGCTGGTAAATGTAAAGGCCAACCTGGACAGGAACCACAATGACGGCAATAAAAAAGGTATAGCTATTTATGATATTCTCTACAACCTGTTTCTGTCTGCCGATTCTGCAAACCATATTGACCTGACCAGCAAGCTGGATATACCGCCGGTGTACAACCTGCCTTTTTCTTCGCTTACCAATGAAAAGGGAGAGGTTATTTCCCAGGTATTTTTTTATGGGGACCGTGACGGCCGTAATATTTTCAACGGTTTCCTGAATATGTTTGGCGGCGGCAACTGGAAAATTGATGGAAGCAATAAGCAATGGGTGGTTATAAGGTCTACAAAGGGCCAACCGGTTTCTATTTATGCCAACCGGCCGCTGGATGAAAATAAAGGCCTGGATGATAAGGCGCAACAGGCGCTGAACGCTTACCTGGATGAAAATAATCTGCACCCTACGGTTACCATACATCGTGGGCATAGCTATTATGCCGAAGCTACAATAGGTTATATGGCGCCCACCTCTAAAATAGTGTTTATGGGTTCCTGCGGCGGATTTAATCTTATTGATTCCATTCTTAGAAAATCGGAAGACGCCCATATTATTGCCTCAAAACAAATTGGAAGGACCGCCATTAATAAACCTTTCTTTCATTTATTAACAGAAAAATTAAGAACAGGGAAAGATATTGACTGGATCCCTTTCTGGAAAGAGTTTAAAGGACGTGCCAATGTTGCAGGATTTGAAGATTATATTCCTCCGTATAAAAACCTCGGCGCTATTTTTATAAAGGCCTATAAAAAGGAAACCGGGGAGACGGATGTGTAGGTAGCCCCTCATAATGTTTTCTAAAAAGCGTTACTGGTAACGTACCATCGATACTCTGCAAAACATTTTGATGCTCTGTGAAACATTTTGTTTCGCAGGACTATGTTGTAGCCTTTGGCTACATTTAAAAGTAGCCGAAGGCTACAACATAGAGCTTCGGAACTGCAAGTCCCGAAGAGCGGAGCTACTGCTGCTGCATTTGTTCCATATAAAACCTGTAGGAATTGGTGTTGATACTTTGTGACGGATTATCGGCTATTAGAGTAAATGAGGGTGCGTTTGTGGTTTCTATTACAGGCGTAGCCTCATTATTATTAATAGAGACCAGCACTTCCAGCACGTGATGCGAAGAACCTTTATAAGTGCCTTTTACGGGTGTGCAGTCAGAGAAATTTCTTCCAACAGCTAACCTTATATGGCGATCACTGGCTATACAATTATTGGTGGGGTCCAATCCCATCCATCCATATTCAGGCAGGTAGGCTTCCACCCAGGCATGCGTGGCTCCTTCACCTCTGAATTCATGATTTTTAGGGCAAATATATCCGCTTACATATCTTGCAGGGATGCCTGCCCTTCGCAACATCAGGAGCATTGTATGGGCAAAGTCCTGGCATACACCGGCTTTCAGGTTCCATATTTCATTAATGCTGGTTTCTACACTGGTAATGCCTTTTTTGTATTCAAAGTTTTCAAAAATATATGCTGAAAACAGCTGTGCATTTTCAAAAGGCGTTTTGCTGCCGTCAAAAATAGCATTGAGCACAAGCTTCAGGTCTTCGGCACTTTCAAAAGCTTCCTGCTGCATAAAATCAACATAGGGAAACTGTTCCCTTACGGTAACCAGTTGCTCCCATTGCTCTTTTGCCGGGCGGTTTTCTTCAGGCATGATAATAGCCTGGGTTACCACTTCCGCCTCTGAAGAGATCAGTAGCTCAGTATGCGGCTCTACAATGGAGAACATGCCCAGCTTGTTACCAAAATAGTCTGTAAAGATCTCTACATTGGGATTATTGGTAATAGTTATTTTATGATCCACCAGGTGCTGACTGGCATCCTGCAGCGGATACAACAGGATCTGGTTGGTGCATTCAACAGCAGGGCTGCTGTAACGGTAACGGGTAATATGTCTGATCTTAAATGATGGCATCCTTATTATTTGAAATGTTTCCGGGTGATTGAAGTTGTAACCTGTTTTGTACGGCTGTATTAATTATATCCAAAATAATGCTTATTAAATGCTGCTGAAATATGGTGCAGGTCCTGGCGGGTTTGTGCCAGCAGCTCTTTAATACTTAGCCCGTCTTTTAAATTGCTGCTGCTGTATTTTAAATTGCTCAGGCCTTTACCTATCAGGAAATCGAGATGTTCGTAGCTTTCCGGTATGCTTTGGCCGCGCAATCTTTTAAAGTACCGGCTGATATGTTCCATACAATACAGCACAGAATGTACAAAGCCTTCGTCATACAGCACCTGCTTCATAATAGTATCCGGCTCTACTATACCACGGGATGTTTTCAGGTAAGCTTCATAGCCCGAAAGCGAATACAGCAGATATCTCAATGCCGGTGTGGCTGTTTCCTGCAGGTTGTACTCTATTTCCTTCAGCTTAATATCTGTAACATCGGTTGTAATAATAGCGCGCTCCATAAACCGGCCTATGTTTAAAAAGTTATATGCCTCGCCACGCGGCATGGTTACATCAATAGTTCCGTACAGGAACAAACCGTGTTTTATCAGGGCATCCAGGGCAGCTATGGGATCGCCATATTTTATGGGTTGCTCTATATTGAGCTCCCTGATGAGATGGTAATAGGCATTAAGGTTATGCCACATTTCTTTGGTAATATGATCCTGCACGGCTTTGGCATTTTCGCGGGAGCGGGTAATATTGTTGATGAGCGATGCGTTATTGTTCCTGTTTAGCATAACATACTCCAATACGGCGCGGGAGTTGTACTGGATAGGCGCTATCTCTTCGTCAAATAAATAACCATAGGTTTGTAATACCGATTTCCAGTTATATTCACGCATTTCATCCTGTGAAGCCAGGTAGTTGGTTCGTAACACCCTTAACAACCCGTTTGTTCTTTCCATATAACGGGCCAGCCAAAACACGGATTCTGCAACACGACTTAACATATAATTATTTTAAATTTCAGGTTGCCGGTTTCTGGTTACTGGTTCAACCCTTTTATTCTAAATTTTACATTCAACATTTAATATTTTACATTCTTTATTCCCCCAGCACCCAGGTATCTTTGCTGCCCCCGCCCTGGGATGAGTTAACCACCAGTGAGCCTTCTCTCAAAGCTACCCTTGTAAGCCCTCCAGGCACAATATCTATCCCGTCAGGGCCGTAAAGCGCAAAGGGCCTTAAATCTACCCGCCGGGGCTGCAGCTTCCCGTTGATATAGCAGGGCGATGAAGAGAGGTTAATAATGGGTTGCGCAATAAAATTCCGCGGATCTTCCAGGATGGCTTTTTTATATTCCTCCATTTCCTCCTCAGTTGCTTTATTACCCATCAGCATACCATATCCGCCGGACTCATTTGTTTTTTTGACAACCATCTTGTTCATATTTGCAAAAACCATGGAGCGGTTTTCCGGAACGTCCAGCTCGTAAGTAGGTACATTTTTAAGGATCGGCTCCTCGTTCAGGTAATAGCGTATCATTTCCGGCACATAAGAATACACGGCCTTATCATCTGCCACCCCATTTCCCATAGCGTTTACTATGGCTACATTTCCTTTACGGTAAGCCCAGTAAATACCGGGAACGCCCAGCACACTGTCCGGCCTGAAAGTGAGCGGATCAATAAAGTCATCATCTACCCGGCGGTAAATAACATCTACTTTTTGCAGGCCGCTGGTGGTTTTCATATATACATGATGGTTTTCCACTACCAGGTCGCGGCCTTCCACCAATTCTATACCCATAAGCCGGGCTAAAGTGGTATGTTCAAAATAAGCAGAATTATAAACACCCGGAGTCAGCAGCACAACGGTAGGATTGCTGGCCTGCCTGTTGGCCAGTCCCAGCAGGTTTTTAAGCAGCAGGGAAGGGTACTCAATGACGCTCCGCACATTATTGCGCGGGATGATGTCAGGAAATATCCTGAAAGTGATGCTCCTGTTTTCGAGCATATACGAAACGCCGGAAGGAGTTCTGAGGTTATCTTCCAGCACATAAAAACTGCCATCTGCATCCCTGATAAGATCAATGCCGGAAATATGAGAATAGATATCAAAAGGCACGTTTACATTCATCATTTCCCTCAGGAACAGGGGGCAGGAGTAAATGAGCTTTGCCGGAACCATGCCGTCTTTAATAATAAATTGCTGGTGGTACACATCTTTTAAAAAAATATTAAGCGCTTTAAGGCGCTGCTTTATACCGGCTTCTATAATAGCCCATTCTTTGGCTTCTATAATACGGGGAATAATATCAAACGGGAATATTTTCTCTACCCCTTCATTATCACTATATACTGTAAAAGTAATGCCCTGGGTCATGAAGAGCTTTTTGGCCAGTTCATCTTTGTTGCCCAGTTCATCAGGCGTAAAACCTTCAATGGCTTTAACCAAATGATGATAGCTTCCTCTAACCCCTGTGTGGCTCATTAACTCATCCCATACTTCGGGCTGTATAAAATAAGATGCTAAAATTCCCGGTAATGTCATAAGCACGATTCATTTTGCTTTAAAAATGAAATATATATAAAATAAACAATAAAAACAAACCCTGTTCGTATCTTCTTTTTGTAAAATATTATACATAAAATTATATAGAATGTATATAAGAGGCGATTATTAGGCTCTTTATATCCTTAGCATGTTTGGAAATGGGAGCGAAGAAGAGTTTTTGAAGGAAATAAAGCACATTAAACATATTTAATATATTAATAAGTCATAGTACCGGGAAATAGGGATATTGTGTTTTTTTCTTCTTCTAAATTTGGTTTTTGCGTTTGATGGCTGCATCTTTACAAGGCTGATTTCTAAACTATATTTAAAAACACCGAAAATGCACTTATGAACTTAATTAATTCAACATCCGCAGGCCGGCAATTGCTAAGAATTATCAAAAAGAAAAAGACCGGGAAAAAAAGAATTATTAAAATACTCAACCCGCTTTACTGGGATTATTATGCCATGTGGTTTTTGTCGTGAGTTGTTCTTTAACAGACAATAACTCCAATGCTGCGTTTTATTTTGAAGGCAACAGTCTGTATCACTCAGCTTTATCTGAAATGGTGAATTTATACACGGGATCAGCCGCTGCGAAGCAATGAGAAAAATATTTCCGTAGGTTTGACCCATGAATGAGTTACCATCCATTTCCTTTCAAAAGGCGTCCGTTATCAGGCAATACCAGGAGAAAAAGCTGGCCGATCTGCTCGTTTATCTCAATGCTCATTCCGGCTACTATAAAGCGCTGTTTGCCGAGCATGCTATTCATCCGGGTGGGATCAGGACCATCGGAGACCTGGTAAAAATACCACCAACGGAAAAAGAACACCTTCAGCTAAGGAACGGGGATTTTTTATGCGTACCCAAAAATAAGATCATTGAATATACGGCTACTTCGGGTACTGTGGGTAGCCCTGTAACCATTGCTCTTACAGAAAATGACCTGCAACGGCTGGCGTATAATGAGTACTGCTCTTTTGTTTGCGCTAACGGTACTTCAGAAGATATTTACCAGCTCATGCTTACACTGGACCGGCAATTTATGGCAGGAATGGCCTATTACAGTGGTATTCGCAAGCTGGGCGCAGGGATAGTGCGTGTGGGGCCGGGCGTACCCTCGCTGCAATGGGAAACCATCGACAGGCTGAAACCTACGGCCATTGTAGCAGTGCCTTCGTTTATTATCAAGCTGATCCAGTATGCAGAAGAGAATGGCATAGATATTAACCGGACTTCGGTGAAGAAGGCAGTTTGTATTGGCGAAAATATCAGAAGCGAAAACCTGGAGCCTAACATCCTGGCACAAAAAATAACAGGTAAATGGAATATCCAGCTGTTTTCTACGTATGCTTCTACAGAAATGCAAACCGCATTTACTGAATGTGAGGCTGGAAAGGGAGGCCATTTAAACCCCGAATTATTAATTGTAGAGTTGCTGGATGACAACGGGCAACCTGTTCCTGACGGGCAGCCCGGTGAGGTAACCATTACTACTTTAGGAGTAGAAGGGATGCCATTGTTAAGATATAAAACAGGCGATGTTTGCAAAGCCTATACCGGGCCATGCAGCTGCGGACGGCATACCCTGCGCCTGTCGCCGGTGATTGGCCGTAAAAAACAAATGATCAAATACAAAGGCACTACGCTATTCGCACCTGCACTTTTTGAGATCATTCACCGCATTGAAGCAATAAAGGAATATATTGTAGAAGTGTATAGTAATGAAATAGGCACAGATGAAGTTTTGCTATACATTACACCCGCAGACAGCCTGGAAGAAACACAAAATAAAATAAAAGCATACCTGCAGGCCAGGTTGCGCGTTACCCCGCATATTAAATATATTGATGCGGAAACAATGCAGAAAATGCAGTTTCCCGATGGTGTAAGAAAGCCGGTGAAATTTGTGGATAAGAGAAGATAGCTTCCTCCATGCTGCGTAAGCCGGCTACAGCCGCAAACCAAGTCGAACGGGAATGAACATGGACTGCTGCGTAAAAGCTATGCCTGATTTTAAAAATAAACCCAGTTTATTACCTGGCTTATAATTAAGACCCCCGGTAAGTTCTGTAAGCGCAGTTGCTGTTCCTCCATCGTACTGATTCCAGATATGGCTTCGCCCTATTTTCAGATTAAGCAAAGGTGTCAGCTTCTTTCTTAAAGGTAAATACTCCACATCGGCATAAAAAGAAACGCCGCTGATGCCTGCAAAATTTAAATAGCCTATACCAACTCCCGCAAACATTCTTTTTTCGGCAAAAGCCAGCCCGTTTACCAGGTTAACATCTGCGCCATCAGGCTTGCCGTGCAGGTAATATCCCTTCCAGTTTGGACCGGGATCTACTCTAATCATCCTGTAATTATATACCCAATACCCTGTTTCAAGTTTTGCTGAATACTGCGCCTGAACGGCACCTATGCATAAGAGCTGTAGCAGGATGCTTATACCATATTTTTTTGATCGCATGGTTCAATAGTTAATAGGAATAGGTCAGCGCCTGCTTATACCCATTTATGTTGAGGGTCAGTTTATTGTAGCCATAAACTTTTAGTGCCGAGATATCGAAGCTGTAAGACCTGGTAAATACGGCCAGGCAAAGCTCCTTATTGTCAAGCGAAACTTTAAGGCTTCTTTGAGGAGGCAGGGATTTGGCAATAGCGCCGGCATCCATCAGTTTCACCACCCAGCTTTCTCCGCTGCAACCGCTTGCGGTAACGGTAACCGTAAGGCAATTACCTGATAGTGTTACATTTTTAATAATATTGGGGTTTGTCTTTGTTCCGTTATAAACTTCATTATTAATAATTACGGCCGCACCGCAGGGGGTATCATCATCTGGTATATGAATGGCGGATCTTTTACAGGAAACACTTACAATTAATAAACAGGATAGTATAATAAAAATAACCGGTTTCATATAACAACTTTTTCTTAATGACGGGAATGCTGTAAGGTTCGCAACAACTACTACCGTTTTTTGCTTTGCCGATGGTAAAAATAAAATTATTCCCGATCTCGTAAATAGTTTTTCCCGATCTCACAAATCATTGCGGACCGTTAAACAGAATTTTGCACTTCTACCAAGAAAAGTGCATGAAAGCATGTTGTGTAAACTTCTACTTATCTCTGTTACAATATCAGGCGCTGTCCTGCAGCTATCAGCCCAAACCGATACATCGGCTGTGCTGGAAGAAGTAACCGTTACTACCGGCCAGTACCAGCCACAGTCTTTAAAGAACTCTGTGTATAAAATAAAAGTAATTACCGCCGAACAGATCAAGGCAAAAGCGGCGCTTAATATGACACAGGTGCTCAACACTGAATTAGGCTTCCGTTTCAGCAATGATAATGCGCTGGGTGTTACCGATGTGCAGCTGATGGGTATGAGCGGGCGCAGCATCAAGATCCTGCTGGATGGTGTTCCGGTTACTGACCGCAATGATACCCGCGAAAGTCTGAACCAGATCGATCTGCAAAGCGTGGAAAGAATAGAAATAGTAGAAGGGCCTATGAGCGTTATTTATGGCTCTGACGCTTTAGCTGGTGTTATTAATATTATTACTAAAAAAGATAATAATGCATGGTTCAGCGCAGGTGCGCGCGTGCAGGAAGAAACAGCAGGGAAAGAATACGATCCTTTTGGCAACAAGGGTCTGCACCTGCAATCGGTGAATGCTTCTTATGCGCAGCGTTCATTTTTTGTGAACGGCGGTTTTACGCACAATGATTTCAGGGGATTTGGCGGCGATGATTACGGCAGGGCTAAAGCATGGAAACCCAAGGAGCAATATTTAGGAAGCATTACATTAGGTCATCGCGGTGAAAAAAATACAGTGTACTACAGGCTTGACGGGTTAGACGAAACCATTACATCAAAAGGGGCCATTAACATGGGATCCTTCAAAGCTTTTGATCAGCGCTATATTACCCGCCGCTGGATGCACCAGGTGCAGGATGACTGGCATATCAACTCCCGGTTTCACTTAAACACATCAGCATCTTATACTGATTACAGTCGCCGCACCAGGAGCACGCGACACAATTTTACAAACAACACCGATGAGCTGACTACTGGTGCAGGAGAGCAGGATACCGCGATATTCACTACCCTGTTTTTCAGAACACAGGGACATTATACGGTAAACGAAAAATTATCTTTTCAGCCCGGTATAGAGTTCAATCATAATGCTGCTTCCGGTGCCAGGATTGAAGGTTCACCGGTGATCAACGATTTTGCGTTATTTGCTTCTGCCGAGTGGAAGCCGGTGAACAATATTAATATTCGCCCGGGATTCAGGCTGATAAAAAACTCCCTGTATGATGCGCCTCCCATTGTTCCTGCGCTCAATACGAAGATCAGGTTGTCGGATAATATGGATGTAAGATTATCGTATGCAAAAGGATACCGGGCCCCGGCGTTAAGAGAGCTGTACTTCGATTTTATTGATGCCAACCATGCCATATTAGGTAATAAAGACCTGAAAGCTGAAACTTCCAACAGCTTTAATGGCTCGCTGGCCTGGAGCTATAATCAAAATGGTATTAAAGCCATGAGCACATTAAGCGGTTTTTATAGTGTGTTCAATGATCTGATAGATTATGCGCTTGATCCTGCTGATAATACAACAACCCGGTTGTTCAATGTATCGAAATTTAAAACCACGGGTATTTCTTTTGAGCAGGGCTTTATGTACAAACAATTGCAATTAAGTATAGGCGCTCTGTTGGTAGGTCGCTATAATGATTTAAGCAATGAAGAAGGACTCAGCAGGGAAGTACCGGCATTTAACTGGTCGCCCGAAGTGAACGCCAATATTTTTTACAGCATCAGCAAAATAAAGACCAGCCTGGCTTTGATGTATAAATACTCCGGCGCAAGGAAAGCATATCAGATGGTGAACAACAGCCCTACTGATGTGGAACTTAAGGGGCTCAGCAGCTTTAACTGGGCCGATTTTTCCGTTTCCAAAATATTGTTTAGCACCGTTACACTCCAGGCGGGGGTTAAAAATATTTTCGATATAAGCAGTATTAATAATACCGCTGGCAGCGGTGGCGCGCACAGCACCGGGGGGCCTGCGCCTATCAGCTATGGCCGCTCTTATTTTTTAGGGATCGCCTATCAGTTTAGTAAAAATAAAAATTCAAAATAGAAACCATGAAGAAGTTATTATTATTATCAGTGACAGTTGCTGCTTTGGTATCCTGCAGTAAAGATAAAGACCCTGTGATTATTGTACCGCCGTCTAATGGCTCAACGATGGAGTTGAACGGAACCACCACCAATGCAGGAGCTAATGCAGAAAACTCGGTATTTGTAGATTTTAGTACAGATAAACAAACAAGCGTTTTGCGGAATAGCTGGGATTTAGGGTTTTATTGCGGGGATAATTTCAAAATAGTTTTAAACAGTACAAAGGCTGTTACTGCAACGGTGGTTAATAAAACCGATCTTAATGCAGTAACGGAAGCAGATGTAGACCTGAATGTGTTAAAAATAGGGCAGGGTGCAGGCTCTTTTACAATAATTGACGATCCAAGAGAAGCCAATATATTAACTAAAACAGTGATAGCTGAAGTATCAGCAACAGACGCTAATAATAAAGTTTATATAATAAATGCTAAGGGACTTACAAATTATGTACCTGTACCTGTAGATAGTGTTTTCAAGATAAGAGTGTTAAGGAAAGGAACCGGCTACTCGTTACAATATGCTAAATTGAAAGAGTCTACTTTTAAATCATTAGATATTAGCAAAAATAGCGACTATAACTTTCAATTTGTTTCTTTATTTACAGGAGCCCTGGTGAATGTAGAACCGCAAAAAGAAACCTGGGATATTACCTGGAGCTGGAATGTTTATCAAACATTTTCTACCGAGACTGGCTATATCCCATATGGTTTTTCAGATATAGTGCTCACCAATAATTTGGGAGGTACTACTGCATTTGAAAGGGTTTATGCTTCCGCAGAAGTCGCAGCGGACGCATATACAAAATTCAATAAGGATAGTGTAGCAAAATATAGCTTCTCTAATGACCGAATGACAATAGGCAGCAATTGGCGACTAACAGTTGCCAGTGGTGGTGAGCCTGCGGGTATCAGAAAAAGCAGGTTTTATGTAGTAAAAGATGCCGCTGGAAATTTATATAAGCTAAAATTTATCAGTTTTATTGCAGCTGACGGCGGTACGCGTGGCAAACCCCAAATACAATATGAGTTAATCAAGTAATTTTAAAACATAATCTCAAACTATCAAAAATGAAGAGGATTTTTAGTATAGCGGTAGCCGCTGCATTGTCTGCTTCTGCAACCGCTCAAACAGGTAAAGAAAATATCGATAAGCTCTGCGGCTGCTTTGAAGTGACTTTTAAGTACGCTGAAACTTTTTCACCGGATAAGGACTATAAGTTTCACGACAGGGAAAAAATACAGGGAGCCACCGAGCTGGCGCTGCCTATTGTCAATACCAGCAAAAGAGTGGTGATACAGCACCTGCTGGTGGTGGGTAATGGCATGGTGGTAAAACACTGGCGCGAGGACTGGTCTTACGAAAATCCTGTACAATGGAACTATAAAGGTGATAAAGTATGGGAAAAAGTAAACCTGAACAAGAACGATGTAAAAGGTAAATGGTCGCAATCCGTATGGGAAGTAACCGATGCGCCGCGCTACCAGGGTTCTGCCCCCTGGCAGTTGGTGAATGGTCATACTATATGGGAAAATACCGCGGACGCCCCGCTTCCACGCAGAGAATACACCCATCGCTCGGATTATAATATCCTGAACCGTACGAACAGGATAGTTGTTAAAAACGATGGCTACGATCATATTCAGGACAATAAAAAAGTGCTTCGGGCTAATGGTTCTGATAAGATAATTGCAGAGGAAAAAGGCCTGAACCTTTACGAAAAAGCAGATGAGGCTGATTGTGAAGCGGCAGCAAAATACTGGGAAGAGCATAAAGGCTTCTGGACCGTTGTGCAGCAGGAATGGGATAAAGTGTTAAGCGCCAAATCAACCATTAAGCTGGTGAACGATAATGAACTGATGAATACACTTTTTAAGCTGGCAGATGACTGGAAGGCTAAAACGCTTACCGCCGGCAATGTAAATACTACGTTAGCAGGTGTTTTAGCTAAACATATTCAATAATTTATTATGCCTGGCGCCTGTAAAATCTCTGGCTGATTGCAGCCGCTACCTGGGGCTGACCCAAAAGGCTCTTTGATTGTCATATTGTCCAAGGGACTCCTTCGGAGAGCCTGACGAAATATAAACAAACAAGGAGTTAGCCTTCGGCAAGCTGTTAATGACAAGTATGCTAAAAGTTTGAAAATCAATGTCACCCTGAGCCTGACGAAGGGTATTTTACTATCGAACTATGCTTCGACAAGCTCAGCAAGACATTCGTTTTGTCATTGTAAAGAACTTGATTCGCAATTATCTATGCCTCAGGCTGACATTACTTTTTGGTCACCTCCGGCTGGGGTAGGATTTTTTCTAATAGTGGATATCTCGCCGCGCCATTTCTGGCGTGGCTTTTTTATTCTGTAAATGTAAAACGGTGTATGCCTCCTTTTACTTCTTTGACAACACCACCGGGAAGCATTACGGTAGCTGAACAGGTGGCAGGTATCTCTATATCAAGTGTTACCGCATTTCCTTTGCGTTTCCATGCTGATTTTATAGTGCCATAAAATGATTCGTGGCAGGCTTCAACAAAATCCAGGTCCTTTATAAACGCTGGTTTTATAATAATTTTTTTAAAAGCAGTAACAGAGGGGTCCATATTAATACCGGCCAGCGTTTTATACATCCAGGCAGCAATAGCGCCCATAGATGGGTGATTGCGTGAGGCATCACCAATATTACGGCCCACATCCCAGGTTTCAAAAAGGCTGGTGGCATCATAGTTTTTGATCCAATAGCCCCAGGAGGGCAGGGTTTCTTTGGTGACCATTTTATAAACCGATGCGGCATATCCAAAATGAGACAATACTTCCGGCACAATGAGACTGCCTATGAACCCAAAATCAAGGCTGTAATTATTGGCAGCTACTACATCGTTCAGCTTCCGGGCCAATGCCTGCTGCTGCTCAGCCGGGGCAATGTTCATATACAACGGCAAGGCGTAAGATAGTTGGGTGCCGTTGGCATAAACTAAATTTTCTTTATCAAAATAATATTGATTGATCAGTGATCTCAGTTGTGCGGCTTTAGCGCTGTATTGCTGTTCATCTGCCTGCTTACCCAACAGTTTTGCCATGCGGGCCATCAGCATATTATCCCAGTAGTAATAGCAGCTCGACATAAAGTCTTTAGGAGTTATGGCTTTGTAGTATAGCCAATCGCCAAGTCCTTCAGTCAATAAGCCTTTATCATTTTCAATAGACGCAACATATTTTAAATATCGCTGGCAGGTGGGATATATATGCTTAATGCTTTCCAGATCGTTCTGATATTGATGCAGCAGCGATGGAACAATAAAAATAGCAGCATCCCACACAGGGCCTGCCCACTCTGAGTCCCATTCCCACGAAGTAGGTACAATACCGGGCACATTGCCACTGGCATCCTGCGCGTCAATCATATCTTTTACCCATTTGGCATATACACTTGCCGAATGATAGCTCAGCATACCCGCTTCCTGCACCATAAACCCGTCTGCCATCCAACCGTTCTTTTCGCGGGTGGGGCAATCAGTAGGTATGCCGAATAAATTACTCAGGTAAGAATTTTTGCAAATGGAGAATATATCGTTAAGCAGGTTATTGGAACAACGGAAATTTCCGGCTACAGGCACATTACTGTGTAACCGCAATGCCTGCAGCTCAATTTGCTCCCGGGCTATTGGTCTGTCGGCTTTTAATTCGATATACCTGAACCCATGATAGGTAAACGCTGGTACAAATGTTTCCTTACCCAGGCCTTTCAGTATATAAATATCAGTTTGAATCATTTCTCTTGCATTCCTGGGTCGCAGGTGCATATTGATATTCCTCTGGTCAATATGCCCATCGGGGCCCATCATTTCCGCATGACGTAAAGTGATAGCAGTGCCCTTTTGTCCTTTCACTTTAAGTTGGGGCACTCCTGCAAAATTGATCCCCATATCAAACACATAGCAACTGTCATTCAGCTTTTTTACGGATACGGGATCAATTGTTCCGGTTGCCGTAATTGAGGGCATCGTTTGTGCTTCAAGAACAGGGGCGGGAGCGGTTGCCGGTTTTATCCATTCCCAATTGCTATCGTCAAAAGAGTGCTGTGACCAGCTTTCCTGTTCCATGTTCGCATCATAAGTGGCTCCCACGTGAATATTATCAAATCTCCAGGGGCCGGTGCTGCATTTCCAGCTTTCATCGGTTTTTATCACCTGCTTGGTGCCATCGGCATAGCTGATATGCAGTTCGCAGATCACTTGTGGACGCTTACGCCAGGGTGCTTTATGAAAGTTCCACACGGTGGGAGTTTGCTCATTGAACCAGCCATTCCCCAACTGGATGCCAAGACTATTATCACCCTTCTGTATATAAGAAGAAACATCGTGGGTAAGATAAAGCACCCGCTTGCTGAAATCAGTAAAACCCGGATCCAGGGTGTTGGGATTGATGCATGTACCGTTTATATACAGCTGGTAATAGCCCAGTCCGCTGATATAACATTTTGCCGATCTTACTTTTTTTGCTGATGTAAATTCTTTTCGAAACAAAGGCGATGGCTCGTAATCTGTATTGTGCCTGTCCGTTATCCATTGGGCTTCCCAATCTGACGGCTGTAATTTTGCTGTTTCAAACCACGCAGGTCGCGATTTCAATCTTTTTGCTCCTGACCAAACCTCCACCTGCCACCAGTATTGAGTGTGCGGGATTAATTTATTCCCTTTCAAGTAAACCATCTGTTCCTCGCCAGGGGTTCTTTTACTATCCCACACATCTCCCTTATTGTTCAATAATAGCTGTCTGCTTGTAGCAACCAACACCCTGTATGCAGTTTGTTTTTGGGCGGTTGCTGATGTTATCTGCCAGCTCAGCCGTGGTTCCGGTGCGTCAATACCCGGTGGGAAGGTCATATATTCACAGCTTAAATGCTCCACCTTGGTTTGAGCTTTTAGGCTTTGTATAAAAAAACAAAGGCAGAATAGGACTGATAGGAGGGATCCCTTTTTGACTGGCATTATTTAAACTGGTTTAGTACTAATAAGAAAAATCGTTTTTGTATAATTCTGAAAGTTAACGATTTTACCGCTGTATTTTTCAACGGGCCGTAGGCGGATGAGACCTTTTTTGCAGAATTGTTGATGAAAAACACCAACAATGGCTGTGCCGCCGCTGTTGTGTCTTTTGACTAACACCCAAATTACGAAAACATTTATGTACCCCGGACCGTATCCGTTAGCATAAAACCTCCTATATTCCTTACCTTTGCACTCATTTTTTAGCAGAATATGAGTGTAAAATACCAGGAATTCCAGGGCTTAAATTTGCCCGCTATAGAGAAAGAGATCCTACAGGAGTGGACTAAAAGTGAAGCGTTTGAAAAAAGTGTTTCATTAAGGGAAGGCGCTACGCCGTTTGTTTTTTACGAAGGGCCGCCCAGTGCCAATGGAATGCCCGGTATTCACCATGTCATTTCACGTACGCTTAAAGACCTGGTTTGCCGCTACAAAACCATGCAGGGCTTCCAGGTAAAACGGAAAGGCGGCTGGGATACGCATGGCCTGCCGGTAGAGCTGGGCGTAGAAAAAGAATTGGGCATTACCAAAGAAGATATAGGAAAAAAGATCACTGTTGAAGAATACAACCGGAAATGCCGCGAGGCTGTACTGCGCTTTAAAAGCCAGTGGGACGACCTTACCCGCAAAATGGGTTATTGGGTAGATCTGAACGATCCTTATATCACTTTCAGGAATGAATACATAGAAACGCTTTGGTACCTGCTGAAACAATTATTCAACAAAGGATTGCTTTATAAAAGTGTCAGCATACAGCCTTATTCTCCTGCTGCAGGCACCGGTTTAAGCTCGCACGAGCTCAACCAGCCCGGTACTTACAAAGATGTAAAAGATACCAGCGCTACGGTATTATTCCGCCTCCCCAACCCCTCCGAAGGAGGGGCTAATGCAGATCATCTGGCCGCAAAAAAAATCTTTGAAGCTATTGATGCTTCTCAATTTCCCCTTTCGGAGACCGGTGGCGCTTTCCTTATGGCCTGGACCACCACACCCTGGACATTACCATCCAACCTGGGTTTAACAGTTGGGCCCAATATTGAATACAGCCTGATACAGTCTTTCAACCCTTACACGCACGAACTGCAAAATGTAGTAATAGCAACTGCGCTGTTACATAAATATTTTAAAGCGGAGTCGGAAAATGCTGATTTTGTAGCATACATTGAAAAATTGAAGAATCCTCCGGCAGAGGGTTCTAAACTCCCCCCTCCGGGGGGCGGAGGGGCTCCCTGGAGAATACTGACCACCATCAAAGGGAAGGACCTGGAAGGCGTGCGTTATAAACAATTAATGCCTTTTGAAGCCAATAGTGCAGCTGCTGTGCAGGCCATTACTCCTGGTGCCGATCCGTTTAAAATAGTGGTTGGTGATTTTGTTACTACCGAAGATGGTACCGGTATTGTGCATACAGCGCCTGCATTTGGTGCTGATGACTATAAGGCAGGACAGAAAAACAACCTGGGTATTGTTACACTGGTAGACCGTGAAGGTAAGTTTATTGATGGAGTAGGGGAATACAGCGGCCGTTACGTAAAAAACTATAAAGATGATCCGGCTTATGTGGATGTGAACGTGGATATTTCGGTTGACCTGAAATTAAAAGGCCTTGCCTTTAAAGTAGAAAAGTACGAGCACAGCTACCCGCATTGCTGGCGTACCGATAAGCCGATCCTTTATTATCCGCTGGATGCCTGGTTCATCAAAACCACTGCGCTGCGCGAGAAAATGGTGGAGCTTAATAAAACCATCCACTGGAAACCTAAATCAACCGGTGAAGGCCGTTTTGGCAACTGGCTGGAAAATATGGTAGACTGGAACCTGAGCCGCAGCCGTTTCTGGGGAACGCCATTACCGGTATGGAGTACCGAAGATGGGGAAGAGATAAAGTGCATCGGCTCTATTGAAGAGTTGAATGTGGAAATTGAGAAAGCGGCAGCTGCTTTAGGTGGAGATACCAATAAAAAGATCATTACTGAGGGCATCCAGGATCTTCATAAACCCTATGTAGATGAAATTGTACTGGTAAGTGATAGCGGCAAGCCAATGCGCCGCGAGCCCGACCTTATTGACGTTTGGTTTGACAGTGGCGCCATGCCCTATGCCCAATGGGGGCTGAATTATGACAAGCTGAAAGCGGGAGACCCACAGCCATTTAACCAGCCTTTTGAAACTAATTTCCCGGCAGACTTTATTTGTGAGGGTGTGGACCAGACGCGTGGCTGGTTTTATACGCTGCATGCTATAGCTTCTTTATTGTACGAAAATGTTGCCTTTAAAACTGTAGTGAGCAACGGCCTGGTGCTGGATAAGAACGGTAACAAAATGAGCAAGCGGCTGGGCAACGTGGTAGACCCATTCGGCACTATCGATACATTTGGCGCCGATGCTACCCGTTGGTACCTTATCACCAATGCTTCTCCCTGGGATAACCTTAAATTTGATATTGATGGTATCAAAGAAGTACAGCGCAAATTCTTTGGTACCCTGTACAATACCTACCAGTTCTTTGCCCTGTATGCCAATGTAGATGGCTTTACGTTTAAAGAGCCTTATATGCCTATGAGCGAAAGGCCCGAAATTGACCGCTGGATCATATCGTCCCTGCATTCGCTGGTGAAAAATGTGACTATCGCAATGGATGATTATGAGCCTACGCAAGCCGGCAGGTTAATAGAAGATTTTGTGGATGAGCATCTGAGCAACTGGTATGTGCGCCTGTGCCGCCGCCGTTTCTGGAAGGGTGAGTATGAGGCGGATAAAGTTTCGGCTTATCAAACATTATACGAATGCCTGGAAACTATCTGTTGTCTGATGGCCCCTGTTGCTCCCTTCTTTAGCGATGCGGTGTACCGGAACCTGAATAAAGTTACCGGCCGTCATACAGTGGAATCCGTGCATCATGCTTTCTTTCCCAAAGCTGATGAGGCACTGATTGACAAATCTTTGGAAGAAAGAATGCAACTGGCCCAGGATGCCAGCTCCCTCATTCTTTCTTTAAGAAAAAAAGTAAACATTAAGGTGCGCCAGCCGCTGCAAAAGGTTTTGATACCAGTGCTGAGCGTGGCTATGAAAGAGCAATTGCAAAAGATTGAGGAACTGATTAAATCTGAAGTAAACGTAAAGGAAATATCTTATTTAACTGAAACAGAAGGATTTATTAAAAAGAAGATCAAGCCCAATTTTGTAGCCCTCGGTAAAAAGCTGGGACCCAAAATGAAGGCTGTTTCTGCTGTACTGGCACAATTTACACAGGAAGACATCAGCCGGTTAGAGCGTGAAGGAAGTTATCCGCTCACTATAGCCGATGAAGTAATTACCATCAGCACAGATGAAACAGAGATCACGAGCGAAGATATCCCCGGCTGGACAGTAGCGTCCAAAGGTTCCCTTACCGTAGCCCTGGATATCACTGTTACACCCGGGTTGCAGCAGGAAGGCGATGCACGCGAGTTTGTAAACCGTATTCAGAAAATCAGGAAAGACAGTGGATTTGAACTTACGGATAAAATAAATGTGGTAATTGACACAAATGAGACATTAAAAAGCTCATTAACTACCTATAAAGACTATATTTGCGCGGAAATTCTGGCTGAAAATATAAACTTTCAGCCTATAACAAATGGCAGTGGTATAGAAATTGATATAAATGAACACATTGTACAAACGATTGTATCTAAAAAAGGGTAAAATACATGGCTACAAAAAAAAGCGCACCGGCTAAAAAAGCAGCGCCGGTTAAAAAGCAAGGTAAACCTGCCGTAGCAGCCAAGAAAGCGGCTCCTAAACCTAAAAGTTCCGCTGGCGGGAAAGCTGTAACCGTTAAAGCAGCATCTAAACCCGCTCGTCCGTCAGGAAAAGCTGCTGTTAAAGCAGCGCCTAAGAAAACGGCCCGTCCGTTGGCTAAAGCTGCACCGGTTAAAGCTAAAGCTGCAAAAGCTGCACCTGCCGCTGTAGGAAAGTCAGTTGCCACTAAAGCTGCCGCAGCGCCGCCTAAAAAGAAAGCAGCATCTGTTAAGACAGCAGAAAAAGCGCCTGCCGCTGCACCGGTTAAAGCTGGAAAAAAAGCCGCCGCCAAAGTAGCACCCCCTAAAAAAGAGCAGTCTTTAAAACCGCCTGTAGTACCTAAGCTTTCTACCAAAAGTGCAGTAAAGTACCAGCCGGATTTTACTAAAAGTATATTAGACACCCCTAAAAACGAACACGTGAAACCAGTAGTTAGATATTCAGATAGTGATTTACAGGAGTTCAAAGAAATTATCCTGAGGAAGTTAGATGCGGCTAAAAAAGAATTAACCTACCTGCAGGGATTAATTACCCGCCGTGATGAAGGCGGTGATATGGACGAGGGCCGCTATATGACCATGGAAGATGGAAGCGTAAGTATGGAACGTGAGCAGCTGAGCCAGCTGGCCAGCCGCCAGATCACTTTTATTGATCACCTGGAAAAGGCCCTGATGCGCGTAGAAAATAAAACTTATGGTATTTGCCGTGTAACCGGTAACCTTATTGATAAGGCGCGCCTGCGTGCAGTTCCCCATGCAACACTAAGCATGGAAGCTAAAACCACGATGAACAAATAAGTTCATGCCGCTTGGCAGCCACTAAGAAACTAAAGCGAAGCGAATAAAACACCGCTTCGCTTTTTGTTTATCAATACAGCTCAATATAATACAGGGTACGTCATACATCACACATCATACATCACATATCGTACATCACACATCGTACATCACATATCGTACATCGTACACCATACATCGTACATAAAAATGACTATATCTTTCAGCTATAATAAAAAGCAGGTAATACAGGCGCTACGCTATCATTTTATATCTAAAACAGAACTAAAAATAATGATCGTACTGGTGAATGCCTTTGCTATCCTGTCCCTGATATTATATTCAATGGGAAAGATCACCCCGGTAGCGTTCCTCACTTATTCTTTTTTGTGGATTATATTGATGGCTAGCGTATGGTTTATTTTACCTGCTGTTGTATATAACCGTGCCCAAACTTTCAGGCACCGGTTTTCGATGTACTTTAATGAGCATGATTTTACGCTGGAACATGAGCGCGGAAAAAGGAGCTGGCCTTACAGCGCCTTGCAGAACTTTAAAGAAACACCCAATTTTTTCCACCTGTATTTCGATACAAGATCTTTCTTATTAGTGCCTAAAGAGGCGTTTAAAGACCTGGAAGATATGCAGCGTGCCAGGGAACTGTTGAAAAGCAAAATGTAGAGGGGGCGGGCGCTAAATACGCTTTTTCATCAGTATATGTGGTATGGATAGCTTTTCAAATTCATCGCCACTGATCCTGTACCCCAGTTTTTCATAAAACCCGGTAGAAGAGGAGCGCGCGTGCATGGCAATTTCCTTATAGCCAATGTCCCTTGCAATGTTTTCGGCAAATTCCATCAGCGCACGGCCTATTCCCTTTCCCTGTAGCTGGTTTCTTACCGCCATTTGCCGCAGCAATATATTGCCATCTTTTCTTACCAGCATACAGCAGCCCAGCATTTTTTCATCTTCAAAAGCCCCTATCAGTATATTCTCTTCATCAGCTTCAATATCTGTTGCTTCAAGTACCATACCCAGGGGTTTACGCAGGATATCATTGCGCAGTTCAACCATTTGCTGATATTCTATGGTACCGTAATCTATAATTTTTAAAGCCATAGCGGGTTAAGTTCTCATATAATTTTGATGAAACGGGGGCGCCGTAAAATAGTAAATTTTATTGGCTTAAAATTAATAAATTTATTGTTTGTAACATTTTTACATTTTTTTTTGTTTCTTGTGCTTATTTAGTCAAAAACTCTATTTTTGCACTCAACAAACAAAAACAATCAGATATGTCAGACATTGCATCAAGAGTAAAAAAAATCATCGTTGACAAATTAGGTGTTGACGAAGCAGAAGTAACCACCGAAGCATCTTTTACCAACGATTTGGGCGCGGATTCTCTGGATACCGTTGAGTTGATTATGGAATTTGAAAAAGAATTCAATATTTCTATTCCTGATGAGCAGGCTGAGACAATTACCACTGTTGGCCAGGCTGTATCATACTTGGAAGAGCACGCTAAGTAATAATTTTAAAACAAATGCTTCAGTTGCCGGATGAATAAGCTGGCAAAAAATTAGCGAATTTTATATCCGCCTTTGAAGTGGTTACCCCTGCAAAGGCGGTTTTTATTAACGTAGAGCTTCACCGCTTATGGAATTAAAAAGGGTTGTTATAACCGGCATGGGTGCATTGACACCACTGGGCAATTCAGTAGATGATTATTGGAACGGGCTGATCAATGGTGTTTCGGGCGCAGCTCCTATCACCTTATTTGATGCATCAAAGTTCAGAACCAGGTTCGCCTGCGAAGTAAAGAACTTTGAGCCTACAAATTTTCTTGACAAAAAAGAGGCGCGTAAAATAGACCGTTTCGCTCAATTTGCACTGCTTGCTAGTGATCAGGCCATGGCTGATGCGGGGTTAAACAAAGAAAATGTAAACCCTGACAGGACCGGTGTGGTGCTGGGCAGTGGCATTGGCGGATTGACCACCTTTCAGCACGAAGTGATGGAATTTGCCAAAGGCGATGGCACCCCACGCTTTAACCCGTTTTTTATTCCTAAAATGATCCTTGATATTGCAGCCGGTCAGGTAAGTATGAGGCATAATTTACGGGGTCCTAATTATGCGGTTACAAGTGCCTGTGCCAGCAGTACTAATGCAATGATTGATGCGCTGAACCTGATAAGGCTGGGAAAAGCTGATATTATGGTGACAGGGGGTAGTGAAGCAGTAATCAGCGAAGCCGGGATTGGCGGATTTAATGCCATGAAAGCCATGAGCGAGCGCAATGACGATCCCGCTACAGCCAGCAGGCCTTACGATAAGGACCGCGATGGATTTGTAATAGGAGAAGCTGCCGGTATTTTGGTGCTTGAAGAATTAGAGCATGCAAAAGCCCGGGGCGCTAAAATTTACTGTGAAGTAGTAGGCGGTGGTGCAAGCGCCGATGCTTACCATATTACGGCCCCGCATCCTCAGGGCCTTGGCGCTAAAAATGTTATGCTGGCCGCATTGAATGATGCCGGACTGGGTATAACCGATGTTGATTATATCAATACCCACGGTACTGCCACACCATTGGGTGATATAGCAGAAACAAAAGCAATTCTGGATGTTTTCGGAGAGCATGCTTATAAGCTCAATATAAGCTCTACCAAAAGTATGACGGGCCATTGCCTGGGCGCTGCAGGTGTAATAGAAGCGATAGCCTGTATAAAGAGTGTGATACACGATATAGTGCCGCCCACTATCAACCATTTTACTGATGATCCGGAGCTTGATCCGAAATTAAATTTTACCTTTAATAAAGCGCAAAACCGTGTGGTAAATGTTGCTTTAAGTAATACTTTCGGTTTTGGCGGGCATAATGCCTGCGTAATTGTAAAGAAATACACATAATTTGTGGGGTTCATCAGGGACTTATTTACCAGGAATACGAATGCTTCTCTCAAAAAGGAGCTGAAAAATATATTGGGTTTTGTACCCGATAATTTTGCCCTCTATAAAACTGCGCTTACACACCGTTCTGTTAGTGAAGGTGTAGATGAAAATAATGAACGGCTGGAATACCTGGGAGATGCTATTCTCAGCGCTATAATAGCCGACTACCTGTTCCGGCGTTATCCCTACCACGGAGAAGGCTTCCTTACAGAAATGCGAAGCAAAATGGTCAACCGCCAGCAGCTGAACGATGTAGCGGTAAAAATGGGGCTAAAAAAAATTTCCCGGTTCAACAAGCTGGACAGTTGCCTCAAAACCAGCCATATTTTTGGCAATACACTGGAAGCGCTGGTGGGCGCTATTTACCTTGACTACGGTTATAAGCGTACTTACCGTTGGGTACAGGATTATATTATAACGCCCCACATGTTTATGGACGAACTGGAACTCAGGGAAATTAACCATAAAAATAAATTGTACGGCTGGGCTAACAGAAACGGTAAAACGCTTGAGTTTGTTACCCTTGACGAGAGAATAGAAAACGGACGCCGGCTGTTTACCGTAGCTGCTGTAGTAGATGGCCAAACTATTGCACAGGGCACTGCTTTCAATAAAAAAGATGCTTCTCAAATTGCTGCTAACACTGCTATTGACTCATTAGGGTTTAATGGCCACAGCCTGCAATAGCTACATAGGGCTTGCTTTTAACTGGCATCCTGGTATCATTCATCAGGACCAATAAGCTTTCGGCACAGGTTTTTGCGGATACACTATCCAAATTTTTATTCATTCTTAGAAAATATCTGTGTTCCGATATTTATGTCAATAACATATTGAACAAGAGTTAGGTAATCAATATCTGCAAACTGATAACTCGGAACGGCACATTTTACCTGCCGGAATTCATGTGTATTTTTTACCTTTAGCCCATGCCGGCAGATACCCCTGTTTATATGGATTATAGCGCCACCACTCCCTGCGATGAGCGGGTGGTAGCGGAAATGCTGCCTTATTTTACCACACATTTTGGCAACGCATCAAGCCGTGTACATAGTTTTGGCTGGAGCGCAGAGGCTGCCGTAGAACAGGCCCGCCAAAGGGCCGCAGCGCTGGTGAATGCCCGGCCGGAAGAAATTATTTTTACATCCGGCGCTACAGAAGCCTGCAACCTGGCGTTAAGGGGCATTTTTAACAGGTATGCTGTAAAAGGCAATCATATCATCACTTCGGCTACTGAGCATAAGGCTGTTTTAGATACCTGTAAAGCGCTTGAGAAAAAAGGAGCCGCCATAACCTTTCTTAAAGTAAATAAAGAGGGTATTACAGACCTTGAAGAGCTGTCTGCAGCAATAACACCCTCCACCATTCTGGTGAGCGTGATGTTTGCCAATAATGAAACGGGCGTTATCCAGCCTGTAAAAGAAATAGGTGCTATCTGTAAGCAGCAGCAGGTATTATTTTTTTGCGATGCAACACAGGCAGCAGGAAAAATACCTGTTGATGTAAATGAAGCGGGAATGGACCTGATGAGCTTTAGCGCACATAAGATGTATGGTCCTAAAGGCGTGGGTGCATTGTACATCAGGAGCCGGAATCCCCGTGTAACAATTACGCCGCAGCTAACAGGTGGCGGGCAGGAGCGGAATATAAGAAGCGGCACGCTGAACGTACCGGGCATTGTTGGTTTTGGTAAGTCATGCGAATTATGTATGAAGCAGATGCCCGGGGAAATTCAACAATTAGCGGCCCTCAGAAATAAGCTAAGGGATGGATTATTAAGCATCCCCGGCACGTTTTTAAACGGCCATGCAGAAATGTGCCTGCCACATGTGCTCAACCTGTCTTTTACGGATTTGAACAGCAGCCTGTTACTTTCGGCTCTTAATAAAACGATTGCCTTGTCATCGGGTTCTGCCTGTACCAGCGGCAGCCTTGATCCATCTTATGTTTTAACTGCTATGGGCATAGAGCCAGCTCTCGCCAAAGCTGCGCTGCGCTTTAGTATCGGGCGGTTTACCCGCATAGATGAAATTGATTTTGCAATAAAAGAAGTAACGGATAAAGTGGCCGGATTAAGGAATGAGCCAATTAGCTGATGTGATATTAGATGTAAGATGTACGGTGTACGATATGCAAGTGGGCGGAGGACAGATGACAGTTGACAGGGTGGAAAGTTGAAAGGTTGATAGGTTTAAAAGTTGATAGAGGATGTAAAATGTAGAATATTAAGGCACCCGCAACGGCGGTTAACCAGCAACCAATATCAAGTATCAAGCATTGGCCATGAACTATTAGCAGGAACCAGCATTTAAGTACATCCAGTAACCCGTATCCGTTCACATATCCCCGGTCTTTCTGACTTCCCGGCTTTTCTGACTTTCGGACTTAAATCAATTTTCTGTTACCTTCGTTCAAAACAAATTTATTATGAGCCAGGTTTGGAAAGAATACCAGGAACAAAACAAGGAAAGATTCTTAAATGAAATGATGGATCTGTTACGCATCCCTTCTATTAGCGCCAAAAGCGAGAACAAAGAAGATATGACCACCTGCGCCGAAGCAGTGAAAGCGTTGCTGCTGGCAAGTGGTTGTGATAAAGCGGAAGTAATGGACACAGGCGGCCATCCGGTAGTATATGGAGAAAAGATCATTGATCCTGCAATGCCCACGGTATTGGTGTACGGCCACTACGATGTGCAGCCGGTAGAGCCCCTGGAGCTTTGGAAAACCCCGCCGTTTGAACCTACAATTATTGATGATAAAGTGTTTGCACGCGGCAGCGCGGATGATAAAGGGCAATTTTATATGCATGTGAAAGCCCTGGAAACAATGGTGAAAACCAACACCATGACTACCAATATGAAGTTTATTATAGAAGGTGAGGAAGAAGTGGGATCACCTAACCTGGGTGCATTTGTTGCAGCGCACAAAGACTTGCTAAAAGCCGATGTGATCTTAATAAGCGACAGCTCTTTGCTAAGTATGGAAAATCCGTCACTGGATACCGGCGTGCGTGGGCTGAGCTATATTGAGGTAGAAGTAACGGCCGCTGCGCGTGATTTGCATAGCGGTACTTACGGCGGTGCTGTAGCCAATCCAGTGGTGGTACTGTCGAAGATGATTGCCAGCTGTCATGATGAAAATAACCATATTACCATTCCGGGTTTTTATGATGATGTTCAAACGCTTTCCGATGAAGAAAGGGCATTGATCAACCAGGCGCCTTTTGATGAGCAGGAATACAAAGATGAAATAGGCATTAAAGAATTATGGGGTGAAAAAGGATACAGTACTTATGAAAGAACCGGCATCAGGCCTACATTGGAGTTGAATGGTATTTGGGGTGGGTACACCGGCGAAGGAGCCAAAACTGTACTCCCGGCTAAAGCTACTGCAAAAATTTCGGCGAGGCTGGTGCCCAACCAGTCCAGCGAAAAGATGACAAAATTATTATTAGATCATTTCAGAAAGATAGCTCCTTCCTGTGTTACAGTAAATGCTTTTGAACATCATGGCGGCGAGCCTTACGGTACCCCAATTGACAGCAAAGGCTACCAGGCAGCCAGCAAAGCACTGGAAACTACGTTTGGTAAAACGCCTATTCCTGTTAAAGGTGGCGGCAGTATTCCTATTTGCCATACCCTGGAAAGTGAATTGGGCATTAAGATCATCTTTATGGGCTTTGGGCTGGATAATGATGGTTTACATAGCCCCAATGAAAAGTATAATATAGAGAATTATTATAAAGGGATAGAGACCATACCGTATTTTCATAAGTACTTTGCGGAATAAGATAGTGCCACGAATAGAGATGATAGGTAATGGTATGCCGGGTAAAGGAATTGCCTGTTAATGTTTACGAAAAGTGTCGTCTTCCCGATCGAAGAGAGGGAACTCAATGAAATCCATAACTTGCAACGAACTCAGTAAATGCTTTATGTTGAGATTTCTCCGCTTCGCTACGAAATGGCGACAGCTGTACCTGTCATTGCTGCATTTATTATAATACCACGGATGCACAGATAATTTCTATACTTCTATCCGTGCATCTGTGGCTAATTATTTTTACTTTGGAATCTCCGGCCTGCGCATCCGGTAAGGCACGCCGGTTAAGGTATTTAAAAATGCTACCAGCTGCTTTTTTTCCTGTTGGGTGAGGTTCAGTGGTTTTAATAACCGGTCTGTCTGAGGAAACATCGGGTCGTTCTTTTGCTCTTCTGTTTTGGGCTTTTGCGGCATACCGCTGTTATACATATTTACCACGCCCTCCAGGTTATCAAATAGCCCGTTGTGCATCCAGGGGCGGGTTCTTTCCAGCTCGCGTAAGGAAGGCGTTCTGAACCTGCCTACATCTTCGTTCTTTTTGGTTATGTTATAGCGGCCCAGATCTTCAAACTTTCTTTTATAATAAGTAAGGCCAATATTATGGAAAGAGGTATCTGTAAGATAAGGTCCGCTATGGCAGTTCATGCAACGGGCTTTGGTGCGGAATAAATGCAGGCCAGCCACTTCATCATCGGTAAATTCATCGTGATCGCCGCTCATAAATTTATCAAAGCGTGTGCTGCGGCTTTTAATAGTTGTTTGAAAAGCTGTAAGCGCTTTTGCTATCTTATCAAAATCTATTTCAGGGCTGCCATAGGCTTTTTCAAATAGTGCCTGATATCCTTTTATTTTAGCCAGCTTTTCACCCAATGTTGGTACGTCCATATTCATTTCGTGGTGCGCGCTAAGCGGCTCTACCATTTGCGATTCAAAGCTGGTGGCCCTGCCATCCCAAAACAGTTTGGGATAGATAAATACATTCAGGAGGCTTTGTGTATTGCGGTTGCCCTGTAAGTGATCATTACCTAATGCAATCACCCGTCCGTCCTGCCATGCCAGGTCCGGATCATGACAGCTGCTGCAGGAGATCTGGTTGGAGCCGGATAGTTTGGGATCAAAGAACAGGAACATGCCCAGACGTGTTACCGGGTCTTTATCAGATTTTGACCAGGAAGTATCGTCTTTAGGAATGGCTGCCATTTCAGACCAGACAGCGCCTGAATCAATAGTTGGTTGCGGCCATTGGCTGATGGAACGGCTGTATAAGCTTCGTAGTGAATCAGTATAGCTTTTAAATACCTGCGCCGAATAATTAGTGTATGAAAAAGACATCATACCTAATACAATGATCGCTCCTACAGCCAGATAAGTTTTACGCATGGGTTACAAAAATACGTTTAAAAGAAACAACCTATTGAAAGGCTTGCATTGTTATAAGACCTGCCTAAATAAGAAACGTCAAAAGCCCGTGTATACCTGGTGCCCAGCTTAATATAAGCCGCCATATTATTATTAACCAGCTTACTATATTGTATTGCCGGTTCAACTGTTACCCTCGGTTTAGTTAAAAACTCATATTCCTGGTTCAGGTAAGTCTCTCTCGATGCCGGCGCTCTTTGATCCGCAGACGGTGTTTGGTATAACGCATCAGTGTATCTACCACCACTGCCGGAAGCTGCGGCTAAGCCAAATGAAAAGCTCCACATGTGATCTGCCTGAATAATGTTTCTCGTTGCCATACCGTCGATTTTCCAAAAAGATAAATCCTGTTTTCTATAGAACGGATATATTGTTGTTTTTTGATTTCTATTTGTATAATCAATACTCGAATTAATGACCCATTGGGCAATATTATTTATTAGTCCTAAGTAGCCCCAATATCCTAAAGAGGCATTCGTAAGGTCCTGTGTAAAAACCTCATTTTGCCCATAATAAACAATGGTTGACACGCCGCCTGTAGTGGTTTCCCTACGATAAACATTTAAATTATTAATTAATGATTTGTATGTGCCATTTAATTTAAACTGATGTAAGTTGCCGGGTTTTCTTAACTGCAATGTGCCGGTATATCCATAGTTATTGGCATCATGCTCTGTAAACATAATAGCAGTAGTGCCTTTTTTCCCAAAATATCCCTTTCCTGTGCCAAAGGAGAACTCATTTAGAAACTCAACCTCAGGGGATATTTTTATATTCGCCTGTAAAGAAATTTCGTTTGTGTTGTTTACAAAGGGCCTTTTGTCTTTTGTATAACCTTCTTCACCAAAGAGTTCTGTAGTACCATAAAAATCACCGTAATTTATAAAAACCAAATACTGTTTATCTGTATTACCATGTATTTCAAATTTCAGACTTTCTACGCGTTTATTATAGCTGTAATTTATACCAAGCTCCATACTATTACTCACTTTGTATAACCCTCCCAATGAAGCCTCTAAATCAAAAAGCCGGTTTTGATATCTTAAATCTTTGAGTTTGGCATAATCACCGGCTTTGTAATTAACGTTACCTCCTAATATGAATCTTTTACTTAGCTGAGCACTTACACCACCGGTAAGGTGATACTGTTCCAGTTTTTTATCACCAAAAGTAGTATCCGCATTATCCTCAAAACTCAGCGGGTGTTTTGAGGGATCTACCAAGGCAGATCCCTGCATATCTTTTCCTTTATAGTTATCATAGTTAACCAGGCCGTACAACATTACATTTTTATTTAACCGGTAGAATGATTCTGTATTGGCGCCCCATTGATAACTATTATCCGACTGTGAATAATTTTTAAATCCGCCATCAGATTTCTGAAAACCCAATGTGGCCGTTGATACTTTCTTAACAGGAACAAACTGTAATCCCGCAGCATTTTTACTGCCCAGCCAAACGTTGCTGTTTTTGATATAGTTCAGATCATATAAAACGGTATCTGCCTGCTGTGCAAAAACATTCATGGCGAAGCAAAAAGCCCCGCCAGGAATGAAGATGTATTTTAATGTCTGTTTGTTAAAACACATATATAACTGCTAATTGGTTCTTAAAGAAGCCTTACTGCGTACATGAAAATCCAAAGTAGAGTTGTTATTATCCATATAAACAATACGAGCCCCGTTTTTAATAGAGGTCTCTGCATCAATATTACTTTTGTCATCTGTATCCAGTGTTTCTAATGAATAATTGTATACTAATTTTCCTGCATTACCAGCAATAGCCTCTGTTGCTGCTTTATCCACATTGCGGTAAATTGAATAGCCTTCCCTTTGTTTAAAAGGGACATTGCCTACATCAATTATTGAAGGAAATCTCTTTTTGTTGTTGGCGCTCCCCGAACTGAACCCTTCAACACCGTCCAAAATCCAATCAAAAGGAACCTTCTTACTAGTAGAGCTTGGATGTCCGGTTATCATATCCATATTTAATGCATCGGCACCAAATGATTCGGGCGTAGTGTTTTTAGGAACAAAAATATAAACAGCTGGGCTTGTGATAGCGCCTGGCAGCCATGCAGTAGTTGTTACACCGGGAAATTTAATTCCCTTAAAAAAATGACTACTTGGAATAGAAGCAGCTGGAGCAACATAATATCTGTCATCGGTAAATCCAGACGTTAAATCGTATAAAGCATAATACTCCGGGTTGTCGAAATTAATAGATTTACTGTAAGTAACAGTATTGTTAATGGCCTTTCCTGTAGCTATCACAATTTGTTTGCCGGGCGGAAGTGTTATTGAGCTTTTTGAAAACCAAAATCCCCAAAGAGCTGGAAACCATTTTTCATCTTCAAAACTTAGTTTTCCGTTTGGATCAATATAATTATTTGTTCCGGTTGATGTAATTGGATGAGGGGTTGCAATGCATAGGTTATTTAAAGTTGCTGAAGCATCTGAGTTATTATATAAAATAATATAACCATCATAATCATTTACTCCCGATCCATCATCTTTTGGGGATCCTCCCACAAAAACCTCCTTTATAATAACCTGGGATAGTTGAGCTTTTACAAGTTTTATCTTTGCGATGTCGGTTCCGGTCCAAGTGTTGGTAACTGTAATATCTTTATCATAATTACCATTGTATACTATCTTTTGCGCCCCATCAGTTTGGGTAGTGCTGGCCGATGCTTTATAAATGCCTACCGGTACTTGAAATACGGCTAAACCGTTGGCATCGGATGTAGCATTATATACATCTCCGGTAGTGTTGTTGGATAGTTTTACACTCACACCGGTTACGTCAGTAAAATTATTATTTAAAGTATCTGTTAACTGTACGGATACTTTGTAAGTAGGATAGCTGTCCTCCTTATCTTTCTTACACGAAAAGAGTATTAACAAAGAAAAAATACTCAGGTAAATTACATTTTTCATATTTGTTGTTTTTTGTATTGCCATTTGATATTTTAAAATTTTAATCTTAAAGAAAGTCCATAATAGAAAGCAGGGATATAAGAGCTTTCGTACAAAGTGAAATCTGAGTTTGACCAACTCGAGTGCACCCTGCTCATATTATTCAAAAAATTAGTAGCGCTAAATGTAATAGAAGCGAAATCTTTAATCTCTTTGGTTACATTTATATTAGCCGAATAATAAAATGAGGTTCTGTTGGGATTGAAATAATAGTTAGTATTACTTCTTACTACAAGCTTTGCCAGCTCATTATATAAAGCGGGGTCGTTACTCTTTGCCCATATAAATTTTTCGTAGAAAGGAACGCGGGCATTTAAGTCATCTAAGCTTATATAATAATCAGGGTATAAGCCTACAAACCGCTCTCTGCCGTATATATCGGTTTTTGTTGTTGATGGTAAGTAGTCGTTTACATTATCCAGCACAAAGCCTCTTTGCGTACCGTTTGCTTCGCTCAGGTTTTGAGACATTGTATATATAGCTGTTTCCAGTCTTGCAGAGATGATTAGCCTTATGGCCGGGATATGTGTGGTAGCTACAACGTTCATATCCAGGTTCTTTGTTTTTTTACCATTTGCAGATACTGCACCACCGGAGTAGAACCCAATATACTTATAATAATTACCATCGGGCATAAATGTTGTGCTACCCGGCATATTAGCCCTTTCTATCGGATCAACAGATCTGTAACTATAATAGGAACCATCTAAGCGCAGTGAAGTTCTTAGTGATTGGATCCTTTTAAATTGCACGATCCAGCTCAGCTCTTTTCTCAATGCAGGAGCGCCGTTAATGGGTTTGGTGCTGGAATTAGCTCTTATGTATTCCCTGTATCCCAGCGTTTCACTGGCTAATACCCCTGTTTTATCTGTTACCGTTACCACACCGGTATTCCTGTCTACAGCATAAATGCGGTTGGCGATCGGTATTTGACTGTTCTCCAGGTTCGATTGATCGGTAAACTTATAAGTAAATGGGTTATATACATTCTGGCCACTATAAGGATCGCGGGTTTTTGATTGCGATGCTATAATAGTAATGGAGGTTCCTGATATCTTAAATTCCACTCCTATTTCCGACTGAATATTGTTTTGCCATTTTAAATCAGGGTTGTAGATCTTGGTATAAGGGGTGCTATAATAGGCATAGAAGGTTTCTCCTGTTGATGTAGTGCCCGGAGCAAAAGTTAAGATGTCCCTGTACGCCGGTGTTTTATACAAAATATTAAAAGAGGGGAGTTTCACCGACTTGCCCCATCCTCCCCATACACTTAAATCACTTAATACCGCATCTTTCCTGTTTTGACGAATAGTGTACCTGGCAGTAAAACGGGGCGATACACTTGATACTGTACCATATTCTGATCCGTTAACGCTTGTAAAATCAGAACGTAACCCGCCCACTAATTGCAAATATGTTTGACGAATGGGTATTCTTAATTTATCCTCGGCCCACACAGAATAATTGTTAATAGATGGTTCCTGGCTATACGCATAGGGCCGCCAGGTAGGCGCATACCGCATATCTTCGTAATAGGATCCTCTTCCTTTATTTTTACTGCCTGTATATTCACTGCCTAACTGTAAACCGTTAAACACAGCACCCATTTTTTTAGTCCAGTTGGCTTTAATTTTTGCATTGTAGTTTAACGCCCTGCTATCGTTGAAAGACTTTTCATACCAATATCCGGGTGCCACTAAAAGCACCTCTGCATTAGGGTTTTGTTCATAAGTTTGTCCTACAAAATAACCTGTTTCTATAGCATGTAACGCCGCAACAGATGCTGATGCCGATTTATTAATGCTGCTTTCCGACTGCTGATTATTGTAATTCACAGAGGCCGATGCTTCAAGATTCGTGACCCATTTCTTATGCAACAGCCATTTTGCTGAAATGTTACTTCTCAGTACGTTATCCTTTGACTGTGTATATGTATTGACGAATTTATCCGGATCAGATTTCGTGTCATAACCTCCTATGTTACCTGTTAAACCTATTTCTAATAATATAGGCTTCTTTGTTTTTTGATTAAACGTGTTGGAGTATTTCAGTGTTAAGCTGTTCCTGTCGTAAGAGGTATTGGGAGCCGCAATATTGGAAATAGATTTTGTATGCTCCAGGCTTGCATTTAATATGCCCTTTCGTGCGCCCAGATCAAAACCTTTGCTCAATGCCACCTGCTTGGTATTAGGCTTCGTTAATAACTCCAATATATACTTTGTAGGGCCTTTTCGTGTATTGATTTTTAATATTCCATTGGTCATGTCGCCATACTCCACAGACGCAATACCCTTTACTACGTCAATACTTTCAATATTGGCAGATGCTATGTTTCTGATATCCACAGCAGTGGTGCCTGGTATAGCATTAGGAGAAAGTCTTACGCCGTCTACTTCAATTCCCGCACCAAATAAAGGGTTGCCATCTTCTCCACTACGCCCGATAACAGCAATATTTTGGGCACCAGATGTTGCCAGGTGCAGGGTTTTGTTAGTTTTTCCGCCAGGCAAAAGCTGCATGGCATCAGCTACGCTGGTCATTTGTATATGATCCAATGCTGTTCTGTCAATGGTAAAAGTGGTGGAAGTGGTTTTATTTAATATAGCAGTAACAGAAACATCGTCTAAAGTCAGATTACTTTCTTTCAGGAAAAAAGCAGTGTCGGTTATATTTTTATCTATAACAACTTCAAAAGAAATGGCTGAAAAACCCAATCTGCTCATTCTGATTATGTTTTTTCCGGATGGGATATTATCTATCTTAAATATGCCGTTATGATTGGTTACTGCCCACAAATCAGTTTCAGCAATAGTGATAGAAACATCGCTGAGCGGCTGTTTGTTTTTTTGATTCAATATTTTCCCGCTTATTGAAAACTGGGCATTAGAAAGTATGGCTATTTGTTGCAATGCCACAATCAAAACAAATTTTAACCCATAAAGCCATGCATTTCTTCCCAAAGCTGATTTTTCAAATGGCAAAATTACCTTATGGGTGTAAAATGTATTTACGAAATGCGGAAAATATGAGGCAAAACTGTATTATGAACATACGGGACAAGCGCCTTATTTCTGGTTATCTACCTTAATAACGGGTGAATAGGTAATGGTTTGATGGGTATCAACATGGGCAATTCTTAAAAAAACATCCTTTTCCGGAAGGTCAGTATGCTCTTTTTTATTACATGCCAGGTAAAGAATACCAAAGCAGAATAAGCCCATATATCCCCACTTCTTTCTTTTAAATAAGGCCATGCCCGATAATCCGATGATTAACAGGCCCAGAACACCTGTGTTTGTATAATTAATTGAATTAGAATAGGATAAAACTTCATTAGAGCTGCCAGTAGCTCCTTTTGAGTAGACCTTTTCGATAGTTTTAAAAGTAGCGCCATCGTTAGAAACCTGTAGCTCAAAATAACCCGTATTAATTTCAGATATCGTGGTCCAGTTAATATCCAGGTGGTTATTATTGGTTTTGGAAGCAGTGATGCTGCCAAACCGGACAGGAATCGTAGAGCTTAAGACTACGGTATAATCCTCCATCTGCCCAAACTGCAGTTGAGAACAGGCATCATAATCCGGACTGTCATAAAAATCGGAGGCTACTCTCATTCTCAATGGCGTATTAATAATAGCCTTTGACATCATAGCTGGCTTTAAAGTATCCGTATGAACATAAGTTCCTGAAGGCGACATACTGTTCATGACCAGCTCTGTGGCATCAAATGATCCGCTGTTATCCCAGTCTATCCAAACTTTAACCCTCTGGCGGTTGGGTGAGGTAGACACGTTCAATATATAGCTGTTGCTCACGTCCATTTTAGCTTCTTTTTTGCAGCTATTATCTATATAGCCGATATATCCATCTTTACTGTAACCATTGGAGCTATTGTAAAGCTGTCCAACAATTTCAATAACTTTAGGGCCAATATCAGCCGCATTCCTGGATTGTACTACTTCTACAGATGCTGTGCAGGAAGGTTTCGCTACGCTGCTGAGGGGGGCATTTCCTCCCTGTGAATAAATTAAGCTTTCCCTGCTGGTCAATAGTGCTGCTAAGGCCCTGTCGGCCTGCCCCTGTGTAAACTGGTTTCTGCAGGTACCATAGTTCATGATATTGAAAGGGAGTGTGCCGAATGGTGTTCCTGTACAAGGGTTGATGTTGGCCGGATTAGGACAGGTTCCCAGCATGGATAGATGAGGATCTGTATCACAAACCATATCTCCCTGCCTGGCACAGTCTGTATTTTCTGCACAGGTTTCTTCATCTTTTCCGTCGTCAAAAGTATGATACAGTGCAAACGCATGGCCTAGCTCATGTGGCAATGTAGCAGATGTAGAATTAACAGTATTGAAACGCATTACGGTTCCATCCCTGCTGGCACTGCCGCCGGGAAAGTAAGCATAGGCCGCTATGTATGCGCCATCAGGCACTCCTATAGCTTTAATATCTTTAACTATCCAGATGTTATAGTATTCCGTATTAGGCCACCGGCTCAAATTTTTAAGAGCCAAATCTGATGCACCGGTAGCATTTCCGGAATAAACTAAACCATTTTCAGCATAACCGGCAATTACACTGCCATCTACCCTTATTATACCTGTTGTAGGACTGCAATCAGGAGCCCGCTGCGCCAGTTTAAACCTTATAGGAATATTCACCCCGTTGCCACCAACCTCACCGCTGTAAGCCCTGTTTACAAAATCAATCATTTGCCTGATTGTAGCATCGGATGGATTGTATGGGGTTCCGATGGCTTCACCGGAGTGAACCACATGTACAACAACCGGTATCTCATAAACTGCGGATTTACCTGAAATGACGGATCTGCGTAAACGTAAGTTATTTTGTTTAACTGCAATAGCACTGTTGATTTGATGTACTATACTACGGTTTTCGGGAGAAGCAATTTGCTGCCTGTGTATCGGATCAAAGCCGCAAATGCCTGTTTGAGCGTTCACACTCAAAAAATCAATTACTAAAAATATAAATAAAGCAATTCTTCTCAACGGCTACTTTTTACGAAGGTAAATTAAGTAGGCACTACACTTTTACGAAATGCGGAAATTTGTAATATTTGATGAAAAAGCCATCGGGGAAAAGCCAGGAATAGGTTGCTTTGGGCGTAAAAGGCATTTATACGGTGGAACCGGGCGCCTAACATTTTTTGAGGTTTGATGAATCCGGAGGAGTCATATATTTATAGATTGATAAACAGACGACGGTATTGTTCGACCCCAAAGGGGTCGTATCCGCTACGTACGTCTTTTTTCTATAAATGTTTGACCTCTTCGAGGTTTTGAATCAAAAATATTAAGGCACCCGTAGAACCCCGGGCATTTTCTTTCCTTAAATCATTTGTATCTTTATAGTATGAAAGTATCAGAAGCATTTCATAAAAGCCTTTTCTGGGATGTAGACCCCCAAAAGCTGGATTGGGAAAGGAACCGGCGTTTTATTATTGAGCGGGTTTTGGTACGGGGTGGAATGCGGGATGTACAGCAAATACTTAAGCAGTACACTACATCCCAAATTGTTATGTCTATAAAAGAAAGCCGGGATCTGGATGTAGTTACACATAACTTTTGTTCCAATTATTTCCAGATTCCCAAATCAGAAATGCATGCTCCATCTCAATACTATTGACGAAAAAATGAACAGGCTCCTGGAGCAATTTTCAGCAGCTGATTATCTTAGAAATTTTGCTTTAGCGAGAGGTACTTCACTGGCCTTGCAAATTGGCCATCGTCAAAGTATAGATGCCGATATGTTTGCGTTCACGCAGGCTGACATGGAAGAAACCGCTTTGCTTTTACAAAATGATTACCCTGGAATAACAATAAGGAGAACAACAAAAGTTTTTATTTTTTGCCATATTAATGGCATTAAATGCGATTTTGTGAATTACGCTAATGTAAAGACAATACGTCCCACACAACGTATTGACGACATTCATTTGTATTCGGTGGAAGATATTGCTGCCATGAAGCTAAATGCGATATGTGGGAGGGGAAGCAAAAAAGATTTTTACGATATTTACGCTTTACTGAAGATGTTTTCTTTAAGAGAGCTGTTGAATTTTTATGATGAAAAATATATGTCGGATAATTCATGGATGGCGCTAAAGAGCTTACAATACTTTGAGGATGCCAATAACGAAGAGTCTCCTGTTTGTATTCAGCCATTTCCCGATTGGGAAAAGTTGAAGGAAGCAATATTAAAAGCTGTGAATGACTATAAACTAAGCTGATGGCAGATACAGAAAAATTACGCCTTGATAAATATTTATGGTCTATCCGCCTGTTCAAAACCCGGCGGCTGGCTACCGATGCCTGCAACGACAATAAAGTGAAGTACCAGGACGAGCCCGCCAAGCCCGGCAAAAACGTGCACCTGGGTGATATTTACGATGTACGTACCGAAGGCCGAAAATGGGTAATAAAAGTTGTAGGTTTATTGCATACCCGCGTGAAGTACGAAGAGGCCATCAAAAACTATGTTGACCTGACCCCGCCCGAAGAGCTGGAAAAAGCCAAAGTGCAGGCCGCTTCATTTTTTAGCGGTAAGCGCCTCAGCAAAATCGGCCGCCCTACTAAAAAAGAACGCCGGGACCTGGATGATTTTATGGAAAGTGAATAAACCGTAATTGCTGGTTTCGGGTTTCTGGTTGTGCATCGTGCCCTGTCTTTAGCCTCCGGCTTTCAGCCTTTCGCTTTCACCTCGTACGCCGTACATCGTACACCGTACCTCGTATTTCGTACATTTGCCCAATGCACATCGATATACTCACCGTTCTTCCTGAATTACTGACCAGCCCCTTTGAGCACAGCATCATGAAACGTGCGCAGGAAAAAGGCCTGCTTACCGTACAGTTGCATCACCTGCGTAAATGGGCAGTAAATGAGTATGGCCAGGTTGACGATTACCAGTATGGTGGCGGCGCCGGGATGGTGATGATGTGCGAGCCGCTGGCCAATGCCATTGACGCATTATCCCGTGAAAGGAAATATGATGAGATCATCTACCTGACCCCTGACGGGGAAAGGCTGACCCAGAAAATAGCCAATTCGCTTTCGCTGAAAGGCAACCTGCTTATGATATGCGGGCATTATAAAGGAATTGATGAACGCATCCGCCGGCAATATGTAACAAAAGAGATATCCATTGGTGATTATGTATTAAGCGGTGGCGAACTGGCTGCAGCAGTTCTCACAGATGCTATCGGCAGACTCTTGCCCGGAGTGCTGAACGATGAAACTTCGGCGCTTACGGATTCCTTCCAGGACAACCTGCTGGCGCCGCCCGTTTACACCCGCCCGGTAGATTTTAAAGGTATGCACGTACCAGATGTACTTATGAGCGGAGACCACAGAAAAATTGAAGAATGGCGGTATGAGCAGTCCCTGCAACGCACTAAAGAAAGAAGGCCCGATCTGCTTGGAGATTAAAAAGCCGCGGATAGGTGATTTTTGTTGATATCACTCTATTTTTGCAGTTTATAAAACTGTCATCAGCATTTTAGCTATACATGAACATTAAGGAAATAAACGATACCCCGGGTCAGCCCAATATGTTCGAAGCATTGTTCAGTCATGCCACTATAGGCATTGTGGTAACAAATATGCAGGGGCTGATCATCAATTTTAATAAGCAGGCAGAAAAGGATTTTGGATATACAAGAGATGAGGTAATGAATAGGCCAATGGAAATACTGCTGCCTCCTTCCATAAAAGGACATCACATAAGCTACCGCGATGGGTTCTATAAAAATCCCGGCCCCCGGGCAATGGGGCATGGAAGAGATCTGTACGCGGAAAAGAAGGACGGTAGTGTCTTTCCTGTTGAAGTAAGCCTGAGCAATTATATCCTGGACGGTGAGCTGTTTGTAATTGCTTTTATAATTAATATTACGGTACGTAAGCAGCACGAGCAAATAGTGCTGGAGCAGAAAATGGAGCTGGAAAAGGTTACCAGGGAAATTAAACAAATGAATGTATCCCTGGAAAAGAAAATAGACGACCGTACCAAAATGCTGAGGGAAACCTTATCTGCCCTTGAACAGTCAAAGCTGGAGCTAAGCGATGCATTAAAAGAGGAGAAAGACCTGGGCGATATGAAATCAAAATTTGTATCCATGGCTTCCCATGAGTTTAAAACCCCTTTAAGCACTATTCTCTCCTCTTCGTTTTTGCTGGAAAAATACAATGACCTCAACGAGCCTGCCAAACGTATTAAACATATTAACCGTATCAAACATGCGGTCAACGATATGAAAATGATACTGGACGATTTCCTTTCTTCGGATAAGCTGGACGAGGGAATTGTGCAGACCAAGCCCATTTATATCAGCGCTGAAAAATGTTTTGAAGAGCTGAACGATGTAGTGCAGGAAATGGCAGCGCACCGTAAAGAGGGGCAAACTATAGAAACCAATTACCAGGGAACCGGTGTCATTTTTGTAGATGAGCGTTTGCTCAAAAATATTTGTATCAACCTGCTCTCCAACGCAATAAAATTTTCACCGGAATATGGTGTAATTAAAATTAGTTGCACTATTAATCCATCAGAGGTTGTACTTTCGATCAGGGACAATGGTATTGGTATTTCGGAGGAGGATCAGAAACACCTGTTTGAAAGATTCTTCCGTGCTCAGAACGCAGTAAACATACAGGGAACAGGGCTGGGTTTGAACATCGTGGTAAGGTATGTTCAGCTAATGAACGGAAGCATAGAATTTGAAAGCAATTTAGACAGCGGTTCTGTTTTTACGGTCCGCATTCCACAATAAATTATAAACCGGGGAAGTAAACGTTTATATCAGAAAAGTTCCATCCGGCCACTAAAACCATAAAAAAATTACAGGTGAAAAAAATTTTGGTAATAGAAGATAACGATGAGGTAAGGGATAACATCGCAGAGATCCTGGAACTCTCCAACTATGATGTTATAACAGCGCCAAACGGAAAAATAGGAACTGAAATAGCAATAGAGCAAATGCCCGACCTGATCATTTGCGATATTATGATGCCGGTGCTGGACGGGTATGGTGTAGTGTACCTGCTGAACCAGCATCCTAAAGCCAACAGCATTCCGTTTATATTCCTTACAGCAAAATCGGAAAAATCCGACTTCAGGAAAGGGATGGAGCTGGGCGCTGATGATTATATTACTAAACCATTTGAGGGGGTGGATCTTTTAAAAGCGGTAGAAATGAGGTTAAATAAAGCCGAAACTATTAAGCAGCAGCTGGCTGCATCCAATCATAACCCTGACGGAGACCAGCTAAGCAACTTTTTAGATAATGTAAAAAGTGTAAGCCATATTCCATTGCTTTCTGATGAAAGGGAAGTGTACAGCTACAAGAAAAAGCAGCAGATATATGCCGAAGATCAAAGGCCTAAAGCAGTTTACTACATCAAAAGCGGTAAAGTAAAAACTTTCAAATCAAATGATGATGGTAAGGAGCTTATTACAAATATCTTGGGCAAAGGCGATTTTCTGGGGTACACTTATGTACTTGAAAACATTGTATACAAAGAAAATGCGGAAGTGCTGGAAGATGCAGAAATTATGACCATCCCCAAAGAAGATTTCCTGGTGCTCATGTCGGCCGATATGCAGGTGGCCAGGCAGTTTATCAGTCTCATTACACACAATGTATTAGAAAAAGAAGAAAGCCTTTTAAATATAGCCTATAACTCGCTCAGGAAAAAAGTAGCTTTCCAGCTGGTTGTAATGCTTGAAAAGTTTAAAAGTGAATCGGGCGACACAAAAGAAATACGGCTATCCAGGGATAACCTGGCGCAGGCAACCGGTATTGCAACCGAATCCCTGATAAGAACCTTATCTGATTTTAAAGCCGAGAAACTGATTGATATAAAAGGCGGAAGTATTATTATATTGAACGAAAGCAAATTACGAAACCTTCCTTATTAAGGGCCTGCTTCAGGCCGGAGTGGAAATTTCTTCTCCGGCTTTGTTTTGTTGTTGCAGGGTCCAGCTTTCAGTTAAAAAAGTTTCTACCCAAACATTGCCGCTTTTCCTGAAAACTTCAATTCTCAGGCCAAAACCAGCAAAACTATTGCCCAGTTCCGCTACGGTTATGTCGCTGTTAATATCCACAGGGCCCTCTCTTAGCAGGCCGGCAAACTTATAGGTAACAGGTATATGCTTCTTTTGCGGCATTTCATTCTTATCCCACATTCTGTACAGCTCAATTTTCAGAAATGGATAGCAGGATGAGAAATATCGTTTCACATCTTCAGGTCGGGTATTCTCCGATATATATAGTTCCATTTTAGCCAAGGTGGTGTAAAACTATCAGTATCGGCTATTATTAGTTATGACTAAACTCAAATTACTAAATGATTGTTATCACCCCGGCCATTTTAAGCTATTGGGCTTCACCATTCTCTTAGCTGGGAGCTTAAAAATGTCCATTCCGGCGTTACAACTTCAGTCCCTTCATTAACCTCGAACCAGGGACTGCCAGGTATTGCAGGATTTTTTACAATATGTATGTCCTGGGCAGGCATATAGCTTTGGATCAGCATATATACGGTTTTGCCGTTTTTGTTTTTGGCAACATCAGCAACCATCATGGCATGGCCGGGAAATCCGCCTTTTATAAACACATCGCCGGGTTTTATATTTTTTACAGATAGTGGCTTCAGTTGTTTTTCTAAAGAGGCCGTACCGCACATGCCAAATACACGCTCCAGGTATTGAGGGAAGGAGAAGGGATCAGCGCCGCCTTTCCAGCTATATTTTTTACCTGAATTATCGCTGAACACGATCTCAGAAAACCGTTTCTGGTCAAAGAGGTATTCCGCGCGCAGCCGCATCACCGCATCAGCACATTGTTGCAGGTCTTTTTTGCCAACAGGTATGTCTGCCACTGCATACTGTGCAGACTGGTTAGGTTTAGTCTTACCATTATACAAATACACAGTATTGTCTTTTTTCAGCTTTATATTCCGGAGCCAATAGCCGAAGGAACCGGTTCCGCTTTTTACGCGCACAAACCCTTCGGGGACAGGTATAGCGCCAATGGTATGATAAACCGGCGAAGCAGGCAAAGAACTGGTAAAAGGAAGTTGGCTGGTGTTATGTTCTGTAGCGCCACATCCTCCATAAGCGATCAGGAAAAAGAACAGTATTTTTTGCATACCTTTTTTATTAAGTTGAGATGCAGTTTTATTTTTACTCCATACAGGGCGCCATCACTTTAACAGAAAGTTATTTAAAGTAGAAGCTGAACATTTTGTCCTCAATATTTTTTGAAAACAAAATGTCTCCCGCCTTTGAGTTATCGTGTGGGCACATTTCTGGGTATCACACACCAACTGAAGGTGAATGGAGGAAAGCAGGGACAATCGAAAGGATGTCCCCTTCAGAGGGGCTGTCGGAATGCTTATTATTTAGACAGCAGATGAAGGGGGAGGATAGGAAATTGCTAACTTCACAGTTATGAAAAACCAGTTTGAAAATCACCATTACAACAAGGCTCTTCAGCCCTATGCCAGCCGCCTTAGAAAGGAAATGACCAAAGCTGAAGCCTGCCTGTGGAAATACATTTTACGAGCCAGGCAGCTAAAAGGATATTCATTTAAACGGCAAAGACCTGTGATGAAGTACATAGCCAATTTCATGTGTAAAAAGCTGATGCTGATAATAGAGGTTGATGGTATTACACATCATTCGGAAGAGGCTTTAAAAAAAGATGATATCCGTGAAAAAGAGCTGGAATCGGCTGGTTTTACTGTGTTGCGGTTTGATGACGGTCAAATATTGAATAACATCAGCAATGTTCACGCTTTTCTTTCGGACTGGATTGATCAGAAGATGAAACAGCTATAGTCTCCCTCCGGCCTGCGGCCACCTCCCCCAGGGGAGGATATGTATAATCTCAGAAAAATAGGAAATCAGAAATGTATTCACACGATAGGCCCCTGAGGGGTATCCATGCTTCGCCTTATCGCTGTTACCATTCTACATGTAAAAATGTTATACCCCCATTAATTTTGTTACAATACTTTTGCATGCATATATTTTAAAATAGCCGATATGGGTAAAAGGGAAAACTATATAAGCTGGGACGAGTACTTTATGGGCGTGGCGCTGCTTTCTGGCAAGCGTAGCAAAGATCCCTCCACCCAGGTAGGAGCGTGTATAGTAAATCCTCAGAATAAAATTGTTGGTGTAGGATATAATGGGCTGCCCATAGGCTGCAGCGATGATGAGTTTCCCTGGCAAAAGCGGGGGGATTTTTTAGAGACCAAGTATCCTTATGTATGCCATGCAGAGTTAAATGCCATACTCAACAATATTGGTATCAGTTTACAGGGATGTAAAATATATACCGCCCTTTTTCCCTGCAATGAATGCACCAAAGCCATTATACAGGCTGGTATCTGCGAAGTTATTTTCCTGTCTGATAAATATGCTGATGATAACAGTTTTGTAGCTTCCCGGAAAATGCTTGAAAAGGCCGGTGTCAGTATCAGGCGGGTAGAGACCAGCATAGGCAATATTGCTTTATCATTTGATGAAAATGCAGTATAGAAAAACTATACACCTCGCCATCCATCGGGTCGAACTCCACGCAGGATTTATTTGTTAAACCCCGTAAGTCTTCAGATGCTTCAGCTTTTTCAAAAACATCTTTCTGTACTCATCTATGCATCCGTGGCATTCAATACTCCTGCTTCTTACCGGATTCCCCGCCCCAAATCTGAAATGTGCTTACTAAAAGTTGTTCGAGGTGTCCTCGCCTCGAACTGGCGATAGACAAAAGCTCACAAAAAAAGGAGATTTGTCCTACACCCTTCTTGCCTAATTTCCTACCCCCAATCTGAAATGCGCTTATCTTTGCGCGCATGAATATTTTGATGGTATGCCTGGGAAATATTTGCCGGAGCCCGCTGGCTGAAGGTATTTTGCAGCATAAAATAAAAGAAGCAGGACTGGACTGGAAGGTGGACAGCGCCGGAACCAACGGCTATCATGTAGGTGAGGCACCGCACCGGCTTTCGCAAAAAGTGGCCAGGGCAAAAGGGCTGGACATCAGCGGACAATGCGCCCGCCGTTTTGCAGCAGCTGACTTTGACCGCTTCGATAAAATATACGCCATGGCAGATGATGTGATAGATGAGATGAAATGGATCGCCGGGGAAAAGTTTGACGCATCCAAAGTGGACCTGCTCATGAACGAAGTCTACCCGGGTAAAAACAGGGATGTGCCTGATCCCTGGTATGGCCCCGAGCCGGGTTACCACGAAGTATATGATATGATAGACAAAGCATGTGATGCAATAATTGATAAATATAAATAAGCCCATAGTCAATAGTTTATGGTCCATAGACAACACCATGAACGACAGGCCATGAACTATGAACAGAAAATAATGAAACCAACCATACCACAGGGCACACGTGATTTTGGCCCGGAAGTAGTGCGTAAGCGCAGTTATATATTTAATACCATAAGAACCGTTTTTGAGCTGTACGGTTTTCAGCCGCTGGAAACACCGGCCATGGAAAACCTGGATACTCTCATGGGCAAATATGGTGAAGAAGGGGATAAGCTCATTTTCAAGATCCTGAATAATGGGCTGGACAATGAAGCCAAGTTTGAAAAAACCAAAGCCGGATTTGAAAAAATAATGGGGGGGAAATCCAGCAAGGATATTACGGAACGGGCCCTGCGCTATGACCTTACCATTCCTTTTGCACGTTATGTAGCCATGAACCATCAGCAATTAGCTATGCCTTTTAAACGGTACCAGGTACAGCCGGTATGGCGGGCCGACAGGCCGCAGAAAGGCCGCTACCGCGAATTTTACCAGTGTGATGCGGATGTGGTGGGAAGCAGGTCTTTACTGAATGAGCTGGAACTGGTTAATATGTATGCCACGGTTTTTCAAAAGCTGCATATTCCGGTAGAAATAAGGATCAACAACCGTAAGATATTGGCTGCTTTAGCTGATAGATGTGGTGGTGCAGAAAAGCTGACGGATATAACCATTGCTATTGATAAGCTGGATAAGATCGGGATAGAGAAAGTAAAAGAAGAGTTGCGGGGTAGGGGACTGGATGATACGCAGGTACAGATCATTGAATCTTTTTTAAATATTACAGGAAGCAATGAAGAAAAGCTTACACAGCTAAAAGCCATTTTTACGGGAAACGAAACCGGCTTAAAAGGCGTGGAAGAGCTGAAATATATTGTAGATAACTGTCATCTGTCAACTGCCAACTGTCAGCTGTCCCTCGATGTGACCCTTGCCCGCGGACTGAATTATTATACCGGAACCATTTTTGAAGTGAAAGCCCTGGGGGTGCAGATCGGCAGTATTGGCGGCGGTGGCCGCTATGATGATCTTACCGGTTTGTTTGGAGTGCCGGATGTGCCGGGGGTGGGCATTTCTTTTGGTGTGGATAGAATTTATGACGTCATGAGCGAACTGGATCTTTTTCCCGGGGAAACAGCTGCCGGTACAAAGATCCTGTTTTTTAATCTTGGAGAAGCCGAAGCAGCTAAAGCGATGGAGTTGGCACAACAATTAAGAAGTAAAAATATCAGCTGCGAGGTTTTTCACGAAAATGCAAAATTTGACAAGCAGTTTAAATACGCTGAAAAAAAGGCCATTCCTTATGTGGCTATTTTGGGCAGCAGGGAATTGGAGCAGGGTATTGTGAATATTAAAAACCTTGCAAGCGGTGAGCAGCAGCAGGTAACTTTTGAGCAACTGGCTGAAGCAGGATTTTAACCAGTCTGACCGCCCCGGTTTGACTGGTTTATTATGTATCCTCGCGCTGGCCTCCCGGCCAGTGCGTTAAGGTTACTTAGTATAAATCTCATTGGTTTAGTAACGGGTATGCCCAGGTCAGGTCCGGAGGAGATTTGAGCAAGAAGGGCGAGGATATATAAGTGTCGTCACATCGATCGGGGAGAGATGTCTTAACGAAATGCCTGTTACCATCGCAATTCTCTCCTCGCGCTGGCCTCCCGGCCTTAAGTGTTCGAAACCTTAGAAAAATCTCGAAGAGATGTTATTATTATAGAAAAATCGTTTGGATTTTGGACGAAAACCCCGAAGGGGTGACACAGGATATTATGCTATCCCTTCGGGGTTTGTAATCGGTGTATATGCTTTTTTTATAATAATATTAGCCCTGCCCGTCCGGCAGGCGGGCTTTCAGGCTTGATTAAAACATGTTTTTAGGTTTCGATCAGTAGTAGTCAGGAGATCTGAGCAAGAAGGGGAAGCCTCAACGAAAAGCCTGTTATTATCGCAATTCAACTAAACGTTGAGCTTTCTTTTCCGATAGTCATCGGAACTCCGAAATGACAATAGCATTATCTGCCCGGCCCATATTCCACAAAAAAACGGAGCGTCGCAATTTCGATGAGCAATGTTCAGCTGCTGGCCCAATAATTATTGTCTTCCCGGAAATATAGTTCCAATAATTTAAAGTAATTTTCTCCTTCCGTCGTTTCCCTTATTATAATGAGCGATGGTATAGCAATAATGGCCGATGACAGGAAGCAAAATATTATAGATACTGTAAGAGATTACAGTAAGCGGCTTTTTGGCTTTATCCGGGGCAAGGTGAATACCGATGCTGATGCGGAAGATATTCTGCAGGATGTGTGGTACCAGTTTACCAATGTGTCTTCCACGCAAACCATTGAAGAAGTGAGCGGCTGGCTGTTTAGAGTGGCGCGCAACAAGATCACTGATAAATACCGCAAGAAAAAACCCGAGCTGCTGGATGATTACCAGTATGAGAATGAAGACGGCGAAGTGCAGTTCAGGGAAATGTTGCTGGCTATAAAAGACAACCCTGAGCTGGAAGATTTTAAAGAGCTTTTTTGGGAAGAGCTGTTCCAGGCCCTCGATGAATTGCCTGAAGCGCAGCGGGAAGTGTTCATATTGAATGAAATGGAAGATGTAACACTGCAGCAGATCGCGGATAAAAAAGGGGAAAGCATTAAAACGATCATCAGCCGGAAACGCTATGCCGTACTGCATTTGCGCAAGCGCTTACAATATTTATACAACGAATTGATAACTTATTAAAAATAATATTATGAATGATAAAAGAAGATTTGGCCCACCAAAATTTGTTATTGCACTATGTGGTGTTGCCGCTGTTTTTGGTTTCGGGGCTATAGTGATGTTACTGTGGAACGCCATATTGCCTGATGTATTACATGTATCGGCTATTACCTACTGGCAGGCTTTGGGTATTTTGGTGCTGAGTAAAATATTATTCGGAGGTTTTGGCGGGGGACGCAAGAAATGTGGTGGCCCGTCAAGAGGTTTTCGTGAAAGGTTCAGGAATATGACCGATGAAGAAAAGGAAAAACTTAAGGAAGCCTGGAGGAACAGGTGCGGAAGGTAAGGTAAAAGCACTCAATTTTCAATATGCAATAATCAATGCTCAATTATGTCTCCGAAGACCAACGCTCAATGAATATTGAGCATTGACTGTTGAATATTTGATCATTTACTATTCAATATTTCAGGAAAACGTGATCAATTCTCCATCCTTGCTCATAATTACTTTATGCGCCATACCTATGAACAGCCCGTGCTCCACTACTCCCACTATATTGTTTAGCTTTTGATCAAGAGCAGCAGGATCTTCTATTAACCCGAAATCAGCATCAATAATATAATTACCCTGATCGGTAATATAGGTTGCACCTTCTTTTTTTCGTACCAGGCCAATGCCGCCAATAGCGTTCAGGCAACGTAATACATAGCTGTAAGCCATTGGTATTACCTCAACCGGTACCTTAAACTTGCCTAACAGGTGCACCATTTTAGAGCTATCGGTAATAATGACCTGTTTTTTGGTGATGGAAGCCACGATCTTTTCCCGGAGCAGGGCGCCGCCGCCACCTTTTATCAGCTCCAGGTTGGAAGTAAACTCATCGGCCCCGTCGATAGTAATATCAATAGTGTCAATTGTATTCATATCCACCATGGGTATCCCCAGCTCAATACACATTTGCCTGGTTTGTTCTGATGTGGGAACGGTTTGCAGCTTCATGCCCTGTTTTACCATTTCTCCAACAGCCTGTATGGCGTAATAAGCGGTAGAACCTGTTCCCAGGCCCACTGCCATTCCATCCTTAATTTCTTTAACAGCTTCAAGTGCTGCCATTTTCTTTTCGTTATTTGAAGTATCCATTTTCATTTTTTATAACGTCATCGTGCCGGTTATACAATAGCCGGCAATGATATAACCTGGTAAAAATAACCAGTTCAAATAAGTAATAGCAGAAGCTATGTAACATTTTTATTCAGAGGTTCAAAAAATTAATTGTGTACTATATACACAATAGTATATTTTTGAAGCTCGTAAATGTTGCTTGCTACCTGATCTGCCAGCCAGCTCCTTAACAATGCAGCATTAGTTTTTATAGATTTTTAAATGATATTTTATGAAGAAGCTAACGATTTTATCAATTATGTGCATGGCTGTATCCGCGCTTAATGCACAGCTAAAATCGCCCGATGGTCAATTTCTTATGAATTTTTCGCTACAGCAGGATGGCTCCCCGGCTTACGAGCTGCTTTATAAAGGGAAGCCCGTTATTAAGAAAAGCAAACTGGGACTTGAATTGCTCGATAATTCAGTAAAGCAGGAGTTTAATACTGAAATACAAAAGGGCAGTGCTGCTGCCGGGAGCGGTATTTCCCTGTACAACAATTTTGAACTGGCAGACCAGCAAACGGCTGCTTTTGATGAGACCTGGCAACCGGTTTGGGGTGAAACTAAGGATATCCGTAACCATTACAACGAGCTGGCGGTTACTTTGAAGCAAAAAGTGTCCAACCGTCAAATGGTCATCCGTTTCAGGCTGTTTAATGATGGATTGGGATTCCGGTACGAGTTCCCGCAACAAAAAGAGCTTACCTATTTTGTTATTAAAGAAGAGCGCACGCAATTTGCTATGACGGGCGATCACACGGCTTACTGGATTCCCGGCGATTATGATACCCAGGAGTACGATTATACCACCTCTAAATTATCAGAAATAAGAGGGCTGATGCCAAAAGCTATTACAGGCAATGCTTCCCAAACTTCTTTCTCACCCACAGGCGTGCAAACATCGCTGATGCTGAAAACAAACGAGGGTATTTATATCAACCTGCATGAAGCGGCGCTGATCAATTATGCCTGTATGCACCTGAACCTGGATGATAAAAACTTCATTTTTGAATCATGGCTGACACCGGATGCTAACGGCAGCAAAGGGCATTTACAGGCTCCCTGTCATTCACCCTGGCGCACTGTTATTGTAAGTGATGATGCACGGGATATACTTGCTTCCAAAATGACGTTAAACCTGAACGAACCTTCCAAAATAGCAGATCCTTCCTGGATAAAGCCTACCAAATATGTAGGTGTATGGTGGGAAATGATTACCGGTAAAAGTGAATGGTCTTACACCAGTGATGTGCCCGCTGTGCAATTAGGAGTAACTGATTATACTAAAACAAAACCTCATGGCAGGCATGGCGCTACCACGGCCAACGTAAAAAAGTATATTGACTTTGCAGCAAAACATGGCTTTGACGGGGTGCTGGTGGAAGGATGGAATATAGGTTGGGAAGACTGGTTTGGCAATTCGAAAGATCATGTGTTTGATTTTGTAACACCTTATCCTGATTTTGATGTAAAAGCCATACAGGAATACGCCCAAAGTAAAAAAGTAAAAATGATCATGCACCACGAAACATCATCCTCTGTCCGTAATTACGAGCGTTACATGGATACGGCGTACAGGTTTATGAAGGCATTTGGATATGATGCTGTAAAGAGCGGTTATGTAGGCGATATTCTTCCCCGTGGGGAACATCATTACAGTCAATGGATCAACAACCATTACCAGTATGCTATTGAAAAAGCAGCGGAATATAAGATTATGGTAAATGCCCACGAGGCAGTGAGGCCCACAGGCGTATGCCGTACCTGGCCCAACCTTATAGGAAATGAATCAGCAAGAGGAACGGAGTACCAGGCTTTCGGAGGCAGTAACCCCAATCATGTTACCATATTGCCGTTTACAAGATTAATTGGTGGGCCGATGGATTATACACCGGGTATATTTGAGATGGATATATCAAAGATGAATCCCAATAATAAATCGCATGTAAACAGTACCCTGGCTAACCAGCTGGCTTTATACGTTACCATGTACAGTCCGTTACAAATGGCTGCGGACCTGCCCGAAAACTATGATCGTTTTCCTGATGCTTTCCGGTTTATTAAAGATGTGGCCGTAGATTGGGACGACAGCAAGTATCTTGAAGCCGAGCCGGGCGCATATGTAACCGTTGCCCGTAAGGCAAAAGGAACAGGTAATTGGTTTGTAGGAAATGTGGCAGGAGAGAACGGACATATCAGCAAGCTGTCTTTTAATTTCCTGGAGCCGGGCAAATTATATGAAGCCACTATCTACACCGATGCTAAAGACGCGGATTATAAAACCAATCCGCAGGCATATACCATTCAAAAAGGTATTATCAGCAGCCGGTCGAAGTTGCAGTTCAAATCTGCTCCTGCCGGCGGATACGCTATTTCTTTATTTGAAGTAAAAACAGGTGCGCCTGTGAAAGGTCTTAAAAAGTTGGGATATAAATAAGTTACACAGGCTACTATTTTTCTTACTTTTATCGGAACTAAATACCCCATGATGATGTATAAAAATATAATGATGATAACACTTGTATCAGGCTCTCTGTTTTTTGCTTCATGCGGAGCGCCATCCGGTGAAACAAAAGACAAAGGAAATGCTGCTTCATCTGAAGCATTTAATGTGGCCGCTGAATCGTTTGCTGACCTGCAGCTGCTGCGCTACCAGGTACCAGGCTGGGACCAGCTTTCAGCACAACAAAAAGAGTTAGCCTATTATCTTTACCAGGCGTCTCTTTCAGGCCGGGATATTATCTATGATCAACGTGGTAAGTACAATCTTTTAGTGCGTAAAACACTGGAAGCAATATGGCAAACGACTAAAGCTAATAAGAGTGGCGATGATTGGGAAAAATTTAAAACCTATGCCGGGCAGGTCTGGTTCAGCAATGGGGTGTACCATCATTATAGCACCGACAAAATTGTTCCTGCCTGTAGCTTTGAATACTTTAGCGGGCTGGTAAAGCAAAGCGATGCCAGCAAATTACCCGTGGATGATGGCGAAACTGTTGATGCCTTTTTAACCCGTATCAGGCCAATTATTTTCGATGCAAAGTTTGAGCCTAAAATGGTGGATCTGCGTGCCGGTATTGATAATGTGGCCAACTCCTTCAACAATTTTTATGAAGGGGTTACCCAGGCAGAAGTAGAAGCTTTTTATGCTAAATTTCCGCATAGCGACCAGGAACCTGAATGGGGACTAAACAGCAAAGTGATTAAAGAGAACGGGCAACTGACAGAAAAAATATGGAAGAGCGGCGGTATGTATGCACCTGCTATTGACAAAATGATCTTCTGGATCAGAAAAGCGATCCCGTTAGCTGAAAATGACATACAGAAAAAAGCGTTGACGCTGCTTGTGGAATATTTCGAAACCGGCGACCTGAAAAAATGGGATGAGTATAATATTGCCTGGACTCAGAATACTAATAGTGTGATTGACTTTACCTGTGGTTTTATAGAAGTGTATAACGATGCTATTGGTAAAAAAGGAAGCTACGAATCTATTGTTTCCATTAAAGATTTTGAAGCCTCAAAGCGCATTGAAAAAATAGCGGCACAGGCGCAATGGTTTGAGGATAACTCACCCCTTATGCCCGAACATAAAAAGAAAAATGTAAAAGGAATCAATGCCAAAGCAATAAATGTAATTGTAGAAGCCGGCGATGCAGCCCCCAGTACACCAATTGGAATTAACCTGCCTAATTCAGATTGGTTAAGAAAAGAGTATGGTTCTAAATCTGTAGCCCTGTCCAATATTGTGGAGGCCTACAACCTGAGCAGCGCCAGCAACGGTATGCTGGAAGAATTTGTGGATACCAAAGAAGACATGGATCGCATCAAACAGTACGGCAGCCTGGGTAGCGACCTGCATACGGATATGCACGAGTGTATCGGCCACGCATCGGGCCAGATCAATCCCGGTATAGCCACGCCCGACAAAACCCTGAAAAATTACGCCTCCTGCCTGGAAGAAGCCCGTGCTGATCTTGTAGCGCTCTATTATATCATGGATCCCAAGCTGGTGGAAATAGGTGTAATGCCCTCCCTGGAAGTAGGCAAGGCCGAGTATTACAATTATATGATGAACGGATTGATGACCCAGCTGGTACGGTTGAAATTAGGCGATAAAATAGAAGAAGCGCATATGCGCAACCGTGCCTTAAATGCTTACTGGGTTTATGAAAAAGGAAAGAAGGATAAGGTGGTGGAGCTGATCAAAAGAGATGGCAAAACTTATGTGCAGATCAATGATTATAACAAGTTACGCACTTTATTTGGTGAGCTGCTGAAAGAGATACAGCGCATCAAATCGGAAGGAGATTTCAACGCCGGTAAAAACCTGGTTGAAACTTATGGAGTGAACGTAGATTCCAATCTGCATAAAGAAGTGCTGGAACGCTATGCAACGCTCAACATAAAGCCTTATAAAGGGTTTATACAGCCGCGTCTTACAGCCCATATGGATGGTGATAAAGTGAAGGATGTACGGATTGAGTTTCCCAATTCTTTTTACGAACAGATGATGGAATATGCCAGGGATTATTCTTTGCTGCCGGTGAAGAATTGATCAGGATTCGCCAAAATAATATAAGCTCTTTTAAAAACAAAAGCTGTCCGGAGTATTGCGGACAGCTTTTTAATTGCCTTTCAATAGATACATAGCTTTCTGTCTAAGCCTTTAAGAATAACACTAACCGGGAGATGTGCTTTACATGTCAAAATACCGCTATTGCAACAAAATAAAACAAAACTGATACAAAATGGACTCTGGTTCCTTTTTCTAATTTTTATTTTTGCCTCAAAGCGATACACTTATTTGGAGTAAGTGTAAAAATTTATGTATGAGGCTTGCCAAAGTTCAGATATTTTAGGAGATGATTTTGAAGAATCTTGCCATGAAGCGCTTTTGAGGACAATATACCTTTATTCATCTGTATATTATTTCTAATAAGTCTTATGAAACAATCTTTTTCATTCTCGGGATTCAGGCATAATTATAAGTGGGCAATAAAAGAAAATATTGCCGGGCTTTTCTTTTTTAAAAGGCACTTGCTTTTAGCCTCCCTGTTTCTATACACCTTTCAGGGGTATGCTCAGCATAATGGGGGAAAAGATACGCTATCAGAGATAGCAGACGCTCCTGCCTTAGTACAGCTTAATGTTCCCGGAAAAGATTCTGTAGTGCCGATGCTCTATAACATGAAATCACCGGCCCATTTGAATATCGCTTCAATACGGAGTATCTCCGGTGAGAAGCTGGCTTCAATGCCTGGTAATCAGCTAAAGGGTGTATTAGCCGGGCTGTTGCCGGGGTTATTTGTAAATCAGTCCAGCTCAAACAGCGGTACTACCAATGAGAGCGCTTTCTCACTTTCTTTAAGAGGACAATCTCCGTTAATTGTTATAGATGGTATTCCTCAAAATATAAGCATTTTTGATTTTGAAGAGATTGAATCTGTTTCTGTATTGAGCGACGCTTTGGCTACAGCTATGTATGGCCCTCAGGCATCTAATGGAGTGCTGCTGATCACTTCTAAAAAAGGAGAGATCGGTAAACAAAGAATAAGAGCATCATGGCAAAGCAGTATTCAAAAGCCCGGTAAATTCTTACGCGGTTTAAATGCTTACGATTATGCAACATTGTATAATGAGGCACTCGCTAATGATGGCATTGAACCTGTATATACCCCGGCTGACCTGGACGCGTATAAAAACCATACCGATCCTTACGGGCATCCGGATATAGACTGGACTGACCTCGCATACAAAAATACTACCCGCATGGATCGTGTTACAATGAATGTTACCGGTGGTAACAAGGTGGCGCGATATTTTGCAGTTGGAGAATACCTGCATCAGGGAGGTATTTTCAACACAAATAAGGATGAGAACACGTATAATACAAACAATGATTTCAGCAGCTATATGCTGCGGACAAACGTAGATGTAAATCTTGATCAGCGGACCGTTGTTGGCATCAATGTTTTGGGCAGGGTAATTGAATCATCCCAGCCCGGACCTACTACGAACACTATCAGAAACAGTATTTACAATACTCCTAATAATGCTTATCCCAGGTTCAACCCTGATGGATCTTTAGGTGGGGTACTGGAGTTCAAAGACAACACATACGGGCAATTAAACAGGTCGGGGTACAGGCAGGGTTATGAAAGGAATGTTTTGTCTGATGTAAGCTTAAAAAGGAACCTTGATAATATCGTAAACGGTTTATGGGTAAAAGGCCTGGTGTCGTTCAGCGGGGCTTTTGTACAAAATATTAACAGGAGCAAAACTTTTGCTGTATACCAGATGAATGTGATGCCAAATGAGACTTCTGGTTTAAATGATACCACTTACAGAAGGTTTAATAGTGACGGAGAGCAAAATAATACAGATGCAATAGCTGATCAGTGGATACAAAGCTATACCGAATTTGATCTGGGATACGACAGGAAGTTCGGAAAACACGGTTTCAATGGTTTGCTGTTATACAATAGTATCAGCACAAGAATTAATTCCAATCTGCCGTTAAGGTTTAAAGGCATATCAGGCCGCGTGGCATATAATTATGACGAAAAATATATGGCCGAAGCTGTTTTTGGATATAATGGGTTTAACCGCTATCCCGAAGGATTCCGGTTAAGATTTTTCCCTGCTGTAGGATTGGGATGGAATATACATAAAGAGCAGTTTTTTGAAAATGTTTCATGGGTAGACCGGCTGAAGCTGTACGGCTCATACGGTAAAACAGGGAACGATGGAAATGGATATTATTCCTTTAAGCAATATTATGTTGGTGGCACCAGCGTTTACTTTGGTACAACCCCCAGCAGTAATGCCACTGTTGCAGAAGGTGCCTTGGCAAATCCCCATCTTGATTACGAGAAGGCCGGTAAGCTGAACCTGGGTATTGAAGGCGCTGTGCTAAAAAGCAGGCTGTACTTTTCTTTTGAATACTATATTAACAATTATTACAACCTGATAAGAACAAGGGGTACAAGCATTACTATTATAGGGAATAGCTATCCGGCTGAAAACCTGGGTAAAAGCAGGTACTCCGGTTTGAACATGCTTGTTGGTTATAATGGCAAAAGCGGTTCTTCCTTCTTCTACAATGTTTCAGCTAATGCAAATATTGCAAAAAGCAAGGTAGTGTTTATTGATGAAGTCGATCAGCCGTATGCATGGATGAGGCGTACCGGCGGCCAGGTAGGGCAGGCGTTTGGATATACAGCGGTTGGTTTATACCGTACTCCGCAAGACTTTAACAGGCCGGGTGTGGCAACTATAGATGGCTATACGCCACAGTTAGGAGATATTATGTATAAGGATTATGATATGGATGGCAGGATTACGGTTTATGACGAAGCACCGATTGGTACAACAAAACCCCTGGTGTTTTTTGGCTCCGATATTCATTTGGCTTATAAAGGATTTGACTTCAGGGCATTGCTGCAGGGAGCGCTTCACCGCAATATCACGTTAACCGGCGCTTCCCAATGGGAATTTCAGAACCGGGGATTAGGACAGGCGTTTGAACATCATCTTGACAGGTGGACTCCCGATAACCCCAATGCTTCCTATCCGAGACTTACTGTAGGTACGAATATTAACAATCATATATCAAACTCATCCTACTGGTATAAAGATGGAAGTTACGGGCGCCTGAAGTTCCTGGAGCTCGGTTACAATATTTCCGGGAACTGGACCAGGAATATCAGAATTGAATCGTTCAGGATTTTTACTAACGCTACCAACCTGTTTACCGCTTCCGCATATAAAGGTGTGGATCCTGAAGTTTACGGATATGTATATCCTATTGTTAAAACATTCAGCGGAGGACTAACCATTAATTTTTAAATATAATGCTATGCTAAACAGATTACTGTTAATATGCTTATTTGTGCTGACAGCGAGTATTATTGCCGTATCCTGCAAGAAGGACATTGAGGACAGAAGGGCTAATGATATTGACGAAGATCTCGTATGGGATGTTACTGATAGCCTTGGTACCTATGCAACGCAATTTGTAAATAATCTTTATAACTATTTGCCGGATGGGTTTGACCGGATAGGAGGAGATTTTTTAGATGCTGCCACTGACGATGCCATTCCGTCAAGGAACAGCTCTTCGGTTGCTTATTTCGCCAATGGTTATTTAAATGCCCAGAATTATCCCGATGCATTTTTTGCAAAAGGCTATGAAGGCATCAGGGCGGTCAATATTCTACTCATGAATATTCATAAGATACCATTTAAAGTTACAGCTGATGGTTCCTATGAAGCTTTACGTAAGTATTGGAAAGCCGAAGGACGTTTTATAAGAGCCATGTGTTACTGGGAATTGGTCAGGCGATATGGAGGAGTACCACTTATCGGAGACCAGGTTTTTTCTTTAAAAGATAATTTGCAATTACCACGAAGCACTTATGAAGAATGTATTAACTATATAGTTAACGAGTGCGACGCTATCCAAGACTCTCTGCGCACAGATCCAATGGATGTGAACTATTGGGGAAGGGTGGGAAAAGCGGCAGCACTGGCATTAAAAAGCAGGGTATTATTATATGCTGCAAGCCCGTTATTTAATGGCGGTGGCTTTGAGCAGAATGAGAACCTGAGGAAATTGAACAGTTATCTTGATTATAAGCCATCCAGGTGGGATAGTGCAGCAAAAGCCGCAAAAGATCTTTTAGATTATGCTTCACAAAAGGGCCTGACGCTTCAGGCAGAATTCAGGGATGTTTTTACAACGATCAATCCTAAAGAAGTATTTCTTGCTAATTTAAAAGCCAAAACTGCGAATCTTGAACAAAATCATGGCCCTGTTGGTTTCGCTTCCCCAACTGTTGTCAGCAGAGGATATACAAGCCCTACACAGGAATTAGTGGATGCATTTACAGACACGACAGGCAGAAATATTTCTGAGCCGGGTACCGTATATGCTAATACTGATCCATACGCTAAAAGGGATCCGAGGTTAGGGTGGACGGTGTTGTATAATGGCCGCAGGTGGTTAGCTACTCCCGGTGTTGTTGAAACCTACAACGGAGGAAAAGACCGGCCTGGTGGCACTGCTATACAAACGAAAACCGGTTATTATCTCAGAAAGTTTATGGGCTATTTCGATAACCCCACCAATACGAATACTACTTACACCACCCAGTTTCACAACTTCATTATTTTCCGTTTAGCTGAAGCCTATTTGAATTATGCAGAAGCAGTTAATGAAATGGGGCAAACAGAAGAAGCTGTAAAAAGTATTATCGAATTAAGGAAAAGGGCAAAAATAGAACCCAGTAAGGTTGCTGCAAACAGGTATGGAATAAAGACGGGAATTACTCAGGAAGAAATGCGCACGCTTATCCGGAAGGAACGAAGGGTGGAGCTGGCTTTCGAAGAACATCGATTCTGGGATTTGCGGCGTTGGAAAGTTGCCGGAGATGCGCTTAACGGGAAACTTCATGGCATATCGATTACTAAAGCTGCAAATAACTCATTCACGTATGCACAGCAGGAAGTAGCAAATGTTAAGTTCAATCAGCGGTTGTACAGGATGCCTATTCCTTACAGTGAAATTTCAAAGAATAAAAGCTTTATTCAGAACGAAGGATGGTAAGGCTCTTATATCCAGGTACCAAATAGTATGCGGTTAGCTTAATAGATAAATATAAGTTCATGAAACGAAGCATGATAAATTATTCTCAAACTCCAAAAGGAGTCCTTCGGATTGGAGAATGTATACGCGTAGTTCCATCCGGCCAAAAAAATGGCCACTTAACGGCAAATAAAAAAAATATGCGGATGAAATATTTTTTCTTCACCTTGATCCTTGCTTTTTTTACTCTTTTTAGCAATGCTCAACTTATAAAAGGATGGGTAAAAGATGAAAAAGGTCCGTTACCGGGCGCTTCCATAACTGAAAAAGATTTGCCGGGTAATGGCACATCAGCCGATGAAAAAGGGTACTTTGAAATTAAGTTGTCCGGCAAGTCGCAAACTATTGTAGTGGCTGCTGTAGGGCATGAATCAAAGGAGGTAAGTATATCATCAGCTGAAGAGCTCAATATTACATTGGAAATTGACCAAAGCGCATCAGAGCTGGAAGATATAGTTATAGTGGGGTATGGAAAACAAAAGAAAGTTACCCTTACCGGAGCTGTTTCTTCTATTAAGGGTGATGAGATACAAAATATTCCCACGCCAAGTTTACAAAATGCTTTAAGTGGCAGGATCCCCGGATTTTCTTCGCAGCAGCGAACTGGTGTGCCCGGCGATGATGGAGCCGCGTTTTTTATAAGAGGGCGCAGTTCCCCTAACGGAGATAACAGCCCGTTGATCCTGGTGGATGATATCGAATATTCTTATAATCAGTTTTCACGCCTTGACGCTAATGAGATTGAAACGATCAGTATACTAAAGGACGCTTCAACGACAGCCATCTTCGGTATTAAAGGGGCCAATGGAGTTGTTTTGGTAACAACTAAAAGGGGAAAGGTTGGTAAGCCAAAAGTTAGCGCCCGTTCGGAATTAAGTTTCTCGCAGCCGACTATATTCCCTAAAGTGCTTGATGCATACGAATCAGCTTTATTATACAACCAGGCACAGGTAAATGACAGTATATATCTCAATACGCCCTTACCCCAGCGCCGTTTTTCAGATGAAGATTTAAGGTTGTTTAAGTCAGGAGAAGATCCCTGGGGACATCCGAATGTGGATTGGAAAGAAACCCTGTTCAGGGATTTCAGCACCACTAACAGAACCAATATAGATATTAGCGGCGGAAGCCAGAATGTTAAGTATTTTATTTCAGGAGGATATTTATGGCAAAATGGTATGCTTAATGATTTTGGCTCGCGGAACGGATTACGAACAGACTTTTATTATAAACGATTTAACTACCGGTCGAACTTAGACATAAAGGCTTCAAAAACGCTTGATATCCGGATTGACCTTTATGGTAACAACGGGGAAAGAAATGCCCCCAATCCGCACACAGACCTGTTCCAGGATTATATAAATTTCAGAACCCTGTCGCCATTCGCTTATGCTGTTTATAATCCTAATGGCACATTCAATCACCCTGTAAAAGAAATCAGCCCGGGATTGGGAGGTGAGAACAATGTTGTGGGCAGGCTTACCTATAACGGGTATAACAGGAGTTTTGAGAATAATATTTATTTAGCGTCGAATGCTTCGCAAAAATTAGATTTTATTACAAAGGGCTTATCTTTAAAAGGGGTTGTTTCCTATGCCTCCTTACAGTCATTTAGCCGTAATATGGGTGTTCCTGATAATAACGCACCTAGCTCTTTCCCATCGTATAGCTATGACAGGGAAACAGATTCCTATCAGCTTTGGAATGATAATGTTTACAGGATTGTTGATCCCACTTTAACATATAATGCCGGCAATCCTTTAAGAAGATTGAACCTGCAGGCTTTCCTGAATTATGACAGGCGTTTTTCCGATCATCATTTTATAGGTATGTTTTTGGTCAACCGGCAAACATCTGTAAGCTCCAGCTCTGCTGTTACAAGTAACTATATACCTTCTAATACGCGGGGCTATGCAGCACGCTTTGGTTACGACTTCAGGCAAAAATATTTGCTTGAGTTTAACGGCGCTTATAACGGTTCGGATGTGTTCGCTGCAAGAAAAAAATATGGATTCTTTCCATCAGGATCATTGGGCTGGAATATTACAGAAGAATCATTTATGAAACCATTGAGAAGCTGGTTGAGCCGTTGGAAAATAAAAGGGTCTTACGGAATAGTGGGTAGCGATAATATAGGCTCTGGAATTCAGACTACCTATGTTCACGAATTTATTTATGCAACAGGTTCCGAAGCCGGCGATGCAAACTATTATCCGGGCCTTGTTTTCGGTACTTCGGGAGGAACATCTGTTTTAAAGCTGCTGAGGGAAAAGGCGTTGGGAAATGACAATGTTTCCTGGGAAAAAGAACGTAAGTTTAATGTTGGGTCAGAATTTTCTTTTATAAAAGATAAGCTGTCCTTAAATATTGATTATTTTGATCACCTGCGTTATGATATCATTATTAGCAGGGAAAGTGTACCCAATATGATTGGCGTAGCTCTTCCCAAAGCGAATAAGGGCAGAGTGAAAAATTCAGGCTATGAGGCAGAGCTCTCATTCAAGAACCGGAAGGGAAATGATTTCAGCTACTTTATCAATGCCAATTATTCTTATGTAAAAGATAAGGTTCTGGAATTGGATGAACCGGCGAATCTGGATGCTCCCTGGCAACAATCAACCGGCCAGAGCATGGGACAGCTATTGGTTTATAAATGGATAGGATTTTATTCTCTGGGCGATATAAACGATCCAAACGTGGTGAAGCCTACAGCTGGGGCATTGCCGGGAGATCTGAAGTTCGAAGACTATGATGGAGATGGAACAATTACGGAAAATGACAGAGCGTTTTTCGGGAAGCCGAACTTCCCTACTACCACTTACGGATTGTCCTTAGGAGGCAGCTATAAAAATCTTAGTATCAGTTTTCTCTTACAGGGCGCAAAAAACTTTTCGTTCAGAGCAAGGCAGGGCGCCATACAGGCATTCCTGTCAAATATGCAGCCCATTCATAAACAAGCCTGGACACCTGAGTTGGGCGACGATGCAAAATACCCGAGGTTGTCGGTCAATAATACTTCAGAAGGGACTAATTATGCGTCAACTTTTTGGCTGATCCCGGGCGATTATCTCCGTTTGAAAACTTTAGAACTTGGCTATTCGCTTCCCAGGAACTGGGGAAATAAGCTGAAGTTCCAGGATGTAAAGATCTATATTTCGGGATATAACTTACTTACCTGGTCTAAGCTGTCAAAACTATATCAGTTTGATCCGGAGGCAGCTTCAGGAAACGACCGGTCTGTTTATCCGCCACAGCGCACATTAAATATTGGAGCCTCCCTTACTTTTTAATGATAGTAATGGTTTAAAATTTCGATTATGAAAAAGCATTATTTTTTTGGTATTGTAGTTTTATTATTGTTGTACGTGTCATGTAAAAAGGGAGATTTTTTAGATAAATCCAAGAACCTGGAGGTTATTGATGAAGCTCAGGTTTTCAGTGATAGTACCAAGATATTTGAGTTCCTCAACTCTATATATGCAGACACCAGGTTCTCTTTTATAAAAAGAGACTATAATGGGCAAACCAATAAAGAACAAACAGTAGATGACGAAGAATCGAGGTATTATGGGAATACGCAGCAGGTGTCGGCATTTGTAAATGCAACGCTTTCCCCTTCTGCCAACTATAATGCCCAGATCTGGAATATGTGGGTGGTACCCTACAGGAATATAAGAAGGGTTAACCTGTTCCTGAGCCATATTAATGATATGCCGCTCGATGAGCAGTTGAGGGCCCGGTTAGAAGGAGAAGCCCGTTTTTTGAGGGCATGGTATTATTCCTACTTATTGAATGCTTTTGGTGCTGTTCCGGTTTTGGGTGATGTTGTTTTTGATGCAGAGGCCGATTTGAATGTACCCAGAACACCTTATGAGGAATGTGTGAATTACGTAGTGAAGGAGTTGGAAGGAGCTGAAAAGCTGGTGCCTGCCCCCGAGCAGTACGATCCGAAAGATTTTGGAAGGGTTACAAAGGGAGCTTGCCTCGGTTTAAAATCCCGCGTTCTTTTATTTGCCGCAAGTCCTTTGTTTAACGGGGGGTTAATGAATATCAAATCTCAGTACCGGGTACAGGATCAGTTAGACGAAAGAATTAAAGCAGCTACTTATCACAATTACGATCAAAACCGCTGGCAAAAAGCTGCAGATGCTGCCAGGGCGGTGATCCATTCCGGATATTATACCCTGGAGATAGACAATACTACAAAACCCGGCTATGGTTTTTACGATTTATTTATTAAGAAAATCACTACCGAGCTGGTCTTTTTTATACCTCAGACATCTAATTTTGAATATGAGAATTTCTGGAACCCGCTCACCCGGTCGGGAGGATCTTATGGTCATCCTACTCATAACCTCGTAAACTGTTTTCCCATGAAAAATGGCAAGGCGATCAGCGAACCCGGATCAGGATATAACCCTCAGAACCCCTATGCCAACAGGGATCCGCGCCTGGGTTATTCTGTAATGTATAATGGCTCAAAATGGTCAAGGAACACAGCTACATTAGAAGAGGTATGGACATATAACGGGCCGGGAAAAACAAATGATGGATTAGATCTTGCTTTCACTTCATCTACAGGCGTTACTTCTACAGGCTACTACTGCCGGAAGATGTGTAAGGAAGAAACTTCAAATGTGAATAAGACCAGGGTAGAACGGTCTGCACCTTTACTTCGCTATGCCGAGATCTTACTTAATTATGCCGAGGCGAGCAATGAAGCAGGGCATATTGCTGAGGCTTATGAAATGATCAAAAAGATCAGGGAACGTGCAGGCATAGACGCCGGCCCGGATAACATGTATGGTTTAAAATCTGGTATGACAAAAGAAGAAATGAGAGAGATCGTCAGGAATGAGCGTAGAATAGAGCTGGCTTTTGAAGATAGTCGCTTTTATGATGTGCGGAGGTGGATGATCGCTGTAGATTCCCTGAACAAAAACAACATGGCGATGAAGATCACAAATACCGGTACAGCCACCAACCGTGTTTTTACTTATGAAGAGATATCAATTGTAAGTGAAGCAAGAAAGCGTATTTTCAGACCCGAAATGTACTTAATGCCGATAAAGAAGGATGAGATCCTGAATTCCCCGAATTTAACCCAGGCTCCGGGATGGTGATAGATGGAATGTGTATTTTTAATGTACAATAGTATAAGATGACAAAGAAAGCGATCGTATCAATAGCGATATTTTTTGCCACGTCTTTTGTTTATAGTCAAAAGCCGAAGCAGGAAGGCCGTTTCAATGTGCTCTTTATTGCGGTAGATGATCTGCGCCCTGAATTGGGGTGTTATGGTCGTGAATATATTCATTCTCCAAACATAGACAGGCTGGCTTCCGGCGGAGTGGTATTTTTAAATCACTTTGTTGCCGTACCTACATGCGGGGCTTCCAGGGCAAGTATACTCACCGGCAGGTGGCCTCGCTCTGTACAGGATATTGGTAATGAAGCTATGGAGTATAAAATAGCAGGCAGGAAGAAAAGCGATGTGCCCGAAACGTTTATCCATGCGTTGCGCCGGAGTGGCTATTATACAGTAGGCATTGGTAAGATCAGCCATTCTCCTGACGGGTATGTATATAAGTACCTGCAACCCAAAAGCGAAAAACCGGAATTGCCCGAAAGCTGGAATGAAATGTTATTCAACCCGGGCAAATGGGGAACAGGATGGAATGCCTTTTTCGGCTATGCTAACGGTACCAATCGCAATACGCTTAAAGGCGCTGTAAAACCTTACGAAAGCGCTGATGCAGGGGATGAAAGCTACCCTGACGGCCTGACAGCAGGGCTTGCAGTTCAGAAACTGCAGGAGTTAGCAGCTAAAGGCCAGCCCTTTTTTCTTGGCGTAGGCTTTTTTAAACCTCATCTCCCCTTTAACGCTCCTAAGAAATATTGGGATATGTATAACGAATCGGAAATTGCCCTGACTCCTTCACCCGAAATTCCAAAGAATGTAAATGTTGCCAGCTTTCATCAAAGTGGAGAGTTTAACGGGTATAAGCTGGGAGAAGAAAAAGCCTCTTTGAACAAACCCGTATCTGACAATTATGCCCGTAAGCTAAGGCATGCCTACTATGCCAGCGTAAGCTATGTGGATGCGCAGGTAGGTAAAGTGCTTGCTGAATTAAAGAAATTGAAACTGGAACAGAACACTATTGTGGTTATATGGGGCGATCATGGCTGGCACCTTGGTGACGATAAGGTTTGGGGTAAGCACACCCTTTCTGAATGGGCGCTTAGAAGTCCTTTGGTTATCAAAACACCTGGTGACCGAAAGGGGTCTTCACGTAGTAATAAGATCGTAAGTTCTGTTGATGTATATCCTACATTAATGGAGCTGTGTGGTATCAAAATGGCTTATAAAACAGATGGAAAAAGCCTGGTGCCATTAATCAGGAACCCGGCAGATAAAAACTGGAGCAATGTAGCCTACAGCTACTACAGTCGGGGCATAACTGTACGTACTGAGGATTACCGCTTCACAAAGTATTTCAGGAATGAAGAACCTGCGCTGGAATTATACGATCATAAAGCCGATCCCTTTGAGAACAATAATATAGCGGATACGAATCCTGGTATTCTAAACAGTTTGTTGCCTTTATGGGATAAAGGAAATACCGGCCTGTATGATAAGTAATGAGTAACAATAAGCTGTAAGGATTTTAATAATAAGAAGTTATAAGTATGTCAGTTAAAATTTATCCTTTTATAATTGCGGCGCTGATATTGCTGACCGGGAATATTAATGCTCAGGTTTCCCGTTTTGTGATCATTCCCGATCCGCAGAATTATATAGAGTCCTTTCCTGAAATGTACGAAGAAGAGATAAACTGGATCGCATCAAAGAAGAAGCATTTTGATTATGTGATCCACGTTGGTGATATGACCCAGAACAACTCGGCACCTGAATGGTATGCTGCAAGAAAAATAATGGACAGGCTCAATGGGAAAATTCCCTTTACTATGGCATTGGGCAACCATGATATGGGATCTGCCCCTCGTAAATCTTCAGATGTTCGTAATTCCAGGATGGCTAACAAATATTTTCCTTTAGAAATATTTGAGAAAGATAAAACATTTGGAGGCGCTTTTGAACATGGTAAAATTGATAATATGTACCACTTGCTGGATGCGGGTGGTGTAAAATGGATGATCATGACCCTGGAGTTTGGCCCCCGCAATGCTGTTCTTGATTGGGCGAATAAGATCGCAGACCGGTATCCCGACAGAACTATTATCGTGAATACACATGCTTATCTTTATTCTGATAGTACCTTAATGGATGGTGATGATAAATGGCAACCGTCAGGTTATGGTATTGGAAAAGCAAAAGGCGACTCTGCCGCGAATAACGGTGCACAGATATGGGAAAAATTTGTGTCGAAACACCCTAATATATTGATGGTGGTTTGCGGCCATGTATTGAATTCAGGTGTTGGTACATTGGTTGCTGACGGAGCGCATGGGAACAAAGTGTACCAGATGCTCGCAAACTTTCAGGGTGGCGTTGTGGGGTCGCAGCGTGGAGGAAATGGCTATATCAGGATTGTTGAATACAATAAGAAAAATAAAACCCTGGATGTGAAGACCTATTCCACTCATTTAAAAAGGTATCATGAAAGCCCTCATCATAATTTCTCATTCAGTAATGTAACATTAAGCGCTAAATAAACAGGAGCATTATACAAAGAATATATCTATGATGTCTGACAGAGTAAAAGCTTACACAGGATTGTTTTTATTAGTGATGAGCATGCTGGTTGCCGGTGCTGCGCCGGCTCAGAGACCCGTAAAAGCTGCAAAACATACAGCAGTTAAACAAAAGATTACAGCACAGGAGCCGGATGGTTTACAGCAGCGCGCCTATTTTGTTCAAACGTTAATAAAAATCGGAGATCCGGTTTTACAGGCATTGAGCAAAGGCGAATTGAAAAAGAACATGCCGGTAGAAGCTGCAACAGTAGCGACGGACAGAAGCCGGTACACCTATCTGGAGGCATTAGGACGTTTGCTTTCAGGGATGGCGCCATGGCTGGAGCTTGGGCCCGACGCTACTGCTGAAGGTCAGTTAAGAGAAAAGTATATAAAGCTTGCATTGGCAGGTATTAAAAATGCTACAGATCCCGGTTCTCCGGATTATATGAATTTTAACAAGGGAGGGCAGCCACTTGTTGATGCCGCATTTCTTGCCCAGGCCTTATTAAGGGCGCCTGTACAACTCTGGGGCCGTCTTGATGAAACAACAAAAGCGAATGTAGTGCGTGAGCTGAAGTCCAGCCGTGTCATCCTTCCTTCACAAAGTAATTGGCTTTTGTTCAGTGCTATTGTGGAGGCGGCTTTGTTAAAATTTGATAACTCCGGAGACCGTATGCGTATGGATTATGCTATTAGAATGCACATGAACTGGTATAAAGGTGATGGCGCGTATGGCGATGGTGCCGCATTTCATTGGGACTACTATAACAGTTTTGTTATTCAGCCTATGCTGGTGGATGTAACCCGGACGCTAACAGAGGCAGGCTTTAAAGATGAGCGTATCAACACGCTCGTGATGACACGGGCACAACGCTACGCGGCTGTACAGGAACGCCTGATCTCTCCCGAAGGCACTTATCCTCCTATAGGGCGTTCACTCGCATATCGTTTTGGCGCGTTTCAGTCGCTCTCGCAGATCGCACTCCTGCATCAGCTCCCCTCTGAAATTACGCCACAGCAGGTTCGTTGCGCGTTGTATAGTGTAATTAAAAATCAAATAGAAGCTTCGGGTACGTTCGATCAGAATGGTTGGTTGCGTATTGGTATTTACGGAAGCCAGCCCGGCATAGGAGAGGATTATATTTCAACCGGCAGCCTGTATTTGTGCTCGGTTGCCTATTTAGTGCTGGGCCTGTCACCGGATGATGATTTCTGGAAAAAACCCAATGCTGAATGGACCCAGAAAAAAATATGGACCGGAAAAGATATGCCGGCAGACCACGCCATCAAAAATTAAAAAAAAATTGTTTCACTCAAATTCCGATTTATAATTAATAGTAATGAAAAAGTTATTCACCGTAATGTCATTTCTGGCATTCTCTGTTGCTGCCTTTTCCCAGGCAGATGGTAAAGCCTTCAATAAGAAGTACATTAAACAGACAATGAAAAAAGCTGTTCAATGGCAGTTGGCACATCCCAAGCATGATCCCAGGGACTGGACAAATGGCGCTTTTTACGCGGGTGTGGTGGCTGCATGGCAAACCACAAGGTCAGGGGATATTTACAAGTCGTTAATGAATATGGGAAAGATGGAGAAGTGGCAACCTTATAAACGCTGGTATCATGCAGATGATATCGCTATCAGTCAAACATATTTAGATCTGTACCGGAAAGAGAAAAAGCAGGAGATGATTCAACCAACTATAGATACTGTCAATCTGCTCCTTTCAAGGCCTTACCCCCGGAAAAATGATGTGGAAGTTATTAAATGGTGGTGGTGCGATGCCTTATTTATGGGGCCGCCTGTATTAGTAAAATTAGGTCTTATAACAGGAGATAAAAAATATCTTGAAACTAACGATCAGTATTTTAAGGAAACCTACGATTTGCTTTATAATAAAGAAGAAAAGCTTTTTGCCAGGGATCTGAATTTTGTTATAAAGCCCGATGGATCCGGTAAGAGAGAAGCCAACGGCCAAAAAATATTCTGGTCAAGAGGAAATGGCTGGGTAATGGGCGGTCTGGTACGCATACTTCAGGAGTTGCCGGCAGATTATCCTCAGCGTCCTTTTTATGAAGGGCTGTTAAAAGAAATGGCAACAAGAGTGGCCCCGCTTCAGCAGGAAGACGGATTATGGAGAGCGAGCCTGTTAGACCCGGCAGCCTACCCTGGAGGGGAAGTAAGCGGTTCAGGGTTCTTCTGTTATGCTTTAGCGTGGGGTATTAATAATAAGATCCTGGATAAAAACATATTTCTGCCTGTTGTGGAAAAAGCATGGAAAGCGCTTATTAATTGTGTTAACGAAGAAGGCCGTGTGGGATGGGTGCAGCCAATTGGGGCAAGCCCGGGAACGAACTTTAATGCTGATAGCTGGGAAGTATATGGAACCGGGGCATTTCTATTGGCAGCCAGCGAAGTCATAAGGTTAAAGAGATAAATTATCTGAGATCGTTAAGATTGTCAGGACGAACGTATAAATTGAAATATATCACCGCTCCTATGCGGATGAATTAATACTTTCTTTTACCGTGGAGTGGTAATATATTTTGTAGAAGAAGATGATAAATTCCCCGGTTAAAAGCGCTGCATAGCTGCGCAACGTTGTTCGGGTATTTAAAGAAATAAATTTACGCGTCTGTCCTGTTATGATCGTCGGGTGCATAACATTTTGCTGTCGGTGATAACACGCAACAGCGGTGTTCGTGGCAGGGTGTTATCACCCGCCACAAAATATCGGTCACTATTTGCTAAATTACAGTGCGAACAATAAACTTTATGAGCAAAGTCTTTTTGGGAGTGCTGCTTTTTATTTTGCTTGCTGTTGTTGCTGCAGCCCAGCCGTATTATTTCAGGCATTACCAGGTAGAGAACGGTCTTTCAAATAATACAGTAGGTTGTATGCTCCAGGATCATAAAGGGTTTATGTGGTTTGGAACGAAAGACGGTCTGAACAGGTTTGATGGTTATGCTTTCAAAGTGTTTCAGAATCAAAGCGGGAATCCCAACAGTATCGGCAGTAATTTCATAATCTCATTGTATGAGGATAAGAACAGGCAGCTTTGGGTGGGAACTGACCACGGGCTTTTCAGGTATAATGCGGAAAAAGAGGAATTTTTTTTACAGCCGCAGGTGCCGGCGGAACTAATAAGAGGAATTGTTCTTGATGATAAGGAGCGGCTCTGGCTTATAATACGAAACCGGCTGGGGTGGCTGGATCTCAGAAGTAAAAAATTTTCTTTCTATAAGCAGTTTCGGGGAGAGGAAGTAACGTCTGTTTCTTTATCTGCCGGTGGAAGGATTTGGGTTACTACTGCAAAAGGAGTTATTCACAGTCTGGATCCCTCTTCTTCGGCTACTGAAACTTTTAATGTATTTGACTCCCATACATCATCCACCACCAGGGGAATTCAGAAAGTATATGACACCGGGAAAGGTTTTTTATTGGTAGGTACTGCCAGTCATGGGTTGTATGTTTTTGATACATCAACAAAACGCTTTCTGAAGAAGGATTTACCTGAAGAAGGTAGTGGCCAGGTTTTTATCAGAGACTTTGCCCGGTTCAGTGAAGATGAATACTGGATAGCAAGTGAGTCCGGCATATTTGTTTATAACTTCAGGAACAACAAAATCACCCATCTTAAGAAACACCATGGAGATCCGTATTCTTTGTCAGATAATGCAATATATGCCTTATGGCCCGACAGAGAAGGAGGTATGTGGGTAGGATCATATTTCGGGGGTATCAATTATTATCCCAAACAGCTTACCTGTTTTCAAAAATACTTTCCACAATCTGCAGGCAATGCTATAAATGGGAATGCTATACACGAGATATGTAAGGACGGAAATGGTAATTTATGGATAGGCACCGAAGATGCAGGTTTAAACAGGTTAGATCCGGCCACCGGTATATTCACGCAGTTTACTCCCTATTCTGCCCGGTATAAAGTATCTCATACCAATATTCATGGCCTTTTAGTAAATGAAAACGAGATTTGGGTAGGCACTTTTCACGGCGGGCTTGATGTGATTGATATCAATTCAGGGAAACTGTTAAGGCACTACAGCGCTCTTAAACATTCGCTGAAAAGCGATTTCGTATGTGATTTAATAAAAACGAAGGCTGGCAGGATTTTAGTGGCGACCGATAGGGGGCTTTGTTATTTTAATCCGGCAGAAAATAAGTTTGATCCCGTTAAAGATATTCCGCCCCTGTTTTATAAGCATATTTACGAAGCTGATGATGGTACTATATGGGCAGGTTCTTATAGCGAGGGTTTGTTTTATTTCAATCCTCATACAAACACAAAGGGAAACTTCAAATATGAATCAGCATCAAAAAACGCTATCATTAATAACAGGATCAACTGGATCTTTGAAGATTCCCGTAAGCAGTTGTGGGTGGGAACGGAAGGTGGGCTAAGCCGCTTCAACCGTAATAAAAATACTTTTACTAACTATACAACCGAAGATGGTCTTCCGGGTAATCTTATTTATGCGATTCTGGAAGACGGTAAAGGAGATTTCTGGATCACCACTTCCAAAGGATTGGTAAATTTCTCTCCGGTTACAGAAGAAGTGCGGGCAGTATATACAAAATCAGATGGCCTTCTAACAGATCAGTTCAATTATAATTCAGCCTTTAATGATCAGGGTAAAACGTTATATTTTGGCAGTGTTAAGGGGCTGATAAGTTTTATGCCCAATTCATTTGAAGCAAACACCTACAAGCCGCCCACATACCTTACCGGCTTTCAGATAAATAATAAAGAAGTAAGTGTGGCCCCTTCCGGTTCTCCGTTAAAGCAGTCCATTATTTATTCCAAAGAAATTACGCTCAGGCATGATCAGTCAAGTTTCAGCATTGATTTTGCGGCGCTTAGTTTTACTACTCCTGATGCCACAGAGTATGCCTATATGATGAAAGGGCTGGATCAGGATTGGATCTATCTGAAATCAAACAGGAAGGTTTTCTTCACCGAGCTTTCTTCCGGCATATACACTTTTATGGTAAAAAGCGCAGTGAGCAGGGGCGCATGGAGTCCGGAGTATGCGCTGCTTACTATCAGGGTGCTTCCTCCATTTTGGAAAAGCAAATGGGCTTATTTCATATATACAGTATTGGTAATTATTGCGGTGTTCGCTGCCATACGAAGTTATCACAGTTATCACCTCGCAAAAAATAAACGTCGGTTAGAACTGATCGAATTTAAAAAGCAAAAAGAGATCAGCCAGGCGAAAGTAGATTTTTTCACCAATGTAGCGCATGAGATAAAAACGCCCCTTACCCTTATAAAAGGGCCAATGGAAAAAATAATAGATGATGCCGGAGACCCTTCTTCGGTTAAGGCCAATCTTAAGATCATAGAAAAAAATACCGATCGCCTGATAGAGCTTACCAATCAGTTGCTTGATTTCAGGAAAGTTGAAGCAGACGCCTTCAATATTAATGCAGAGAAAACAGATATGGTGGCATTGCTGAACGATCATTATCTTAGGTTCCTGATGTCGGCAGAGCAAAAAAATATTGATTTTGAGCTGATCCATCCTTCTTCTTTCACGGCATTTGTAGATATTGAGGCAATGAATAAAATAATCAGCAATTTATTTGATAACGCAATTAAATACGCCAACAAAAGTGTGGTTGTTGAGTTGTTGCCTTTAACAGCGTCAGATACTGAATTTACTATTCTTTTTAAGAATGATGGCAACCTGATCCCCGCCAAAATGATGGATAAAATTTTTGAAACTTTTTTTCGGTTAAAAGAAACGGAAAGGTTGTCAGGATCAGGCATTGGCTTGTCGCTGGCGCGTTCTTTAGCACAGCTACATGGAGGTAATCTTATTTTAATGGAGAACCAGGAATCTTTGAATATTTTTGTATTAACCTTGCCGGTTAATGATCATTAGGTATTAAATTGCTGTAATACTTTTTGGCAGATTGCGAAATTATTAGTTTAATATGGTACAGGAAAAGCCGATCGTATTGTTGGTAGAGGATAACGAGGATATATTAAGGTTTGTAACAAAAGACCTTATAGATGAGTATATGATACTTACCGCATTGAACGGTGTGGAAGCACTGAAAGTAATGCGGGATAATTTAGTGCACCTGGTAATTACAGATGTAATGATGCCGGAAATGGATGGGTTTGAGCTCTGCAAGATCATTAAATCGGAGGTAACGTATAGTCATATCCCTGTTATTATATTAACGGCAAAAAACACATTGCAATCAAAAATAGAAGGTATTGAGCTAGGCGCTGATGCTTATATCGAAAAACCTTTTTCTCCAAAGTACTTAAAAGTGCAGGTGGCCACGCTTTTACAGAACCGTGACAAGCTCAGACACTATTTTGTGAATACTCCTGTTGTTCATATAAACACAACCGTGCATAATAAAGAGGAAGAAGCTTTCCGGAACAGGATCGGCAGGCTTATACATGATAATATAGATAATATTGATCTGAATGTAGATCATCTGGCTTCTATGATGAACATGAGCAGGGCTACGCTTTACCGGAAAATTGCTGAAGTTTCGGATCTTTCCCCAAATGACCTGATAAGAGAAACAAGACTAAAGTATGCTGTCAGCCTGCTTGCCGAAGAAGGTTACAAAGTATATGAAGTAAGTGAAAAGGTGGGTTTTGGATCTTACAGGCAGTTTAGCAGAAATTTTTATAAACAGTTTGGAATGTATCCTTCTGATTACATACAGGAATTACGAAAAAAAGCGAGATAAATAGCACTCGTATCATCACTTGATGCTATAGTACGTTTGTTTATGCGCTTCAACAAATGTTTGATCACTAAAACGCTCCTTCCTTTCTTGTGAGTAGCCATAATTAAAAAATTTGTGATTAACAGGCAGGTGTTAAAAGCGATACATGTTGATACTTAACGAAGCTATTGAAAATCAATAGCTTCGTAAGTGGTCGGGATGACTGGATTCGAACCAGCGGCCTCTTCGTCCCGAACGAAGCGCGCTACCGGGCTGCGCTACATCCCGAAAATTGTGATCATAGGGTTTTAGCACCGGTATGGCAAGAGCCTCAAACTCAAAACGCTTGCCCGCGGTCCCGCCTGCTGCGGGATAATACGCGTACCTCATATTGATTTTCTATAAGCTGCGCTACGCCTGGAAAAACAGGTCAGCAAGTTACACAATAAATACATAAATTATTCCTGTGAACGATCTTCTTCTTTCAGCCTCGGTGCATTCAATTTTACCACGTGTGAGCCTGCTCTTTTCCGCATTACCATATTCAGTACTTCAACAATAAAGGAGAATGCCATTGCAAAATAAATGTAGTTTTTCAAATGCAGCTCGTGGGCCATTTCGGAGTTCCATCCTTCCACAATCAGACTTACACCAATCATCACCAGGAATGACAATGCCAGCATTTTTAACGTTGGGTGCTTTTCTATAAAAGCAGCAATTTTAGGACTGAAGGTGAACATAACGATCATGGCAACAATAACCGCCGCAACCATTATTTCAAGATGCCTGGCCGTTCCGCCTGCTGTTATAACACTGTCGAAAGAGAACACAGCGTCTATTACCAGTATCTGTGCAATAGCCTGGCCAAAGCTCAGTTTTTTTTGATTTTGTACATTGGCTGACGGATCTTCTCCTTCCAGCTTATGGTGGATCTCTTTTACGGATTTATAAATAAGGAATAAACCTCCTGCCAGCATTACGATGCTTGCCAGGTCAAAGCCTTTGCCAAACCAGCTTTCAGGGATGATGTATTTCCCTTTTTGGGCCAGCAGCCAGCTGAGCGCGGCCAGCAGCAGACAGCGGCTTATTATACCGGTTACCATCCAGGTGGTGCGGCCTTTTTTTTGCAGTTGCTGTGGCAGCCGGTTCAGGATAATACTTACAAAGATCACATTGTCTATACCCAGCACAACTTCAAGTATAACAAGTATAACAAAGCTTACCAGGGAGTCAAATGTAAACAGCTCAGAAGCGGAGATAAATAATAAGTCCATAGTCAGGTTTATAAAGAATCACAGATTTGCTTTACAATGCCGGGGCCCTGATAAATAAACCCTGTCCATACTTGAACCAGGGAGGCGCCGGCTGCCATTTTTTCTTTGGCGTCAACGCCGGTAAAAATACCGCCTGAGCCAATGATAGGGATACCGCCGCCGGTTTGTTTATGCACGTATTCAATAATACCGGTGCTTTTAGCCCTCACGGGTTTGCCGCTTAAACCTCCCGCCCCAATCTTTTCCTGTTCGGCAACGGGGGTGTTCAGGCCATTCCGGTCAATAGTGGTATTGCATATTACCAGCCCATCCAGTTTCACTTCAGCTGCCAGTTCTATTACATCGTCAATCTGCGATTGCGTAAGGTCGGGTGCTATTTTTAATAATATAGGTTTGGCAACCGCTTTGCCATTATTGATCATAGCAAGGTTCCATATAATTTTCCTTAGGGATTCTTTTTCCTGCAGCTCACGTAGCCCCGGTGTGTTAGGGCTGCTTACGTTCACCACAAAATAATCCACGTAATGATGCAGCTTATTAAAGCAGGTAGCATAATCCTTCCAGGCATCTTCATTAGGCGTTACTTTGTTCTTGCCAATATTGCCGCCAATGATCAACGGGTATTTTTCATTGCTGCCGGCTTTCTTTTCGCGCCACAAACGCAGCCTTTCGGTAATTACATCAGCGCCCTCGTTGTTAAAACCCATGCGGTTAATAAGGGCCTTATCAGCCGGCAGCCTGAACAGCCTGGGCTGCGGGTTGCCATCCTGGGCCAGTGGGGTTACTGTTCCTATCTCTACAAAGCCAAAGCCGAGGGCTTCCAGCTCGTTTAAATATTTTGCGTTTTTATCAAACCCTGCACCCAGTCCCACGGGGTTTTTAAAAGCCATGTTTAAAAAGCGTGTTTCTAAAGAGGGGTTTTTAGAATGCGTGAATGAGCTGACCAGCGCTTTCCCTGCCGATGTTGCCGTAAGCAGTTTCAACTGGTTCATAGCCATATAATGCGCCTTTTCAGGCGGGAACATAAAATAGATCTTGCGGAGTAGTGAATACATCGGATGCAAATATAGTTCAAGTTAAGATTGTATAATGATGTTATCAACAGTTGAACTCTTCCCGGCGTCTTGCCCCGGTGGGCCTTATTGTGTGGACACAAATACCTGCTATAAAAAATCTGTGGTCTTTTTCTCTGCATTTTCTATCCCCTCACTTTGTTACGACTCAAACAATCAGCGTGTTCGATGGAGAGGGGTAGCTGCGTCTCAGATATTCGGAGACTTTGTTGGGGTGATGTGGACTATGAATCAATAGAAGTGGTTCACCTAAAAAATATGCCTGTACGATAAGATTTATTGGGGCTCACTTGTACTGTGGTACATATATCGGCAAGCAAGTGCTGTGCTTTCCTGTTGATTCAATTAAGAGAGACATATCTGGCTATGGCCAAATGCAAGACACGGAAGCATAATGACTGTCTGAAAGGATGGGCGATATAGTTTGCTTTATCCTGCTATATTCAGGTAGTTTAGAAAATCAATCTCTTTGCGTGGGATAAAAAAGCCTTTAATACAATTGGGATTTCTTATACAAACCTGGATATGACTTTTCTCGAACAGTCCTGCTCCCTCAAAAGCAGGACCGCCTTCTGTAAAGACGCCACAGACGGAATCAAAAATTTTTATGCCGGTGTAGCCCCGGACCTGTATTTCTTCCCTGGCTTGCCGTTGAACCTCTGAATGCATAAATTCAATTACAGAACAATCTAATTCTCTTATGATTTTATCTTTATACTTATCAGAAGGCAGGTCTTTATTTTTAGGTAATGGCTGTTCGGCATTTTCATAAAAGGTTTCCATCAACTTGTAATAGTGCCGGAGGGTATTGATGTATTCACTATCCAAAAAATCACAGCAATAATTTAGTTGCAGTACAGCACCAATAACAGCCGGTTTGTCTATAGAGCTTCGCTTTTGTTTATCTTTTGCCCATTGCAGGGCACGTTCATAATTATTCTCCCAGAAATACATACCATTCCCGAGCCAGTCAAATTTTTCCCGGCTGATTTTTACTTCGTTAGGGTTGACAAGCAGTTTGTCGCGTGTTTTTTCATCACACCCATGAAAGCCGATTGTCAGGTTTGGACCGGCGGTGTAAAGCATAAAATATTAGCTGGCTTTTTTAACAGCTTTTGACAAATTTGAATAAGGACTGGCGTATTTACCGTTTTTCCTGAATATGCCTGCATCTACCAGCCTTTGGAAGGCTTCCTCCTTTGTCATGGTATTTGCGCGCGCAAGTTCTTTCTTGGCCAGATTGGTTAGTATTTTCAGGTCTTTTTCACTCATTTTAGCAAAATTAATCTATTCTAACGGTTTAAGATATTTTAAAAAACTAATTTACTGATTTTAATAAAATCTGGCAGGCGAAAATATAATTTATCTAAATTTGAAACACAAGTTGCTTATGCAACTATTGGATAAGAACCTTATAAACAAATAGTATGGAAGCATATATAGTAGCCGGGTTCAGAACAGCGGTGGCCAAAGCCAAAAAAGGAGGCTTTCGCTTTTTTCGTCCCGATGATCTGGCCATAGAAGTCATCAAAGGGCTGATGTCCAGTGTGCCGCAGCTGGAAGCCAAACGGGTAGATGATGTAATGGTAGGCAATGCTGTTCCCGAAGCGGAACAGGGCCTGCAGGTAGGCCGTATTATTGCAGCACGCGCGTTGGGTATTGAAACGCCTGGCGTTACAGTGAACCGTTATTGTGCTTCGGGGTTGGAAACTATAGCAATGGCTACAGCCAAAATTCGCAGTGGCATGGCGCAGTGTATTATTGCCGGTGGTACAGAAAGTATGAGCCTGGTGCCGGCATCCGGCTGGAAAACCGTGCCTTCCTATAGTATTGCCAGCGATGCCCCGGACTATTACCTGAATATGGGATTAACAGCCGAGGCGGTGGCCAGGGATTTCAACATCAGTCGTGAAGCGCAGGACGAGTTCAGCTATAATTCGCATCAGAAAGCTATAGAGGCAATCAGTAAGGGTTATTTTAAAGAAGGTATTTTGCCCATTGATGTAGAGGAAATTTACCTGGATGAAAAAAGTAAAAAGCAAAAGCGCAGTTACACTGTAGATACAGATGAAGGCCCCCGCGCGGATACCTCAATAGACGCTCTTGCCAGGCTAAAACCGGTATTTGCTGCCGGCGGAACGGTTACGGCCGGTAACGCTTCCCAAACCAGTGATGGCGCTGCTTTTGTACTAGTGATGAGCGAAAAAATGGTAAATGAATTACAATTGCAACCGATCGGTCGTTTGGTTGCTTCTGCCGTGGCAGGAGTTGATCCGCGCATTATGGGTATTGGCCCTGTGGCGGCTATTCCCAAAGCGTTGGAGCAGGCCGGTAAAAGCCTGGGCGATATAGATCTCATAGAATTGAATGAAGCATTTGCCTCGCAATCTTTGGCGGTTATCCGCGAGGCAGGTCTTGATCCGTCAAAAGTAAACATCAACGGCGGGGCAATTGCATTAGGGCATCCTTTAGGCTGTACCGGTACCAAGCTTACGATCCAGGTACTTGGGGATCTAAAAAGGTTAGGCAAAAAATACGGTATGGTAACTGCCTGTGTTGGTGGAGGGCAAGGCATAGCAGGGGTAATTGAAAGGCTGTGACGGGTTCCAGGTTTCTGTGTTCAAGACATTAGATATTAGTACTTAGACGTTAGACAGTAACCCGCATCCTGTAACCACCCTCCAGTATCGGGGATAATGTACGATGTAAGGCGTATAATGCACGATCAGCAACCAGTATCCAGTAACCTGCAACTTGCAACGAGATTTTACCCTTTCAACTTTTTAACTATTGAACTTTTCAACCTTTCAACATTTCCTCAGTGGCCAAACCTTTTTCCAAAACCTTAAATCTTGTTAACATAGTAAAGCAGCTATGGCCTTTTGTAAAGCCATATCGTACCATGGTATTCGGTACGCTTACGTTAACACTGATAGGGGCGCTGGCAGCGCAGGTGAACCCGCTTATTTTAAAATATACGATTGATCATGTAGATGCTTTACTGCAAGCGCCGGCTCCTATGAAGGAAGGGGCGAAGCTGCTGATCTTTATTTCCGTTGTTCTTTTCACAAAAGAAATCGTAAATATTTTTATCCAGTTCGGGCAAAAATTTTACGGGGAAAAGATCCGTATCAATGTAAGCAATAGCCTGGCACAAAAAGCCATCAGTCGCATACTCACCTATCACATGGGATTTTTTGCATCGCCCGAAAACCAGTCGGGCAAGCTGCAAACCCGTATAGACAGAGGCGTTGAAAGCCTTACCCGCCTGGTGCAGAATTTTTTTATAGATATTCTGCCACTTTTCTGTAACTCCATACTGGCGCTCATTATTATGTTTATGGCCAATGTGTATGTTGGTTTGATAGCCATTACCATACTGCCGGCCTATTTCTATGTAAGCGCAAGGCAGGCCAAAAAATTACAGGGCGTAAGGCGGCAGCTGCGCGGCGGCAGGGAAAATAAAAGCAACGGCTTACTCAATATCATCGACTCTATGACGGTTATCAAAAGCTTTGTGAAGGAAGATGTGGAAGAAAAGAAGCAGCTGGACATCCAGCAGCAGCTGACAGATAACCAGCTGTACACCCGCAAAACCAACTTTACTTATGATGGTGTAAAGAGCTTTATAGAACAGATTGGTGTTGTATTAATCATCATTCTTACCGCTTACCTGGTACTCATGCACCAGATAAGCATTGGAGCCATCATGCTGCACATTATGTTGTTCAACAATGTGTCGGCCCCTATCAGGCAGCTGCACAGGATCTATGATGAGGTGAACGATGCATTTATTTATGCCGAGGCTTATTTCCAGATTATTGAAGACGATGATGGAATAGAACAAAGCGGCAAACATATTGTAACAGAAGCAGAAGGAACGTTTGAAATGCGCCATGTAGATTTTACCTATCCCAATGGAACCAAAGCGTTGTATGATATAAGCCTGAAAATAGAACGTGGCAAAACCACGGCGCTTGTGGGTTTAAGCGGTGCCGGCAAAAGCACTATACTCAATTTGCTTAACAAGTTTTATCAGCCGGACAGTGGGGAAATATTACTTGATGGCATGCCTTTATCAGAATATGAAAACGGCTCATTAAGAAGTGAGATAGGATTGGTGCTTCAAAAGAATCATATTTTTAAAGGCACCATAGAAGATAATATCCGCTATGGGAAAACAGATGCCTCCTATGAAGAAATAACAGCTGCTGCAAAAAAGGCTTACCTGCACACCCAGGTAATGGAATTGCCTATGCAGTATAAAAGTGATGCGCAATTACTAAGCGGCGGCCAGCAGCAGCGCATTGCTATTGCCAGGTTGTTTTTAAAAGATCCGCCCATTATATTTTTAGACGAACCTACCGCCAGTCTTGATGCTATTGCTACAGAACAGATCAAGAACAGCCTGGATGCCATCAAACAAAACAGGACCGTTGTAATTATTTCGCATTCTATTTCCCAGATTGTAGATGCGGATATTATTTATGTATTAAAGCAGGGCCGGCTGGTGGAAAGCGGCAAGCATGAAGACCTGGTAAAGAAAGATGGGGTGTACAAAGATATATTTGACGCGTCAGCCAGGAGTATGAATATTGAGCGTTTGGCCAAATCATTAAGCAGGACCGGTTCATTATAATGGGCCGCTTAAATTTTCCCGATCTCGTAAATGGTTTTTCCCGATTTCGACAACCACCTTTAACCAGGCCGTCTATTTTTGTGTTAACAAAAGCAATCAGGGCTTCTCCGGCTTTTTCTCTTGTAAACAGCAGGTAGTTTTTAGAGAGTTGTCCCGACAAAAAAAGTATAGTTTTCCTTAAGCAGATAGTTTTCGAGAGTGCACCGTTTATTTCTATAAGGGGTGCTTTTTTTTAGTTGACAGTTTTGAGATGACAGATGACAGAATATAGGGAATGTAAAATATTGAATGTAGAATGTTGAATGAGTATCCGATGAATATTGAGCATTGAACATTCCTGCCCCCGTCCGTACCGGCACGGGCGGACGTCCGGTCAGGCGGGGATTATTGAGTATTATCTGAGTATAGAATTTCTGTACTGTTTGGTTCATAGTTCAGAGATGTTGGTTACTGGCCGCTGGATATTGGATGCTGGAACTTTGAACCTCAAACCGTCTGTCGTCTTAATACTAACGTCTAAATACTAACTAACAACCATCTTCAACAACTTTTAAACCTTAAACTTTTCAACCTATCAACCTCCCATCTGTCCCCTGTCATCTGTCATCTGTCATCTCCTCTACGGTACATTAATATACTTATGTAGCTGCAGGCTGAGTTCCCATTTAGGGTTATTTTTAATATAATCTACAATAAGGGGCGTCATTTTATCAGCCTTGCTCCATTCGGGTTGCAGGTATAATTTGCATTTTTCAGAAACCTGTGCTGCAAAGCGTTCTCCCCAGGAAAAATCTGATGAGTTATATATAATTATTTTGAGTTCGTGGGCTACAGGTAAAATTTCAGGCAATGGCGCTTTAAACTTTTTTGGGGAAAGGCAAATCCAGTCCCAGCTGCCGGAAAGAGGGGAGGACCCTGATGTTTCAATATTAGTTTCAATGCCCTCCTTTTGTAAGGATTTTGTAAGGGTATCCAGGTTGTGCATCAGGGGTTCACCGCCTGTAATAACGGCTAATGGGGTACCTGATTGCTTTACCGTTGAAACAATCTCTTCAATGCTCAGAACAGGATGTCCCTCCATAGGCCAGCTTTCCTTCACATCGCACCATACACAGCCCACATCGCAGCCCCCCAGCCGTATAAAGTAAGCCGCCCTTCCCTGGTGAAAGCCTTCGCCCTGCAGGGTGTAAAAATGTTCCATAACGGGAAGTGTCCCGGTTATAGAAGCAAGTACTGTGGATGTTATTTGAGATGTCTGATGTCTGATATCTGATGCTTGGTTTTACCTTCTACATTTAATATTCAATATTCTGCATTTCCCCTAATCCCTATCCACACAAGATTTATACGTATTTTTCATCAATGCGGCGATGGTCATGGGGCCTACACCACCCGGAACGGGCGTGATGAAAGCGCATTTGGGCGCTACATGCTCAAAATCCACATCGCCTGCCAGCCTGTAACCCGATTTTTTGGTAGCGTCTTCGAGGCGGGTAATACCTACATCAATCACCACAGCGCCCTCTTTTACCATTTCAGCCTTTAAAAACTCAGGCCTGCCAATAGCGGCCACAATAATATCGGCCTGCTTACATATTTCCTCCAGATTCTCCGTTTTAGAGTGGCAAACGGTAACCGTACAGTTGCCGGGGTTGGAATTATTGCTTAATAATATACTTATAGGGCGGCCCACAATATGGCTCCTGCCCAGCACCACGGCATGTTTGCCCTTGGTTTGAATATTATTATGTTCCAGTAAAAGCATAATGCCATAAGGCGTGGCAGGAATAAAAGCGTCTTCGCTCATGATCATTTTACCCATATTTTCGGGGTGAAAACCGTCCACATCCTTTGAAACAGCAATGGCTTCTATTACTTTCTCTTCTGAAATATGAGGAGGCAGGGGCAATTGCACCAGTATGCCATCCACTGATATATCTTCGTTCAGTTCCTGTATTTTGTCAAGCAGCCTCATTTCGCTCACATCTTCCTCATATTCTATTAAGGTAGATATAAACCCGATGTCGTTGCAGGTTTTAACTTTCGAATTCACATAAGTCTGGCTCGCTCCATTGGTTCCTACTAAAATAGCTGCTAAATGAGGCACTTTTTTCCCTGTTGCAGCACGCTGGGCCACGTCTATTTTAATTGTATTTAAGATAGCTTTGGCCGTCTTTTTTCCATCTAATAATTGCATCGTGCAAAGATGCATAAAGTTTGTGAAGGCCGGGGGAAATAATTTTATTTTGACAGCTCAGGTAAAAAATGCTGAAAATAGCCGGTTGATTTTAGTCAATTTATTATATACTATTTTTTTTATATACAAAAATATGTCATTGATTATCATTTTTTTATAAAAATTCTTCTAAAGCAGTAATAATTTAATCTGAAAAAAATATTAACAAGAAACCAATGTTTTGTTAAAAAAAATATAACTTCCCTCCTTTGAATGAAAAGAACTGCGTATGCTTTATACCAGATTTCTTTTTTAATCCGATTTAATTCATTTTTAACAAAAAAGTTTTACATGAGAAAAATTCTATTGCTTTTAGCAATGTTTATGGGATTTTCGTTTCTGGCTTTTTCTCAAACCAGGACGGTTACAGGTACGGTGGTGGACGAAGCTGCCAACCCGGTACCTTTTGCCTCTGTTTCTATCAAAGGCACGGATACCGGTGTTTCGGCGGATGCTGATGGTAACTTCAGCATCAATGCTTCTATTGGAAGCACTTTGGTGTTTTCAGCCACAGGTTTTACCACAATTGAGGTAACAGTAAGGGGCAATACGGTTAATGCAGTTCTTACAAAAGGAGAAGGGCAGGTCATTGATGAAGTTATTGTTACCGCTTACGGAAAATCAACAAAATCAACATTTACGGGTGCGGCTACGGCAATAAATGCAGAGGCAATTGAAAGGCGTCCTTTAACCAGCATCACAAAAGCTTTAGATGGTGCTGCGCCGGGCGTGGTTTCCACCCTGGGCTCGGGACAGCCTGGTGCTAACGCAGGAGTAAGGATAAGAGGATTTGGTTCTATCAATGCCTCTGCTGATCCTTTATATGTAGTTGACGGAGTTCCGTTCAAAGGTGATTTGAACTCTATCAACCCTAATGATGTGGAGAACATTACTGTATTGAAAGATGCGGCGGCCTCTACTCTTTATGGCTCCCGGGCAGCAAACGGTGTGGTAATGATCACTACCAAATCAGGAAGAAATACAGCAGGTAAAATAAATGTAAACTTTAAAGCAAATGTAGGGGTAGCTTCCCGTGCTGTTAAAAGGTATGATGTAATGAATGCACAGGAGTACCTGGAAACAGTATTCATGGCATATAAGAACCAGGAGATCTTTGAAAAAGGAATTCCTGAAAGCCAGGCAGGCATTAATGCATTAAACCGGATGAAAGGTACGGTAGATCCCATCTTTGGTGTGAATGAAGAGTTTAACCCGTACAATGTACCGGTAGACCAGCTGATAGATCCCGTTACCGGAAAATTGAATCCTTCTGCACAGCTGAAATGGAACGACAACTGGCTGGATGAAGTAATGGCTAAAAATCCTGTACGCCAGGAATATCAGCTTGATCTTTCCGGGGGCAACAATGTAATGAAGGGATTTGCATCCATAAATGTGCTAAGGGAGGACGGATTGTTGAAAACAACCTCATTTAACAGGTTCACCGGACGTGCTAATACTGAATTTACACCCAAAGACTGGTTTAAGACAAGCTTATCAATGAACCTTTCTAAAGGAACATCAAATATGTTGGGTGTTACGGGCAGTTCAACTTCGAATGTGTGGTATTCTGCCGAGCAAATGGCGCCTATTTATCCTATTTATCAGCGTAATGCGGACGGCACCTATAAACTGGGCGCTAATGGTGAGAAGCTGTTTGATTATAGTGTGAACAGGGCTGCCGGTGCTCAGCAAAACTTTAACTCTATAGCTGTTCTGTACGATGATAAATATTATGACTTTAGAAACAACGTAGGGAGCAGGGCGTCTGTAGAGTTTAATACAAGGGACCAGAAATATGGCGCTTTCCAGGGATTTGCTTTAACATTCAACCTTGGGGCTGATTATATTGACAGGGCTTATACTTATTATTATAACCCTTATTTCGGTAATGCAGCCGGATCGGGCCGCCTGAATAAAGAATGGAACAAAACTTTCTCTTATACCTTTAACCAGCTGTTAACCTGGAACAGGAGTTTTGGTGATCATGCCGTAGATGTTTTAGCAGGGCATGAAAGCTATGCCTATAAGTTTAATTTGCTGAGCGCGCAAAAAACAGGGTTCCCGTTTGGTGGTCTTTATGAGCTGGCTCCCGGTTCATCCATTGCCGATGCCAATTCTTATGAAAATAATGATAACCTGGAATCCTATTTATCAAGGGTAGAATACAACTTCGCTAAAAAATACTATTTGTCGGGTAGTTTCCGTACAGATGGTTCTTCCAGGTTCTTCAAAGATAACAGGTGGGGACAGTTTTGGTCCATAGGTGGTGCATGGAAAATTTCTGAAGAAGAATTTCTTCAGGGGCTTACCTGGCTGAACAGCTTTACTGTTAAATCCAGCTATGGCGGACAGGGTAACAATGATCTGCTGTATGATGCTGCTTCAGCCTATTATGCCTGGCAGGCTTTTTATGACCTTACATGGAATAACGCTAATAATAATGGAGGTATAGTAACTTCAGTGGAAAACAAAAAAGTGAGCTGGGAAAAGAACCAGAGCCTTAATATAGGTTTTGATGGCAGGTTCTTAAAGAACAGGCTTACGGTAAGTTTTGACTGGTACACACGTAAAACTACGGACATGTTATTGAACAGGCCATTGGCTTTGTCCCTGGGCTTTGACGGGTTTAATGACAATGTGGGAGATATGAAGAACTCTGGTATTGACGTGTCTGTTGGCTATGATGTCATAAGGAATGGAGATGTAACATGGAATATAACGGCCATGGCATCCAAAGTGAAAAATGAAGTGCTTAAACTGACTGGTGATCAGAAAGAAATTATCAGCGGTACTACGATCATTCGGGTAGGAGAACCTATCAATTCTTTCTATATGGCAAGGAGTGCAGGGGTTGACCCAGCTACAGGAGACCAGTTATACTGGGTGTATGACAAGAAGGAAGATGAATTTGACCGCAGCAAACATTATATCTCAAGCGATAAAAATAAGGCGGCTGCCAGCAGGGTAATTGCAGGCAACCGGATCCCTAAATTATATGGTTCTTTAGGAACTACATTAAACTTTAAAAAACTTGATTTTTCTTTACTCACAGCATATTCTATAGGAGGTAAAATATACGATGTGGTAGGATACAATTACCTGAACCCGCTGTATATAGGAAATAACCTCTCAAGGGAAGTATTAAGGGCGTGGAAACAACCAGGAGATATAACAGATGTGCCCAGAATGCAAAAAGAAGTAACGCATACTATAAATGACAGGGCCATAGTTGATGCTTCTTATTTCTCTATCAAAAGCGTATCCGCAGGATATACCTTTGATATTAACCGCATAGGGCTTAACTCTGTAAGATACTTTATACAGGGCGATAATTTAGTTATGTTTTCAGCCCGCCAGGGTATGAACCCCCAGTATAATTTTACCGGAACAACTGACTATGTTTTTACCCCTAACAGGATAATTTCTATGGGAATCAACGTTAATTTTTAATCCAATGACAATGAAAAAGTACATATATATATCAACACTTTTTATGGGGCTGAGCCTTGTTTCCTGTAAAAAGGATTTTTTAGAGACCAGCCCTACAGACAGAGTAGCAGCACCCACGTTATTTGAGACTGCGGATGGTGCGCAGGTTGCAATGGATGGTATTTACCGTATGTTATATTCTTCAGGGTGGGCTACCGGTAATAATGGCCAGAATTTTGGTATTATGTCAACCAAGCTGTACACTTCACTTATGGGTGAGGATATGGTTCAGGATGCCCAGGGTAATGGCTGGTTTTATTTTGATTACCGTTACGATGTAAGAAGCCGTTATACCTTAACTACATGGAGGCCGTATGCTACCTGGAACTTCTATTACTCTCTGGTTAGCAATGCAAATTATATCCTTGCGGAAGATGGTAAGATACCGGGCGATAAGGCTGTAATAGATAATATTATGGCGCAGGCTTATGCTATGCGTGCCTATGCTTATTTCCAGCTGATCCAGTCTTTCCAGCAAACTTATATTGGTCATCAAACATCTCCGGGGGTACCTCTTTATACCGAACCTACCACATCAGCTGCTGAAGGTAAGGGAAGAGGAACAGTGGAAGATGTCTATACACAGATAAATGCAGATATCAATAAAGCTATAGAACTATTTGCTGCAAAAGGAAAACAATCTCACAAATCGCATGTAGATTATTATGTGGCACAGGCTATAAAAGCTAATGTAGCATTGGTGCAGAACAAATGGACCGAAGCAGCCGCAGCAGCTACTGAAGCATTATCAAAGTCGGGGTTGGCTATGATTAGCGGAGATGACCTGTATTCAGGGTTTAACAGCACCAAGTTAAAAAATGTAATGTGGGGAGCCGAGATTATTGCCGATCAGTCTACCATATATTCTTCCTTTTTCTCACACATGGATGCATCAGCTGACCGTTATGCCAAATCATCCCGTAAATGTATCTATAGCTGGTTGTATGGTATGATACCTGCAGCTGATGCCCGTAAAAAATGGTGGAATGGTGCTACAGACGGGGGCACCAATGTTACCAAGCCTTATAACCAGGTTAAATTCAGGTATTCAGATGTGGCAGCAGATCTGGGTGATTATGTTTTTATGCGCGCCGAGGAAATGCAGCTGGTTAAAGCAGAGGCCCTGTGTCATGCCGAAAGGTATGCGGAGGCTAAAGACGCTTTAGCAGCACTATGGAAACTTAGAAACCCAACAGGGTACCAGGCTACTTTAGACCAGGCCACTTTATCTAAGGAGCTTACTATGGGTTCTACCGGTTCCCCGGTAACACTGATGGACCATATCATATTGCAGCGCCGGATTGAGCTTTGGGGTGAAGCAGAGCGTATTTTTGATGTCCTGCGCCTTAAAACAGGGTTTAACAGGAATGTTACAGGCTCCAATCATAGTTCTAAGCCAACCTGGAACACACTGGAGGCTGCCAGCAAAGAGTTTATTTTAACCATTCCTCAAAAAGAATTTGATGGTAACCCTAATATGAACGCTACAACAGATCAAAACCCACTTTAAAAATTAAAAAATAAACGGATGAAAAGAGTTTATATAAATATACTTGGAGCGTTAACGGTTTTATTGTTTTTTTCTTCCTGCAAAAAAACCGATGGCGCGCTTTATAGCGGAGAACCCAATAAAATCAGCTTCTTTTCTACTGCTACCAGCTTAAACATGACTGGCGGAGAGCTGAAGGTACCTGTAGGCCGCACTTCCACATCAGGAGAATTGTCGGTGCCTGTTACTGTTACGGCATCCGGAACCGGCTACACCAATGTATTTACAATGGCCGGGCCGGTAAATTTTGCCAGTGGTGAGGCCAAATCTTATGCAGTAGTAAAGTACGGCGATTTTTCAACTATCGATCCCAGTACCTTGTCTGTAACCGCAGCTTCTGGAACCGATGTGAATGTAGGGTTGGCGTTTCCCTTTTCGCTAAATATAGCAGACGCTAATATAGCACCTGCCAATAAAAAGAAAATAGATATTAATGCTTCTAATACGCTTGAATTTGATGCGCCGGTAAAAGCAAGGTTCAATTCTGCAAATGGTTGGGTAGCTGTGTATGAGGAGCCTACAATACTTTCTCAAACAGAATTTGAGGTAAATGTCCAGAAGGCAAAAGGAGCTAATGTTTACAAAGTTGTATCACCTTTTGGCCATAGAAGTTTTGCCTTTATGATTAAGTCTGATGGGAAAACAGTAGTATGCCCGAATCAGGTGATATACAATGAACAAGAGTATGGTTACGGTTTAGTTTCTATGACTAATGTTACCGGAACAATATCAGGCAAAGTCGTTACATTAAATGTTGGGGCCTTCACTGTTTCTGCCGGGTCTTTTGGACCAGGTAAAGAAATTATCACCTTGCCATAGTAGTGTTTTGACTATTTTTAAAGTCATCAAAGTATGAAAAAATCAGAATTTTTTATTCTTACGTTGTTGGCTTGGCTATTTCGCTAATAAACTGAAATAAGAAATGCCGTCTCCTGTTTGTGAGGCGGCATTCTCATTTATACGCCTTTTTTATTGAAAAAGCAAATGTTTGTCCAGGCTAAATAATCGGGTATAGCGCCCATTTCTTTTTCATTACCTTCGTTCTAAACAAAATGAATTTCATGCAGGATCAACAACCCAATCAGCTTAACATAGAGATATCAGAAGAAGTGGCAGAAGGCACTTATGCCAATCTTGCTATCATTACGCATTCACATGCTGAGTTTGTGTTTGACTTTGTAAATATTATGCCGGGCACGCCAAAAAGTAAAGTAAAAGCACGCATTATATTAACGCCGCAGCACGCTAAGCGTTTCATGAAGGCTATGATAGATAATATTGAGAAATTTGAAGCTATTCAGGGACCCATAAAAGACCTGGATGAAGTGCAGATCCCGGTAAACTTTGGCGGACCAACAGCACAGGCGTAAGAGTTAGCTGGTGAGGGTAAGCCGCATAATGTACGATGTAAGGTGTACGATGTACGATATGAAAGCCGGAAGCAAAAGGCTGAAAGCCAAAAGCTGGATGCACAATCCAGTAAACAGGATGATGTAAATGTACAATGTAAGGTGTACGATATGAAAGCCAAAAGCAGAAAGCTGGAAGCAAAAAGATAAAAGCCTCCTGCCTTAAGCCTCCGGCCCTAAGCTATAAACCATATAGGGCAGAAATTCTATACTCAATTAAATGTAGGATGTTAAGTGGATCTGGCAACCAGTATCCAGTAACCTGCATCCAGTATCTACTTCCGTTTTCTCGCTTCCGCTTCACTGCTGTACACAGGCAGCGGAGGATCGGGTTTTTGTTTTATCCAGATAGTTATTTGTTGGGTAGTTTGTTTATCGGCTTTTAAAGTAGCGGTAACACATACCTTACTAACCGAAGGATTTTCAGGCAGAACCAGGTCATTGCCCTTGAATTTCCCATAGTCAGTTTTAAAGTCAAGTTCCTTAGCGGTAAGTGGTTGCCAGCTGCCATTGCTCATTTTCCCGTCTACATTAATATAATTATGCGTACCTTTTTTAAGGCTGTCTGTATATAAATGAAAATGAATACTTTCTACCCGCTGCGCATGGGCACCGAATACCCAAAAAGAAAGAATAAATGTGAGGAAGTAGTTCATACGCTTAAATTTCCATACAATTGACGAGAAATCAAAACAAAAGGTTTGCTGTTGTAGGGACATCATATTTTTTGTTTAAGGCCCTGGAGAGCAATGTCGTTTTAACATCCCTTTTAGGGACCTTGTAGTTCTGAAACTCTGTAGCCAAAGGCTACAAAATAGTCCTGCGAAACAAAATGTTTCGCTGAGCATCGAGGTTTGCTGTTATCTGTCATCCGTCCACTGACATCTGTCCTCTAAACAAAGAGCTGCCTTTTGTAAAGCTGTATCGTATTTTCAAAACCCAGGTACAGGGCATCGCAAATAATGGCATGGCCAATGCTTACTTCGTCCAGCCAGGGAATGCAGCCGGCAAAAAAACCAAGATTCTTTAAGTCAAGATCGTGACCTGCGTTCAGTCCCAGCCCCAGCTCCCGGGCCTTTTTAGCGGCTTTTATATACGGTTCAATTGCTTTATCCCTGTCTTCATGGTAGTGGCTGGCATAGCTTTCGGTATATAGCTCTATCCTGCTGGTTCCTGTAGCGGCAGCGCCTTCCACCATTTTTTCATCGGGATCAACAAAAATCGAAACCCTTATGCCTGCGGCCTTAAAAATACCAATAATATGGGTAAGATAATCTTTATGTGCGATGGTATCCCAGCCATGATCGCTGGTAAGCTGTCCCTGGGCATCCGGCACTAATGTAACCTGGCGGGGTTTTACTTCCAGCACCAGGTCAACAAATTTTTGTTCGGTGCAGTTGCCTTCAATGTTCAATTCGGTAGCAAGCAAAGGCTTCAGTTCCCGTACATCGGCATACCGTATATGCCTTTCATCCGGCCTGGGATGCACGGTTATGCCATCTGCACCAAATTTTTCCGCGTCCAGCGCCATTTGTATAAGGTTGGGGTTATTGCCGCCGCGCGAATTTCTTAAAGTAGCTATTTTATTTATATTTACTGAGAGTTTTGTCATTATGAAAACATTTTCGCTCTTTGCTTTTGCAGGTTATTAAAAATGCCTATCACCTAAATTAGTGATGCTGCTTTTTTTGTGAAAGCATTCATTTAAGTTATCTTCATCTCTTCTTAGAAGTGATGAATAAGAAGACAGAAAAAATGCTTGCGGACTTTAAAAACACAAAAATATTCAGAGAAACACCAGGATCCGCTGCAAGATTTTATTTCCCAGCGGATTTTTTTATGCTGAAATGCTGTTTACCTGTTCTGCTGCACCGTTTGTATTGACCGTATCAACCCTTCTGTAAAAACGCTTCTGAAAAACCAGGAGTGTAATAACGCCGGTAGATATAGCCATATCCGCGATGTTAAATATGGGGCTGAAGAATTCAAAAGGCTCACCGCCTACCCAGGGCAGCCAGTTAGGGTAAGTGGTTTTAATCATGGGGAAGTAAAGCATATCTACCACACTTCCATGTAAAAAGGAAGTATATCCTTTGCCGTCCAAAGCAGCAATGCCTTCATAAGGTATTTCCCTGCCCAGCGTTATATCATAGATACTTCCTTTATCAAAGAGCATTCCATAAAACATACTGTCAATAAGGTTTCCCAGCGCACCGGCGTAAATAAGCGCCACACATACCATAAAACCACGGGAATACTTTTCTTTGGCAAACTTAACCAGTAGCCAGCTGCCAAAAATAACAGCAACCAGGCGAAAGAGGGTGAGCCCTATTTTACCAAACTCGCCGCCAAATTTCCAGCCCCAGGCCATACCGCTGTTTTCTATAAAATGGATGCGCGCCCAGTCCATCCCTAAAATGCGGGTAACCTCCCCAATAGGGAAATGGGTTTTAATGTAGATCTTCGATATCTGGTCTACAATCAAAATCAATACAATAATTAATACCGATGTACTTAATTTTCCAGCCTTCATAAGGGTGCAAAGATGCTTTTAATTTTTAATTTTTAGTGTTTAATTTTTTAAAATGTTGGTGATAACACCGCGCTACGGCAGCAATTCGTAATTCTTAACTCTTAATCAAATTGTGGCAGGTGATAACACTATGCCACGGCAATTACCCTTCACTCCAGTACACGCGTTTTACTCTTTGGGAAATGCCTGTCATTATTTCATAAGGGATGGTGCCTATGGCTTCAGCAAGTTCCTGCAAGGGCAGGCCGGGGCCAAAAACAATCACTTCATCGCCTTCTTTCACCCCTTTAATATGGGTTACATCAATCATCACCATATCCATACAAACAGTGCCAATTACATACGCTTTCCTGTTTTTTACCAGCATATACCCTACGCCGTTGCCTAAACGCCTCGAATATCCATCGGCATAACCAATACGAACGGTGGCTGTTACAGCATTTTTTTGTACAACGCCCCTGCGGTTGTAGCTTACCGTATCGCCTTTTTTAAGCTGCTTTACCTGCGCAATGGTTGATTTTAAGGTAAGCGTGGGCTGAAGTTTTTTAGCGGCATGCTTATCTCCAATACCATAAAGGCCAATTCCCAGGCGAACCATATCCATCTGGAGTAATGGAAAACGGGCTATGGCCGATGAGTTGGCAATATGTTTTAAGAAAGAGTAGCCAATAGCGGTTTCCAGCTCTTTGGCCGCCTGTAACAGCAGCTCATATTGTCCAAGGGTAAATGCATCTTCCACTTCATCTTCACTGGCAGCAAGATGGGAAAAAACGGATTGTACACGAATAAAGCCGTTCTCTTTTAAAAGCTTCCCAAGTTTTTTGATATCGGCAGTATTAAAGCCCAGGCGATTCATGCCTGTTTCTACTTCAATATGTACAGGATAATTTTTTAGTCCTACCTGCTGTATATGTTTTTGAAAAGCAGCCAGTTGTTTAAAAGAAAAAACAACAGGTTCCTGGTAGTTGTCTGTAATAGCGTCAAAGGCATTTTCTTCGGGATTTAAAACCATAACAGGCAGTGTAATGCCGGCTTTGCGTAGCTCTACGCCTTCGTCTGCATAGGCAACGCCCAGGTAATCTGCTTTATGATATTGTAATAGCCCGGCAATTTCGCTGCCGCCGCTTCCATAAGCAAAAGCTTTTACCATTACCATCATTTTAGTGGCCGGGTTCAGCATTTGCTGAAAGGCCTTATAGTTATGGGCAATGGCATTGAGGTTGATTTCGAGAATGGTTTGGTGGGCTTTTTGCTCCAGCTGTGCAGCAATCTCTTCAAATCCAAACAAACGCGCACCTTTGATCAGGATAGCCTCCTCTTTAAAGTCAGGTGTATGAAGTTGGCGCAGGAAATCTTCGGTGGTGAGAAATGGCGAAAAAGCAATTTTTTGCTTCTTTCCCGCTATGAGCCGGGGTACAAGGCTGATCATCTGTTCTCCAATACCAATAAAACGGCTGATATTATGTTTCTGAAGCTGCTCAAGGATATTGCTGTAAAGATGGATGGTGCTGTCCCCGCTTTGCAAAAAGTCGGAAAGGATAACTGTTTTTTTCAGCCCCTTTGCCTGTTGCTTTAAAAAATCTAGCGCAATGGAAAGCGAGTCTGTATCTGCGCTGTAGCTGTCGTTAATAATAATACAGTTATTAATTCCTTTTTTATACTCAAGCCGCATGTTTACGGGTTGAAGTATTTTCATGCGTTCCTGTATAACAGCTGTGTCCACCCCCATATAAATCAGCACAGCACAGCAGGTAATGGCATTTTCTAAAGAAGCCTCATCCGTAAAAGGTATTACTATTTCAAAAATTTGCTTTTTATGGGTAAGCTTTATTTTTGAAGCGCTGTTTTCTCTTTTTATGCTGATGACGCGGAGCGGGTTGTGCTTTTGCTTCCCCCATGAGAAAGAAGGCCGGTTTATTGCAGCAACTCCGCTCTTTACCATTTCATTATCACCATTGAAAATGATAACCGATGAATAAATAAACAGTTTTAGCTTTTCCCTGAGCTTTTCCTGGTTGCTTTTAAAGCCTTCGCTATGCGCTGTCCCGATATTGGTAAGTATGCCAATGCCGGGTTGTATAACAGGTTCCAGCTTCTCCATTTCTCCCGGCTGGCTGATGCCTGCCTCAAAAATAGCCAGGTTATTGGCAGGTGCTGTTTCCCATACACTGAGGGGCACCCCTATTTGTGAGTTATAGCTTTTGGGGCTCCTTACAATATTATATTGGGGGTGTAACAGCTGGTAAAGCCATTCTTTTACAATGGTTTTGCCGTTGCTGCCGGTAATGCCAATCACAGTTAAGCCGAATGTATTGCGGTGCGCTATCACAATTTTCTGTAAAGCATCTGGCACGCTCTCTACTTTTAAAAAAAACGCGCCGGGATATTTAGCCGTAGCCGTATTTTCTGATACTACAAAATATCTTACGCCGGCATTATACAATTCGGGAATGAACTGATGCCCGTCTCGCCTGGGGCCGGGTAGTGCAAAGAACAGGGAGCTTTCGGTATGGGTAACTTTACGGCTATCCGTAAGCAATGTAGTTATAGCCACATTGGGGAGCTTTTGCTTTCCCGAATGTAAAATAGACGCTATTTCTTTGAGTGTAAACATTCCTGTATTAGAAAAACAGTAAATTTTGTGATAAACAGGTACTGGCTACAAATCAATCGTCCCGTCTTCCACCTCTTCCGGCACTCCTTTTTTCTTTTTATGAATAGAATACCAGATACTTACTGAAATGCACAATACAATCACGGCCAGGGATAATACCACCTGCTGATCCTTGCTGATCCATTGATTTAACCAATGCGCGCCCAACATTTTTAACCCAATAAATACCAGAACAACGGCAATGCCCTGCTGCAGGTAGTCGAACTTATCGGCAGCGCCCCTCAAAAGGAAAAATAAAGAACGTAGCCCCAGAACGGCAAAGATATTAGAGGTATAAATAACCATGGGTTCTCTTGAAATACCCATTACTGCGGGAATAGAATCCACTGCAAAAACAATATCAATAAACGCCAGCATGAGCACTACTACAAACAAAATGGTGTATTTACGTTTCCCGTTTTCGCGTACTACGTATTTACCATTACCGTCATGCGGCACCATTGGGATTACCTTTTTTATCCATTTATAAGCGGTATAGTCGTGCGGGTCCTTTTCCCCATCTTCATCAGCAACAAACATTTTAACACCGGTGTATAAGAGAAACGCGCCAAAAATATACAGTATCCACTCAAAGCGTTCTACCAGGGCTACTCCTACTGTAATAAATATGATACGAAAAATGATCGCCATTAAAACGCCTGCAAAAAGTACCCTTCCAAAGAACTGCTCCTTAACATTAAAGGCAGAAAAGATCAGGATAAAGACGAATATATTATCGATGCTGAGGCTTTTTTCCATCAGGTAGGCGCTAATATACTCAATAGCGTAGGTTTTTCCATCCTCGAACCATACAAATACGGCAAACCCCAGCCCCAGGACTATCCAGAAAATGCTGGTGTATAAGGCGTTTTTAAGTGATATGGTTTGGTTCTTTTTGGTAAACAGCCCCAAGTCTACAATAATTGCCAGCACCAGCACTATCCCGAAAACAAGATAGGTAATTTGTTCGTTTGTCATTGAATTAAATAAATGTATGTAGTTTAAGTTTAGGGCATCCTGCTAAACAGCAAAGCTTTCGCCACAGGCACAGGTGCGCGAGGCATTGGGATTATTAAAGAAAAATCCTTTTCCGCTCAAACCTTCAGAAAAATCAAGGGTAGTTCCTAAAAGATAAAGCAGGCTTTTCATATCTGTAACTATTTTAATGCCATTATCTTCAAATACCTGGTCTTTAGGGTTTTCCTCGCTGTCAAAATCAAGCTTGTAGCTCAGGCCGGAGCAGCCTCCGCTCACAACGCTTACACGCAAAAAGCTGTTTTTCCCCTGGCTTTGGTTTTCGGCCAGTATTTGTTCTATACGGGCCTTTGCCGGATCGCTTATTTTAATACTGTCTGCAGAAAATGTATTATTCATTATTGCTTTTTTAAAGGTGGGGCCATTTTTGAGGTTTGCGCTTAAAAATATGCTGCTCCCTTTTTACAGCCTGTTTTATGGAACTGTAGAACAGCAAAGTTATCATATTGTTGAAAGAGTTCCTTATTTTTACCCTGATTCCTATTGTTTATTGAACCTTATTGCAGTAACTATGAAATTGCGACAGCCCATATTCATTATTGCCTTATTGTTTTGCTCCTGCGGATTGAGCGAGCGTGAAAAGGCGATAAAAGAAAGAGAAACAGTGCTGAATGAAAAGCAGCAAACCTTATTATTGTTAGAGCAGCAGCTTACACAAAAAGAAAAATTGCTGCAGGAGCGTGAATATAAGCTGGATAGCACCAAGAGGGAAATGGACTCTGTAGTTATCCATGGCCCGTCCATTGTAGGTAAATGGCAGGTTAAAATGCAGTGTGTGGAAACCTCCTGCAGCGGTTCGGCCATTGGTGATGTTAAAACGGAGCAATGGGAGTTTACTAGTTCCGGCAATGATATTGTGATGAAAGCTTACGTGGGCAAAAATCTTACAAGAATATACAACGGTAATTATACGCAGAGAGGCCTGCAGCTGACAGATAATAATACACCAGGTGCTGCAAAGATTGAAGTGACTTTGAGGATACTTAACGAGAAAAAATTAGACGGCATAAGGGAAATTGTGCTTACCGACTGTAAAACTACTTATTCAATCACTGCTGATCGGTTATAAGCTGGTTTAAAAATATTATATGGTAGCATTACTATCATCTTTGGATTTTACTTTACCGTTGACCAACCCGGTTATCATTTTTGCACTGGTGCTTTTTATTATATTGTTTGCACCCATCCTGTTCAGCAAGATAAAAGTGCCACATATTATCGGGCTTATTATTGCAGGTGTTATAGTGGGGCCGTACGGGCTGAACCTGTTAAAGCGTGATACCAGCATTGTTTTGTTTGGTACAGTGGGACTGCTGTACATTATGTTTTTAGCCGGTCTGGAAATTGACCTGGCCGAATTCAGGAAGAATAAAAAGAAAATACTGGTATTTGGTATTATCACTTTTTTATTACCCTTCGTATTCGGAACATTGGCATCCCGCTATATATTGGGGTATAGTTTTTTGTCGTCTATGTTGCTGGCGAGTATGTTTTCCACGCATACGCTGGTGGCCTATCCCATTGCCAGCAAATATGGTGTTATACGCAACAGGGTGGTAGGAATGGCGGTTGGGGGAACCATGATCACAGATACGGTAGCGCTGCTTTTGCTTGCGGCCATATCGGGGATGGCTAAAGAGCAGGTCTCTTCCCAATTCTGGATACAGCTGGGCCTGTCTTCTGTTGTTTTTGTATGTATTGTGCTTTTTCTGTTCCCTGTTATTGTAAGATGGTTCTTTAAACGGTTTGATGACAGTGTTTCGCAGTATATTTTTGTGCTGGGTATGGTATTCCTGGCTTCTTTTCTTGCGGAAGCAGCAGGTATAGAAGCTATTATAGGCGCTTTTTTCGCAGGCCTGGTGCTCAATCGCTTTGTGCCGCACAGTTCCGTTTTAATGAATCGTATCAATTTTGTGGGCAATGCACTGTTTATACCTTTCTTCTTAATCAGTGTAGGCATGCTGGTAGATGTAAAAGTGCTGGTTAAAGGCTGGGGCGCTGTAAAGGTTGCGGGCGTTATCATTGTAGTAGCGCTGGTTACGAAGTATGTTGCCGCATGGCTTACGCAAAAAATATTCAAATTAACTGCTACAGAAGGGAAGATGCTTTTTGGCCTCAGCGCCTCTCATGCTGCTGCCACACTGGCTATTATATTGGTAGGATATAACCTTATTATTGGCGAAACCTCTACGGGTGAGCCTATCCGCTTCCTGGACGAGGATGTGCTGAACGGAACCATCCTGTTAATATTAGTAAGCTGCGGCGTAGGCTCTTTTGTGACGGAGCGTTCAGCTAAAGAACTGGCCTTGCTGGAAGAGGAAAAGGATACAGCGGTTGAAGATATGGCTAATGAAGAAAAGATACTGATATCGCTGCCCTATCCGGAGATCACTACAGACCTTGTTGATTTTGGTGTGATGCTGAAACCTAAAAAAAGCAATATATCCTTATACGGGTTGCATATTGTGGATGATGCGGCTGAGGCGCAGAATACAGCAGGAAAGGGAAAGAAGATATTAGATAAAGCTTTATCTCACGCCGCTGCATCTGAAAACAAAATCAACCCTTTAATAAGATATGACTCCAGTATAAGCAATGGTATTATTTATACCATAAAAGAGCAACAGATAACAGATATAGTGATTGGCCTGCACAAAGGCGCTGATCAAAAAGTTTTTTTTGGTGAGATCACAGAGAATATTATCAGGAGGATATATAAAACCATTTATGTGTATAAGCCATCGCAACCTTTCAATACACTTAAACGGATGATGGTGGCGGTTCCGCCCGAGGCAGAAACGGAACCCGGATTTACCCATTGGGTTCAGAAAGTTTCAAATCTTGCCAAAGAAGCGGGCATGAAAGTAAATTTCTGTGGTACAGAAAAAACGCTTACTGAAATTAAAAATATTACACAAAAAAATAACGGCGCGCTACAGGCATTATTCACAGAGTTTACGAACTGGGACGACTTCCTGATCTTTACCAGGGAATTGGATTTGAATGACCTTTTCATTATTATTTCATCGCGTAAAGGGTATAACTCCTATTTGCCGCAGTTCAATAAGCTTCCTTATTATTTATCAAATTATTTTTCCAGGTATAGCTATATTATCCTGTATCCTGAACAGCTGGAAACCGGCATCAATATGGCAGATATTCAACAGGCTGACGGTAAGCTTATAGAGACTATTAGCGAGCAGTTTGGCGCTATTAATAAAGCCGGCAAATATTTAAAGAGGCTATGGAAAAAGTAGCAACTTTTCTTAGAGGGAAAGGCTGGTACTAACATCAAACACCGTTTTTTACAAAAAATTGCTAACCATGTTTCGAAGAAAAGACGATATACTGCTAAAGAGCGCTTTTGAGGAATTTTTCCCGGATCTGCTCCGGTTTTATTATCCGGATGCTGATGCCGTTTTTGACATGCGGCGGGGTTTTGAGTTCTTGGACAAAGAATTAGCTGAGCTGTTTCCTGAGCCGGAAAGGCAGGGTGGCAGCAGGTTTGTTGATCTGCTGGCAAAAGCATATTTAAACACCGGGGAGGAAGAGTGGATTTTAGTGCATATCGAAATTCAGAAAACCACTGATAAAAATTTCACACATCGTATGCTTCAATACTGGTATCGCATCTACGACCGGTACCGGGTAGATATTACGGCGCTGGCCGTCTTTACCGGTGACAAGAAGCAAAAATGTCCTGCCCGGTTTCACAAATCATTTATGGGTACGCAAATCACCTATGAATATAATGTTTACCACATTCTAAGCCATACGGAACAGGAATTGCTGGCTATGAACAATCCTTTTGCCCTGATAGTGCTGGCTGCCCAAAAAGCACTGCTGACGGGCAAAATACCGGAGGATGAGCTGGCTCAGCACCGGCTAACCGTAGCGCGGGCGCTTATACAAAGTAAAAAATATAATCATGAGCACATAGCCCGGTTCTTATTTTTCCTTAAAAATTTTGTGTATATCGAAAACAAGGAGATAAATCGTAATTTTGATAAAGAGGTAGATAAATTAACAGGTAAAAAAGAGACTATGGGAATTATAGAAACCATAAAGAAAATAGAGAGGGAAGAAGCTTTTGAAAAAGGTATTGAGAGAGGTATTGAAAAGGGCGCACAACAAAAAAGCTATGAGTTTGTGAAAAACCTGCTTTCCAATACCAACTTTACTATTGCTAAAGTTGCGTCACTGGCTAATGTTACCGAAGCTTTTGTAAAAAAAGTGCAGACCTCAATGCAAAAAAAGAAGTAGCTTAAAGAAATTCTGGAAGCAGGGAAGTACAGGTTGGTTGTAAGCCTTTTTTTCAGAATGCCCTGCTTGCCTGTACAATCCAGACGTTGTCATCTATCCCTCGCAGAGTATTTTTAAATTTTGAAGCCCTGTGGTAAAATTGTTATTTACGGCTTTTTCAACAACGCCAAATATTTTCATGACCCTGAGCGGATAGGGCCTTTTGCCATAAAACATTAGGGTGACCTTAGTAGAAGTGCCTTTAGGCTCCAGTTTTATATAACCTTTAGCTGAAGTCTGGTAAGGGATATAAAGGCTGAGCTTGATATCTACCTGTTGTTGTGGTTTGATATCTGCAATAGATAAGCACCCTTTACTGATGATGGTGGTTTTGCTTTCCCAGCAAAATTGTGCACCTGGCCTGCCATCTATTCCACTGATTTTTGTTTGCATATTTTCATCTTTCGTAAACCAGGGGCTCCAGGCATTCATGTCGCGGATTGAGCTGGTATAATCCCATACTTTTGATACCGGGGCATTAATTTCTACAGATTGCTCTATGTGTATTTCCCCCTTCATAAATAGCGCTGCCAGTAATAATATCACTGCAATCGCCAATAATATAAGACCTGTTGTTTTTACCGTTCGCATATCTCAAAGATTAGTTCTCCTTTATCTAAAAGCTGAATATTCAAAACTTTTATAGCCGGGTTATACACATATTTTAAAAAGAAGCCTAAAAGCGGTTAATTGTAATGGTACTACTTGTCGTTTAGTTTTTTTAATAGTATAGTTAAAGATACAAAAACCCTTTTTATTGAGCCTGTGGCATAAATATATTTAAAAAAAACTATTTATTATCGTTTTTGAATAGGAGAACTCCCATATCCTGCCCGATTTTTTTTGGAATTCGGGGCTCATTCATCCTTTGTATGATTTTATGAATGAAAAATTTAATGTTACGTTTGGTAACATTAAAAATCATTTGTTATCTTTTGCCGAAAATATTAAGGTTTATGAAACGTCTCTTTACAGTAGCGCTCTTTAGCTTGTGCTCCATAGTAATGTACAGTCAAAAATCTTCCTGGCTGTTTAACGGAAAAAATTTAAACGGCTGGACAGTACATGGCACAGAAAAGTGGTATGTAGAAAAAGGAGACCTGGTTTGCGAAAGCGGGCCCGATAAGCAGTATGGTTATCTTTCAACAGATAAAAAGTATAAAAATTTTGAACTGAGCCTGAAGTTTAAACAGGAGGCCAACGGGAATAGCGGTGTATTTTTCCGCTCCTCTATTGAAGGGGTAAAGATAAGCGGCTGGCAGGTAGAAGTTGCGCCATTGAATAACCATACGGGAGGTATTTATGAATCGTACGGGCGCGGCTGGCTTGCAAAGCCCAAAGCTGAAGACGAGAAATGGCTGAAGCCCGGCAAATGGAATACTATGAAGATCAGGGTGGTGAACGACCAGGTCACTACTTCTCTAAATGGTCATGAAATAATAAACCTGGCCGATTCCAAGATTGGTGCCGGAGATGGATTTATTGCGTTGCAGATCCATGATGGCGGCGGCATAAAAGTGCGCTGGAAGGATATTATAATAACGGAGCTGTAATTATTAATGCACCCCCTTATCTTATTGATCAGATATTTTTGTTGGACTTTTACTTTTTAAATGTTGCACCTCATCAACAGTTAAGTTCTTATCCCAAACAGCATTATTACCATACGTTGATTCAAGCATCTTCATGTACTCATGCATTGGTAAGAAGCCTGCAGATTTTCTTCTATCGTCTAGTTTATCAGGGTCTTCAATTGGCCAGATCATTATTTTCCCATCAGCTTTAATGCTTTGAGTGCCATAACGCTGCTTCTGGTTTTTGCGCATTAGCATTCTGTCTTCCAATGTAAAAAAATCTGTTTTAGTTACAGTACCTTTCTCCATTTGTGTTTTTAAAACAGGAAAATACTTATCCATAAACGAAATATCAGCATGGTCAATCACTAAAAAAATAGTATTATTTTCAATTGATGTAAGGCTAACGGGCCAGCCGCAACTATCAAGTAATTTTCCTATATACTGCTGATTCTCTTTATCTATTATCTTCATCTGCTGAGCAAATAATGGCAGCGAATCACGTGACGAGCCTTCAGCGTCCTGCATAACTGCTATGATTTTTGACCGGATTCCCTGGTCTTTTTCCCTTATAGCTTTCATGTCCGATTTTATTTTGTCCAGGTCATTGCATATAATATTCTGGGCAGAAAGCGAAGGAATGTTTAGTATGTAAACCAATAGTATGGCACTATATTTAAAATAAGCTGGCATCTTGATATTTTAAGAATGTATAAAGTAATTACGAAGCGTAATATATTTCTTAAGGCCCGAATAGAATTGACCTTATCGGTAAATGAAAGTTTTTAACAGGTAAGTGGGGCCTTTTAAGGGCCAGCAGCTACCAAATCATACTATTGATACTTGCTAAATGCGCTGTACATTTGCGCCATGAGCAATAAAAAAGTAAGAGTACGTTTTGCGCCATCACCTACAGGTGGCCTGCATTTGGGAGGTGTAAGAACTGTTTTATATAATTACCTGTTTGCCAAGAAATATGGTGGCGATTTTATTGTCAGGATAGAAGATACCGATCAGACACGCTTTGTTCCCGGCGCCGAAGCATATATTTTCAGCTGTCTGAAATGGTGCGGTCTTGAACCGGATGAAAGTGTGCAGCATGGCGGGACTTTTGGGCCTTACAGACAAAGCGAACGTAAGGAAATATACAGGAAATATGCGGATCAGCTGGTAGCAGAAGGACATGCTTACTATGCTTTTGATACGCCCGAAGAGCTGGAGCAAATGCGCCGGCAATACCGTACCGAAGAAAATCCATCGCCACAATACGATCATAAAGTGCGTATGCAGATGCGTAATTCGCTTACGCTGGATGGTGATACGGTGCACGGGTTGATGCACAGCAATACGCCTTATGTGGTGCGTATAAAAATGCCCGAGAATGAAACCGTAAGCTTTAATGATATGATCCGTGGCGAAGTGAGCTTTAATACTTCGCTGGTGGATGATAAGGTATTGCTGAAAGCAGATGGTATGCCTACCTATCATCTGGCCGTAGTGGTGGACGACCATTTAATGGAAATATCTCATGCTTTTCGCGGAGAAGAATGGCTGCCAAGTGCACCGGTGCACGTGCTGCTTTGGAAATACCTGTTTGGATTAGATAAGATGCCCCAATGGGCGCATTTCCCGCTGATACTGGGTCCCAACGGGAAACTGAGTAAAAGAGATGGCGCTAAATATGGCTTCCCTGTATTTGCTATGAACTGGACTGACCCGGCTACCGGCGAGGTAACAGAAGGGTTTAAAGAAAAAGGATTTTTGCCGGAAGCGTTTATCAACCTGCTGGCTGTGCTGGGCTGGAACGATGGTACAGAACAGGAGCTCTTTTCATTGGAAGAGATGATAGCCAGGTTCTCAATGGATCGTGTACACAGCGCAGGCGCTAAGTTTGATTATGAAAAAGCCAAATGGTTCAACCATGAGTGGATAAAAAAATCAGATGTACAACAATTGTTGCCCGTAATTAAGCCTGTTTTAGAGAATAGAGAAATAATTATTTCAGACGAAACTATGCTGCAAAAAGCTATTGAGCTGACAAAAGACCGTTGTACCCTGCTTACAGATTTCTATGAGCAAACAGCATACTTCTTTGCAGCACCGGTAACTGTGGATCTGGATGCGGTACAGCCTAAATGGAATGAGGCCAAAACATTATTTTTTACAGAGCTGATCCGTAATTATGAATTAGCACCTGTTTGGGAAGCTCAGGAACTGGAGCATCAATTTAAAGAAATAGCTGCAGTCAACCAATTAAAACCTGGTGAGGTAATGCTGCCGTTGCGCATCATGCTGGTAGGTGGAAAATTTGGACCGGGTGTTTTTGATATTGCACGGCTCATTGGCAGGGAGGAAACCATAAAGCGGATTGAAAATACGCTCAAACTGCTGAATAGCTGATCAGTCGGAAAGTCAGGACGTCCGAGGTCTGAAGACGGAGGATAAAGGCCGAAGGCTAAAAGCAGAACGCTCTTTACTACGATTGAATATTGATGTATTGAAAATTGATTATTGAATATTTGACGCATTTGTATAGAATACCCGAACACTCAATATTCAATGCTCAACAATCCCCGCCTGTCCGGACGTCCGCCCGTGCCGGTACGGACGGGGGGAGGAATGCTCGATGTTCAATTCACCGGGTTTGGCCATGAACTATATGGTGTTGACTAAAAAGTATTGTCAGCCTGAGCTTGTCGAAGGCTAACTGCTTGATTGT